>NZ_JBALCZ010000047.1:0-201108 GCF_036917615.1 Nostoc sp.
GCGAGTTAAGTGAAGCAATGATTTATGGATCATTGATTCGTCTTATGGTCAGGCGAATGGCATCTTAAGCTTTTGTTTACGAATCAGCTCTCAGACTTTGTGCTTAAATGCAACTGCTAGGCAAATCTACCATCAATTTCACCCTAAACAGCATATGAGCGGCTTTGAAGCCAAAAATTTTTGGGAGCGATTAAATAATCTGGCGTTAGTCCGCTTTTTGCTTTTAGTTGCTTCTGGCTGGGCAATTGTACAACTTTTAGCCTACTTTGAAGCAGTCATTGTTATTTTTACATTTGCTGCAATTTTGGCTTTTTTACTCAGCTATCCTGTACAATGGCTGCGGCGTTTTTTGCCCCACAGTGTAGCTGTTGGTGTAGTTTTTTTGCTCAGTATTGTGATTATTGGCAGTCTGATAATTACCGTAGGCTTAACGGTTTTATCTCAAGGACAACAATTAATTGACAGTATAACTGGCTTTGTAAATTCTTTAATACCTCTATTAGAGCGACTAGAAGGGTTTTTGCAAAACCGTAATTTACAGATAGATTTAAGTTTTATTCAAGAACAATTACGAAATCAAGCTGTATCTAGTCTGGTTACTAGCTTGGCTGTTTTACAAGGATTCATGACGAATTTTCTGACTTTTATATTGATTGCAGTTGTGGCTTTTTTTATGTTACTAGATGGAGAAAAACTGTGGAGTTTTATCATAAAAATAGTACCAAAACAGCGTCGCAATAGATTTACAAATATAATCAGACGCTCATTTCTGGGATTTTTTAGAGGTCAGTTGTTATTAAGTGCATTTCTCACAAGTACGACTTTTCTAGTTTTTTTAATATTAAAAGTACCTTTTGCTTTAATATTGTCAGTGATCATCGGAATTGTTGATATCATTCCTGGTATAGGAGCAACATTAGCAGTAAGCACAGTAACTCTATTTGTCTTGTCTCAAGGTGTTTGGTTAGCAGTGAAAGTATTGATAGCTTGTATTGTCCTTCAGCAGATACAAGACAACTTGATTGCGCCTCGAATTATGCAAAATGCGCTGAATCTTAATCCTGTAGTGATATTTTTTGCTTTGCTAGTAGGCGCTAGAGTAGCAGGATTATTAGGTGTTTTTATATCTATTCCAATCGCTGGAGTAATTGTATCTTTATTTGAAATTGATGAAATGAAATCAGAAGTTTAGTTATGAGCTAGAAGTGAAAAAGTAGTAATTAATGTAAAATAGTTTGTTAGCCAAGACAAATTGGGAAATGATGTCGGATTTAAGAGCGGAATTAACAAAAATTTTGGATGAGGCAGAGTGGGAGTGGCTAATTCCTCATGTACAACGAGATGCAGTAATTTTGGTGGCACCTGATTTAAACTTGCTGGATGTTGGAGTAGCGATCGCTAGTGATAACATTCCATCAGTGGAACAGTGGATTGATCAGCAATTAATTACCAAACCCACGACAGTACAAGTCGGAGAATGGAATGGCGATCGCAATAAGCGATTTAATACTCTTATCGTCCAGCCTTACGTTTTGGTGAAGGAAATAGTCTCTGCTTAAATTAGTTCCTGTGTTGTTTTCGATGACAGTTGGTGTTGGGGTAGTTTCTAAGGAAAGATAGCTTGATGTGTCAGTTATTACTTGGTTATTGCCACGCACTAGTTGGTAAATTTGACTAAAGCAAAATTTTCTCCTTTAAGATTTATCCATCTAGGAGCTAGAATTGTTACGATAATTTCAGATTAGATGTTGAAACCTTGATCCAATCTGAAACCTTAGAACTATTAGAATGGCATCGCCTCTGCCAGCACCTTGCCACCTTTGCGGCAACTAAGCTGGGGGCGACAGCTGCGCGTCATCTGAAAATACCCGATTCTCAGTCCCAAAGCGAACAGTTGTTACAGCAAACCAAAGAAGTCTACCAACTCGAAAGTCGCCTCACCACGGGACTGTCATTTGAGGGAATTCAAGATATTGGCGATTCCCTAGAACGGGCAGAACGCAGCGGAATTTTGACAGGGGATGAACTGTTAGCGATCGCCACCACCCTTGCTGGTGCCAGAAATTTGCGCCGTGTCATTGACAATCAGGAAGATTTGCCGATACTGACTGATTTGGTTGCCGATTTGCGGACTTATCCAGAACTAGAACAGGAAATTCACCGTTGTATTGATGAACGGGCCCAGGTAACTGACCGCGCCAGTCAAAAACTGGGAGAAATTCGCACAGACTTGCGGCGATTACGCAGCCAAATTACCCAAAAGCTGCAAAATATCTTACAGGCAAAATCTGGGGCAGTTCAAGAACAACTGATTACGCAACGCAGCGATCGCTTTGTCATCCCGGTAAAAGCACCTCAAAAAGATGCCATCCCCGGTATTGTCCACGATACCTCTACCAGTGGTGCCACGCTCTATGTGGAACCAAATTCTATCGTGCCTCTGGGCAATCAACTGCGGCAGATCATCAGAAAAGAGCAAGCCGAAGAAGAAGCGGTTCGCCGCGTTTTGACTGAACTTGTCGCCGCAGTTAAACCAGATTTAGAGAGATTGTTAGCGATCGCTACCACTTTGGATCTGGCAACCGCTAGATCACGATATAGTTTCTGGCTAGGAGCGAATCCCCCGCGATTTATCCAGCGTAAAGACAATGAAATCATTACCTTGCGGAATTTACGGCATCCTCTGTTAGTGTGGCAAGAACAGCACGAACAAGGGCAACCAGTGGTTCCTGTAGATTTACTGATTAGTCCGCAAATTCGGGTAGTGACGATTACCGGCCCAAATACTGGCGGTAAAACTGTAACCTTGAAAACTCTGGGATTGGCAGCACTGATGGCCAAAGTGGGTTTATTTGTCCCCGCCCGCGAACCAGTGGAAATACCTTGGTTTGATAAAGTGCTGGCAGATATTGGCGATGAACAATCCTTACAACAAAGTTTATCCACATTCTCTGGTCATATTCGCCGGATTAGTCGGATTTTAGAAGCATTGGGGAGTGGGGAAGCAGAGGGGGAACTTCCTACTTCTAACTCAGCACTCGTTTTACTTGATGAAGTTGGCGCAGGTACTGATCCAGTTGAAGGTAGTGCCTTAGCGATCGCCTTGTTGCAATATTTAGCTAACCATGCCCAGCTAACGATCGCCACCACTCACTTTGGCGAACTAAAAGCCCTGAAATACGAAGATGAGCGGTTTGAAAATGCCTCTGTAGAATTTGATGAAAGTACTCTCTCGCCTACTTACCGTCTCTTGTGGGGCATACCCGGACGTTCTAACGCCTTAACAATTGCCTTACGCTTGGGATTGAAACCAGAAGTGGTAGAAGAGGCGAAAACTCAAGTTGGAGAAGCCACAGATGAAGTTAACCAGGTAATTGCTGGCTTAGAAGCGCAACGCCGCCGTCAGGAAACCAAAGCTGCCGAAGCCCAAAGTTTGTTACAGCAAGCGGAACGTTTATACAAAGAAGTATCCGCAAAAGCCGCAAGTTTGGAGGAGAGGGAAAGCAGTTTACGGGCTTCACAGGAAGTAGCAGTCCAACAAGCGATCGCCCAGGCAAAAGGTGAAATTGCTCAAGTGATTCGCCGCTTGCAGAAAGGTACGCCCACAGCCCAAGAAGCCCAGCAAGCCACCAATGCTTTGAATCAAATTGGCCAGCTTTATCAGCCAGCAGTGCCAGCAAAACCAAAAGCTGGGTTTATGCCCAAAGTAGGCGATCGGCTCCGTGTTCCCAAACTGGGACAGATAGCAGAAGTGATCACCGCCCCTAATGAAGATAGAGAGTTAAGCGTTCGGTTTGGGCTAATGAAGATGACTGTGAAGTTGCAAGACGTAGAATCTCTAGATGGTCAAAAACCTGAACCAGTTATTAAACCCAAACCAGCCCCAGTAGCAGTAACGCCACCACCGCAAAGTGTCCCAGAAATTCGGACTTCCCAAAATACAATCGATTTGCGTGGTAAACGGGTGGCTGATGCCGAATACATTTTAGATAAAGCCATCTCGGAAGCTACAGGCCCAGTCTGGATTATTCACGGTTACGGCACTGGTAAGCTGCGGCAAGGAGTTCACGCCTTTTTGCAACAGCATTCTAGAGTCAATAACTACGAACCAGCAGAACAAGCAGATGGCGGCACCGGTGTTACCGTTGCTCACATCAAATAAAGTGGCAATAAATATAGCTAGTGGCATGGCAAGGCTAAAATGATGTAATAAATTTTCTTGTGGTGTGCGCTTCTAGCCCGCACCGGACGGGCGAGACGCCCATCCGACAAGAGTTTTTTAATGCACACTTTTAGTCTTGTCACTTACGCACGGACTATGATTTTACGTCATTACGAGCGAAGCGAAGTAATCGCAAAGGCTTAGTTTTTCGTCACGAGTGCGTAAGTCCTATAAGAATTCAATAATGTAATTATATAACTTTATTTTAACCTTAACGTTCTATACATTCTATTGTTGATTTAGTAAAATCTTTGACATAGCTAATTAGCTACAGCACGTCCTAAAAGATTCGTAAAATCCTCATTTTCTTGACTTTGCGGTAGCGTGGGGTAAGCTGTTTCGCATCGAAATAAACCCCTGCTGCCCTGCCTCTTTTTGAAGGAAATTGAGGACTAGCTAGATAGCTTATTGCAACTGTCCACAAAAAAATCTCTTTTGGAATATGAGAAAAAATCAAATCCCTAAAATACTCTCTATAGCTTTCGCTCTGACCATACCTGTTTCTACTGGGACTGGTCTGAGTTTTGCCAGTTTCGCCACACTTGAAGCAAAACCCGCATACGCCCAAGCCCAGTTAACCAAGTTGAGTACTTATACTCTGCAAACCACAACCAATAGCGACGGCTTTTTTTCAGTACCACACGGTTTATATGGCCCAAATATTCAAGGCATTACGGTCGCTGTGCAAATCATTAACGGAAACTGGCACACTGTGTTGCAAAGTAACCAATTTCTGAACGACATTTGGTGGAACACTGAATACGTACAAGGGACGATCAGATCGTCTTTCGCTAGTAATAGACCCGTCAAGATCATTTTATATGTACGCTGACCTCGCTACTTCTTTTCTAGAGCATCTATAGAACCCATTTGATATCTTTTCTAGGCATATGAGTGTTGCCAGAAGGCTGTTTTAAACAACCTAGTAGTCATAGGGCGGGAAATTATAGAGCAATTGCTGCAAAAGTATGAAATCCAGCTTTACACAAGACTTATAGACGGAAGAATAGATCCCAAATGGGTTCTATAGCGCTTCTCGTTTGGATGCAATAAACTCTGTCCTCACTTCCATTCCTCTTTCCTAAAAGGCTACGGTGTAGACACAAGTCGAGTTGGAAATCAAATAGGGGAAAAGAACGGAAAATTATTTTTAAAATCTTTGATTTTCCGTTAAGCCTATATCAATAAATTGACACTATTGACAATAGCTTGATAAACTCAAAACCTTGCCTACTAAGGCTTGTATCTTATCAGGCAATGATTTTAGGACTTGAGTGTACACCGTAACCTAAAAGCAGAGAGGCTTTGAATCTTACTCCCCAACGCTACTAGGGAAGAATCTAGGGGTTAGGTCTGTATTCCATGCAATTGAGAACCGCTATATATATTATAGATAATAGACCTCTCTTTTTAGTTTCCACACTGGAGGGACTGGCATGGGTTGAAGGGATCTTTCAGGGCAAAATATCACACCAAGTGTATTGCCATTAATAAAGAGGAGGTAATTTGCCATGTTACTTGAACTCAATCAACTAATTGTTAGAGCCGGTCATCAGTTGTTGATTAAAGATGTCTCCTGGTCGGCATACAAACGCATATTAGCAGAATTGGGAGACAATCGCAGTTCTCGCATAGGTTACAGTCAAGGGGTGCTGGAAATAATGGCTCCATTACCAGAGCATGAAGTAGCTAAAGTTATTATTGGGGACTTGTTAAAAGTTTTATTAGAAGAACTCGATCTGGAATTTTGGAGTTTAGGTTCTACAACTTTTGATAAAGAAAGTATGGATGCTGGAGTAGAACCCGATGATTGTTTTTATATCCAAAATGAAGCTAAAATTAGGGGCAAAGATAGAATTAATTTAGAAACCGATCCGCCTCCAGATTTGGCTATTGAAATTGATATTACCTCTCGCACTCGTTTCAATAATTATCAAGCTTTGAGAGTACCGGAACTATGGCGATGGAATGGAAGTAAGTTAGAAATAAACGTGCTTTTCGATAGTAAATATATAAGATCAAATACCAGTTCTATTTTCACCAATCTTGCAATCTACCAAGTGATTCCCGAATATTTGATGCTGAGTAAAACCAATGGCAGAAATGCAACAATGAAAGCATTTCGTGCGTGGATAAGACAGCAAATTAGTAGCCCGATTTAGTTGAATTGTCAGAACTGGCTACTCAAAAAGGAAATATATTGAGCTTATTCATATTCTGCTTCCTTATTGAATGTACTATCAGGTTGATTCAGAACAAGACAAGATTAGTAAGTTTTCTACCTGTGGTGGTCTAATTTTACTAATTGCTTTTTGACTAATGCTTGTTTTTTATTCAGAATTAAAGCTACACCTACAGCCAGTAAAATTCCACCCGCACCCTGATGTTCGGGAATAGAAGTAGAGGGTGCGCTAAATCCATACTTTGCCAAAATTTCTTGCCCTTTTTGTGAGAGGATATATTCAGCTAATTTTTCACCATCAGGATCGGCGTTTTTCAATGTAGTCAATCCATAATTAGCTTTCGTTGCTAAATAGTCAGGTAACTCTATTATTTGCAGATTGTCACCACCTTCTGTTGCTTGGGCAGTCTTTCCACTGGTGTAATAAGCTAAAAAGATATCTGCTTGTTTTGTTTCTTCGAGAAAATAGACTAAATTATTTTTGCTATTAGGAACTATAGGAGCATTAGGATTACCGCCTACTAACTGCAAAGCTTTATCCTTCAGAATTTGAGAGCTACCAGGTATAATCTGATTAGCCTTGTCAAATATTTGCCATGCATAGGTGCCAGATGGATCTGCCACAGGCGTCGAAGTTCCCAACTTGATTTCGGGTTTTAGCAAAAAGTCCAACAAATTATCTGATGTGATACCAAGTCCTGATCTGACAACAGCAGTCATGCGGTTGCTAGTGAAGTTCACTACAGGTTCACTTAAACCTTCTTCAAACAGTGTTTGAGGGTTATCAATATCTGCACTGGCAAAAACATCTGCGGATTTTCCGGTTTTGGAGAATTCTTGTTCTATAAATTCTCGTGTTAAACCAGACGGGCCAAATCGCGTTTCTACTGGAATCCCATATTTCTGATTAAAAGATTTACCTACTTCTGTGAGGCTATCCCGCAAACTACCAGCAGCGTATAGCTTAACCGCGAATGCCTGAGTTGGTAGAGTGACACCGACAGCACAAGCTATCAGTGAAAAGGCAAAAAAATGCTTTTTCATAGTTGTTATATTATTGCGTGGCTATTACTACTAAGTGAAATATCTGTAACCCATACTTAAGTATGGGTTTTCGTAAATGTCTAAACTATTACTTCTACCCATGAAGTTTATAAATGAGTTCTGATATGTACATGGTTTGCGGTTAGAGCTATAGTACCAACCAAGTTGGAAAAAATCAATTGGACAATATCTTCAAATGCTGACTTTATCAAATTTTTAAGTTTGTGTTTAGTTTCATGGAGGCATCAATCGTCCTGATGTTGCCCAACCTGTCCTGAAATAACAGGCTGCACATAAACGAAACTGGGGTGGGATCATGTACAGCAGCAAGAAGCACCTTTTAGTAAACAGGCAAAAGATTTATATAGTAAATATGTATAAATTAAAACTAAGTAATAAATATCAAGAAATTTCAAAATTTAAAACTGCAAATAAATTAGGAGGTATTCTAAATAATTATTTAGCGATAATTAGCGGTTAACATTCAAAACAATAGTTTATTTATACTCTTGTACGGAGCTAGCAGCGAAAGTCGGGTAAACCTTAACTAGAATTGATACTTTTCTCCTTTGTCCAAAATAAATTTTCATCTAGAGTAGGACAAAGATACCTACTGTTTACCACATAAAAATCTAGGTGAAGCCTTTGGCTCATAGCAATGGGAAACCAAGCTTGATGCTTGAGAGTCTGGTTTCAAAATGGGTAACAGCAACATCCTCTATCAGCTTGATCACCTATGCTAAAAGTTATGCACTCGGCCGCCAACTCAGCCACTCCAAATTCCCAGTGGGAGGATTTAATCAAGCTTCCAGCCCCAAACACAGTCCAATGGGACAATATCAAAACCCAATTAGACTTGGTGCTGTTGGCGCTAGAAACCTTAACTGGGATTGGTTCAGAGGCTATGCTTTCGGCGGCAACTGATCTGAATTTAGAATCAAGAGTGCCAGACCGCGTAGCTTTATGGCGACTGCGCCAATCAAATCCCCTACGCAAAGGTCAAGGAGGGCGAAAAAAGCTAGATGTCGAAGAAGCGCGATCGCTTGTTTTGATCATCTGCTACTTAGCCAAACAGCACCAGGAATTGATTCGCCGCGCTGTCGGTCTGTTGGAACAAATGGCAGAAAATAATCGGGAACCTCACCAGGCTGCTTTACTTGGAGACTATATTGATGCTTTTTGCAACACTTACCAAGAGCGGATGGAAGAGGACGAGAAAATCTCAACGGATTTACTAACTAACCTGGCCCTAAAACTGCTTGTAGATTTACTTTTTTACAGCGCTCCTGGTGGGCATCGCCGTCTCTGGCTAGCACTTATAGACCGTTCAACAAAATTTTAAATTTTAGATTTGAAATTCTTCAACCAAAATTCGCTCATGAAAGTTTGCTCGATCAGAAAACCCTTTTGATGGTCGTTAGCTCGTGGGCGATGCACTATCAGCACTGCTTCCTCCTTAAACACCAGTTTTTATCACGGAAATAACCTGACAAAGGTCTGAGTGGAGGAATCCGCCCTTCCAACTTTTCTTTGCAAGCAACTGGTTCAACTTTTTGCAAAATCCCAAATAGTCTTCCTCGCAGTTCCTGCCATGCCTCTATCAAATTCTGTCATTCGTCGCTACACACCCCCGACTTGCACACTAGAAGTATTCGCGCAAAGCTCACCTCTGTCTCGTTGGATGGGGAAAACTGTCCTCAAGCACCTAAGCTTTGAGCTACATTTTGATGATCCCCGACTACCAGAAGAAAACAGAGTTCCAATTCGGGGCGATCGCGACCAACTCGAAGCTTTATGTGATGCCGTCACAAGCTACATACAGCAATTCCTCCAACAGTCTCCAGAAAGCTTTTCGGGTAGTTTCTCTGGTACTCAGCAGTCAAGCACAGCACTGGATGAGCCAGAGTTAAAGTCCTCAACAAAAACATTAAATTCCTTTAGTACCCGGCTTCCAGGGGCAAATATATACTTAGAACCAAGCAGCTATTTAACTCACAACTTATTTCTCGGTTCTCTCGCCAACCACTCATCTGGCCGCGTAATTCAACTCAGTCTGCTGCAACTATTTGATTTGGCAAGTGCTTTAGATGAATACTCAACTGATGTCATGGCACTCCCAACTCTTAACAGCACGAGTTCGACGAGTCTGAGGTTCCCTACTTGGGCGCCTGTTGCGGCAGTATTAGTATTAGGTGTAGGTTTTTTACCAGTGACTTGGCAATATGCTAACAATATTAGAGAAAAACAACAGCAGACAGCCAAAACAGCAGATTCAGCAGCAGTAAAGACTGCTTTAGAACCTTCATCCTCACTCAACTTTCCCACGCCTCAACCCGGACTCACCACTCGATCAGATAATTTGCTAGGTTCCACTCCTCCACTTTCTACATCTACTTTGCCCCAAGCACCCCTAATAGCCCCTAGTTCCAGTTTCTCTACACCGCCACCTCTATTTCCAAATAATGCACTAACAATAGCTCAGGGCAAGACTGCAACCCTTGGCAGCAATCGAGCGATGCCTTCTCTACGAGAGGCTTCGCCAACGGCGAGCTTTTCTACGAGACGCTTCGCGAACGCTAACGCACCATCCAGCAAAATCCCAGGCCAAGAAATTGCCATATTACCAAATCTTGGACAGAACCCTACAGGGTTAAGTCCCCAAGCTAGTACTCTCCCTCAGCGGCGGAATTTGCCACCCAGGCTATCTTCTACAACAGGCAGCTTCTCATCCAATATCTCACCAGTTTCCCCCCCGTCTCTAGAGACCATACCCAATAATAATCGTGGCAATACCCCTGCCCAACCCTCCACACTAGACTCACAACAGCTAGAGGAAAAAATTAATTCCCTACAGCCACCTTCTCCTGGAGATAAACCCTCCTCAGAACTTCCCTCCTCTGGGGCTGCTGCTAATAATCCATTTATCGATCAATTAGGGGACGCACGCAAAGCCCCCACATCCACAGAAGTAGCTACAGGCACATTATTTGATACACCTCAAGTAGCAGAAGCTAGAGAATATCTAACAAAGCGTTGGCAACCACCCACTGGACTAGGACAAACATTAGAGTACAGTTTGATAGTCAGTGTTGACGGCACAATTGAACGAATTTTTCCCCTTAATAAGGCAGCAAGAGAATTTGTTGATAGCGCTGGGATGCCTGAAGTTGGTAAACCTTTTGTTTCCGCTAATAAACGCGGACAAAATGTCAGAATTCGAGTTGTTCTCAGTCCTGATGGCAAGGTACAGACTTTTCCAGATCAATAAATGAACTAATCCGTTTGATGCCATTTGTAAAACTGGTACAAACCTTGTGCCAGTTTCTATTTACTCCAATTGCTCTTAAGCTTGCCTTTTGGAGTCCAGTTACCAAACTAGTCTTACTATTGATACCAGTAAACCTACCAATCAATACAATCACTGTTAACACCAATTCTCCCAAATCAAACTACAGATACAAGTCTGGAAACCCAGATTAAATCTGATGCTTCTTAATTACGAATTACGAATTACGTTAGCGAGTCTACGTACTACTACGGAGAAGCAAGCTACGTGCAGCGTCTCGTAGAGAGCGTCATTACGAATTACGAATTGGTATAAATCACACAGATTAAAGGTAGGAAATATGCAAACAATTGGTACTCAAAAAGACAGTCCAGCTTGGGTTATTCAAACTTGGGCAGCTTTTGTGATTTCTATTTCTATGACCACCTTCGGCATTGTAAACTTACCTGTAAATGGCTGGGTGAAAGGCTTTATCGGTATGGGTATGGCCTTCTCTGTTGGCTCAACTTTTACTTTGGCGAAAACTACTAGAGACTTGCACGAAACTAGAAGATTAACCGCTAGGTTAGATGAAGCGAAAGTAGAAAAGTTGCTTTCACAACACGATCCTCTAAATTTAAAATGAAGGCAGTCATACCCATTTTGGATTTTTTTTGAATTTTGGATTGCCAATTTGGGATTAAAAGACTTTACCAAAAAGCCGTTTCAGGAATATCAAAACAATACTATCTTTTGCCATTTGATCTGATCTACACATCATAAATTAACCATATGACGAAAAACAAAAGGACTGGATATACCAGTCCTTTTGTTATATTGATTTAACGTTTTTATCTTAATAACGGGATTTTTTGGTCTTTAACTTTTGTTTTTTACGCCGACGTTCGCTAGCAGCAACTGCATGTTCTACCGGATAACCCACTACAGGAATTACCTGATATTTGCGCTCTTCTTCTAACTTTTTCAATTCAGTGTAATCAACCCAGTGAATGCAATCAACCGGGCAAGTGTCAATTGCTTCTTGGATAATTTCCTCATTGTCCCCATCTTGCCGAACCACGCGCGATCGCCCGTAATCTGGTTCAATGTAAAAGGTATTACGCGCCACATGAGCGCAATGCTTGCAACCAATACAGGTGATTTCATCAACATAAACACCATTTTGGCGCAGCACACCTCCCAATTCCGGTTCTAAACCAGAACGTTCTGGGGCATTCCGTAAAAAACCCCCTAATTCTGGTTCCAAACCGGAACGGTTGTCTTCTTGTTCTTCCGACGACGGCAGAAAATCAGCCATTACGCACTCCAGCGCTGTACTACCAGGCGAATTGAACCATCTTCATTTTTTTGTTGCTCGGAGACTTGAAAACCAACACGAGCGGTTTCTTTGACAACTGTTTGATAAGCATAACGCTGTGTTACCTGGCGCAAGAATCCGTCCACAGATAGGTTTTGCTGCCAATATTGCAAGTCAGCCACCAGTTCATATTCTTTGCCATTCCATCTAAAGCCGATGTCGTAGCCATTTTCCTGCTCAATACTAACTTCGGCAGGATGGGTTTGACCGCGATAGCCACGGACTTCGCGTGGGCCGGCTTTCCAGTCTACGCCCAATTCAGTTAAAGCATCTTTCAAAGAATCAAGGTTACGGATTTGAGTCTTAATTTGGCTAAAGTGTGACATGGTGGTTGTGAATTAATAACACTAAACTACTGTGAAAACTTACCAATCGCTGTAAGTGGTGTGTGTATTCGCCAGATTAGATTGCTGCACCTTCGCGGCGAAATATTCTGAAGTTGGCTCATGATTAAGTACTTGCCCCAGCTGTGCCTCTATTGCTGCTGTAACCTCAGCGCAAGAAGCACCCACAATGCCAGTGACTTTCTCTTGTACCCGACCGTCTGGATAGATTATGAACTCTAATGTCTCCATGCTCTTGGCCAACCACGATAAGTACGCTTAAATTGTACTGCCTTAGCAGAAGGCTATAAATATAGCCGTAGGAACATTTTTACTTAGATACAAACTTGCCATTTGTTAAATAATGTTCCATCTTTCAACATATATATCTCAAAATCTTTACAAAAATTATTAATTTTAGAAGTAGACGCATCAGTATTTAGTTAGTTTCTCTTAACCTCATCGATTAGTCAAGGTAATAACTGAGCTTTCTAAGTAAGCTGCAAAAGCCCTAAAAACAAGCATTAGACGTAGTATAGCTAGCTAGGTGAGTTACAAAAATGTAGAAATTATTGAGAAGTTTTATTATTAGTATTAAGTTTACCTATTGTATTAAAGGTTTCCAGTTCAGTTGCATGGAGCGCAGCGTATGCTGTCAGAGCGCTAGCTACTCCATACTTATTAAGTAGGCGGTAGCAAATAACCTCTACGTCACAACTAATCAATAAGTAAAAATACTATTTTAAATTTATGAACTTATAGAAGGAGCTAGTTGCCAAACCCTAGAATACTCCCTTAGAACTTGCCGAGCCGGATCAAAAATAAATATTGTAGCTGTTTGGACAGCAATTTTTGCTGCATCTCGGCAACGTTGAAACTCGCCTTCTTTCCTGTGATATTGTTTTACTAAATATGCCATTTCCTTGGTGACATAGTGCTTATTTATTAAGTGGAAGTTGCAACCTTATAACATTATCAAAATAGCAATATTAACTGCTATTTGTTTTTCTAAATCTTCAAATCTGGTTAATACTTGATATCAATAAATAGTTGCATGGGATACGTTACACAATGTTCCCCAAAGAGTTTTTAATTCTTTAAGTTCTGGCGTAACAATTTTTTTCAAAATTGCATTTGACAAATAAATTGTTTCTCCAGCTATCCACTTTGATATGAGATTATCACTTTTTCGTAGAGAAGCAAACTTTGCAATCATTAAAGCTTCATAGACTGATCTTAGTAAAGCTAAACCCGAACCGTGTAAACCGTCTAAAGTTAATATTAGGCTTGAGTAAAGAGCAATTTCATTTTTGATTACTGCTGAAAATATTGGTTTTTCTGCATCACCATGCTGCGTAAGGTGACGGTGTTCAAGCAACCCGAAAAATAATTCAGCATATTCATGCTGTGTATCAATACAGTTTTTTATAACTGATATGCGTTCAGAAAACTTTTCTTGAGCAAGACTTCGGTTGCGTTGACGTTCTTTTTCTAATTCATCGAATCGCATATCTCAACTATAAGTTACATCATTTCCTATTTAAACACTTTGGCTGTTTAATTTTGCTTCAAGCAATGAAGAATATTTCGCAAAACTATCTTCAAAATAAACACAGCGATGTTGGGTACTCCTGAACGTCCACCAAAAGTACAACACAATTCAGTAAGGTCTCTCAATTGGGCGTTTTCTGGTTGAGCAGAATATATAATAATGTTGCTATCGATCAGCACGTTTTATCGTCCTGGAAGTGAACGATATTGCCGGGTTTATTGCTGCCATATAACTGGATTAACATCAGTCATAGATTGACTTACAGCAATTTTTTCTAATATTTCAGCCATTCTCCGTCCCCGTGCTTTTTTATTGAGGAGTGATTCATTTTCCAGCAATGTAACATGAACTGGGATTAGTTGCTCTCCCAATGTAGGTACATCATCAATCCACTCTAAACGACTTCCTTTCAACCAAGCTCTGAATGTTTTTAGCATTATTTCGCTCTCTACTCTATATCTATTATGCGATCGCTTTCATCACTACCATCATGCGTAGGCGTAGCCAGCCGTAGGCATCGCTTTAAGGTATATTTGGATTTTTGATGCTATTTCGCGTGAAAATTTGCTCAAGCCTAAATCACTCAGCAAGAATTTCTGGTGAAAAAACTGATTTGCTTGGGCAAGAAACCAGGATAATGAAGCATAATTAACCTTTATAACTAAAAGCTGTCAGCCATCAGCCACAAGCTGAGATGGTAAAGTTTGAAGGATTGTGATTCAACTTAAGTAATTAACTATGAGTACAGCAAATATTTCGCCAGCGATACGCATAGGAGTACTAGGTTTCGGCGGACTCGGACAAGCCGCCGCCAAGGTACTTGCTGCTAAACAGGAAATGATTTTAGTTGCAGCAGCAGATCATAAAGGCTACGCTTACGCTGCTGATGGTTTAAATACTCAAGAATGCATCGCCACCTACCAGTCCCAAGATTCGGTAGGTCATTTAGAGCCAGTTGGTACCTTAACAAATCAAAGTATTCAGGATGTAATTGAAATAGCTCAAAGTGTGGATGGGTATTTTCTGGCTTTACCCAACCTACCAAATGATTTTATTCCCTCTGTAGCCAAGCAGTTTATCAAATCTGGTTGGCGTGGGGTGCTAGTGGATGCGATTAAGCGCACCACTGCTGTAGAACAACTACTGGCAATGAAAGAAGAACTGCAAGCAGCCGGAATTACGTACATGACAGGCTGTGGTGCTACGCCCGGACTGTTAACCGCCGCCGCCGCTTTAGCCGCCCAAAGCTACGCCGAAATTCATCAAGTCGAAATTACCTTTGGCGTGGGAATTGCCAACTGGGAAGCTTACCGCGCCACTGTTCGGGAAGATATTGGCCATATGCCTGGTTACACAGTGGAAACTGCTAAGGCGATGACTGATGCCGAAGTAGAAGCACTACTAGATAAAACTAATGGCGTGCTTACTTTGACGAATATGGAACACGCTGATGATGTGATGCTAGAGGTAGCGGGAATAGTGGGGCGCGATCGCGTTACTGTTGGTGGTGTAGTTGATACTCGCAATCTCAAAAAGCCCCTCAGCACTAACGTTAAGGTAACAGGGCGCACCTTTGAAGGGAAGATTTCCACTCATACCTTTACTCTGGGAGATGAAACCAGTATGGCAGCCAATGTCTGCGGCCCTGCCTTTGGCTATCTCAAAGCTGGTAAGCAATTGCACCAACGCGGTATCTATGGAATATTCACCGCTGCCGAAATTATGCCCCAATTTGTCAAGTAATAGTTAGGAGTTAGGAGTTAGGAGTTAAAAACCTAAACTTGAGACTTAAAAATCTCTAGCTTTATTCAGAATTTGCAATTTTAAACTCTTAACTCCTCACTTTTAACTCCTAACTTCTTTACTCCTCACTTTTTTCGGCTGGTGGAATTTGTGGAGAGAAAATATCTGTGAAATTCTCCTCAAGCAGTGAATCTGGTGTTTGCATAATAAATGGGAGTTCGGCTCCCACGAGGCCTCTTGGGATGCGTTCTAAAGTCTCACTAAAAACGACAAACAGAGGATATATAGTATTAGCTCCCTCACTCAAAATATGACTGTGGCAAAGAGGCATCAACCACTCATAATCATTGTCCAACCAAACTTGGGTTTGTCGCCAACGTCTTAACAAATCAGAAAAGTCTTCATGAGGACGATGAATAAAGACTAAAATTTCGGCTCCAGTTTTGATTTTCCACTCTGGATCGCACATCAAAATTGCCACATCACAAGGTAAGCAAATCGTTTGTGGGGCTGTTGTAGCAGTATTGCGAAGACGGACAATTGGCAAGGGTATAGTGATGACACTTTCATCTGGACGGCGCAGACTGGGAATCATCTCCAAGTATGGCCGATATTGCTTTAGTAAGGTGATCGCAGCTAGATGATTGCTGTACTCTGCCAAACTCGCTTCGTAATGAGATTTTTGCACAGTCATAGTTTATTAAATAGTTAGGAGTCAGAAGTGAAAAGTTAGAAATACAATAAAGTAGTTAAAAGTTAAGAATAAGGATGAAAAATAAATAGTTTAAACTCCTAACTCTTAACTCCTAACTTCTAACTTTTAATCCTCTATCCCATCTTTTCAAATACCTTAAACATAGGCAGATACATTGCTAGCAAAATGGTTCCAACCATTCCTCCTAGAACTACAATCATCACTGGTTCCAAAATGCTGGTCATTGCTTTTACTGCTTGCTCGACTTCATCTTCATAGAAATCGGCGACTTTCATCAACATTGCATCTAGTTCTCCAGTTTCTTCTCCGATACTAATCATCTGAATTGCCATAGCCGGAAAAACGGCATCTTTTTGTAAAGCAATGCTAATCATACCTCCTTGTTGAATCTCCATGCGGGCTGCATCTATGGCATTGGCAATCACTTGGTTTCCTGATGTATCTCGGACAATTTCTAAGCAAGTTAAAATTGGTACACCTGAACGAGTCAAAGAACCAAAAGTCCGGCTAAAGCGGGCAACTGAAGATTTTTGAATTAAGTCACCAAATAACGGCATCTTGAGGGAAAGACGATCAATTGTTATGCGACCATTAGGAGTTTTGCCGTATTGTGAATAAGCAAATTTTAGTCCGATAAGAATAGCGAGAATAATCACAGCCTTCGGACTTCTCAAAAATTTACTAGCATCCATCAAGAATTGCGTTAGAGGTGGTAATGTAATTCCGATTTGTTCAAAAATCGAGGCAAAAATGGGAATAAGAAAAATTGTCATGCCGAGAAAGATAGCAACTGCTATAAAACCCACGACAGTTGGATAAGACAATGCTGATTTAATTTGGTTTTGTAAGCGGGCAACATCTTCTAACAACTTAGCTAAACGATTCAATACTTCGTCTAGAACACCACCAATTTCGCCAGCTTGAATCATACTCACATATAATCCATCAAAGCAGTCAGGATGCTTCTGCATTGACTCTGAAAGATTCATTCCGCTTTGAACATCGATGCTAATCTCCATAAGAGCTTGTTTCAGTTTAGGGTTACTACACTGTTCAGAAAGTACCCCCAGACTTCTAACGATCGCAACTCCCGCATTCATCAAAACGGCAAATTGACGGGAAAAAACGGCTTTGTCTTTCACAGAAACCTTAACTAAGGAATTCTGGAATTTCTTTAAGTCAAAATTTGCCTGAAATCCAAGAGATTGTTTAATCTCTTGGACTACAAAACCTTGTTCTCTGAGATTAGTACGAGCTTGTACCAAGGATTCGGCAACAATTTTTTCTATTCGGGATTTTCCTTGAGAATCTCGAACACGGGCAACGTAGTTTGGCATAAATAAATTCAAAATTCCGAATTAAAAATTTAGAATGGTCAATCAATTTTGGATTTTGGATTGCTGATTTTGGATTGACCCCGACCACAAGGTTACAGGGCTTAAAAATTTTAAATTTGGGATTTGTTCCGCCCACTAGGGGGAGCCATTGCGGTGGATGGGTTTCCCGGCATAAAGCAAGTGGCATTGGGGCATGAACCGAAATAATTTTTAATTCTTCAATCTAAAATCTAAAATCTAAAATTGGTACGGTCAAGGGTTTTTTATCCCCTTCATCTCCCCAAACCCCAGTTACTTTAATGCGCTTTAGCAGCCGCACCAGGTTTGGCACCTGCGGCAGCTGCTTGCGGTGTAGCAGTACCGATGAGACGTTGAATTTCATCTGGCTTAGAAGTCTTAGACATCGCGGCTTCAAAGGAGATCGTTCCTGCTTTGTAAAAATCGGCTAAAACCTTCTCCAGAGTTTGCATCCCCAATTTGCCGCCAGTTTGAATAGCTGAGTAAATTTGAGATGTTTTGCCTTCTCGAATCAAGTTAGAAATAGCGGGAGTGACAATCAAAATTTCTTGAGCCATCACCCGACCATACTCACCGGGTTTAGGGTTTTTCTTGGACACCAAGGTTTGGCTAAATACCCCCACTAACGAATTAGACAATTGCACCCGCACCTGGGTTTGTCTTTCATGGGGGAAAACGTCGATAATCCGGTCAACAGTTTGGGCGGCAGAACTGGTGTGTAGCGTACCAAATACCAAGTGTCCTGTTTCCGCTGCGGAAATCGCCAAAGAAATCGTTTCCAAATCGCGCATTTCTCCTACCAAAATAATATCTGGATCTTCCCGCAAAGCTGCTTTCAAAGCATTAGCAAAGCTCTTAGTATCTTCTCCTAGTTGCCGCTGGTGAACCAAGCTTTTAATTGGTTCGTAGACAAATTCAATTGGGTCTTCCACCGTTAAAATATGCTCTGCTTTGGTGCGGTTAATCAAGTCGATCATTGCCGCTAGAGTAGTTGTTTTGCCGGAACCTGTAGGGCCTGTCACTAGAATTAGTCCTCTGGGCTTATCGCACATTTCCCGCACTATATCTGGCAGACCTAATTTTTCAAAGTTAGGAATTTTAGAACTTAATGCCCGTAAGCAAGCAGCATAAGAACCACGTTCTTTATAAACATTGACCCGGAAGCGAGCTAAACCCTTAACACCATAGGAACAATCCAACTCCCAGGTCTGCTCTAAAGTTTTACGCTGGGTATTGTTGAGCATACTAAAAATCAGCCTTTGACATTGATCGCCTGTCAATACCTCCTCACCTATAGGAGTGAGTTTGCCACTGATCCGGAAGTAGGGAGCCAAACCTGCGGATAAATGCAAATCCGAGCCACCCATTTCAATCAACTGCTCCATCAGGTCTTCAATCATCATTTCCATAGTTCTGCTTCCTTATGTTATTTGTTTAGTCCAAATTCAAAAGTAATAACTCTTAACTCTTGCCTAATTTTGAAACCGAGATGTCATACAGTAGGGACAATCGAGCCATTCTGGTTTCAATGTGGCATCGCAAGTCCGGCAGGTAAGACCAGTCTTGCGTTTGGCTTTTAATTCTGCTTCCAAACCCGTATCGGTAAACGTCACCCGTTCTACTTCTTCTAAGGTGGTAGCACCTTGACGCACTAAGTCCAAACTGTAAGCCAGCAAGGTTTTCATGCCCTCTTCTATTGCGACTTCCTTGATCCGTTCTGTGGGTGCATCTTCGTTGATAAGAGTTTGCAGGTTTTCGGTGACTCGCATGACTTCATAGACACCACAACGCCCTTTGTAGCCGACGCCGTTACACGCTGGGCAAAGCTGATTTTTACTTTTGGCTTCTGTGATCGCTTCTAATGTCAAGCTGTTAGCTTTATAGAAGGTGATTCCGACATCTGAGGAAGCTGATAGACCATAACGAGCCAATTCTTCGGTTGTGGGAGTGTAGGGAATACGACATTCAGAACATACACGCCGCACCAAACGTTGAGCTAATACGCCAATTAGGGAACTAGAAACCATAAAAGGCTCAATACCCATTTCTCCCAAACGAGCGATCGCTCCTGGGGCATCATTGGTATGTAAGGTAGTTAATACTAAGTGACCCGTCAAGGCAGCCTCAATTGCTGTTTTTGCCGTTTCCTTATCCCGAGTTTCTCCCACCAACAGCACATCTGGATCTTGCCGCAAGAAAGCCCGCAGAGCGGTAGCAAAATCCAGCCCTTTTTCCCGAATCACCTGTACTTGAGTAATCCCTGGAAGGCTGTACTCAATTGGGTCTTCTACGGTACTGATATTAATTCCGGGATCATTCTTTTCTGAGAGTGCAGAATACAGCGAGGTTGTTTTCCCAGAACCAGTTGGCCCAGTCACCAAAATTAGACCAAAGGGACGGCTAACCATATCCTGGACAATACGTAAAGTCTCTGGATCGCTAATTAACTTATTCAATCCCAGTTGGGTTGAAGAGTTATCCAAAATCCGCAGCACTACCTTTTCCCCGTAGCGACTGGGTAAGGTATTCACACGGAAATCCACCTTACGTCCCTCAAACAATCGCCGGATACGTCCATCTTGGGGTAAACGGCGTTCAGCAATGTCTAGATTGGAGATAATTTTAAATCGGGCTGTCACCGCCGGGATGATTTTTTTCGGTAGGGGATCGAAGGCTTCCTTCAGTACCCCATCCTTCCGAAAGCGAATACGTAAATTTTCTTCTTGCGGTTCGATATGAATGTCAGAAACGCCCTCATGCAAGGCTTTAGCCAGGATTCTATTAACTAGGTTAATGACTGGGGCATCTTCTGCACCCTTCATCGCTGCCCCTAGATCAGCCTCCATTTCTTCAGGAGCATCCGAAATATCGAGATTTCCGAGGTTTTCTAAATCCTGATTAATATCTGTAAATTTTGCTTGTTCCAGGTGCTTTTGCTTAACAGCCATTTCATCCAAGTATTGGTTGATTAGCTGTTGGTAGTCTTCCTGTGTAATCACCATGCGCTGCAATGCCAAGCCTTGGGGGCGCAAGATGCGGTTCAGGTCATCGGAAGCCTCTAGATTATCTGGAGCGACCATCGCCACTAAAACTGAGGGCGGGGTTTGGTCTTCGTGTTTCGACAGTGGTACTAAACGATGGCGACGACAGATATCCACTGGGATGAGGGTTTCAATCAGGTTCCCCATCATGGTGTTGCCAACAGAGTTGACTTCCGGATCGAGGAATTCAACACCGTATAGTATTTTAAGTTCAAATAGCTGCTGTTTTTTGTATTGCCTGAGCAACTCAGGTGATAGTTGTTGCCCAGTGATTGACTCTAGAACTTCAGTTAGGGGTTTGCCAGATTTGCGGCTTTCAATTAGTGCCTGCCTCATCTGTTCGGTATTGGCATAGCCAGATAGCACTAGCTTGTTGCCGAAGGGCGAAAACTCTGTTCTGGTAGTTAGAGCGGTACTGCGCCGTTGTGGTGACGAGTAAGTCATAAATGAGCGAATGAGTAGGGGAAACCTCTGCTTAAAGTATTCCCCTACTGTGAGACAGAATTCTCATTTACCAAAAAAGTCCTGAGTCACTGAACTTCTGAGTGTCACAAGCCGCCACTCAGAGTTCTCGCTAAGTGCTGAGTCAAAAAGAAGTAGTAGTGGAGAAAATAGAAACTCCTGACTCGCTCAATCCACAAACTTTCAGTTATGGGGTACAACCCAAGACTCAGAACCTGACTTTTCACTCTTATCTAAAAAACCTCTCTCTAGAACACCAATCCAGTAATTCTGGAAGAACCTCTCCCCCAACCCCTCTTTGCTTCAAAGAAGGGAGTTTGGCTCCTCCTTCCCTTGTCGGGAAGGGACCTGGGGGTTAGGTTTTTAATTACTGAATCGATGCTCTAGTAGGGAAGAGGCTTTAAATTGTTCTTCAACCCTTGTAGGGTTGGAGATTTCGCGTTAATTTTTTCACATGACGTGAAAAGTCAAGATTCAAAACATCTGACTCAGCATTCAACAGTTAGCACTTCCGAAGGAATGACAATATTTGATAAATGGTTAAATTTTAAGTAGTAATTTATTAAAAAACTGACTCATGAATAAGATGAGGGGCGAATCACATTCAGCCCCACTCTTCCAAATTACTTACTCCTAGAGGTAGACTACTCGTTCGGGTTACCGCCTTAATGGCGTCTACGCTAACGTGTTCACCATTTGTCACAATAAGAGGACGGTTACATCACTTCCAGGAACTTGTCGGCAACAAAATCAGCCTCAGTGGCAAGTGTGGATGACTACGGTTGCAAGCTGTGGAGATACACTGCCATAAAAAGCATCTGGAATGAGTAGACAATGATGGATGAAAATAAACAGATAAACAATCCAAGCCAGCAATTAGGTGAACCAACAGAGGTAAAGCAAGCAATGAAGAGTGACTCCCCAGCCCAAATTAATTTCAATGAATCTGGCAGCGAGGTTACAGAGCAAGTGGCAGCCCAAACCAATGTACCGGGGGATACGGCTACTCTCAATCAAGAAAATGGCGTCGCTGCAACTGAGAAAACTGAAGTAAAAACAGCAGCTTTGGCAGAACTGACTCAACAAATCGAGTCTCTCAAAACGCAACTAGAAGAACGTAGTACTCAATATATGCGGATTGCCGCTGATTTTGAGAATTACCGTAAACGCACTAGCAAAGAAAAAGAAGAGCTAGAGGTGCAGATGAAGCGGAACACGATTTTGGAATTGCTGCCAGTGGTCGATAATTTTGAGCGGGCGCGATCGCACCTCAAACCGCAATCTGATGGCGAAATGACAATGCACAAAAGTTACCAAGGCGTTTACAAACAATTAGTAGATAGCCTGAAGCGCTTGGGTGTATCACCAATGCGTCCTGAAGGTCAAGAATTTGATCCTAACCTGCACGAAGCAGTAATGCGGGAACCTACGGATGAACATCCTGAAGGAACAGTGTTAGAAGAGTTAGTGCGCGGATATTACTTGGGCGATCGCGTGCTACGCCATGCAATGGTCAAAGTAGCTGCTCCCAAGGAAGATAGCCCTGCTGCACCAGAAGATCAGTCGAGTTCAGCCTTCAGTTAAGCTGTAGTCGCTTGCCTCGCTGACCTAAAGTGCCTGGGTTCTAGCAAGGACGAGCATCGCGTACCTAAAACTTGGACAAGGCTTTGGATAATGTGTGTTTCAACTTCTGGCGTTGCTACCAGCAGCAGGGGTTCCACAGACGTTATCCGCTAGCCTTTGTTCGTAGCAAAAAAGTTAGTATGCGACACATTACAGCCGAAAAACTCAGTAAGAATACTGTTAAACATGGGAAAAGTTATTGGGATCGACTTAGGCACTACTAACAGTTGCGTCGCAGTTTTGGAGGGCGGTCAACCACTTGTGATCTCCAATTCTGAAGGTGGACGAACTACTCCAAGTATTGTGGGATTTGGAAAGAGTGGCGATCGCTTGGTTGGTCAATTGGCAAAGCGCCAAGCCGTAACCAATGCCGAAAACACAATTTACAGTATTAAACGATTCATCGGGCGGCGTTGGGAAGACACTGAAGTAGAACGCGATCGCGTCCCCTACAACTGCATCAAAGGTCGAGACGAAACCGTTGATGTCCAAATTCGCTCAAAAAACTATACGCCCCAAGAACTATCCGCCATGATCCTGCAAAAGCTCAAGCAGGATGCGGAAAACTTCTTGGGTGAGGAGGTCACTCAGGCAGTGATCACCGTACCAGCATATTTCACAGATGCCCAAAGACAAGCAACTAAAGATGCTGGCACAATTGCAGGACTAGAAGTCCTGCGAATCATCAATGAACCAACAGCTGCGGCTTTAGCTTTCGGATTGGAAAAGCAAGACCAAGAGCAGCTAATTTTAGTATTTGACTTGGGAGGCGGCACCTTCGACGTATCGATCCTGCAACTTGGGGATGGCGTTTTTGAAGTTAAGGCGACTAGTGGTAACAATCAACTGGGTGGAGACGACTTTGATAATGCGGTCGTGCTTTGGATGATGGAACGCTTCCAGCAAGAGGAAAAAATCAACCTTTCACAAGATAAGATGGCACTGCAACGCTTGCGGGAAGCAGCAGAAAAGGCAAAAATTGAACTCTCCAGCATGGTGAATACCTCTATCAATTTGCCGTTTATTACGGCTGATGACACTGGCCCAAAGCATCTGGAGATGGAACTCAGCCGCTCTAAATTTGAAGAACTCGCACTTAATTTAATTGAAGCGACCATCGAACCGATGAGCCAAGCGCTCAAAGATGCGGATCTCAAACCACAAGCCATAGATCGGATTATTTTGGTAGGTGGTTCTACGCGTATTCCCGCAGTCCAAAACGCGTTAATTAAATTTTTCAATGGCAAAGCCCCTGATCGCTCTATCAACCCTGACGAAGCCGTAGCATTGGGAGCGGCTATCCAAGCAGGTGTATTGGGTGGCGAAGTCGATAATCTCTTACTATTGGATGTCACCCCTCTGTCCTTGGGAATTGAAACCTTGGGTGAAGTGTTCACCAAAATCATTGAACGCAACACCACAATTCCTACGAGTAGGTCACAAGTTTTTTCCACGGCAGTTGATGGGCAAACCTCGGTGGAAATTCACATTCTCCAAGGTGAACGGGCAATGTCACGAGATAACAAGAGTCTCGGCAAGTTTCTGCTAGCAGGAATTCCCCCATCTCCCCGTGGTGTGCCGCAAATTGAAGTATCCTTTGAAATCGATGTCAACGGCATCTTGAAGGTTTCTGCCCAAGACAAAGGTACAGGTAGAGAACAGAGTATTCGGATTACCAATACAGGTGGCTTGAGTAACAACGAAGTCGAACGGATGCGCCAAGAGGCTGAACTGTTTGCCGAAGAAGATAGAAAACGTAAAGAACTGGTCGAACTCAAAAACCAAGCAGATAATCTGTTGTTCAGTTACGAATCCACCATCAAGGAAAATGGCAACTTTATCGGCGAACAGATGAAAACCTTGGCCAGTGAAAAAGTTTCACAACTCCAAGCTGCAATGATTGACTCCAGCATCTCCACAGTGGAATTTAAGCAGCGCTTAGACGACTTCCAACAAACCCTGCTGGCAATTGGTGCTGATGTCTACAATCGAGCTAACAGCCAAAGTGATGAGATTGAGGAGGCTTCAGCTAGTCTTTTTACCCCAGAAGTAGACTCACCAATGAATGGCACACTAATACCACAATTCAACTTTGATTTTGACGAAGAAAGTACCGCACAGGCTGATTATGAGGCGATAGATTAGGGGTTGGGCATTGGGCATTGGTCAATACCAATAGTTTTCTTCCCCTGCCTTCCCTACTCCCCACTCCTCTGATTTGCAGATTTTTATTAAGACACTTTAATATATCTAAATATATTGATTATAAATTTAGCGAAGTTTCACAAGACCCCAGCGGTTTGCTAGATTGTAGAAGCAAATTACTTTGAGCTAGGCTGTGTGCCAGTTCAGATGCACTTCCATTGCATATGGGTGGTTTTCCACACCTAATGGTGCGGCTAGCCCCTCTGGTTGATGAGCGGGGTTTTCCTCTCCTACGTAGCACAATTGTAAAAGAGACAGCCGACTCGGCAGTGAGAAGTCTGAGCAGAGGCTTACAACCAGCTCCTAACTTCTATAGCTTTTGTCGTCTCCCACGAGGAAAGCACCTGTTGCTCAAGATTTGTCGGTGATTTTTGTAAAAGGTAAAGGGTAAAATCAGTTATTAACAAAAATTAATTTTATCTTCTGCCTGACCTCCGGCAAGCCGCCTTCTAAACGGATACTGTGTTGCTCTTCCATTTCTGTAGACAAAACGCTTTTCCGTAGGGTAGCAAGTGATTGTGACGTTCTACTGACTTCTGCTTTCTTCCTTCTAACTTTTACCTTTGCTATATGGCCCGCGACTATTATGAAATCCTGGGTGTCTCTCGTGACACCGACAAAGAAGAAATCAAACAAGCCTATCGCCGTTTAGCCCGGAAGTATCACCCAGACGTGAACAAAGAACCGGGGGCGGAGGATCGCTTTAAAGAAATTAACCGCGCTTATGAGGTTCTCTCAGAACCAGAAACCCGCGCTCGTTACGATCGCTTTGGCCCAGAGGGTGTCTCAGGTGCTGCTGGCGCCGGCTTCCAAGATGTCGGCGATATGGGTGGTTTTGCCGATATCTTTGAAAGCATTTTTAGTGGCTTTGGTGGCGGTATGGGTAGTCCCACGCAACAAAGACGGCGCAGTGGGCCTGCCAGGGGTGATGACCTCCGGCTAGACCTGAAGTTAGACTTTCGGGAAGCGGTGTTTGGCGGTGAAAAAGAAATTCGCATTTCGCATCTAGAAAATTGTGAAGTCTGTAGCGGTTCTGGTGCTAAACCTGGAACCCGCCCTCGGACTTGTTCGACTTGTAGCGGATCGGGTCAAGTCCGTCGTGTTACCAGAACACCCTTTGGCAGTTTCACCCAAGTCTCGACTTGTCCCACCTGTAATGGGACAGGGATGGTAATTGAAGACAAATGTGATGCCTGTGATGGGAAGGGTGCAAATCAAGTCACAAAGAAACTCAAAATTACCATTCCAGCTGGGGTGGATAATGGCACACGCTTGCGGATTTCTAGTGAAGGAGATGCTGGTCAACGTAGTGGTCCTCCTGGGGATTTATACGTTTACTTGTTCGTGAATGAGGACGAGGAATTCCAACGGGATGGCATTAATATTCTCTCGGAGATCAAAGTTAGCTACCTGCAAGCGATTTTAGGTTGTCGGTTAGAGGTAGATACGGTAGATGGGCTAGTAGAACTGATTATTCCAGCTGGAACTCAGCCCAATACGGTAATGAAGTTGGAAAATCGCGGCGTACCCCGCTTGGGTAATCCCGTAAGTCGTGGGGATCATATGCTGAACATATTAATTGATATTCCCAATAAAGTGACCCCAGAGGAGAGGGAACTGTTGGAGAAGCTGGCTAAAATTAAGGGAGATCGCACTGGTAAAGGCGGTCTAGAAGGATTCTTGGGAAATCTATTTAAGTAATGAAGCCCTCTTTTATTTCAACTCCCGATGCTCAACTTGATTTACGCGGCACCCCTTGCCCAATTAATTTTGTGCGGACAAAACTACGTCTAGAAAAAATGCCATTGGGGGGTTTGCTAGAAGTCTGGCTAGATCCAGGTGAGCCGATTGAGCAGGTTCCCGATAGTCTGACAATGGCAGGTTATCAAGTGGAACAAATTACAGACTGCACTAGTTATTTTTCTCTGTTAGTGCGCCGTCCAGTTACTGGCCAATGACAGGGGAAAATTTTGCCGCAACTGGACAGTTATTAGGTACGGTGCTAGCCGTGCAGGCTAATTTTTACCGAGTACAGCTGGATCAAGAGCAGGGGGAGATGAGGGAGATGGGGGAGCAAGATTCTCATCTTTCTTATCCCCCTCTCCTGCTTTGTACCCGGAGAACACGCCTGAAAAAAATTGGGCAACAGGTAATGGTAGGCGATCGCGTTGTGGTAGAAGAGCCAGATTGGGCTGGAGGACGGGGAGCGATCGCTGATGTTTTACCCCGCGAAAGTGAGTTAGATCGTCCGGCGATCGCCAATGTCAACCAAATTCTCTTGGTATTTGCCGTCGCTGATCCACCTTTGGAACCTTATCAGCTGAGTCGGTTTCTAATTAAGGCTGAGTCTACTGGCTTAGATGTGCTTTTATGCTTAAATAAAAGTGATTTAATTTCACAGCACGAACGGCAGCAAGTTAGCGATCGTCTACTTGGTTGGGGCTATCAACCAATATTTATCAGCGTCAAAGATGGCATAAATACCGACCAAGCAGCCAGATATTTGAGCAATAAAATTACTGTAATTGCTGGTCCTTCCGGCGTTGGCAAATCCAGCCTGATTAATTCGCTGATTGATTCTCTTGAGCTGCGAGTGGGAAAAGTTTCTGGCAAACTAGCGCGTGGTCGTCATACCACTCGCCATATAGAATTATTTGAGTTGCCTAGTGGTGGTTTGCTGGCAGACACCCCCGGCTTTAATCAGCCTGACATGGATTGTATCCCAGAAGAATTAATCCATTATTTCCCAGAAGCAAGAGAGCGGTTAGCAGTTGCTAGCTGTCGGTTTAGTGATTGTCTGCATCGAGACGAGCCGGAGTGTGCAGTGCGGGGAGACTGGGAACGATATGAACATTATTTAGAATTTTTGGATGCTGCGATCGCTCATCAAACTCAGCTGCACCAACAAGCTGATCCAGAATCCACCTTGAAGTTAAAAAGCAAAGGCAAAGGGCAGAGTCAATATGAACCCAAGCTAGAAAGTAAAAAATATCGCCGAATTTCCCGCAAGACTCAGTTACAGGACTTGCAGGAGTTATATCGGGATGAGGAATAAGGAGTGCGATTTCTAGGACGGGCTGTGACGCTCGTGACGCTCGATGACTCGCTAATGCTGCGCTATCGCCTTTGGCGTCTCCCCTTCTCCCAAAGGGAGAGGCTAGCGCCAAGGGAGAAGACTCGCTAACGCTTCTCTACGAGACGCTGCGCGTAGCTTGCTTCCCCGTAGGGGTACGCTATCGGCGTCGCACCTTTATATAAAAGTTTCTCACGATAGCATGGATATAAACAGAAAAACTATCTTGTATGTCTCAGCCCCTAGTTTACAAGATGTCACTGAGAGGATAATTTTGCCACCAGGCGACATCTATAGTGACGAACCCCCCTTGGGATCGTATATTTGGGCAAATTACGTTTTTTTACACCAGATAGGCAGCTGGTGATGTTGCCAGAGGCAGAATCAAACCAACAGTTACAGCAAGTAAATCAACAGTTAAAGCAAGCAAATCAACAACTAGAACAAGAACGTCAACGGGCTGCAATATTGGCAGAACGCTTGCGAACCGCAGGTATTGATCCTGAGCAAATATTTTGAAAATAGAATTTTATCTTTAAACTAGGCATGGGAAAATAGTGCTATGAACCAAACAATATCTGATAAAGTCCATTGGACAACCTCAGACTTAGAATTACTCACAACTGACGAATGGAAGCGCTATGAAATTATTGACGGAGAATTATTTGTGACTAGAGCGCCTCACTGGAAACATCAGCGAACTGCTGGTAATATTTATTTAGAATTAGAAATTTGGTCTCGCTCCAGTAAACTAGGTGAACCTATTACAACTCCCGGCATTATTTTCACAGATGCCGATAATGTCATACCCGATGTAGTTTGGATCAGTCGTGAGCGTTTAGCACAATTGCTAGATGAGGAAGGGCATTTGAGAGGAGCGCCAGAACTCATTGCAGAAGTGCTTTCTCCTGGGACAACCAATCAACGTCGAGACCGAGAAGCCAAGCTGAAACTATACTCATCCACAGGAGTCCAAGAATATTGGATTGCAAATTGGCAATTACAGCAGCTAGAAGTTTATCACAGAGAAGCTGCCCAATTAAAACTGATAGCAACCTTGCTCGCTGATGACGAAATCACATCACCATTGTTACCAGGTTTCTGCGTTCGAGTTCAGCGTTTTTTTGTATAATTCTGGTGTAGGCGTAGGCCGCCGTAGGCATCGCTCTTCAAACTCAACTTCACCAAAAAAGGCAAAAGTAAAATTCTTTTCTGCAAGAGGCTGCGCTAACGTGCCTTCTGGTGCGTCCGCTACGCGAACGTGGCTCAAATAATAATTATTAAACTAGAAGGTACAAAGGTCACAAAAGAGGACAAGGGGAAAAACCCATATCTAAAGATAGGGACTGAAAGATTGGCACAAGGCTTTTAAATTAATTGAAAACTGCTATAAATCTACCTTACGATCCCCATAAAGTCTTAAAATATTGTTAATTTCAGCCCAACTTCTCGACCTTCAACTTACAAGTATCACCCCAAAATCACTATGGCTATCGGCTACGTCGCGCTTGTACTCCACGCACATCTGCCCTTCGTTCGTCACCCGGAAAGTGACTACGTGCTGGAGGAAGAATGGCTCTATGAAGCCATCACAGAAACCTACATCCCCTTATTGAAAGTATTTGAAGGCTTAAAGCGAGACGGTATCGACTTTAAAATCACGATGAGTATGACACCACCTCTAGTGTCGATGCTTCGTGATCCTCTGCTTCAAGAACGCTATGAAGCACACTTAGCCCAACTAGAAGAACTTATAGAATTAGAAGCAGAACATAATGTCAACAACGGGCATCTTCGTTATTTAGCCGAACATTACGTTACTGAGTTTAAGGAAGCGCGTCAACTATGGGAACGCTACAACGGTGACTTGGTGACAGCTTTTAAGCAGTTCCAAAACAGTAACAACCTGGAAATCATCACTTGCGGTGCTACCCACGGCTATTTACCGTTGATGAAAATGTATCCAGAAGCAGTGTGGGCGCAAATTCAGGTAGCTTGCGAACATTACGAACAAACCTTTGGACAAGCACCCAGAGGCATTTGGTTGCCGGAATGCGCCTACTATGAAGGTTTAGAGCGGATGCTAGCCGATGCTGGGTTACGCTACTTCCTCACTGATGGGCATGGCATCCTTTACGCCCGTCCCCGTCCGCGCTTTGGCACTTATGCGCCAATTTATACAGAAACTGGTGTTGCTGTCTTTAGTCGAGATCATGAATCGTCTCAACAGGTATGGTCTTCTGAGGTGGGCTATCCTGGGGCGGCGGAATATCGAGAATTTTACAAAGATTTGGGCTGGGAAGCAGAATATGAGTACATCAAGCCCTACATTATGCCCAATGGTCAGCGGAAAAATACGGGCATTAAGTATCACAAAATTACGGGGCGTGGCTTAGGACTTTCAGATAAGGCACTCTACGATCCGTATTGGGCACGGGAAAAGGCGGCAGAACATGCTGCTAACTTTATGTATAACCGAGAACAGCAATCTGAGCATCTCTATGGTATGATGCAGCGCCCGCCAATTATCGTTTCGCCTTATGACGCAGAGTTATTTGGACATTGGTGGTATGAAGGCCCTTGGTTCATTGATTACCTATTCCGCAAGTCGTGGTATGACCAAAAAACATATCAAATGACCCATTTAGCAGACTATTTGCGAGATCAGCCAAGTCAGCAAGTCTGTCGTCCTTCGCAGTCGAGTTGGGGTTTCAAGGGTTTCCACGAGTATTGGTTGAATGAAACAAATGCGTGGATTTATCCGCATTTGCACAAAGCTGCTGAACGGATGATTGAAATATCGCACCTGGAACCAGAGGATGAACTGGGGTGGAAAGCCTTGAATCAAGCAGCGCGGGAATTGTTATTAGCACAATCTTCTGACTGGGCATTTATTATGCGGACGGGAACTATGGTACCCTATGCAGTCAGACGGACGCGATCGCACCTGATGCGGTTCAATAAGCTCTATGAAGACGTGAAAATCGGCAAAATTGACAGTGGTTGGTTAGAAAAAGTGGAGTTAATGGATAATATCTTCCCCGAAATCAACTATCGCGTCTACCGTCCGCTATAGTCTCACACAAAGTAATCAACAGCAGTAAGGTGGGCATTGCCCATCTTATATTAGTAGTGAAGAGCGTTTACTTCGGCAAAGCTCAGTACAAGTATTTTACCAACAACAGAGCAAGCCTTAGCCTGTGTAAGGGTTTGTCAAATGCTGTCACCTATCGCTCATCTCCCTGTTTGTTGGTTGCGTCGAGGCGGGTTGGGTGCTTTCTTCTCTCGCGTCGAGACTTGTTATCTTCCTAATCCAACATTTACCATTCAAAATCCCAAATTACCAAAATTAGATGATGTTGAACTAATATCATCTGTGGGGATGGACTATAGCCGATTATGGGACTTACTCGCAGCCGGGAAGTGGAAATTAGCTAATCAAGAAACAGAACGAGTGATGTTCATAGTAGCGAAAAGAGAAGAAGAAGGTTGGTTACGTGTTCAAGATATTGACAATTTTCCCTGTGAAGACCTCCGCACTATTAACCAGCTATGGGTAGAACACAGCAACGGGCGCTTTGGTTTCTCTGTGCAAAAGCAAATTTATCAAGGTTTGGGTGGAAGCAGGACGCACTCATTTGAGATTTAGGATGGGTTTGGTGAGGCTGTAGGCTGGAAGAATAGAGGCGGGTTATGGAGATGTGGGTGGGTTAATTATAATACTATTACTTTTGATATAAAAGTACCAAAAGGACACCTCCCCGTGTGGAAGTGGACATTATATATTCATTCTGTAGATACTTTTAATAGTCTCTACAGTGGTGGCGTAGATTGGGGTAATGGTCATGGGTGGGACTGGATATCTTCTCTCGCATCGAGACTTCTAAACTGTAAGATATAAAATTAATCCAATTAAGGTAGCGATGCCTACGGCGGTAAACTACGCCCCGTAGTCGATTACGGCTCAATAACGGTAAATCGCCGTCATAAAGATAAATTTGACCCTTTCAATAGCAGAAGTAAATCTTGTGCTAAACGCAGAATAGATAAAGTTATTAATATAGAGATTAAATGACATACAAAATTTCTCGTCACGCGCAAACAGAAATGCAAAGACGAGGAATTTTTCTTTCTTTAGTTGAATCTGTTTTAGAAAATCCTCAGCAAATTTTACTAGAAAGAGATGGGCGCAAAGTATATCAATCAAAAGTTGACTTTGGTAACGGCAAACTATTCTTACTACGTGTTATTGTTGCAGATGATATTGATCCTAAAGTTGTAATTACTGTTTACCGAACTACGAAAATTGATAAATATTGGAGACAACCATGAAGATTACCTACGACCCAGATGTTGACGTTTTAAGAATTATATTTAGTAATACGCCAATTGAAGAAAGTGATGAAGATAACCCAGGAATAATTTTAGACTATGACGAAGCTGGAAACATAGTAGGATTGGAAATAATAGACGCTTCTAAACGCATGGATAACCCTCGTTCGGTTGAGTATTCTATCAGTGGTAGGTAGAGGATAATTGTTTTGCTAATCAGTTTAATGTGTGATTTCAGTGTAGTGAGATTTGCGATGTCTAACTTATTTTAATCTTCTTTTTGCTCGCCAGTATTTTCTAACTCACATTCTGCAAGCAGATTATCAATACTTTCAGGAAATGCATATAAACCTCTGAGTTTTATATACAGACTTGGAACCATAACACATAAAAAAGACAGGCATCTTGCCTGTCTCAGAAGTAATGATTTAGCAAACAAAGAATTTAGAAATTCATCTCAGCAGCTTGGACTTTCTCAACCTGCTTCTTCTTCAGCACCAGCATAACTTGAGCCAACATTACAAGAGCGATGAACGCAATCATCCATTTGACTCTAGAGGCGTCTTGCAATACGATTTCTGCATCTGATTGACCGAATCCACCAACATTTGGATTGCTGGTCAAAGCTTCACCAGTCTTAACTGCTTGCCCTTCGGAAACAACCAGTTCTGGCCCCACAGGAATCGTATCAACGACAACATCACCAGATTCCGGTTGGATGTTGACTAGATATTTAACGTTACCGTCTGCATCTTCCTCTTTGGCAATCTTGGTAATTGTGCCAGTAGCGGAAGCGTTGTAAACAGTGTTGTTGCTCTTTTCGCCAGTTGGATAAACTTGTCCGCGTCCCCGGTTAGCACCTAAATGAACTGAATATTTACCGAAGTGGATGTTTTTATCGGTTGCGGGATTGGGAGAAAGAACCGGGAAGACGATTTCCTGATACTGTTCACCAGGTAAAGGCCCGACGATGACGACATTTTCTTTGTCTTCGCTGTAGGGTTGGAAGGGAGTGTCGCCAACTTCTTCTTTAAGTTCCTCGGAAAGACGGTCTTCGGGAGCAATCTTAAAGCCTTCAGGTAGCATCAGTACAGCACCGACGTTCAAGCCAACCTTGGAACCATCAGCACCAACTTGCTGGGCGCTTAGATCGTAAGGGATTTTCACCACAGCTTTGAATACAGTGTCAGGTAACACCGATTGAGGAACTTCCACTTCTGTAGGCTTGGCCGCTAGGTGACAGTTAGCACAAACAATCCGCCCAGTTGGTTCGCGGGGGGTTTCGGGATAGGTTTCCTGTGCCCAAAAGGGATAGGCGGCAGCTGATTGGGGAAGGGCTACATCGCTAGTGAAGAAAAATGTCACGGTAGCGATCGCTATGAGCAATGTTTTTACAATCGCTCTAGCACTGCGAGTTAACCTCGCTGTTATGAAAACATTTCTCATCTCTAATAAGGACAACGATTTAATTAGTCATTAGTCATTGGTCATTAGTCATTAGTCATTAAGCCCTAAACAAAGGACAAATGACTAAGGACTAAGGACAAAATTATTAAGCCCACCAAGGTGCATCACCGGTGCGGAAGTCGGTTTCAGTCCAAGGGGTCAAAACGATTTTGTCGTCGTTTACATTGGTATGCGCCAAAGGCAGAGACAGAGGTGCTGGGCCCCGAACAACCTTACCAGTTTCGTCATACTGGGAACCATGACAAGGACACTTAAATTTGTTCTCAGCAACGTTCCAGGGGACGACACAACCTAAATGGGTGCAGATGGCGTTAATGCCATAATCTTTGATCGCCTCTTTGCTGTCGACCACAATATAGGTAGGATCTCCCTTTAGGCCTTGGACTAGGTTGCGATCGCCTGCATTCCGGTTTTCTAGAAATTTAGCGACGCTAACATCGTTACCTAGCTCGTCTTTTGCCGTTACACCGCCACCAGCACCACCAGTTGCAGGTGGAATAAAGTACTTGACAACGGGATACAATGCACCCAGAGCCACTCCAGTGACAGTCCCGAAAGTGAGCAGATTCATGAACTGACGACGCCCCATATCGGGCACATCTGCTGATTCAGAAAATTGAGCCATAATCTACGCGCTCTTTGTGTATTTTGTTAAGCATTTTGACAAAAGTACTAGTACTTGAGGAACTCTTGTCTAAGTCGAAATGCTAGCGCTCACAACGATGCCATACTTCTCTGTTCCAAGATATATTTAGCATCTTTTCTGTTAGCATTACATTTCTTTATATCATTATCATACTGGAGTCACGGAACTTAACATCATAACTAAATGTAAAATCTGATTGAGAAAAGCTATGACAGGACAGGAATTACGCCAGATGTTGCTTGATAAGTGGGGATATTCTTACGATGTCCAGTTCCGGCGGGCACAGGGAAAGATATTTTTGCAAGTAATGTGGAAATACTTGGAGCAAGCTTCTTTTCCCTTGAGCGAGACAGAGTACCAAGAGCATCTTGATAGCATTGCTAATTATCTTCATGCCTTGGGTGGGTCAACACAGGTACAAAAATTTATTGCCCAAACACGCGATCGCCCTCGGCTCGGTAAAGCTGTTAGCATTCCTCTAGATTTGGGTGAACGTTCTTCGGAATGGATATTATGACCCGCTATTGCTTTGACAAATTAGAGGAAACTCAAATGAGCCGCCAACCATTGCTAGACCCAAATCGCTCATATATTTTTAGTAATTACTTTTAGTTAGGGTTTGCGGTTGACGATTTAGTTGCGGAATTTGGTTATTCCTTCGAGCGAAAATTTATTAATTTACCACAATATTCTGGCACATTAGACCGACTTGGTGACCTCAAGCAGCGAATTGAGGAAGTTTTACCGTATGTAGATTTGGAGAATGAAGCTACACGCCGGGAAATGCTAATTGCGCCCATTGTTACTGATTTAATTCACTATTCCCGCGCTAAATTACGAATTGAATACACTATCAAAGTTGATAATCGACTTCAAGGTAATTTTGATTATTTTCTCAGAACAGAAACTAATTTAATTGTGATTGAAGCCAAGCAAGCAGATATAAATAGGGGATTTATACAACTGGCAACTGAGATGATAGCTCTTGATCGGTGGACTGATTCCACTCAAACAGAAATATTAGGAGCAGTAACAACAGGTAATGTTTGGCAATTTGGCAGATTATATCGACAGACACAGCATATTGAGCAAGCAATCAACCTTTATCGAGTGACCGAAGAGTTGGAAATAGTGGTTAGGATCTTACTAACTGCACTAATTAACTAAGTTGAGATTTTTTGGAATTTGGAATTGAACCAATGCAATCGTCATTTACCTGTGAGCTTCACCAGTCCAACACCACCGAAATAAAGCGCTAAAACTGCTCCTGCTAAGAGACTTTGAGTTAGGGGGTCAGTAGAAGGTGTAAGAACGGCTCCTAAAACCACTGCTCCCATAATCACGTAACGCCAACCAGAAACCATCCTCTCAGAGGAGACAATATTCAAATTACCGAGCAACAGTTGGATGATGGGAATTTGAAATGCTAAACCAGTGCTGAATAACAGTAGCAGCACAAATTCAAAATATTTATCAATTGACCAAAGTTGTTCGACTACATCTGCTCCGTAGCTGATGAAAAATTTCAAAGCTGCGGGGATGAGGAGTAAATAGGCAAATACTAATCCCGCCGCAAACAGCACACTTGAACCCAAAACCACAGGCCCCAGTAAACGGCGTTCGCGGCGAGTCAGTCCTGGAAGCACAAACTGGATAATCTGGTAAAGAATGAAAGGACTAGTAAGTACGAAGCCAGTATAGGCTGCAACTTTGAGAGAGACAAAGAAATATTCTCCAGGTGCAAGTTGGAGAAATTTTACTCCTTGTGCTGGAACCTCAAGTAGCTGGACAATCGGCTTAACGGCAAAGAAACAGCCAATAATACCCACCGCTACGGCAATCAGCGAATAGAAAATCCGCTGTCGCAACTCTTCTAGGTGGTCGAAAAGGGACATTTCGACTTCACCTGGCAACTCATCAAGAGGATCGGTGTCTGAGTTGCCATATCCTTCTGGGTCGATGTTGGGAACGTTTACAGTATCTACGTCTTGTGAAGGCGTCACGTCGCTTCGCTCCGAATTCAAAATTCACGCATTCGTCTTGGAAAGTTTGATCGGAGGAAACCTCCGATCAAACTTCCCCAAAATTCAAAATTAACAATCCCCTAAATTTATGATGTTGTTGGCGAATTAATCGGGGGTTACACCAAGGGCAGGGGAGGCAGGGGGAGAAAATTTGAGCAAATATTTCCTCCAAATCCCCAAGTTTAGTGGTGAAGGGTCAGACTTAGAGTTAATTGACCAACAGCATCATTTATTTATGGGCTTGTATCCTTTTCTTTGTCGGTCATCGTCTATTTCGGTGACTCAGCACTTTTAACTCAGCACTCTTCATTATTTTATCCGGGGAATGCAGTTACCAAGATATGTTTTTGGGTGCTGTGGGTTTTTTGTCCTGTTTTTTGGGGTTGCATCTGCATAAGTTAGTAGGAGGCCATCTTGTAGGCAATGCCTAACCTTAAAAAGGGTGGAACCGATAATTTAGAAATCACGTCTCTGCGGCTACTAGCGCTGAGTAAATTGACACAACATCAACATATAATACTCAGTTTTGAAAATCCGGTTCATCAAGGTGGCATCTATACATAGCGCAATCGGAAATTTTTAGCTGAGGTTTTATGAATCGGACAATTTGCATTGGACTAATGGCATTGCCTATTTATTTATACAATGCTGAACTAGGCAATATTTGTAGTAGTGACGTGTCAATTGTCGAAAACCAGCTTTCCAGAATAACTGCTCTAATCGTTTATAGCACAAATACTCAGTCACACTTTCCGTGGCAAATATCAGCTAGAGATGACCAAACCGAAGATTGCCTTCGCGCTGGTACTTGCAGAGATTGATACTAAATTCGTAATTTTTAATTCGTAATTATAGCAGTTTCATCATAGTACGGAGAGAGTTAATGGTTGCAGAAAATCAATCTACAGTAGTGGTTACAGGAGCATCAACAGGAATTGGTCAGGCGTGTGCTTTGCTTTTAGACCAGTTGGGCTTCTCTGTTTTTGCTGGCGTGCGTCAAGATATTGATGCTCAAACACTTAAACAGAAAGCTTCACAAAGGCTCATTCCGATTTTTTTAGATGTTACTGACGCCGAATCGATCGCATCTGCGGTTGATAAGGTCACAAATGCAGTCGGTGGTGCGGGAATTTTAGGTTTAGTAAATAATGCCGGAATTGCTGTCCCAGGTCCCTTAGAATTATTACCGATCGCAGAATTTCAACACCAGATGCAGGTTAATGTCACCGGACAATTAGCAGTGACACAAGCATTTCTTGGTCTATTACGCCAAAGTCGGGGTCGAATTGTCAATATGGGTTCAATTGCTGGTATAAGTCCAACGCCGTTCCTGGGAGCTTACAATGCTTCCAAATTTGCCCTCGTTGGACTCAATGATGTAATGCGGATGGAGTTACGTCCTTGGGGAATCTCCGTTTCCATTATCGAACCTGGTGCGATCGCTACTCCAATCTGGGAAAAATCCCTAAATCAATCTGAAATAGCACAGCAGGATCTACCACAATGGGCACAAAATCTCTACGGTCAGGCGATGAATATTGTCCGGAAGAAAATGCAGATTATCGCATCTAAGGGAATTTCTGCGGATATTGTTGCTCAGGCTGTTGTCCATGCGCTGACTGCAAAACAACCCAAGACACGCTATCTCGTTGGACAAGATGCCAAAATTGGAGCTGTGCTGAAGCATATTTTGCCCGATCATCTGCATGACCGGATAATTTTATACACAATGGGGTTGTAGATTACAAAGTAACTCTGAACTAAAGTTGATTGGGTCAATTGCCATTGTGCGTCTACGACCTGTATTCTACACAACTGAAATCGGCTATATAGTGGTTCTCATTTGGATGCAATATACGGTAGGCGCACAGCAGTGCATTGGTGTGAACTTGAGCAATAGCGAATCCACTAGATAACTAACTAAATAAACCATCAGCTCAAAATGTTGCATGAATTTGACTGATGTCAGAAAATCATCCAGAAATTCCAATAATAGAGAATGTGGAGCCGCCAGAAGTTAAACTGACAGCTTTAACATTATCTAAGACTGAAATGCTAATCAGCGACTCATTGCAAAAATCTGTTCAGCCGTTAAGGGAATGTTCGGAAACAATCTAAAATCAATTCGATCCTGCCCTCGAAACACCTTTGGGGGTAAATACTCTCCATCTTCAAGTTGGTAGATTGTAATGGTTGGCTGCTTGGGAGAGCCAATGAACCGAATGCCACCAAAAGCAGCATAGTCCACAATGATGTACTCTAAAACGCCCAAGTCCTCTCTTCTCCTGTCGGAGACGCTACGCGAACGAGACGCTACGCGAACATATTCAGCAAGTTTTGTCAGATAGTCGTCCTTCCAGTTGTTGCTAACAACCTCAATGATTCCGGGTGGTGGAATATATGCAGCAGCAGAACTAGAGCTAGTTTTCATCCTCTGCCATTCTTCTCTAGCAAATATGACAATATCTGCTTTCCGGCTTTTTTCCTTTTCTCCTGGTGCTGTTTTGAGCCGAACCTGCTTGGACTGGCGCGACACGTAAGGCAGGTCATTTTCTTGGCAGTGATTTTCTAAGTAGGTACACAGTCGCTCGATCAAATCCTCATGATTTGCATTTGGTTCTGATGATGGCACCGGAATCCCATCCAATAGCTCAAAGTTTCTGCCTGAACCATTGTCCCAGGCAAGAAACTCTTCAAAAGTCAGTGGTTGTGTGACGGTTGCGTACATCGCCCTCGCTCCTTTGCTGACAGGTACTTCACTCAATGCTACCAAGATGTACAGCTTTGTCTATGGCTTCAATCATGCCATAGGTCTTTGATGGACACACCTTTCTAAAAGTTTTTGAGTCTTTCCTAACAAATTAGATGCAATAATGTCTGATGTGATATCACCATCCAGATTATCGTAGAAGTACGAAGAATGAGCATCTTCTGCTCCAACAACCATTGCCATATCTGATTGACCCATATTTTTTAATGTTTTCTCCATCGCGTTTGCATACTGCCACACATACTGATCGCAGAATAATAAATTCGAGCTAATTTCATCTTCTATCGCAGCTTTCAGAGGATAGGCAATTAAGTCAGAGGAATGAATTATATTTACCCATCTTAATTTTTGCAATCCAGCAGTTTCTTCTTTATTAAATTTTTGAAAATAATAATTGATAACTGAGAAATCAATATCTAGCATTTGCTTAAGGAATAAGAGAGGAGAACCCAGTGTCGTAATGCTAGCTAAATTTAACAGATTTAGTTTCTCACGAAAAATAAAAGCTGGATCATCGTTGTCTAAAGTATTTGAAAAAATCAGATCCCACATAATAAAACTACCTAGAGAATGAGCAATCAAATGAATTTCTTGTTGATTGGAGTGGTCATTTAAGAACTGACTCAGTTGTACAACGATAGTTTTACGTATTGCTTTACCGCGATCGGGATTTTGATAGATTAAAAAATCACCTAAAAAATTATTGATTATATCATTTCTTCGTTTTTTGTATCTGTAAATATCATCATACGAACCTTTATATTCTTTATGGTGTTCACAAACTCTAGAAAAATCTTTTTCAAGACATTCAATAGTTTGATGTTTCTTATTGTTGAATAAGTTTCCCCAGAAACTTGAGTAAAAGTTGGCAGGGGTTGCTAGCTTTTTGCGGATTTTTTTTATGAGTGCGTCAGCATATCTAGAATTCTGAGTGTTGACACCATGAATAAAGAATACAAGCATACTGATAAATAATTACAGTTATAACTGCTAGAAATTGTACTGTTGTAATATTTCCCCATAACCAACCTCAAATCACTGCGCTATAGAACAATTGTTATTTAATGTTGAGCCGTACAAATTTTGGGGAACACTAAACTTGAAACCCCAATGAGTCTGTTATAAGCTGATGTGCAGCTAAATTGTATAAGACGAAAATGTAAAATTATTGTAGTGCGGGCATCTTGCCCGCGTCGCATATACAAATTAAATACGCAACAGCTTACAAGTATTTACCAGAGGATATAGTATGGATGAATTCGTAAGAAAAGCTGCTGGAATAGGTTTGCCTGTAATTATACTTCTAATTACAATGGCTACTACAGGTCTTACTGGTGCTGCTGCTATTACAGCAGCTTTAGCAATGTTGGGGCCAGGAGGGATGATTGGTGGTATAGTTCTGCTGGGAATAATAGGCTTGGCAGCTGACATGTTATCTAGGTTTGGTCTAGAAGCGTTGTTAATAGCCATCTATAGACAGCGCTTGCAATAATGGGGAAACTCGTAATAATATCTGCCAAGAAATTAGCTGGCTACCTATCTCTGGAGATTTAAGGCGCAGGCTTAGAGAAGAATTTGGGTGCTAATTGCTTTAAGTAATTTCAAAGCTTGACGTTCATTTTAAATTAACGATCTGAATGGGAACAAAATCTCCATCACCTACCAGAACACAAGGCGCGATCGCTATTCATCACTTTCTGATTAGTCTGCAAATAATCGTGTAGCAAATAGCAACCCTGTGCCAGTAAATTTTCGAGTTGGATACCTGCCAAATTCTGGAAAATTACTGTGCCATTACCACTACCCGCAGCCAGAGTTTTGCCATCATGACTGAAACTGACGCTGGTTAACTCTTGCTTATCACCTTTCAAAGCAATCAGCAACGTCCCTTCGCGGTTCCAAATCCTCACTTTGTCATCACTGCTAGCTGCTAAAGTCTTGCCATCTGGGCTAAAACTCACACTGATAAAACTATCGCCATCCCCCGCAAGATCATTTAACAGCTGACTGTCCCGGCTCCAAATCTTCACTGTACTATCAATACTAACTGAAGCAATCGCCTGACTATCAGGTGACCAAGCAACCCCATTTACGCGGCGACTATGACCAGTTAAAGTGTATAGTAATTTACCATCTACACTCCAGATTTTCACGGTTTTATCATCACTGGCTGAGGCTAGCAACTTGCCATCAGGGCTAAAGCTCACCCAGTTCACCGCATCTTGATGTCCCTGCAAGGTGTTGAGCAGTTTACCGTCCCGACTCCAAAGCTTCACCGTTTTATCTTTACTAGCCGAGGCAATTATTTGACCATTAGGTGACCAAGCAACACCCAAAACGGCATCATTATGACCCTGTAAAGTGTTGAGTAGTTTACCGTCACTACTCCAAAGCTTCACCGTTTTATCTTTACTAGCCGAAGCGATCGCTTGACCATCAGGGCTGAAACTAACTCCCCAAACTTGACCTTTATGCCCCGTGAATATACGGAGTAGTTTCCCGTCTCGACTGAAAAGTTTTATAGTTTTGTCTCGACTTGCTGCTGCCAAGGTGCGATCGTCTGGGCTAAAACTGATGCTAGTAACCCAGTCATCATTATCAGCTTTGGGCTTTCGCAGCAGCACATCGTCCCAATGCCAGAGTTTAATAGTTTTGTCCCGACTTGCAGAAGCGAGGGTACGACCGTCTGGGCTGAAACTGACACTGTTAACCCAATTATTATGTCCCTTCAGTGTGCCAAGCAACACACCTTCAGAACTCCACAGTTTGATTGTCTCATCGGTACTTGCGGAAGCGATCGTCTTACCATCACGGCTAAAACTGACACTGGTGACTCCAGCACTATGCCCTGATAAGGTTCGCAGTAGCTTACCCTCCAGATTCCACAGTTTGATTGTCTGGTCTAAACTAGCAGAAGCAATAGTTTTACCATCGGGTGACCAAGCTACACTTTTGACTGCATCATCATGTCCCTGCAAGGTTTTGAGCAACTTGCCATCTCGACTCCATAATTTCACCGTCTTGTCAGCACTCCCGGAAGCAATGGTTTGACCATCAGGCGACCAAGCGACACTTAAAACTGCACCATCATGTCCTTGTAAGGTTTTGAGCAGCTTGTTATCCCGACTCCACAGTTTCACTGTCTTGTCTGTACTCGCGGAGGCAATAATCTGACCATCAGGGCTAAAACTGACACTATTCACCACACCCTGATGCCCTAATAGAGTAGCAAGCAATTGACCTTCTCGACTCCAAAGTTTCACCGTCTTGTCCTGACTGGCGGAAGCAAGGATTTGACCATCTGGGCTGAAACTGACGCTATTAACTACATCTTCATGCCCTGACAAGGTTTTGACCAAGCTACCATCAGGACGCCAAAGTTTAATTGTAGTGTCCGCACTGGCTGAGGCAATTAAAGAGCGATCAGGGCTATATGTAACACTATTTACCCCAGATATATGCCCTTCTAAGCGGTTATACTCTCTTACCCCAGAAACTGCTTGATAGAGTGCCGTCTGTACTTCCTCTCTTGTATAGGAATCTACCCAGACTGTTTGTTGTAATTTTCTCGCCGCTTTTAAACCTTCCTTTAAAGCATCAATACCTTTTTGCGAGGCAAAGAGGGCTTCACTGGATGCACTGAGGGTTTTAATTTCGCTATCTACTGCTGTGACTATAGAAACACTTAATCCTAATATGGCGAGAACAGAAGCAGTCAGGGCAATTTTTAGCGAACGATTTAATTGAGCTTCACTAAGCCTTTGTTTCTTTTGACTTTCTGCGAGTTTAGCGGTTAATTCTTTCTCTTTGAGTTCAGCTCGCAATTGCTCAATTTCTAACTGGCTCAATTCTTCGCGTTTCTGTAATTCCCGCAATTCTGTTAATAAGTCCAATCCCGGTTGGGGATGAGGATCTACCGATTTTGAACGCTGCTTTTTTTGGCTAAGTTCGCTCTTAAGTCGCTCAATCTCAGCTTGACTCTGTTCTACTTTGTAGCGCAGCTGATTTAGTTGTACTTGTAAGCTCGATTCTTGTTGTTGCAGGTAGCGAATCAAGTCTACTAAATAATCGTGAATCAGTTGATAGCGTTCTGGTACATCAGGGAATAGTACTACTAAACCGGAGCTAACTAAAATGTCTAATACTAAATCTAATTTGCTAGCATCTTCTAACTCTGCTAGCTGTGCTGCTAACTCAGCACGAGTTTTAAAAGGTCGGTTATTACTTTCATCTGTTAATAAGTATAAGACAAGTAACGCGGCTCGTTCATTTTCTGGGCCGCAGTCTTTGATCAGTTCCTTAAGATATCGTTCGATAAGTTTGTTAGGTCTATATGGCTGATATTCTTCTAGTGTAGTAATTCGCTCATCTTGGATTTGCGCTCCCACAACTTGCAATTCAATAGGGCGGACTTCTCCAAATTCTGTTGATAAATCTTCGATTAAGGCATCAATTAAAGCAGGTTCTAAATTAAACTGCGATCGCCCAGTTAACTTTCGGATAATCGCTTTCGCATATTCTGGCGTAAAATTATTTAACTGGTAGCGAATATGCTTGTCGAGAATATTGTTGTTAATCGCTTCCAGTGCCGAAAGATGTTTAAAGTCTAATAACCGATGTAAATAATCTTCTCGCAAGGAAAGGATAACTTTGACAAAGGGGATTTTGAGGCAGTCACTAATAAATTTATCAAATTCTTGCTTTTGATTGCGATCGCTATAACCAAAGAAAAATTCTTCAAATTGGTCAAAAATTAAAACTGTGATCAGATGGTTATCAGCATTTTCTTGGAGTTGTTGTAAAATTCTGACGATGGTAATAGGTGTAGCAGAGTAGGGCAAAGCTTCCGGTTCAATGGCTACTTCTGGTATGATGTCAGCGTAGATGGCAAGGGATGCGTCACTAGACATCGCCTCACTTAAAGATTTTCCTAATTCCCGTGCCCAGTCGGTGTAAACTTGCAGTACTACAGGTACGGCTATTTGATCGCCAATGGCTCGATTTTGCAGTGCTGGAACTAAACCCGCAGTCACGGTAGAACTCTTACCCACCCCTGACTGACCATGAATCACCGTCAACTTTTGATCGGCGCGGCTAATTCTGCCAATTAAGTTATTAATATCACGCTCCCGACCAGAAGCAGCAATTTCTAAAGCAACGCTGCTACTCCCAGAAGATGACATCAATGCTGGGTTTGTCGCCTGTCTTTGCGGTTGCAAACGCCCTGCACCGATAAAAGCCCGAAAACCGTACTGCTGCTCAACAGAACGCCGTTTCTGTCGAATGTAATAGGCTTCCAAATAGCGCCCTTCTTCAAAGTACAGCGATCGCAGTCTCCGCAATAGGCGAATATAACGATGGGCATCGTATTGATGGGCACTGCTTTCTAAGGCTGCCGGCAGTTCTTGTGTCCCCTTGTCCAGGTATTCACGAGCTACTTCTAGCTCACCTAACTTTCGCTGTGCTTTCGCTAAAACTAAATAGTAAATCTGCCCCATTAATAATGGAAAGAAGCAGTTATAAGGGTCGTTGTGCTTTTGCGCTTCACCTAATTTCAGCAGTGATACGTGTGCTAATATACTCGCCTGTACCCACCGCGATTGCTGCACAGCCACTTGCGCCAGAAAACCGTAGTCACAAGCTAATTGGATTTGACTACCATAAGTTTGATGTAACTCCAGAGACTTTTGAGCAACCGTCTGCAACTCTTCCCACTCTTGCAGATATTGTAAAACTTCTGCGAGTTGACCAATAAATCCAGCAACTATATCTGAACGCCCAGCCACCTGTAACACATTCAAGCACTGCTGAAAATAAGATTTAGCTGTGTACCAATGGCGGCGGTTTTCTGTTTGATTTTGCTCTGCAAAACGGCAATAACACAGCCCAATATAAAACAGTAAAACTCCCTGTCGCAGAAGTAGGGGAGATGGGCGAGATGGAGGAGATGAGGAAGAAAATACTTCTTCATCCCCCCCTGTTCCCCCTGCTTCCCCTGCTTCCCCTGCTCCCTCATCCCCTGTCTCCACCAACTTTTGCCAAACTTGCAAGCTTTGCTGAAAATGGCTTAAAGCTGTATTGATGCGATCGCTAATATAATTATCTAAACCAAAAACAAATTCTAAACTAGCGTGCAATTCTGGCTCTAGGGTAATACCACGATTGTGCAACTCTCTAATGCCAAAGTGGAGTTCATAGCTATGTTTCCAGACTTGCTCTACAGTTGAATAATGCTTTGCAACTTCCGGAGGTTGGTGTGGTGCAGCATTGGTTGGTAACACCGTGGCAAATAAAGAGTCAGTTTCCTGTTGCAGAAATTGCAGCAGCGATTGAGTTGTCATTTCAAACTGAATCGGTGTAGCCGCCCAACTAGCGAAATCTGGTGCTAAACGCACCACCTTTTGCAACACTTCTTCATTCACCCACAAAATCATTGGAAATGGGTGGCGTTTGCGAAATTCATCCCGAATATGATTGATAGACCTAAGTAGATCATCGAGTCCATCTACTGACTCTAAACCCAAGATCATCAACGCCGATGGCGGATTATTTTTAGTTAGTAGTTGTAAATGAATACTTGTGTAAAGGCTTCTAGCATTATGCGGCAGAACTACCTTTTGAATTTGGTGTACTCCTGAAGAGAGTTCTTCGAGTTGTTGCAGCATTAGCTCTTGCAAAACTCGATAATTGCAGCACACCAAAACCAGGGAGAATTGACCGCTAGAAAGGGCAATTGCTCTCCCTAAACTCCGCAGAGCCCGCTCGTTAGCTGCTGTTATATCTGCTTGTGGGTGTCGTTCAACCATGATTTAAATTTTTCTGTCTCTGCTAAAACTGGGTTGACGGCAAACCAAGCTCCCTGATGATCACGGTATTCAAATACAAATAAACTTCGCAAGAGAGTGTAGTATTCTATATCACCTCTAACCCTCTGCTGTTGCACCACCTGAAAGATTAATTCCCACTCATGGGGATCGATGGCGTTAGTTCGGTAATCCCGCTGTCTTTGAATCACCAGTTCGACACACTCCCGCTCAAAGGGTGGATCTTGTTCTCGCAAACAGTCAAACAGTAAACCTAGCAAGTCGCGCACATGACCACCACTAATCAAGCACAATCGATCTAAGGTTTCCAGACTATCAAACACTTCTGTAATTAAGCCTAACCGATCGCTGGCCAAAATGTCTGGAAAAGCTCTAGCTAGCACCATTTGCCGCAACATTGTTAGCCCTTGCGGGAAAATCTCCCCAGAGCGCAGACGCACAGGTATCATCGGTAACACTTTTGGTGCTACTCCTCCCCCCAAACGATGTTGAAGTTCGGCGCTATCGTTGGAGAAAGTCAGGGCTAAGGGAATAGTGTAGACTACATGACAATTCAGTTTGCGTAACTGTTCACCGCGCTGAATAAATAAATATTCTGGCAGCGATCGCCCGGATGGTAAAGGTCGAATTGCAACTCTATCCAAATTATCAACAATAACTACTAGTCCTTTTTTACCCCTGGCTTTCAGTTCCTTGTTGGCACGTTCTAGCAATTCTTGATTAATTGACTGTAAAATATTTGCTGTTCGCGGTTCTAGATAATCTCTTAACCGCCGCCGCAATTGGGGGCTTTCTTTAGTTTTAGCTGTAATTTTGGCAATTCCCACAGACAACTCTGCTTCTACCCCAAGGTCAATTGGCGTTTGCAAGAAATCCACAAGTTCACCAAACAACTTGGTAAAGTAGGTAGGTTTGAGCCTAATTTTCATCGCTTCTAGGCTTTCACTCACCTGACCGGCGATCGCCAACAAAATATCAGTCACATCCACATCTGCCATTTCTAAGACATGGGTAGACTCAAAGTAAACTACATGAAATTGCTGCTCCTCTAACTCAGCTTTGAGGCGCAACAACTCCGTTGATTTCCCACAGCCGAGATGTCCTGTAAATAGCTGACAAGTTGGTGCATCCGGCGAGATTCGAGCGATCGTGCGCTGCAAAGCTTCGATGATTTTACCACCCCGCACCGCAGCAAAATCGATATAGTATCGGCGATCGCTGGCATTTCCTATGATTAGAGGTCTGCTCGGATTGCAAGCTTGATAAAATCTTTCTAAATCTAGGAGCATAACTAATCGAGTTCACTCAGGAATGGGGATGACAAAATCTACTGAATAAATATATTGGTTTTAGGAAATTTCTGCCTTAATTTAAGTACATCTAACTCAAAATACTAACTAAATTAGCAGTATTCCGGATAATTGTTCATATCTAGGTTTCATCTAGCACAAGGCAATCCTGATATTTTATTTTAAATAAGCAGAAATACTACTAGAAGTAATACTTCCAAAAATTTCGGATACAAAATAAGTTTATCTTATCAATCATAAAAATATCTAATCCAAAAAAAGGTACTGTTAGGTACAATTTTGGAGTGTTTTTGAATATAGAGTTCTGTTACAGCAATTTTTAGGTAATTAAACCATACTGTCGGGGCGAACAGCTAGCTGTGCGCCCCTAGCGGGGATTGCGGTTCAAATCTAGAATACTTTTACTCTTTTCTGGCGACTACAGTAAAAAATAAAATCCCTATGACCTGCTATTAGTTAAGGTCTTAGGGATTTTTTGCTTACGGGACTGGTGCGACTTGAACGCACGACCTGACGCTTAGGAGGCGTCCGCTCTATCCAACTGAGCTACAACCCCAACTATGAAGCATATATAATCATAGCAGTATTTTTAGCGAGACTGCCAACAATTATCCCAAGAGCCGCCGCCTACTTCTAAACCACAAAGAAAACTTTCTGCTTTCAGGATTATTTGAGATTTTCTGCCATTTAATTCTCGTAATTCTAAATTTAACTTTCCTTGCATGGTGTCTCGGCAACAGTATCTTAAACCTTCTGCTGTGGGCGCACGTAGAGGTGTACCAGGTAGATGCGTAGTTCCTGTTAATTCAATTTCGTAATTGTAGTTACTAGCTTTCATTTGCCATCTACCCCAAGGCTGAATTTCCCAGTTTACTTGGGAATTCCAAGGAACGAATTCATAAAACTTGCCTTGATAGTGCAAGCCAATCATCGCTACAGATTCCATCCACCACAGCACACCCCGCCGTCCACCGCCAGCAGTTAATGCTAAGTCGGGTTCGCCCTCAAAGGAATCACAATTTATCCAAAACCATTTTTGGGGAAAAGCACCACCCCAATTTTTCTCGCCGTAGGCTGGGGCATTGGTGAATTCGTAGATTTTGCCATTCCAGTCAATCTTCCCACTGGCTAAACCGTGAGCCATTAAAATTTGCCATCCCGGTTCAAAAATCTGCAAGAACGATAGCCAGCCTGCGGTTGATTGCTGAATGCTATTTTGATTGCCCCAACCGTATACTGATTGAATTTCATACTGCCAACGGCAATAATTATTGGTGGCGCGATCGCTAATTATTCCCTGATTCAAGGTGGCTGTGGCTTGATATCCTTCTTGAACATGATGCTCAAACTCTGCTGGCAGGAGGTATAGGGGAGAAACTTGCAAATCCGTTTTACCCCAATGACCTAAACCCAGGACATCTCGACTACCCCAAAATTTCTTTACATCAGGAAAAGTACGGCATAAATACTCGTCATCCGGGCCGAGGATTTGGGCTGCACCGCCGCTGTGGGGTTTACCGCCGATGGGGTCTTCAATGGAGTACATAAAGGCGAATGTTTGCCCAATTTCCGGCAAAGTGACGCGGTAATACCAGCCTTCAAAGAAGCGGCGACTACTACCATCCCAGTGATAACCAGAATGGGGGGTTTGGGTTGATTGAAGGAGATTTAGGGGAATAGTTAACATAGATTTACATAGTTGCCTATTTCTCAGTATGCGCGATGACCTTGATCTCAATCATGCTTATGAAATTCTTGGGTTGGAACCCGGTGCGTCGCCAGCACAGGTGAAGCGAGCTTACCGTCAACTGGTGAAAATTTGGCATCCTGATCGCTTTCTTGAACAAGAGCAAAAGCAGGAAGCTGAAGAAAAAATCAAATCAATCAACGCAGCTTACAACAAGCTCAAATCTGAAAGTCCATCCGAGCCTTCCACTAGTGAAAATCCATCTTCATCTTCGCCTACAAATCCCACAAAAATATCTGTCAATCGTTGGGATGCAGAAACATTCTATACTTGGGGAGTAGAGAATGCTACAGAAGGAAGATATGAGGAGGCGATCGCAGATTTTACCCACGCAATTCGCCTCAATCCTCACTATATTGACGCATATAAATATCGTGGGCTAGTTTGCTCTCAACTGGGATACGAATATAGAGCCGCTTCAGATTTAAATAAAGCTGCACAAATAGAACAAGAGTTAAAAAATCCGGGCGCTGCACGTAGTTCACGATCAGCTAGACCTGGATCTAAACCTAAACCTCTGGTAGAAAGATTTTGTCAGAGGATAAAAAGTTTACTGCGGCTAAATCGACGTTGGAGATAAGAAGCGGAATATATATCATTCGTAGGGGCACAGCATTGCTGTGCCCAAGAGTGCGTGTTGCTTCAGACGGCGACACCATATCTTGAGTTAGATAATACTTATACTTGGGAATACTAAGTATAGTTTGATTTGCTGCTGATTTCTTAGTCTTCCGAGTATGAGCGATCGCCTCGATATAAATTATGTTTACAATATCCTGGGGTTGAAACCAGGTGCATCTGTTAATGAGGTCAAGCAAGCTTACCGCCAGATGGCTAAGACTTGGCATCCAGATTGTTTTCTTGAACCGCAGCAAAAGCTAGAAGCGGAAGAAAAAATCAAAGAAATTAATCAAGCTTATGCAAGGTTAAAGTCTTATCAGCCAAATGAGATAAATCAATCTGCTTTTACTTCTACTTCTACTTCTACCAAAATTGATTCCACTCCATATAATGCTGAAAGTTTTTACAAGCAGGCAATGGAGAAAGCTCAAAGAGGTAAATATAGTGAAGCAATTGAAGACTTTACCCAAGCAATTCGTCTCAACCCTAACTACGTTGAAGCCTACAGATACCGAGGGCTTGCTTGCTCAAAACTAGGATATGAAAATAGAGCTTGGTCTGATTTTAAAAATGCCGCAGAACTGGAACTGAAAGAGAAAAAAGCACCACCCAAACCTGCATCATCACCGCCAAAACCACCAACACCACCACCTCAACCTTCACCGTGGAAATGTGTACACACCCTAACTCATCTGAATTGGGTTTTTACCACTGTAATTAGTCCAGATGGGCAAACTCTGGCTAGTGGAAGTACTGATAAAACTATCAAAATTTGGCATCTTGACACAGGAAAATTGCTACATACTCTCACTGGTCATACAAAATGGGTAAGATGCCTAGCCTTTAGCCCAGATAGCCAAACTCTCGTTAGTGGCAGTGATGACGGGAGCATGATGATTTGGCAAGTGTCTACCGGGAAATTACTCAGCACCCTCAAAGTACATTCAACCCCAGTTTTTTGTGTGATCATTAGTCCGGATGGTCAGACTGTCCTCAGTGGCGGTAGAGACACCACTATCAAGATTTCCCATATAGGCATGGGACAATTGTTGCACGTCCTCAAAGGTCATTCCTACTTAGTTTACTCCCTTGCTATTTGCCCAAGGCAGCAGATTTTAATCAGTGGTAGTGCAGACAATACCATTAAGCTGTGGAATTTTAAAAGTAGGAAATTGCTACAAAGTCTCAACGGGCATTCAGGTTGGGTGACTTGTGTTGCCATTAGCCCTGATGGGCAAATTTTAGCTAGTGGCAGTTATGACCAGACTATCAAGTTATGGAACATCAGTACAGGTAAGCTAATTAACACACTTGCGGGACATCATAATTATGTTTGGTCTGTAGCTTTTAGCCCCGATGGTCAGCATCTTGCTAGTGGTAGTGCAGATCATACTGTGAAGCTATGGGATGTTAGCACTGCACAAAATCTTTACACTTTCGATAACCATTCGGATTGGGTTAACTCTGTCGCTTTCAGTCCCGATGGCAAAACCCTAGCTAGTGGTAGTAGAGACATGACAATTAAAATTTGCCGCTGCGATGTCTAACGACAAATTAAAAATTTAGATGATTTCAGTAAATTACTAGATTTTTTATCAATGCATCACCTGGCAGTTTAATAACATCTATCTTTGGAGGTACTCTTTCTTTTGATTAAGTATTAACTCCCTAGAGGTAGAGCCACTTGCTGATTACAGAGGTTATCCTGAGAATTACCAGCAATTGGGTAGCAAATAAAACTCAATATTTATCAGCAACATACATTTTTCAACTCTTAAAAACCTCTTGTTCTTACAAAGCTTTAGTTTGTCAATATCGTATCTGAGGAGTTAAATCAACAGCTATGTCTATTCCCAATGAACACGAAAGGAAAAACAGTGAAGTTAAGCAAGAATCTTACACTGATATTAATGGTAATACTCACACTGACTTGACGCGAACCACTGAAACAGTCAAGAACAGCACAGCTAATCCCAACTCTTACGCTAACGGTTACGTACAAGGTCGAAATACTGAGCGTAGCAATCAGCAAGCCGATTTAGCCGAGCGTGACAATAACAATGCTAGTGGTGGTTTGCTGTTGGGTATTATCATTACTTCCCTGCTTGGTTTGGTTATAGGTGGGGTCTGGTACTTTAACCAGCAGAATAACGCAGCGGTTAACAATACTGTGCCGGTCGTGGTTCCTGTACCGAGTAAGAGTAGTCCAACCCCCAGTGCATCTCCTCAACCACAAACGAGGATAATCGAAAGAACTAAGGAAGTACCTGTTCTTGTTCCTGTTCCACAACAGCAGGTTATACCTCCATCTGCACCTCGCCAACCGGATATTAACATTACTATTCCACCCCAGCAGCCTGCGGCACAAAAAGCACCTTCTGCAACTCAGCCAACTCCCAAAGCAACACAAAGCCCGACGAGTCCAACGAGTAATACTCCGACTTCGCAGGGCAAAGGCGATACTTCTACTAAGACTGTCGCTCCAGATACGAAAAGTGATACCTCTAAAACCACTCCACCTCAAGGAGTAGACCAGTCAAATAGTAAATCTAATAGCGGTTCTTCTACCGCAGGTGATAGTACTACAGGCGGTTCTGCTCAATAACGGCTTCTGAACTTTCAGCCCACTTGATAATGCTGGCATTAACGCCAACATCTAACAAGTGGGAAAAATTTTAAGCAATATTTCTGAATTGTTGCAATAGATTAATGGTATTCAAGTTTAGTAAACATGTGGTGTAACTGAACAAACAGAATGCTAGATTAAGAGCCAGGTACAAACAGGTTAAAAGTTAAACGAAAACTTTCAAGTTAGAGCCTGTGCCTCCTGCTCTAATATTCTTGCGTAGGCATAGCCCGTCGTAGACATCACTCTGAAGTTGTAGCATCCATTGAATGTGTTTTTGCCTTGAGTTCAATGAGTTGTTTTGGAGGTTTTAGAACGCACAGCCAGAAAATGCCTGCCTAGTTGGAATATAAGGATGTGCAATTCTGAGTAAAGCGATAGCGAATACTGTCCACCAAAGTTTAAGTTATTTACTTCTGAATTATCTAATCTTCAAGAAACCGCCCCAAGCTGCTGATATTTATCCATCGTAGCTTCAGGCGGTTTCTGCTTTGAGTTAGCTAAAAAGTTCAGAATTGTTAATGACTAATTAAGGTAATTACAGTCACTTCTGGCGGACAAAATAAACGTCCTGGTTTATAAGTTCCTAAACCCCGATTGACATATAGTTGATTTTCTTCCACTTTGTGAAACCCTTGCGCCCACTCCCAATATCGCACTACTTTCGAGCAGTCTCCCAGGAAAAATGTTACCCAACGCCGTAATTTTTTGGGAATTTGTTTGAGTAGTTTTTTATAATAAAATACTACAGGGCCAATGCCCGGAATTACGATGTGACCGCCGTGGGTATGACCAGATAGTTGCAAATCTACGCGCCATTGTTGCAATATCTTGGCTGTATCTGGGTTATGGGATAAAACGATGCGGGGTGTAACGGAGTCTAGTTGATTCATGACTGGTGCGGGGTGGAATTCCCGTGACCAATAATCAGCTAGTCCTACCAATGGTAATTCTTTTCCTAGTGGATAGGCGATTTCATTCCAAAGCACATGCACCCCAATGCTAGTTAACGCCTGTGTAACTTCTGCTTTTGAATGGCTGTAATAGATATCGTGATTACCAAGTACGGCGTAGATACCACAGCGACTTTGCAGATGTTTGAGTCGAAGCACCAGTTGGTGAATTGGCGTCGGATCGTCAGTTACGTAGTCACCAGTTAATAGAATTAAATCCGGTTCAGCTTCGTTAGTAAGTGCGATCGCTTTTTCTAACATGTCTTCCGACAGCCGCAAACCATCGTAGTGAAAGTCTGACAACTGCACTAGCGTTGTACCTTGTAAAGATGCTGGAAGTTCCGCAATCTTAACCGTTATTTTATCTACTCTTAAATGTCCCGTAAACAACCAATGCATAAGACAACCGATACTCCTCATACCAGCGCTTACAGCTTACCAAAAATCAAAATGTAACTTGAGAAACTGCAAGAATTTATATCAGATACTCCAGATACAATTAACTAATTAATTTATTTGAAATCCCTGAATTTAGTTATAGGGTTTTCCTTCTACACTTCTCTACGAGGCGCTGCGCGTAGCTTGCTTCCACGAAGTGGTACGGTATGGTTCGACTGCGCTCACTAGCCGCTCACTGACCACCTCCTGCATGATCATTCACCTTGTAGGGTGATTATAGTAACTTCTGGGCGGCAAAATAAGCGTCCTGGGAGGTAAGTTCCCAAACCACGATTGACATATAGCTGATTTTTTCCTAGCCGATGGAAACCCTGTACCCATTCCCAATGGCTGACTACAGAAACATTTACTTGCAAAAATGGGACTCGACGCCGCACTTTTTTGGGTATTTTTTTTACAAGCTTTTCGTAAAACAACGCCGCAGGGCCAATTCCGGGAATCACGATTTGACCACCGTGAGTATGACCAGATAATTGTAAATCAACTCGCCATGCTTGCAGTATCTCCGCAGTATCTGGGTTGTGGGATAAAACGATGCAGGGTGTGTCAGGGTTTAGTTGATTCATGACTCGTGCGGGGTGGAATTCCCGTGACCAACTATCCGCCAGTCCAACAAGTGGCAATTCTTTTCCTAGTGGATAGGCAATTTCGTTCCAAAGGACGTGAATTCCAATGCTAGTTAACGCCTGTGTAACTTCTGCTTTTGCGTGTCTGTAATATATATCGTGATTGCCAAGAATAGCATAAATACCACTGCAACTTTGCAGATGTTTGAGTCGAAGTGCCAGTTGGTGAATCGGCGTCGGATCGTCTGTTACGTAATCACCAGTTAATAGAATTAAATCTGGTTCAGCTTCGTTAGTAACTGCGATCGCTTTTTCTAACATGTCTTCCGACAGCCGCAAACCATCGTAGTGAAAATCTGACAACTGCACCAGCTTCTTACCTTGTAACGATGCAGGCAAACCTGCAATGTTAACCGTCAATTTCTCTATACTCAACGGCCCAGATAATAACCAATGCATAAGACGTTCAATAAAGCTCAATCATAGCGCTTACAGCTTAACTGAACATTTGTCGATTTGTGTATAGTGACCAGTGCAACTTCTTGAAAATTTCATTAAACCTCTAGATTTTAGTGTATTTATACTAGTTTAAATCAGACGTAATGCTGTTAATTTATGTGAGAGTATAGTGCATTTCTCTGAAAGACAGGAGAGTAGTGATTCATGTTACGTATATAAATCAACTATACGGTCAGGGTTTATTTTGGTAGAGTATACTGTAGTACATACTACCGGATTCAACCAAAACACCTAAAGCTGTTTATGTCATCACCATTAGAGCCACAATTCATCCAGGATTTTACCCACTTTGAGCAGCACGTAGCAAAACTGCTCCATAAAGCAGATTGGACAGTTGAAACTGCAAAGACCAATCAACCTGGCTATGATCTAGTGGTCACCAAAGGAAACCTAGTTGGTGTTGTTCAGGTTAAATGGCTAAAAGCTAACGTAACAACGCCGCAGCTTTTAAAGTTTGCTGACTTTTTAGATTCTGACGAAAGCAAAAAATTTAATTTTGGTTGGTTCATAACGACAAAAGGATTTAGCGGCCCAGCATTGGCATTAATTAGAACCTGGGGTAAAGATACTAAAGTTCGCTGTGGGATTGCCCATGAAAATAAGCTGGTTGCCATTGATGGCGGTTCCGAGATTGGTGACGGATATAATACGAAGCTTAACGAAGAAACTACGCCAAAAAAAGTTTATTTTGGAGTTTTTACATGTAAAGGCGGAGTAGGAAAAACAACGGTAGCAGGGCATTTAGCAGGAGCATTAGCGCTGCAAGGATTTAATGTGGCGCTTGTGGACTTAGACCCGGAACAAAATCTGCAAAAATTAGTAGGTGAGGGTGTTTTTGTTCCCAATCCTAAAGGTATAGGTACAACTATTCAAGTGTTTGATGGAGATGATTGGAATGAAGATGCTGCCCGTGACTGTCAAATAGTAATTTGCGATTGCTCACCAGCACTAGAACGTAATCCCCCGCAGCTAGTTAAGCGATTAGATTATTGTATTATCCCAACAACCTTCAATCCACTAGGAATAAGTAAGCATGGTAAAGTTATTCAAGAAACTGTTACACAAATACGTAAAATCAATAATGTAGCTCATTTATTTGTGCTAGTTAACAATTTTAAAGATCCTGGCATTAAGCGTTTAAGGCTTTTAAAAGTAGTTTATTCTAATGCTTATAAGGAAATTAGCAAAATAGATAATAAGTTTCATTGTATAGATCCAGAAGAAGTTTGTATTCGGGCTAGCGACCTACTTTACTACTGGGGTATACATATACTCGAAAACCCAGAAAATCCTGCTAGTAGATTAGCGTTTGATCTGGTTGGCGGAAGATGCTACCCGCGTGAAGATTTTATCAATTTAGCAGATTATATTGAAAGAGAAGCTGGTATAGGAATTCTTAGAGCTAATTAAGACTCTTAATAAAATTCGTAATCGACCACCATGCATCATCTTAATCTTTCGTGGTGCGTTACGCTATCGCTAACACACCCTACGATTAATGGATATTTTTTTAAATGGAAATTTCTTAACTGCGATCGCACCGCATTAGATTACCATCAATTATTATTTTATTTATCACTAATTAAAAAAATAGTGCCAGCCTTAATTACATGCTAGCACTATTTTTTTGATTTAATTCACAGATAAAAATAGTTAAATGAATTCCCTAAATTTTTCTAGTTCATTGTCCGCAATTTTGTTTTTATACAGCACTGCGGTTGGTTAATAAATTCCATAGGAAAACTGCAATTATTGCACCAACAACTGCTAGGGCAATACCTGGAATGCTAAGACCAGGAGCTGCTAAAGCTAACGTTCCTGTATTGAAAAATACACCTAAACTACCGCCAACAAAAGCACCGATGATTCCGAGTAAGATTGTTGCCAGAATTCCGCCACCTTGATGACCGGGGTAGATAGCTTTAGCGATCGCACCAGCAATTAGACCTAAAACAATCCAAGCAAGAATATTCATTGTTTTTAATTCGCTAAAACGTTTTTACTCACAACTAAATATTAGCAATCTTAATCTTTTGACTCCATCTACCATCAGAATTAATTATGAATATCCATAAGGAATAGTTTAATCGCAACCAGGTTTTTTGATATATGCCTCCATTGAGGTAGATAATCAATTAAAAAAAAGCTCCTAGTAGGTCTTTAACTAGGAGCTGATCAAACTATTGCTTGGTAAAAGCAGTATATGCATTTTTAATTAGCTCTCTCCTCTACTAGAAGAATTAAGCTGAGTTTTCAAAGACTGTCTCTAAAGTAATGTAAAGGAAGCAAAATCAGGCGATTAAGACGATGGGCTGTGACGCTCGAACGCGAACAGCGTGTCGCAGACAAGACTCGTTGGCGCAGCCCAAGGTAGAGAAGATGCTGACGCTCGTAAGCATTGCCTTAGCGACTGTGCGTAGCGTCTGACTCGCTAACGCTATCGGCGAGCCAACTTCATGTCTAGCTTTTAATTTTTAATTGCTTATCCCATGATCACTACCAATGACTTGATGGCTGATAAATGGGAACAGTCGGCGGTAAGACCAATGCATACTTAGGAAAATTAAACTTACCAAGGTCAGCAGCATAACGCCCAGAATAGTTATATATGTCTTAGTGCGCCACCAAAATCCCTTTAGTTGTGATCCACCTAGTCGCACAAGCTTCCACAGGCTGCCTATATCCACGCTTTCGGAATCCTGAATGGTGATTGGTAAGGATGCTGCTGTGTTTTGTCGGGCAATTGTCATTTTAATTACTCCTTTATACTTAAAGACTGAAGCATTTAATTCTAAACTACGGTAATTCGATAGATTTACTGTTATTTATATGCAATATCTCATAGCTTGATGCAAGAAGCAAGCTTTAAGGGCATTGGGCATAAGGTAGTGGGTATTAGTATTGAAAATTAGGTATTAGGAACCAAAAAATTCCAGCCGAACAACTCTTTCCCCCAGTTTCCACAACTCCGTTCATCACATAAACATACTCATCACAAGGATGAGTATGAATAGGAATCGTTGTACCCGCCTTCATTGTCAGTAGGTGTATTGAACCTTGTGATACAGGCTCGGCTAGAGGTAAAAACTTAGCACCAGGAAACTGCTCAATGTCCAGCGGTAGCTCAAAGTCGGTTTGAATAAAAGTCTGTTCTGACATGTTCTTTACCTCTTTGAATCAGTGTTCTAGCATTATGTCAGACAAAAAACACTGTTTGTAAGAGAATTATGAATCAACAACTTGATCTAAATGAATATAAACAACAGATTGCGGATTTATACAGCTGTAGAGGCCAAACTTATGATCAGGGCGATTGGCATCCTCGAATTGCTCATCGTCTGGTTGAACATGCACAAATTAGCCAAGGACAGCATGTTTTAGACATTGCAACTGGCACAGGTATGGTGGCGATTAAAGCAGCACAGCTTGTTGGTTTTACAGGTCGAGTTGTTGGAGTGGACATTTCAACTGGGATGCTTGAACAGGCAGAACGCAAGATTGAGGCGTTGGGGCTGAATAATCTTGAGCTTGTACTCGCGGATGCTGAGAAACTGCACTTTCCAGCCAACAGTTTTGATGTTGTCCTATGTTCCTCAGCCCTGATTTGGATGGCTGACGTTCTTGCCGCATTACGCCTTTGGCATCAATTGCTCAAACCTGGTGGGCTAATTGGGTTTCATGCATTCGCAGACACCGCTTTTGTGGGAGGGGTAACTATGCAAAAAGTCGCCCAAAAGTATGGCGTTTCACTCGCATTCAGTAAACCGACAGGCACTATTGAAAAGTGCCATGACCTACTAAAAACAGCAGGCTTTGAGGCGATTGAAATTAAGTCTGAGCAAGACGGTAGTTATATTAGCCTACAACAGGCAAAGCGGATGTGGTCTGGAGGTTCTCATCCAGCACCTGGACAATTTCCAAATCCCATGAACCAACTCTCATCTGGGCAATTGGAGAAACTTAAGGCGGAATTTGAAGCAGAATTGGCAGTATTGGTAACGCAACAAGGTATTTGGAACGATATCACAACTTTTTATACCTTTGGTTGCAAGCCAATAGACTAATACACGTGAGTTCGATTAACCTCTCCCTGACTTGAACTAAAGTTCAAATCTTCCCTCTCCGACTCGGAGAGGGACGGTTTTGCGTAGTCAAACCAGGGAGAGGTCTTTTTCATTAGACTAATACAGTTCAGATCAGAAATACACTTACCGATAAATCCCGTAGAGAGGCAAAATTGCACTAAGCTTCTCTACGAGACGCTCTTGCTAGCTTGCTTCTCCGTAGGAGTACGCCCCGCTACGCCCCGCTACGCTAACGTACCGCAATGCTTTCGCGTCTCTACACACCTAAAATTCTCGCTTGGTGAAAAAAACTTGACAGCAAAGTGCCTTTATAGTATTTTCGTACTATAAAGGCACTTAAGTGTTGCATAAAACTTTAACACTCCCGACTATGCCAACAGGAAAGCAAAAAATAAATGAAGCTATCTAAGGTAGACTTGAGCAGTTTGGTAGCGATCGCTCACTCTGATGGATATTTGCAGTTGTTGCTCGACCAAGGCGAGGAACAGGAGTTTTTGGAAATTCCCGCGCCGATACAAGCTTATGAAGGATTGCAAGAACTGAACGAGGTTATCACTGAAACGACTGCACTACCCTTTGAAGAAGAACCAATTGTCATGCTACCAGTTGTCTCTTCAATGGCTATGGCTGTAGGCTACGATCACAACGAACACATTTTGCAAGTTGAGTTTCAAAGTGGATCTGTTTATCAGTACTTAGGCGTAGACGAGGATACTTGGGAAGATTTACATTCCTCTGACTCAGTTGGTAGCTTTTTCAATCAAGAGATTAAAGGTAGATATGACTGTGATCGTCTAGATAATGCAGATTATACTATTGACTAATAATTGCATATAGGGTTTTCAATAATTCTTGCATTGTCTAGGCTTTGGATAAAAAGGCTTGGAATTCATTACTGGAGTTTAGACTAAACAATATTTGTCAAGGGACTTCTGCTAAGGTAAAGGATTGTCAGTCACAATATCACGGGCTAACCACAACTCCCAAGTCATCAGGGGCATTAAGTCACTCCACCTTTCACATTGCTTGGGAGTACCTAGCTTGGGAACAGTCCAATGTAGACGTTGTTTTAAAAAGCGATACCAGTGGTCAATGGTAAAGCGACGCAAGTAAAGTCGCCAGACTTGTTCTATGGGTGGCATCTCTTCTCCTACCCAAGCCAACCACAAAGGTTTTAACTCTTTTAAGTTACCTTGTGCATCGAGACGTTCAACTCTTAAAAGTGACATCGGTCGTGTCACCGCTTTACGGAAATGCAAATTTTTCCACAGGCTAACCCGTACCCGTTTTAATTGCGGATCATCTACCTCCAAGACGGATGCTGCTTGGCCCCATGTTGTTGGTTCATTCAACTTGAATTTATCACCATGTTTTCTGGGACAGCCCTTGCCAGAATAAGCTCCTGGTTCACCCCATAAACACAAATTTGAACGCAACCGGACTAAAATATCTACTGCAATGTTAGCTGTTTTTAAGAAAAAAGGCGCACATCCATACTCACTGTCCCAAACTGAAATCGGTCTGGTGGGTAAATGCTCACACACCTGTTTTAGTTGCCAAACTGCTTTTTCAATCGGATTTTCCCAACTGGTGATCCGCTCATGCCTCAAAGGTAATGCCCAACTACCTGAATCCTCTGGTATCCATGCAATTGTACTGTATCCTTGACCAACTGGAGTTTAGACTAAGCCATGCAAAATGACCAATGGATTGATTGATTGGGTAGGACGTGCTTAGTGGCTTTTTTTAGGCAGTCTGGAAGCTAGTTAATTTAGTTTGCAATTAGAATCTGGAAATCTGAATAACCGTATGTGAATTGGTATTCTAGTCCACCATAAGGAACGTAGCAGGTTTTAGTTGGTGAATAGTATTTCCCTGGTGTATACTCCCCTGTGAAAATTTTTGCTCGGCAAAAATATAATGGGTCATCATTATCCATGCCACCAATAACATTCTTATTAGTGATCTTGTCCTGAAAAGCTATCCATCTCCAGTTATCACTTTTGTAGAAGGTGATGGAGCTAATGAAGGAAAATTCTTTACCTCCATAAGGTACGTAGCAGGCTTGATCTGGTGGATAGTATTTTCCAGGTGTATCCTGCCCATTAACTTGAGCAGTGCAAATATACAATGTATTACCAAGATTAGTCCCACCTTTAATAAAATGCCCAGAAGTATTGGGTACATCCGTAGTTGTTGAATAAGCTAATGCAGGTACTCCTGTAGAAACTGTTATTCCAACTGCTAGGAGTGTAGCGATCCGATTTAATTTTATTAAATTTCTTGCGATAACTTTCAATTGCATATTTTATAAATTCCCTATTTATACAGTTGTCACTGAATTTTAGAAAAATCAGAAAATAAATCAAGCTTTCGGAGGCTGGTGAATAATAAATTAATATTTGAAAATATTCAACTTATTAAAAACTCAATTTAATATTTTCATTTTTGATTATGCGTTTTTGAAAGAAAAATAAAAAGTTACATTAGGGGTTCTGGTAGCAATGAAACAGGAATGTACTTTAAGCCCAAGATGCTTACAGCACTTTGTGTAACGGTTTGGTACAGTAGTTGAGAAGATAAAAGTAAAAAATCAGATGAAACCCTACTCAGTAGACCTGCGGAAGAAAATTATTAGCGTTTACGAAACGGGAAATACATCTATTCGGAAAGTAGCAGAAAGATTCAAGGTAAGTAAGAATACAGTACAAGACCAATTTCAGTTTGGGACAGTGAATATGGCTGCGCTCCTTTCATTTTGAAGACGGCCAACATTCCATGTGACATTCTTGTACGGTTGCGTTCAAATCTTTGCTTATGGGGCGAACCAGGAGCTTATAAGGGTTTGGGCTGTCCCAAGAAACATGGTGATAAATTCAAGTTGAATGAACCAACAACCTGGGGTAAAACTGCATCTGTCTTCGAGGTAGATGATCCGAAACTACAACGGGTTAGCCTATGGAAAAATCTGCATTTCCGTAAAGCGGCAACACGTCCGATGTCACTGTTCAGAGTTGAACGTCTTGACATTCAGGGTAACTTGAGGGTATCAAAACCTTTGTGGTTATGGTTAGCTTGGGTGGGAGAGCAAATACCACCCTTAGAGTCAGTTTGGCGGCTTTACTTGCGTCGGTTTACCATTGACCACTGGTATCGCTTTTTAAAGCAACGTCTACATTGGACTGTTCCGAAGCTAGGCACTCCTAAACAATGTGAGCGCTGGAGTGACTTAATGCCTTTCATGACTTGGGAGTTGTGGTTAGCTCGTGATATCGTCACTGACAACCCTTTACCCTGGCAGAAATCAATCGATAATTTGACCCCTGGAAGAGTTGCTCAATCAATGGGAGGAGTTTTCGCGGTCATTGGTACTCCAGCCCTTCCACCTAAACCTCGCGGAAAGTCCCCAGGCTGGACACCAGGAAAACCTCGTCTACGTAAAAACCGTTTCCCTACAGTTAAAAAGACAGCAACTCCACCTCGGAAAGAAGCATCTGTAGCTGTTTAATATCAAAGATTATTCATACTCTCTGCCAGTTTCTTATTAACTCAGCAGTGCTGGGTCTTTTTGCATTGCTTAGTCTAAACTCCAGTCATTAAGTAAAACAACTGGCGTTGAGCATTGCCACCAATATCTCAAATGTCCATCACATAGGCTTTTGTGGGTAATACCTACCTGACAATTTGTGGTCAAATCTATTTTAAAAGTATTACTAAGAGCAACTAAATATACACCAGTAGCGTTTTGTTTAGAGACAATAGAAAAAGCCTACATAGTATCAACGCAGTTATGACGACTACACTTGCCTCTGCTATTAAACCAAGAGCCGAAGATAGTTTTGCCATTAGCTTTGCACCATTGTCTATTGAAGAAATCTATGCCAAGTCTGACGATCCAGCCAACGGTGCTGTGGTTATGATGAGTGGCGTGGTTCGCAATCAAACTGATGGTAAACCTGTAATTGCTCTGGAGTATCAAGCTTACGAACCGATGGCATTGCGGATATTTTATCAAATTGCTGCTGATATTCGCTTATCTACGTCTGATGTGAATCGGGTAGTGATTCATCATCGCACCGGACGTTTGCAAGTTGGAGAAATTAGCGTTTTAGTAGCAGTGGGTTGTCCTCATCGGAGGGAGGCATTTGAAGCTTGCCAGTATGCTATTGATACTCTTAAACACCAAGCCCCCATTTGGAAAAAAGAACATTGGGAAGATGGTTCTAGCAGCTGGGTGAGTATTGGCGCTTGTGAAACATCAGCAGAAAATTGTTAAAATTTCCGAGATTATTGAACACGCAGCAATTCATCCAGCAATTAGCAAACTATGATGTGTGCTGCGCTAGTTGCTGGATGACATTGATCCATTTGCAGAAAAAACCGCAGCATTCTGGCAGACATAGACGCTGCGATCGCCACTACCATTCAATGTGAGAATCTTGTCAGCGATCGCAGATTCTCTTTTAAAGATAGTACTATAGTCGTCGGTGAAAAGGTGATTTAAGAATGGCTCCTAAGCGGTAATTTTATCTGGAACGTCGAGCCTTTACCTTCATTGCTCATTACATAGATGTGACCGCCATGAGCCTCAACAATTTGTTGAGCGATCGCCAATCCTAACCCAAATCCGCCGTTTTCTCTTGCCCGTTCTGTATCAACTCGGTAGAAGCGATTGAAAATGTGAGGTAAATCTGCCTCTGGAATGCCAATTCCGGTATCGATCAGCTGAATCACGACTCGATCTGAGTGAGGTTCTAAGCGTAACCAGACTGTTCCCCCAGACGGAGTATATTTGCAGGCGTTGTTGAGCAAGTTTTCGACTGCTTGCCTGAGCAAATCGGGATCAGCCCACAACTCAATTTGTTGTTCTGGTAAATGGCTGATCAACTTAAGCGATTCTTTTGCAGCAACAGTAGTGTAATGAATAGCTAAATTCTCCAGCAAGCTATTCAGATTTACCTTTTTGAGAGATTCTGGAGGTAATTGTCCTTGATGCCGAGCCAACAGCAGTAAATTATTAACTAAGGTACTCATCGACTTTGCGCTATCGATGATATTCTCCAGTGAGGGATGAATCTGGGGACGGTCTGCCGCCATTAGTAGCCCGACTTGGGCATTGGTTAAAATCGCAGACAGGGGCGATCGCCTTCCCAATGCCCGCACCCGTGCCATGAACTCCATAATATCAATTGGTTTGACTAGGTAATCATCTGCTCCTGCATCTAATCCAGTTATTTTATCAGGTGTGGTATCTTTGGCCGTAATCATTAAGACGGGAGCGGTTTTCCCGGCAGCCCGATACTGTTGACACAAACTTACCCCACTAATCCGAGGTAACATCCAATCCAAAATCAACAGGTCATATTCTTTTTCAGCCAAAAGCCATTGAGCGGTTTCACCATCCTTGACACCATCAACTTTGTGTCCAGCCTGGGAGAGAACCGTTTGCAGCGGCATTAATTGCTTCGGATCATCCTCGACCAGTAAGATTCTCATCACCTTTGTGCAATTGAGCTTATTAATAATAATGCATTGAAGCAATGTGAACTTCTTTCATCAGTCAGAATGAATGTGTGATTACAGCAGTTTTAATGTATTTGAACCACATCTGTCGTAAGGGCACAGCATTGCTGTGCCCCTACCGCATGGTCTATTTACCTGAAAATAGCTGTAAGTATAACTTGGCAAAATCAGAGGCAAGTGTAGTGTGTGGCGGATTAGCAAAAGTTGGCTGCGAGGACTGGGATTAGAGTTTTGGTTGCCTTTGCCACTGGTGGCGGTTGTGTTTTGGCTAGGCTGTAGTTTCCTAGCTGCTCAACAGTTAAGCCAATCCTACTCTACAGAGACAAAACTTCAGTCAGATACCCAACTGGAGGCACGGGTATCAGTCAACGTATTGCTGATTAACGCTGCTGTCAACCGAACTCAGAAAATTACCCAGGTTGAAGTAAAAACAGCAGATCCCATCCTGAAGCGATTGGAATTAGAACTGCCAACGATAGAATTTAGCCAGATAGAAGCGACAATTGCCGAAGAACTAGGGCTACCTCGTGAGGATGTGAGGAAGTTAGTGCGCTATGAGATTGTAGATTAACATTAATAAATGTGTTCCGCCTTGGTTTTCAATGTTTGGTTTATGGCTTCAAACCCTTGGCGAACATCATTCATGACAGGTTAAGGCTATGTATTATTTGTCAATCAGGAATTTTGCTTAAATATTTAGTAGTGGTAGAGGTGTCAAACAAACCTTGAGGAGTTTGAATGACACCATACCCAAAAAGATGCAGTGCAATCGCTGACCATATACAGCGACACAACTCTATCTTGGTCGATTTAGGTGACGCGATCGCCCCGGAATTGGAACTACCGTTTGATCGTATTTCTTTAGAAATGGTCTATCGAGGTTTGTACCATTTCAGCGTTGCTTATAACAAAGGCAAGGCGACAGATGAACGTGAAATATTTTGCTTCCGCTGAAAATCAAGATTTAAGGGTAGTCAAAACCATCCGAAAACCTATACCCAAAATAGATTTATCACCTTTTCCCAATACCCACTTGACAAAAGCGCAGTTTTCTTAACCTGTCACTATTATATTGCGGTAGGCTCTCTGACAATAATTATTCCTATATTGGCTTCAGGAGTAGGCACTCTATCGATTCGCCACCAACCCAAAGCCCCTTGGTCGCATCCATAAGCTTGAGCATAGCGGAAGCGAATGTAGTAAATTCCAGGTACATTAGGTGCTGTTAACGTGAATGTACTTGAGCCGGAACCTTGGGTAGAACCATTGTAAATACAGGCTTGAGCGTTATATTGACCTCCGATACCCACAATAATTTGATTAATAGATCCCGCTTGTCCCCCCACAAGGTAATTATAATTAGTAGATCCATTAATCTTTTCTTCAGGATTAACAATTACAACATTACTATTGTTGTTGTTAAGTGTGAAATTACTCAGTGTCACTGGACCATAAGTTGCCTTATTAGGTATTAAAGATTGTGCCATTGCTGCCTTATCGAGTAGCAGGCTGTTGAGGGGAAGACCGATGCCAATAAATGCAATAGTTGTAACAAGCGTATTATAAAATTTAGCTCGTTGTGCAGACATAATTTTACTCTTTGTGATTTGCGTTGGTTGTTGACACTTTTAAATTAAAGGCTAAATTTGAGGAACTTGAAGAATTTACAAAAACTAATTGAAACAGCTTATTTAAATTAGTTTTTCGAGTGTTTTATTTAGCTTAGTTAACACACTTATTTTTTTATCACTATTCCAAAGTCAATAAAACTGCTTTACCTAATCTTCAACATGTGAATTTTTGTAAAATCTAATACATTTAAATATATGTATAAATATTTATCAACGAAAATTTATCCTTCGCAGAGATGTATTTTGTTCGCTTATTTAAAATTCGATATCTTGTGAACTTTTGTTTTATTCTTGATAAAAACGCAATTTCTTCTTCTAGCAGAAATAATTTTGTGATATATGATTGACTGAAAAAGACATAACTTAATTTTATATGTAAGCTAAAGACATCAATTATCAAGCAAAAATTAAGTTTATACAAGCTTTATATAATGCTGTAACTTTTCTTTTATAGCCGTTAAATACTGGTATCAAAAAGTGAAATAGCCAGCGCAATTTGCGATTGGGTTCCACCGTAAGCACTGTAGGTCGAAAGGTCATGCCATCTGTACCCGGAGGTTGAAACTGAACGGTAAGCTTTGCCCCTTCAGTCAGCGATCGACTAGAGTTCTTGCGTAAATCCTATTAGCAAAAGATTTTTATAAATAACGCTTTCAAGAAAACGGTTTTTTTAATTTGGAGACGGAGATGGCAACAAATACGATCGCGAAAAATTCTTTTGCCCAAACAACAAAAGATTTACTCAACTATGAATGGCATACTCTCGCTGAACAACAGATTGTAAAAACTTTAGCCAGCCATCCAGAAGCAGGTTTGACCCATGAAGAAGCTGCCACGCGGCATCAACAGATAGGTGCAAATCAACTAAGTGGTAAGGGTGGAAAAAGTCCTTGGCTACGATTTCTAGAGCAATTTAATCAACCACTACTATATATTTTGCTAACGGCGGGAATAGTGACGCTGCTGCTGCGAGATTGGATAGATGCAGGAGTAATTTTTGCTGTCATACTGATTAACGTGATCATTGGCTACATTCAAGAATCGAAAGCAAAAGGGGCGATCGCTGCTCTATCCAAAGCTGTCACTACCGAAGCAACTGTGATTCGCAATGGTCAAAAAACTCGTCTGGCTTCAACTGAGCTTGTTCCGGGTGACTTGGTACTGCTGGCATCTGGGGATAAAGTGCCTGCGGATCTGCGGTTGTTAAGTATACGTGGGTTGCAAGTTGACGAGTCTGCCTTAACAGGCGAATCCGTTCCGGTTGAGAAAGCAACCCAATTGTTGGATGTCGAAACACCGTTAGCCGAACGAAGCAATATGGCGTATACGGGAAGTTTCGTCACCTTTGGACAAGGAGAAGGAATTGTCGTAGCGATCGCAGATACCACCGAAACGGGTCGAATCTCGCAGTTAATTGAAGGCAGCACCGGGTTGAAAACACCGCTGACCCGAAAAATCGACAAGTTTAGCAAAACCTTACTTTACGTCATCTTAGGGTTGGCTGCCCTGACATTTGCAGTCGGATTAGGACAGGGTGGGTCTTTGATTAATGTTTTCAAAGCGAGTGTGGCTCTGGTCGTCAGCGCGATTCCAGAAGGATTGCCTGCGATCGTCACCGTCACTTTGGCGCTCGGAGTTTCCCGAATGGCACGGCAACACGCCATTATTCGCCAACTGCCCGCTGTTGAAACATTGGGAAGTACAACTGTTATCTGTTCTGACAAAACTGGGACGTTGACCGAGAATCAAATGACGGTTCAGGCAATTTATACAGGTAATAAACACTACGCTGTGAGTGGTATTGGTTATGCCCCAGACGGTGAAATTTTGATCAATCAACAGACCGTTGATCTCAATGCCGATGGACATGTTGCTCTTCGAGAATGCCTAGAAGCGGGATTACTCTGCAATGATTCTCGCATTGAATGGCAAGACGGACAGTGGAGCGTGGTAGGAACCCCAACCGAGGGAGCATTAATTGTTCAGTTCTGTGCCGTAGTAGCGGGCGTGGGCGTCTGTGACGACCTGACGGGGATCGTGGTTTGCGCTCAGGAATCGGCGGATGAGTTCGTCAAAATGGAATCGGTTTGGACCCGCTAGCTCAACCATGCCGTTCACGGGTTCTCCCAGGGTAATATCGACTAGCGCGGCAGCTACGTCATCTGACATGACGGGCTGTATAAAGGCAGACGGCAAGCGAACCGTTTGCCCATCGGTGGCAGATTGGGCGAGCGCACCCATGAACTCGAAGAACTGCGTGGCACTAAGGATTGTATAAGGTACTCCTCCAGACTTTATCAGCTTCTCTTGAGAAGCTTTCGCACGCATGTAACCGCTTTCGGGGATGCGATCGGCTCCAACGACCGACAGCGCAACGTGATGATCTACACCCGCGATCGCCTCTGCTGCAAGCAGGTTCCGGGATGACTTCTCGAAAAATTCCAATACCGGCCCGTCCTCGAAGGACGGTGAGTTCGTGACATCAACAACAACTTGAGCGCCCACCAGCGCATCAGTGAGTCCCTCACCCGTGACGGCATTGACTCCCGCAGAAGGGGATGCTGCCACTGCCTCGTGTCCGCGCTCACGTAGCCCGTTCACGAGTTTCTTACCAATAAGCCCACTACCGCCGATGACAACAATTTTCATGACATAAACCTCTTATAATTTAGAGAACACTTGATTCACCTTTTTAGGGTGAACAAATCTACCACTCCCACAGAAATTGGATCAGCTAGAGAGTGCTTGAGTATGCGATCGCGAAATGCTGTTCGCAAAGCGCGATTAGACATCTCCAGAAAAGAATGTAGAGACGCGAAATTTCGCGTCTCTACAAGAGTTTGAGCGAACGCATAATTTAATTAATTTTCCCAGATGTCTATTACATCTCTCGGTTCTGAATGGCTGTGGTCAATCGCTCAACTTCCCAAGCATCGTTGTAGCGATTTCTGTTAATAAACAAGGCGGGGGTAGAAGTGACTCCACATTGATTGCCGCTGTAGATATCTTGAGCGACTCGGTCAGCATACTGGTGTTCAGCGATCGCCCGTAGAAACTGATTGAGATCCAGCCCTAACTCGCTGGCATACTCCAATAAATTTCCATCATTGAGGAATCTCTGACGCTCAAACAGAAGATTGTGCATTTGCCAAAACTGACCTTGGGTGGCGGCTGCCTCGGCTGCCTCGGCTGCTTTTTGCGCCTGGAAATGAAACTGCCTTTGAGGAAAGTGGCGAAACACAAAGCAGAGTTGATGATTGAGTCGATGTTGGATAGTTTTAATCATCTTGTGAACTTCTGCACAATAAGGACATTGGTAGTCTCCATACTCAATCAAGGTTGTAGGTGCATCGATTGCACCTTGCCAGTGATCGTCGGGAGCGATCGCCAGCAGCGATTGATTTGGATAGTCTGGCTGATCCATCCATTCAGTCGATTTAAAAAAAGCGATGCTGCGGTATAAGTTTGTTAAACTCTGCAACAAGCATGAATTTACTATATGGAAATCTTCAGCGCTTGTCCGCTTTCCTGTAAAGCTGCCGTTCGGTCTGCAACTTGTTGCTCTAACGTCTGGTTGTAATTAAAAAGCAGGCGTTCGGTGCGTTTGCGTTCAGTAATGTCTTTCACCAGAACACATCGAGCAGCCACTCCTGACCAAACAATCGTGCTAGACGTAATTTCCACATCTATCACTGTGCCGTCTTTTTTGCAATGGCTGCTTGGGTCGATAACAGATGCAACACTTGCACTTGCTTTGGTGTGAATACTCCAGTTGCTAATTGGTTTTCTAGATACAGCACACCGGCGAGCTTGCCCTGCTTCACCAACGGTAAACAGAAGATGGATTGAATTTGGTTATGCTGAATGTAGGAGTCATGGATAAAATTACCTTCGCGAGTTGGATCATTTAAGATCACAGGTTCATGAGTCTGAATTACATACTGAATGATTGATTTAGGTAAGCAATTTTCTATTGAAACGGATTGCAACACCTGTGTGGTGTAGGCATTCTCAACATCAGAACCGTTGAGTTCAGTCGATGCTTCAATTACCCATTCTCCTAACCGTTCTAAAATCAAGCATCCAGTTTGCGCGCCAGCAATTTCAATTAATATCTGCATCAAAGAATGGAGCAACTGATCCAGTTCAATTTCACTCGAAATCGTCTGAGATGCTTTCAGCACTGCCTCTAAATCGAAAGCGATTGCTGCTTTTGCTTTCTGATCCGCGATTAAATTTAATCTAGCAATTTCAATTCGTTCTGGTAACATAGCCACTTCTTTGTCTCGTCCATACAGCTTTTGAGGAATTTAAAACTGAGCCGAAACATCTTGAAGACCCAGTTGAATGCTATCAATTTTACCGCGCCCACCACCCACCTCTACCTCTGAGTTCGGGATTGTCCTTGGCTAAAATTTGGCAAACTTCGCCAATTTGTTAGGTGTTTGGTACTTTTGTGCGTTACATGATCCGTTGAACTACGTCTTTGACGATTCTAGCTGTGGGAACTTTCCCACCAGTAACTTCAACTGCTGTTAGCCACACTTCTTGTTGTTCGTGGGGTTCCAGCCAAGTCATAGGTCTGACTTGGCGTTCGGTAGTCGGCAGAATGTGATCCAATGGATCACATTTTTCAGGTTTTTGGCTTGAACTAAACCGGATTGAATCATAAACTGTCAACAATTCTTTTTATTTCTTCAAGAAATCGATTCAGGGCTTTTTGTGCTGTTTTATAACCAGAAGGCTGCTGACCTAACTTTAGTTAAAATAAAATGCGATTCTGAGCGTCAATGGCTACTAAAACCGGATTAGAAACTCTGGAATTGTTAGCAGCGCGATCGCTTGTTGAACCCCAGAATTGATATTTCCTGCTTCAATCTGCAATCGCCTGCTTAACAAAAATATTTAATTTTCATTAAAAATATCTAGATTTGCAAAACAACAATTTTTGTTGTATTTGTTTACATCTGGATGACTCTATTGAGGTTTGTAAATATTTTGTATTTGTGCAAGGAATATTCCTTTAGACTGAATTTCAACTGAAAAATGTGGGGATAAACACAAATGCATTCGTTAAATATATTTTGTCACGAATTTGTAGTTGCTGTTTCCTTTGTAGCTTGCATTATTGGACTGGTGTTACTGTGGGACGGTAAGCAGCAAAAAAATGATGTGGAAGTAACAGAGCAGATTCTATTTAGAATGAGCTTTACTTACTGGCTAGTTTACTGTGTAGCTTTTGGTATAGAGAAAATAGTTTTACCCGACTGGGAATCTGTAATAATGACTTTGAGAATAACTACTGCTCTGTCATATTTTTTAACTTTTTCTTGCATTGTTAGTCTGCCACTACACAAATTTGCAGTCCACCGTGTTGAGGAATAGTCATGGGGCATAGGGGAGCCAGGCGCGAAGGGCAGGTTTCCCGACTTGTTCGCTCTTAGCGTTCCCGCTATGATAGCAACTGGTGTGATTGGGAATTGGGCATGATTAAGATTTCATCGCGATCGCTAATGCCGTTTCCAGTTCTGACTGCGCCAAAGGGGTCAAAATAAACACCTCTTGTACCGTCTTCCCCTGCCGTGCAATTACTTTATAGCCGCCGCGAATTGGTACTGAAATACGCAGTTGCATTTTTGGACAATGACCTTTTGACCGTCCAATCACTCCCGGCGTCACTGTTTGGATGCCATCCTGCTGACAAAGACGTTCTAAAATTGGAATGAGACCAGAAAGGTGTGTCGAGTGATTCCAAACCAATCTGCCAGCTTTTTGCGAAGCCGCTCGGAGGGGATCTACGGTGGGTTTGCCCATGATAATTAAGCTGCTTCTAGAGGTGCCATTGTCAAACCTGCTCGGCGCAGCTGCTGGTGATAGAGTTCCGCAGGTTCTTGGGGACCGACCCAGACGATCGCTTGACCTTCATAGTGTACCTGATTAGTCAGATCCCACGCGCGATCGCCACTCATTCCGGGAATATATTTCATCAAACATTCACTCACATGTTGGAATGTATTAAAATCATCATTTAATACAATCACTTTGTAATTCGGATAAGTCTTACGGGTAACTTGATCAGACTGTTTAGGAGCTATACTTGGTGCTGTGGCCATCCCGTAAACATCTGCTGAAAGTGTCGTAACCATAGAACAATTGGTCAAGATAATTTTACAAAACTACACTACAAACAATTAGTTTAGTCCATTGTCTGGGGACTGTGAACTGGGGAGTAGAGAGATGAGGAGACAAGGGAGACAAGGGGGACAAGGGAGAATAACTAATGCCCCAATGACGCCACTTGCTTTAAGTCGGCATCGCCCAACGCAGTGGCTCCCCAATGCCCCATACCCAATCCCAGCCCCTATCGCCAATTATCCCAGTTTTCGTTAAAAATAGATGTATCTGGGAAAGCTGTCGGGTTACCATTTTGTTGCAAAAGCCGTTTGAGTGCTTCCAGTTGTGGCTCTTGTTTGGGTAAGTCATCGACTAGTTGGTAAGGTGCGATCGCATTTTTGAGCGCAAAACTAGCAACAGTTCCCGCAGCTGCGCCAGCTGACCATTCAAAAGAGTGTACCCGATAGGCAGCAGCAGCAATATGACTAGTAGCAATGCTTTTGCCTCCTACCAGCAAATTGTCAATTTTCTGGGGAATCATTGCCCTCAGAGCAATTTGGAAGGGATAAGCTTGGCCAGCACCACGTCTTTCACCTGGATGTTCTGTATTACCAGGGGCTTCCGGGGGACTATTCACCATACAAGGATGGAAATCTATAGCGTAGTGACCAATACCCACAGCATCGGGAAAGACGGTAGAACGAGTCCGCCGCATTGCTTTGTCTGGTGAAACTTTACCGTCAATTACTGATACTGCTTCCAAACCTGCAAGTGCTGCTCGTAGTCTACGATACATATCTGCTGGCAGAGTCTTGGAGTAATACTCATCATTGTAATCTCGGCGAGAAATATCAATTTCCCAAATACCAAAGCCTTCGGGTTGCCCCCAACTGGGGCGGCCAATGATGCGCCGTCCTTCGCGCATATAGGGATATTTCGATAAGCCATGCACTGTCCCCATTGGGGAATTTAGCCCTGACAACAAGCGGTTATTGGCTTGCTGCTGCTTTACACCCTCCCCCAGTTGGGAATCTGTAGTTCCAGCTACTAACCAGTAATAGAAAGATAGGGCATTTTCTTCAGCGTTGCGGAGGGTTTCTGTTCGCAGTCCTCCCATCCAGCCCCCTGGTTTTAACTGCCCAGTAGCTTGTAACTGTTGGCGAGTATAAATTAGGTTATCCTTGGCTGTTCCGGGGCGGTAGTCGTTACCCCAAGTCCAGTTTTGCATGGAAATATCCCCTGGCGTAGGAGCAGTAAAATTTATACCGCCAAATTTTTCTGGTTTCCCTTTGTTTGGACTCCAAATGCGCCGATAGGTGAAAACCAAATCAAAGTTAGCCAGTCGGGTTAATTCATAGCTGAAATATGGCGCGTATTGTGAATAAAATGGGGGCATCGTCTGCGGTTGTGGTTCCTTGGTTGCCTCCATTGCAAAGGTGTAGGTAAAGCCTTGAGGGCAATAAGGGTCGTTGTTGGTGCTAGAAGCAGAAGGTTCCAGGTAGGAACGGGCATCAATGCCTAATCGGTAGGGAACATCAGCAAGGGCGATAATTTCTCCAGTCTCACTGGTGTCTACGACGTACCATTTTGGAGCATCCCCTTTCGCTGCCTTGGGGATAAAACGAAAAATAGTTTTAGTAAACCGAGATGAGTTTTCGTAGCTATAAGAATCTTCAATACTTTGAGATAAAGTAAAAGTATTGAGAGGTGGTGCGCCTTTTGCTGGTTGATGTTGGATAGCGATCGCACTATTAATTATTTTGCCATCAGCAGCGATTTCTAAATCCTTAATTACCGTGTTGGGAAACCATTGCAACTTCCCTTTGCCCCGCTTTTCGGCATCTTTAAGCATCTGGGTCAAAATAGTGTGAGCATCGCGAGGAAGAAAACAAGATTCACTTACCCAACAGTTACCGGGGTTAAGTTTACCGTATTTGCGCTCAATCCGGTTTCGCAAATCTAGGTAGCCGCGAGAATAGAATTTGAGAGCTCGCTGGGTTGGGCGTTCGTCTAACGCAGATGTCCCTTGAGCAGAAATTTGTCCTCCTAGCCAGTCAGTAATTTCCGTGAGGCAAACCGTTCGTCCTGCTAGCAACCCCTCGTAAGCTGTGGCGACGCCGGATAGTCCACCACCTACAACTAAAATCTCGCAATTGACACTTTTGTCTGGGGTTCTCGGTGGTGTGGCGATCGCTCTATCAAATGCAACTAAGCTAGATATTAAATTGAGGCTGATTAGCGATGTCAAGCTGTAAGCTACTTTGTGTCTGCGCTTCATGATTCAAAAAAACACTCCAAATCCTGTGTCACCTTGTAGAAGGTAGCATCTAGGAAATGATCATCACAAGTTTATAAGAATAAGTATATTTAAATACAAGTTTTACACACTCCCATAGAAAATTCGGTACTTTTTGGGCAAGTACAGAAAAAGAGTGAAAGCTGGATTTTTAAAAGCTGGCACTACTGCGTGCCCATTTACATTGAAAAGTTTGAAGGCTTATCCAGGAAAGACTTTAGGGCTGCTTTGCCCCTGATGACAGCTTCCGCAACACTACTCCTTGTCCCACAACAATTGCTCCTATATTGGCTTCAGCAGTAGGCTCATTACCGACTCGCCACCAACCTAAAGCCCCCTGCTCGCATCCATAAGCTTGGGCATAGCGGAAGCGAATGTAGTAAATTCCAGGTTCATTAGGTGCGGTTAGCGTGAATTTATTTGAGCCTGCTCCTTTAGTACCGAGTTGATCGTAAATACAGGCTTGAGCGCTATTTTGACCGACGATACCCACAATAATTTGATTAATAGATCTCGGCTGACACTCAGGACAATCATAAATGTAATTAGTAGATCCATTAATCTTTTCTCCAGGAGCAACACTTATAACATTACTTTTGTTGTTAAGTGTAAAATCAGTGAGCTTCAGTTGACCATAAGTTGCATAATTAGATATTGTAGGTAGAGCTACTTCAGTATTATTTTGTTCTTCACTATCAATTGAAGCCATAGCAGCTTGTTGTTGTGCTTTTGCTTCGGCTTCTGAATCAATGCGTAAATTAGAATTGACCTTTTGGGCTTGTTTGAAACTATCCACGGCTTTCGCAAGATTGCCAAGTCGTGCCATTGCTTTACCCTGATTGACTAAAAATTGGGCTGTTTCGATGTTGTCCCAGCCGTATTTCTGGCAAGCTTTGCTAGCATCTCTAGCTTCTTCAGTTTCAGCTTTAACAAGAACAGAATGGAAAAGTAATCTATTGCACGCTAGTTTTAACGAAGCTTTATAATCTTCCGATTTAGAAACTTCTTCGTTGAGAGTTCTGAGATTCCATAACCGTACTGTTTTGTCCCAACTTCCAGTAACAATATAATCTTTACCTCGCGGGCTAAAGGCAACTGAGGTAACTTTCTCGTCATGCCCTAAAAAGGGTTGTCCAATCAACTTCCCTTCCAAATCTCTCACTTGCACAGTGTTCCCACGGGCAATGGCAATAGAGTTACTATCCGGACTGAAAGCAACCGAAACAATATCGCTTTCAGGGATAAATTTATCTATAATAGTTTTTTGCTGAAAATCTATCAATTTGACTCTGCCATCTAGACCGCTAGTAACGATGTATTTTCCATCGGGGCTGATAGCCAGTGAACTGACACCATATACGTGTGCTTCAATAGGTTTTGCAATAGAGTTACCTTGATAATTTGTTCAACCAACCCTTCTTCAAACACGACCCCATGCTTGAGTGCTGGCTGCTCGAGCGCCTGTCGCAGTTCATCTGGATACATCTCAGTCACCAGATGAATATTATTTTGATTGGCAATAATACCTAGATCGGGATAGAAACTAAATTGCTCCAGAAAGTCAGAGCGCATTGCCAGTAAAATCTTGACAGAACTATTCCCAGACTTGGCAACCTGGACAAGACCTGAAATAAAGTTTTTGCGTTTGTCTGCATCATCACAAATAGTGAACAATTCCTCAAATTGATCGACAAAAATTAGCCACCGTTCTTCCTCCTTCTTTAAGGTGCTAATCACTTTAGTTAGGGTATCTGCCTTTGCTTCTAGGGCAACCTCGACTGACGATTTACTGAAGCTATAGTCCTTCTCCTCACTGAGTAAACAACGATACAGGGAATCAAAGGGATCTTGATTGGGCGTAAAGATGAAGTCATAAAATATTTGAGACTCCAGAGATTTCTTCAACTCAGGAATTAACCCCGCACGCACAACAGAAGATTTGCCACTCCCAGAAGCTCCTAAAACCAAACTCAGGCTGCTTCGATTCATTGCCTCAAATAATCTAGTAATAAGCTTATCTCTACCGAAAAAGCGATCTCTGTCTTTAAAGTTAAACCTTTTGAGTCCCTGATAAGGTGAATTCTTATTCAGTTTTCGCTGCGTGACCACCTCAAGCGAAGACTGGATGATCTGAGTCTCGATGATGTTCTGAACCGGTGCGAAGGTCAAGTCACGACCAATGTTAGTATCCTTAACAAGGTTATCTTGTTCTTGAGATTGGCGCTCTGGAATTGGTTCGATCATAGTAGTGGCATCTCCCATGCTTTAGCGACCAAAGAGGCAACTTATGCTGTAGGTTCAGCTAAAGCCAGCACCCCTTCTAATCGTTGTTTAAGTGGTCAAGTTTTATCTAAAGTTAGATTCCGCTTCCTTAACTCTTCTTGCCTTCTTGAACTGGCTTAAATTCAAAGTTTCCACCAACATTTACGCCGCTCACCGTGTTGGTTTGAGTTTGCTTGATTATCTCCTGTCCGCCAGGCTGTTCTTTTATCTTGTCGAGTAAATATTGAGCCAATTGAAGAATTTCCGGGTCATCATTGACCTTAGCAATTTCGACTTCTTCTTGCAGTGTAGCTTTGCGACCTTCAGAGTCTGGCTTTTTTTCTAATCCATCGACTGCATTTATAAGGTCACTTTTTTCCCCAAATTTTTTTTTAAAAGCATTTTTGAGGGCATTGTAACCGTCCTCGATGACACCCTTGCCCAGAGTATTAACAGCAGCCACAATAACTGTAGTGATAGGGTCCATAGTTAATCCTTAGTGATTATAAGTAATAGAAGTAGATTTGTTGTCCGTTTCTTTCTAATTACATACATCTTTTAAAGTAGAACTTGCTTCACACTTATATCTATAGGACTTACGCACTGTACAAACGAATTATCTTGTGTATCAACGCAAATACGTTATTTCAGGCTTTTATAAAGCCCGTTCGTTGGTTGCGAGCGCTTGGTGAGGAATAGAAAAATCAGGCTAGAACCGCTGAAAATCGTAACTGCTATTTTGACTTTTCTGTCAATGCCTAAGTCCTAATCTATCACAGATTGATTGGAAAATTATGCAAGAGCGTTTGAATTAACTACGGCCGCGTAAGAAAGGTAAACAGCATTGGCTGCTGAAAGCATTGCTGAAAAAGGCTTTTGAGGAAGGCGCGAAAATTTAGTTGTTTACTTTTTGCTTATTAGGACTTGAACAAAAATTAAGCCCAAATGGGGTCTTGTCAGCTTTTGGTGATGGTGAAGGCAGAAGGCAGAGGGCAGAAGATATAAGAAAGAAAACTCCATAAAGTCTTGTGGTACAAGAGTTACAAAATATCTGCATCTCCTAAACGCCTGGAAGTTTGATCTGAATTTTTGTCATAAGTGCCACGACATAGACAAAACTAGATACTAGTAAGTTATATCTAATAAGCAATACTTTTACTTAAATTAAAAACTCCTCTTGCTGAAACTAGACAAGAGCAGTTTTTAATTGCACAGCCCAAAATAATAATTTAGGCATCTTCAAGTTCAAATTGAGCCACCGTAACGGCGTTAAAAGCAAAAGCTAAAACTAATGGCATCGGCGACTGAAACCAAAAGGTAAAAAGAACAGCTAGGATTGTGCCAATTACTGCGGACATCGACCACAATCGTTCTTCAAAAGTCAATCCCTTTTCAGCTTTAATTAATCTGAGAACATGAACTGGGATTGGTTCTGGCATTACCCCACCCGGAGGAAAAGCCCAGAAGTTGTTACGTCGCTCGACAAATAAATCTGTCCAGCCATTTTCTTGGCACCATGCCTCAATCCATTGAAGTGAGTAGTGATTCATCATCGGCTTTCAGAGTTCGGTTTGTGGAAGTTGTGTACTTGGTTAATGTAAACTCTTGGAGATTCCTGAAGAACTAACTAACCGCTATAAAATTAACGCTAATTATCAAAATTTTAAGCTTTGTTAAGCAGTTGAGACACATATAGTTAGGCTCAATCCTTGCTTTCATTAATTAAAAGATTAGCAGTCGATAGTGGCTGGTTACTTTAAAAAGACAATAAACTTTACTTGAAAAATTGAAAGTCAAGAATTGTAAATAATTCGGTGAGTATTACTGCTCAATAAAACTTTTTATATCCTGAAATTCAAATCTAAAAATGAAGAATTGTTAAAAAATCAACAAGCGTAGGCATAGCCCGTCGTAGACATTGTTTTATCCGGCTAAACTATTCCTTTAGAATTGGAAATTTCAAGTTTGACCTTTATCAAGAGCGATAGGTTCTGCTCTTTGCTATGTTCTGCTAAAGCTTGCCTGAGGTCAAAAGTAACTCCTACTTAGTCATTGGCATCAGTAGTTGGTAATAACTTTCTTGATATATTGAGTGCGATCGCTCCTAGATTGTCGTCTACCTAAAGTCGCAGGGATAATTTTGCTAAGGTGAAAAGCGTTTGCCCTTTTTGCGTTACAAAATATTAAGCAAGGGAAATACACATCCCCCAAGTCCAGTAGCAAGGCTGCGAGTCTCAATTAGGATAAGCCAGTCTTGCTAATATTCAAATGCGGTAAGCTTAAATGCAGCGATTAGACACCAAATTGGCTCTCGATATATTTTGGCGGCAAGGGTTGGCGTTCCTTCTAGGGATTATTATCTGGTGCGTGGCTGATCCCGCACTGGCAGTAGACTGGACTCATCCACTGTCATTTAGCAATGCAGAGTTGTCAAGACGTGATTTTTCTGGTGATAGTTTGCAAGCTGCGGAGTTTTCTAACGCCAATATGGAACTGGCTAACTTTGCAAATGCTGATTTGCGAGGAGCAGTCATGAGTGCTTCGGTGATGACAAAAGCAAATCTCCACGGAGCGGATTTAACTAATGCAATGGTTGATCAGGTAAACTTGACTAAGGCAGATTTGAGCGATGCAGTTTTTAAAGAAGCTCTTTTGCTCCGCGCCATCTTTAATGATGTGAATATAGACGGTGCAGATTTTACTGATGCAATTTTGGATAGGGCGCAAATCAAAGAACTGTGCGGTAAAGCCAGTGGTGTAAATTCCAAAACAGGCGTGCAAACTCGTGATTCTCTAGGATGTCAATGAAACGTGTTGGTGTAATTGGTGGGGGACAACTTGCCTGGATGATGGCGGATGCAGCACAAAAGCTAGGAGTAGAATTAGTAATACAAACTCCTAGTGAACACGACCCGGCTGTGTCAATTGCTCAGGAAATCGTTTTCGCTCCGGTAGATGACGCCAGTGCTACAGAGATATTAGCTAAAAAATGTGATGTCATCACCTTTGAAAACGAATTTGTTAACCTGCAAGCTTTATCTCTTTTAGCACAGCAAGGTGCTTGTTTCCGTCCCAGATTAAAAGCTTTAGCTCCTCTTTTAGATAAATATCATCAGCGCTGCTATTTAAGCGATTTAGGATTACCAGTTCCTCAATTTTTCGCCCTTGACCAGACGGAAAATCTCAAATCAAAAATAGAATATCTAGGTTTTCCAGCAGTCCTTAAGTCTCGACGCCACGGTTATGACGGTCAGGGTACTTTCATCATTCCGGATTTTGCTACTTTAGAGCAAAAGCTAAGTTATGAAACTACAACAAAAACTTTAAATCAATCACTTTTCTTGTTAGAAGAATTTGTCCCTTTTCAAAGAGAACTAGCAATAATTGCAGCTCGTTCTGTAGAGGGAGAAATTGTAACTTATCCAGTGGTAGAAACCCAACAAGAACAACAAGTGTGTCGGCGGGTGATTGCGCCAGCCCAGATTACGCCCAATCAACTAGCAGAAATCGAAGCGATCGCACATACTCTATTAAATAGCCTAGAAGTAGTGGGAATTTTTGGAATTGAGCTATTTATCAGTGCTGATGGCAAAATCCTGGTAAATGAAATTGCGCCCCGTACTCACAACTCTGGGCATTTTTCCCTTGACGCCTGTGAAACTTCTCAGTTTGAGCAACACCTGAGAGCTGTTTGTGGTTTACCTTTAGGAAATCCAGCTTTGCAGTGCGCTGGTGCTGTGATGGTCAACCTTTTGGGGTATGAAAATTCTCACAGCGACTACCAAAGCCAGTGTCAACAAATAGCAGAGATTCCCCAGGCGCACCTTCACTGGTATGGGAAGAGCGAATCACGTCCTGGGCGGAAGTTGGGACATGTTACCATTTTGCTGGATAATCAAAATAGAGAGCAAGCGATCGCCATCGCCCACATTATAGAATCCATCTGGTATCCCAGGTAAATTTTTCAGAAACTTTCGATGTTCAACACACAACATCTTTTGAAAAGCTATAATGAGTGAGTTGCACTACGACGTTGGTGACTGCCATCAAGTTTTTTGATCTATGCCTTTAATGACAAGGGAGTCAACTGTTCTCGTGGCAGTATACCGGGCATGTACCCGGAAACTTTAAACGAGGAATTTAGGTTCCCACCTGGATAAACCCAGGTCATAAACTTAGGTAAAACGGCGTCGCGGTGAACTTAAAATTATTAGCTCCTAAAGTTCAATTAGAACTTAGGAGCTTTAATTGTTTAAATCAGTAAAGCTTATGGGAAAAATCATAAATTTAAAACTAGAAAACAAAAAGTTTTAACCGACGCAAATTAAGTATTTTGGCTATTTTTATTAATTTACGACTTACGTACTGTACAAATTAATCATAGTATAAAACCCAGTCTAAAAAGAAGATATTCCTACCCCTACCTCCTGAACTTTTACTACTGTTCATGAGCTTCTTCCAATTCATATTTGAAAATTATATCTGACAACTTATATGTTTTATCTGGACAAATTTCTTCAGCAGAACCCAATTTAATAAATCCAGCTTTTTCATAAAAGGATAGGGCTGCAAAATTATTAGTATTAGTAAATACCCAAAGCTGCTTAAATCCAAATTCTAATGCATATTTTTTTAATAGATTCATCATCACTGTTCCTAGCCCTTGCTGTCGGTATTTAGGACGTAAACCAAACCATCCGACCCATACAATATTGGGAGAGTTATTCACCCTCTGGTAAAGACCCATAACACCTATAGTTTCTGTTTCCAGGGTTGCTAAATAAACTTGTCAAAAAGCGAGAGTTTTCTGACGTTCTTTAATTCTACACCAACGAAGTACTGATAAAGTAAATTTATCTCCAAATTCTAACTCCTTTAAAAGAGGAATAAAGTTTTGGATGTCTTTTGTTTGTATGATGGTTATGAAATTTCCTAAAGTCTGATTATTTATCTGCATTTGTCTTATCTCAAGGTAAGCTCATTTAATTGAATATTCAATTAAATTTTATCGGAAATTCTCGCTCATACTCTTGAAAAAATCCCTCTCTGATAGAATGAAACAGTCATATTTTTTAAGGGGGTTGGGGTATCTTATATCTTTGTCAACAAACGTTTCCGCCTTAATTTGACACAAATGCACATCTGTGCATCCACTACAAAGGACTTAAATTTAGCAATACTTGCTGATAAAAACAAAATCTGTATAACTTGATTCTAAATTAGGTATCGTTCAGAGTTAAGATGACAAAATTATCTAAAATTGTGGTTAAAGCTACAGAAAATTGTCACAGCAACTAACTAATACAGTATTTCCAGCCTCGATCTTCCGACTAGACAGTGGTTTAACGTTTATTCATCAAGAAATTCCCACTACTCCTGTAGTTGTGGCAGATGTTTGGGTGCGTGCTGGAGCAAGCCTAGAGCCAGAACCGTGGTTTGGCATGGCGCACTTTTTAGAACACATGATTTTTAAAGGTACAGCGACGCTACCCCCTGGAATGTTCGATTCCAAAGTTGAAAACCGAGGAGGCGTGAGTAATGCGGCGACAAGCTATGATTATGCTCATTATTCCCTTACCACAGCTGCCCCTTATTTAAAAGATACTCTACCGTATTTAGGAGAAATATTGCTCAATGCGGCAATTCCTGAAGATGAATTTAGCCGGGAACGAGACGTGGTGCTAGAAGAAATTCGCTCTTGTCAGGACGATTCTGACTGGATAGGCTTTCAAGCGCTGATTCAAAGCATCTATCCGCATCACCCTTATGGACGTTCGGTGCTGGGTACTGAGCAAGAACTGATGCAGCAATCGCCAGAAGCAATGCGCTGTTTTCACCGCACTCACTATCAGCCGGAAAACATGACGGTGGTAATTGCAGGAGGTATAGCCCAGCAACCAGCTTGGGAAATGGTAAATCATTCATTTGCTGATTTTGCCGAACGCTCGAATTGTCCGCAGTTTGAGAAAGTGGCGAAGCCAGTAATAACAGGTATTCATCGTCAAGAACTGTATTTACCACGCATAGAACAAGCGCGATTATTGATGGCGTGGCTGGTTCCTGGAGTAGAAGAAATCCGCGCTGGCTTTGGTTTAGATTTATTGTCAGTGTTATTGGCAGAAGGGCGGACTTCGCGTTTAGTACGTGATTTACGAGAAAATTTGCAATTGGTACAGGGGATTTACAGTAGTTTTTCTCTACAACGGGAATCGAGTTTATTTACAATTAGTGCCTGGTTGGAACCAGAAAATTTGGAGGAAGTTGAGTCTTTAATTTGCGCTCATTTGGATGATTTGCAGACTACAGGAATTAGTGAACAGGAACTTGCTCGTACACGCAGGCTGCTATGTAATGAGTATGCCTTTTCTACGGAAACGCCAAATCAACTTACAGGGCTTTATGGATATTACAATACCATCGCCCAAGCTGAATTAGCTGTGACATATCCTCAGCAGATTCAGTCTTTTGATGCCCAAGAACTGCAAAAATTAGCTAAACAGTATCTCTCCCCAGAGAATTACGCGGTTACTGTACTTAAGCCCTGTTAGTCATTAGTCATTAGTCATTAACCAAAGACAAATGACAAATGACAAATGACAAATGACAAATGACAAAGGACAAATGACAAATGACAACCTTGCTGCAAAAATCGCCTATCCATCGCACCGTATTGAACAATGGGATTGTAGTGCTGGTGGCAGAAAACCCGGCTGCGGACATTACTGCGGCGCGAATCTTTGTGCGTGCCGGTAGTTGTCAGGAAAACCGGGAGCAAGCAGGGTTGGCACATTTACTATCAGCAGTGATGACAAAGGGATGCGATGGACTTTCTAGTTTGGAAATTGCCGAAATTGTCGAGTCTGTAGGGGCGAGTTTGAGTGCAGATGCCAGTACTGATTATTTTTTGCTATCTTTCAAAACGGTAACATCCGATTTTGGGGAAATTTTAACATTGGCAGGGCGGATTTTGCGATCGCCTACTTTTCCCGAAACTCAAGTGGAACTAGAACGGCGTCTAGCACTCCAAGATATTCGCTCCCAAAAAGAGCAACCGTTCACCGTCGCCTTTGAACAAATGCGGCAGGTAATGTACCAAAATCATCCCTATGCTATGTCAGTGCTGGGAGATGAAACTACCATGAGCCGCTTAACTCGTGCGGATTTAGTGGAGTATCACCAGACTTATTTCCGTCCAGATAATCTAGTAATTAGTATTGCTGGTAGAGTCACATCTACAGATGCAGTGGCGTTGGTGGAAGAAGTTTTTGGTGATTGGCAAGCGCCAGCGCAAGCACCGCCAATACTGAATTTATCTGAGATTAAGGTGGAACCGCAGGTAAGGCTGAAGCCATTACAGACACAACAATCAATCGTGATGCTTGGTTATTTGGGAACATCGGTGAGTTATCCTGACTACGCCCCACTGAAGTTGCTGTGTACCTACTTGGGAAATGGGCTTTCTAGTCGCTTGTTTGTGGAATTGCGGGAAAAGCGAGGTTTAGCTTACGAAGTATCTGCCTTTTACTCCACAAGGCTATTTCCAGCATCGTTTGTAGTTTACATGGGTACAGCACCGGAAAATACCAGCATTGCTTTAGAGGTACTGCGTACAGAAGTAGATTTATTGTGTACCGAGGAAGTATCCGAAAGCGCACTCCAAGCTGCTAAAAACAAGATTTTGGGGCAGTACGCTTTGGGTAAACAAACGAACGGGCAAATTGCTCAAATATATGGCTGGTATGAAATTTTAGGCTTAGGAATTGATTTTGACACAAAGTTCCAAGAATTGATTGCGGCTGTAAGTGCCAAAGATGCGATCGCCGCAGCTTGTAAGTATTTAAAATCACCTTACTTGTCTTTGGTTGGTCAAGAAGAAGCAATTAATCAAGCGATGTCTACGACGGGCGGAGCCTACGCATAGGCTTGCTCTAATTCCTTCCTTTTTTATCAGGGTTAGAGAGGAGCTCTGAAGCAAAGCATATTATTATGTGCCGCAGCTACGCCCGTTGAAGACATCGTAAATACAGCTGTTTTTTAGACCAAGCGGCTGTACTATTAGCATGAGAATATTCTGGGAGTAAATTCCATGCAAAGCAGCCTGACAGCAAGTATTTTGAGTTACTTAAAATTACTAGACCCAACTGTAAATCGCTGTAGAATGGAAAAACGGCAAAAGGGTTGGTGGCCAAAGAGGTCTAAATCTTTATCAGCCATTGAAATGCTCTTGTTCTCCACAACACCTCTGCTGATTGCCTTCTCTTCTGTAGTATCAATAGCCGCACCACAAAAAATTGCCCAAATAAATCCTGGAGATAGCATCAACCGCCCTATCCTGAAAGTTGGTAGCCAAGGCGAACGCGTGTCTGAACTTCAGGCAGCTCTGAAACTTTTGGGTTTTTACTCTGGTGCCGTAGATGGTACATATAGTGAAAATACGGCCAGTGCTGTTGCCCGGTTTAAACAAGCAGCTGGCTTGAATCCAGATGGCATTGTTGATGCCAGCACTTGGCAACGACTTTTTCCAAAAGAACCGATAGTAGCATCAACCATCCCTTCATCCCAGCCAAGATTTAACTCAGCCACGAATTTTCCGGTTCCAACCCAGCCTAGCAATGTCACCAACGTTGCAAATCCCAACTCCACCCCCCCAAGACAAGCTGTAAGACAAGTTGCGACCAGCCCTAAGCCAAAACCTGCTACCCCAAAAAAAGCTGTAAGACAAGTTGCGACCAGCCCTGAGCCAAAACCTGCTACCCCAAGAAAAGCAACAACTTCAAGCACACAGAAAACACCGAATCGTACTAGATCAACTACTCAAAGTCAGTCAAACACAACTACTAAGCGAACCCCTGGTATTCAATACACCTCAGAAGGATTGCCAATTTTGCGTATGGGGTTACGTGGTTCTGAAGTTGTTAAGTTGCAAGAACAACTGAAAAAGCTTGGTTTCTTGAAAGGCGATGCCGATGGAGACTTTGGCGTCACAACCGAGACAGCTGTGAAAGCTGCACAAAAGCGTTATGGTTTAGAAGCTGACGGTGTAGTTGGTGGCTCTACCTGGGAGGTTCTTTTGCGGCGTTAGGAGTACTAGGGAGCATAGCCAGCGTCTTTTTTGCCTGTAACCAAAGGTGTGGGCAACATGCTCCGAAGTTCTGATGTCGGAAACCGAGCCACCCTACGCGATCGCAAGACGCTACGCACTGTCGCTACCGCTTCTCGTAGAGAAGACTGTGACCCCCTCACCGCAGAAGCGTCTACAGACTTCTCTTTACCCGACAAAACTGAATAACTTATTTCTTGGAAATCCCCAAGGTACAGAGGTTTTTCAACTTCGAGAAACCTCTGTAGGAGTTTTGTGCTTCCCAGCATTTTTTATGAATTTAATCCGGTACATCCTGCAATACGATAAAGATATACCGATTAGAAGTATCTCTCTATGCCAGCACTGAAAAATTACATTGCTTTTTGGCTGACAAAAGATGATAGCAACTTTAGGAGTCAAGCACAACGACACCTGATAGTATTACAGATCACAACTGCCAATAGTGAAATTAATTCAACTTACTGCTAATTCCTCTAAAAAAACTTATGCAACACTTTTTATTAACTTGGCTCGGTAGTGCGGTGGCGTTATTTCTTACTGCTAATATCGTTCCGGGATTCTTTATCAAGAATTTTGTGACTGCCTTGGTCGCTGCCCTTGTTATTGGTTTGGTTAATGCATTTATTAGACCAATTTTGCAGATTTTGACGTTTCCGATTACCTTACTCACCTTTGGTTTATTTACATTAGTGATCAATGCCTTAACCCTTTGGCTGGCAAGTGCCCTAACTCCTGGTTATGGTTTTGAGATTCAGGGCTTTTTACCTGCTTTATTAGGTTCAATTGTGCTAGCTATTGTTTCTAGCATAATTAACTATTTGTTGAGAGTTGTTGACTAGAAAAATTAGTGAAGTTCTGTAGTACTGATCATATTTGAGGCTTGGGCAACAGCTAGCGTTACCGCTCCTGGTTGCCCTTGTACCTGAAAAATTCGTTTAGGAACTAAGAACCTCAGCCGCAATTCCTCTATGCTTGTAAAGGGGAAAACAGTCAACGATCTGAGTTGAGCGGCTGCAAGAATAGCAGCTGCCTCTGCTACGCTCGGTGTACCTACTTTGTGGTCAGTAATTGTGGTAGGGTTGGGGACACAGACAGAGCGGAGGATTTGGGCAGAAAAGGTTTTTAAGGGCAAACTGCGTAGGCGACAAAGTTCTACTAAACCAACTTCCGAAGCTTTAGTGTCAATGGTAGCAATACCTGCGATCGCACTTTGAAAAAGTTGATGCTCTCGAAATATTTGCCTAATTGCCTGATCAATCAACTGCCATGAGGTTCCCCGTTTACAACCGATTCCAACCCATAAAATCGGTTGCACTTGGTCTATTTCCTCATTCAATTCGTCAGGGTTTGACATGCTTGGGTTTACTCCAACAGCCAACCAAATAAATCTCCTACTGTCAGCTGCAACTCACTTGCAAAATCTGGCACAGGCAGTAAAGCTTGTAGTTCATCCAACATAATTGGCTGTTGATTGCGGATGTACACAAATACCGTTTGTTCTTCTGGATCAATCAGCCAACCCATTTGTGTTTCATAATTCAGGCAATGTAGAATATTTTTTGTAACTTTCGTTTGTCTTTGGTCAGGCGATAGAATCTCGATAGTCCAATCGGGAACTGCTGAAAATAAATTTGCTACCCTGCCATTTTCTTTGCGAGGTATTCTCTCCCAAGTAAATACTGCTACATCCGGGACAATTGATCTGCCACCAAATGTACACCGCAGTTCTGGATATGCTCGTGCAACTTTTTGGGGTTTCAAGACAGCATTAATAAAAATAATTAGTTCACCCTGAATAGTGCTATGTTCTCCCTGTGCCATAGGTTTCTCAATAATTTGGCCATCGATGTATTCACTAGCAGGCTTAGTTTCCGGTAATATTAGAAACTCTGCCAAAGTTATGTTTTTTGATGGTGTCCGTACCATTTGCGATCGCCTCCAAGTCCAAAAATTATGATTAACGAACCGCAAAGCACACAAAGGACACCAAGAAGAAATTAACTTAACTCTTACTCTGCGTACCTTTGCGTTACCTCAGCGTACCTTTACGTTAAAAAAATATTACATTCTCTCCAATACCTGAATTCCCAACAAAGATAGTCCAAACTTCAGGGTTCTAGCAGTCAAATCACATAAAACCAAGCGAGATGTTCGCTGCGGTTCCTGTGCATCCAACACCTGAACTCCCTGATTGCGGTCATAAAATTGATTAAACTTTTTACTCAGTTCATACAAATACTCACACAAACGATTAGGCAGCAAATCTTGCTCTACACTACTAATAACTTCATCCAGTTGAAGTAAATATTTTGCCAGTGCTAATTCTGTTTCATGCTGCAATAGGACGGCATTGTTTCCCAACTCCTCAAAGTTAATATCACCCTTGCGGCTAATCCCCTGAATCCGCGCATAAGCATATAGCATATAGGGCGCAGTATTACCTTTAAAATCCAGCATTTTGTCGTAGCTGAAGATGTAGTTACTGGTGCGATTTTGGCTTAAGTCTGCATACTTAACTGCACTGATCCCAACTACTCTAGCAACTTCATTAATGAATTCTTTAGTTTCTTGGCGTTCTTCTTCTTGTAATCTAGTTTTTAGGTCTGCATGGGCACGAGAAACAGCTTCATCTAATAAATCCCGCAACCGCACAGTATCCCCAGAACGAGTTTTGAGTTTTTTACCATCTTCTCCTAATACCAACCCAAAGGGAACATGCACTAATTCCACATCATCGGGAATCCATCCGGCTTTGCGTGCAACCTGGAAAATTTGAGCAAAGTGGTTTCCTTGTCCAGCATCTGTTACATAAATTATCCGCTTTCCTTCATCCTGCTGAATTCGGTAGCGTAGGGATGCTAAATCCGTAGTGGCGTAATTATAACCACCATCTGATTTCTGCACAATTAAGGGCAAAGGTTCACCTTCTCTATTTGTAAATCCTTCCAAAAAAACGCATTTTGCCCCTTGATTTTCTACCAGTAATCCAGATTTTTCTAAATCTTCTACAACGCCAGATAATAAAGGGTTATAAAAAGATTCCCCGCGTTCAATTATCTGGACATCCAGCAAGTCATAAATTATTTGAAATTCCTGCCGCGACTGTTCGCACAGCAGTTTCCAAGCATGGATTGTATCCTCTGTACCTGCTTGTAATCTGACGACTTCTTGCCGTGCTGTTTGTTGAAAAGCCTCATCTGTATCAAACCGCAGTTTGGCTTTGCGGTAAAAAGAGACTAAATCACCAATATCTAAAGCATTAGCGGTGGTAAGCGCGTCTGGGTAGACTTCCCGGAGATAGGCGATTAACATCCCAAACTGCGTACCCCAATCACCCACATGATTTAACCGCAGCACATCGTGTCCTTGGAATTCTAAAATCCGGGCGATGGAATCACCAATAATCGTAGAACGCAAGTGTCCGACGTGCATTTCTTTAGCAATATTCGGACTGGAAAAATCCACAATTTCTTTTCTTGGCATTTTCGCGGCTGGAACTCCCAGTCTGGGATCAGCTTGAATTTCGTTCAGTTGTGCTTGCAGGTATGCCGTTTTCAGTTTCAGATTAATAAATCCTGGCCCAGCGATTTGGGGCAGTTCGCAGACTTCGGATACATCTAGTTTCTCAACGATCGCAGCTGCGATCGCTCTTGGTTGCTTTCCTAACTTTTTACTCAGGGATAAAGCCACATTCGCCTGATAATCACCAAATTTAGGATTGCTAGCAGGAACCAAAATTGGATCTACTCCAGCGAAGTCAGCGCCAAAAGCCGCGACTAAAGCCTGTTCAAGCTGAACTTTTAGTTTTTCTTGTGTAGCGTTCATATATAAATTTTATCTGTGAGAGAGGGAATGTAGCTCTGGAAAAGCTTGATTATTCACTTTAGAGATCTGGAGATTCTGAAGAGGGATAAAAAATCAACACGCTGCTTGCAAAAGTATCTTTTTTGCAAAACTGCGCCTAGCTCACCATATTTTGCACTTTCAAGTCTTCATCCGCCACGGGGTCGCTAGACATCAATAATAACTTTGTTGTAAAAACAACAAAGTTTTAACGCTGGCGACTTACCTTGAAGCGTTTTCGAGCCAATTTATTTCTAAACTATCACAGGCATCGCTAAAAACTCAACTGCCCCAACGGTTTGATTGGGCTGCGTTTGCAGTAGAAAGGTGCGTTAACGAAGTGTAACGCACCCTATAAAATATTCCCTAAATGAGGAAATTTCCCGAAAATAGGAAATCTGATTGACTTTTGACTTCTCAATTAGCGATATCTGTAACAGAAATTTCGACTCTACAGATAAGTATTACCATAAAAGTACGCGAAGTCATTAAACAACTAGAAGCTGATGGTTGGTATCTTGCTAGAACCAAAGGTAGTCATCGACAGTTCAAACATTCAGATAAACCCAGTACTGTAACAGTGTCTGGTAAGCCAAATGTAAATGTGCCAATTAGTACTCTTAAAAATATCTGGAGACAAGCTCAATTGGAGGAAGACTGATGCATTATACAGTTGTGATTGAAAAGGGAGAAACTAGCTACGGCGCTTATGTCCTTGATTTACCAGGTTGTATAGCTGTGGGTGAAACTTTAGAAGAAGTTAAGCAGATGATTGCAGAAGCTATTGAATTTCATCTACAAGGAATGCTAGAAGATGGTTTACCTATTCCTAAACCTACAAGCATCGCTCATGAGGTTGAAGTTGCAAACTACATCAAAACATGATTATAGAAAATCACTTAATTAGCACTATGCAGGGAGGATGAAAGAATCGGGTGTTGCAGTTTCTCTCCTCCCGCCCAAGCCAGGCACAATTGACGGAAACGATCGCCCCGCACCTCAAAATTCGGATACTGGTCAAAACTCGCACAAGCCGGAGATAGCAACACCACAGGCGCTTGATACTCCTTGGCTAATTCCGCCGCTCTGGGGACTGCCCTTTCCATAGTTTCCACAATATGGTATGAATAATAACCCACCTCTTGGAGACGTTTGGCAAACGCTGGCGCAGCAGAGCCAATCAATAAAACGACAGCAGCTTGGGAGTGAATTTTTGCTAGCCAAGCAGTATCATCACCTGCTTTAGCTTCTCCACCAGCAATTAAAATCGCTGGACTTTTCACGGATGCTAAACCAACTTCCGCAGCATCGTAATTGGTGGCTTTGCTATCGTTAATGAAATCAATACCTTCCCAATTGCAGATATGCTCCAAACGATGGGCAACGCCAGGAAATTCTCGAATCGCACGCGCGATCGCATCACGATTAATTCTGGCTAATCTTGCCGTTGCTACTGCCATCAAGAGATTTTGCTGATTATGCTCTCCCACCATCCGCAAAGTAGATACTTTCACAATCGGTTCTGGTGCAGAGGTTGCAGTTAATTTTTCCACAACCCAGTCGTCTTCGATGTAAAAGCCTTTTTCGCTAATCAAAAAATCTTTTCCTCTCACACTTGTCCAATAGGCATGACGCCAAGCACTTAGACCTAGCTTACTCAAGTGGGCATCATCGCCATTGAACACTTGCAACTCGGACTGACGCAACAACTTGGCTTTGATGTTGTAATAGTTTTCTAAAGTCTGATGGCGACTTAGATGATCGGGTGTGAAAGTCGTCCAAACACCGATACGTGGTGCAAGAGTACTTGAAGATTCTACTTGATAGCTGCTAATTTCTGCAATCACCCAATCAATACAATTTTGGATTTTAGGTCGCACCTTTGGTGCGCTTCCAGCGCAACTTGGATTTTGGATTGGAGTTTCTGTCCCTGTCCTGTAAGATAGGGCGACTTCACAAGCGGCGTAGCCAATATTACCACACGCGGGTGCATTTAATTTTGCTGCTTGGAAAATGGCAGCAATTAAAGCTGTGGTAGTAGTTTTGCCGTTAGTGCCAGTAATTCCTACCCAAGGTAGCCATCGCAAATTTCGCCAAGCGAGTTCCATTTCCCCAATGGTTTCAATACCTAATTGGCGTGCCTCAACTAATACAGGAATATCCCAAGGCACGCCAGGACTAACGACTATTAATTGGGGTAAATTACCACCATTCAATTCTAGGGATTGGCCAAGTTTAACGGTTATTTGCTCGGCAGCAAGTTGTTGTTGTTGTTGTAGGAGGGTTTCGGAGGTGTTGCCATCACTTAGCTCTACCTCCCAACCTTCCCGTTTCAACAATCTTGCCGCAGCAACACCGGACTTTCCTAATCCAATTACAGTAGCTCTAGGCATAGATTGCAGCAGAGTCCCTGGTTAAGCACTCCCTATAGTAGCGTCTATTGGCAAAAATTACACAATTTTTTGTTGACCTACGCTACAGATTTTTGACGATCGCGCCAAAATCAGCTAAAACACGGGCATTATTGCGAACTAATCCCAGCAGATATAATCGATTACGCTTAACTTCTGGATCGGAGTCCATAACTAAAACGCTATCTGGGCCATCAAAAAAGTTACTAACTGTCGGAGCAATTTTTGTTAATGCTTCTACTAACAGTTGATAATTTCGTGTCTGCTGTGCTGCTTGAGTTTGGGGTACTGATTCGATTAGGGCATTATACAAAGCTTCTTCAGAGGGCTTTTGGAATAATTCTTTACGAATTACGGCTGTCGGTTCTAGCTGTTTTGTATCCAAATCACCTTGCGCGGCTAATCGTGTGGAACGGTTAACAGTTTCGTAGATGTTATCTAAGGTACTATCGTTGCGGATTTGTTGTAGATATAAGGCGCGATCGCGTACATCCAATAAATCCTTTAACGTCCGTTCTGTGTATTCTGGGTCATTTTCTCCCAAAACTGCATTTACCAAATCGTAATCAATCTGCTTTTCTTCTTGCAGTAAAGTGCGGATGCGTTGTAAGAAAAACTCTTGTAATGCTGCGGTTAATGATGCCTGATCTTTGTGATATGTTGCTGCAAAGTCTGTGGCTATTTGTGCCAATAAATCATCTAGTTTTATGGGTAAATTATAAAACCAAGTAATTTTAACTACAGCATTGGCAGCACGACGCAAGGCGAAGGGATCAGAGGAACCGGAGGGAATTAAACCTAAACCAAAGATACTCACTAAAGTATCTAATCTATCTGCCAAACCGACAATTTGACCCGTGAGTGTTGCGGGTAAAATGTCACCCGCTCCCGTTGGCAAATAATGTTGAAAAATTGCCTTTGCTACTTCGGCATCTTCACCACTGGCTAAGGCATATTTTTCTCCCATAATACCTTGCAATTCTGGGAATTCATAGACCATTTGGGTAACCAAATCTGCTTTACATAATAAAGCAGCACGTTGGATTCTTTGGCTTTGGTCTTGTTCTAATTCTAATTGAGTGGTTATTCGCTCGGCAATCTTGACTACTCTATCTACCTTGGCACGCACCGAACCCAATTCTTCTTGAAAAGTGACTTTTTCTAACTGTGGTAAAAAGCTTTCTAAAGGCTTAGTTAAATCAGCTTCGTAGAAAAATCTGCCATCAGCTAATCTGGCACGAATTACCCTTTCATTCCCTACAGCAACAATATCTGATTTTTTGGGATCACCGTTAGAAATGGTGATGAAATTGGGCAATAATTCTTGCTCAAAACTATCTGGTTTGAATACAGGAAAATAACGCTGATGAGTAACCATAACTTCAGTAATTACCTCAGTCGGTAATTCCAAAAATTCTGGTTCAAATTTACCGACAACTGTGGAAGGATGTTCTACAAGGTTAGTTACTTCTTCTAACAAATCGGGGTAAATTACTGTATACCCGCCTAAATTCTTTGTTACTGCATTTACTTGCTTTTTAATCAGATTTGCCCGTTCTTCTGGGTCAACGGTGACATAAGCAGACTTGAGGGCGGTAACATAATCAGTAGCTTGGGCAATTGTCACAGGTTCAGGATGCAAGACACGATGACCTTGGGAAATGCGATCGCTCTGAATTGTTTTAGAACCATTCACTAATTCTAGGGGTAGCACCGTTTGATCTAACAAAGCTACCAGCCAACGAATTGGTCGGGAAAACCTCGCATCCCCATTCCCCCAACGCATCAACCGCTTACCTTCTAAACCCCAAATCCATTGGGGGACAAGTTCTGTCAAAATTTCCGCCACAGGACGACCGGGAAATCTTTTTTGCACAAAGACAAATTCCCCTTTGTCAGTGGGGCGAACAAACAGCGCATCCAATTCCACGCCTTGCTTTTTGGCAAAGCCTGCTGCTGCTGCTGTCGGCTGACCATCTTTAAAGGCGGCTTGGGCGGGGGGCCCTTTAATTTCTTCTTCTCGGTCTGGTTGCTGAGATGGTAGACCTTTAATCACTACCGCCAGCCGCCGGGGAGTACCGTACACCTGGACACTTTCGCCCCTGAGGCTGTTTGCTTCCAGGCTTTGGGGAATGCGTTCCTGCCATTGCACTAAAGCATCACTGAGAAAACTTGCAGGTAGTTCTTCTGTACCAACTTCTAATAGAAACCCAGGCATAAGACACTGTTTTCAACTTTGCGTAGCTCAACTTTATCAGTTATTATCTGGCGATCGCTCGTGATTTTTAGGTAACTAGTACAGCACGGCGTAAATAAGCAGACCATTGAAAAGCCCTAAAGAGCTTATTCCATAATACTTTTGACTTCCGCCTTGCGGTACTACAGCTTGGATGTTTCTCGTGAATCTTTAACTATGTATGTAGCATCTTTGCTCCACCTCCAGAAATAATCGTAAACAGTTGACCAAGCTGGAAAATCACTTAGTAAGCCTTGCCACATACATCTCTAAAATCGATAAAGTCGAGCTTAGGTTTGTTAGATAGACTTGGCATTTTATGAAAAACTTCACAAAAAAAGTGTTTTTCTTCATTGATTTATTACATTTCCTTCCGTAGTTTCATGCAGTATTTACTTATACATATTTTTATCGTAAAGTTAGTTCTGTTTATAAATTGATATCTGCATGATGTCAATCAACTTTGGAGTTATGACCATGAAAAATATTTTCGCCAAAATCGCCACGATCACAGCAACCAGTGCTGCTCTTAGTGTTGCGATCGCTGCTGGTGCTAACAACCCAGCTCAAGCTATTGATTTAAACTTTAACTGGCAAGGTAATGCTGGTTATTCTGCAATAGGTTCATTCAGCTACGACCAGGCTACAGCACCGAAAATTATTTCAGAAAGTGGTAGTGGAACGACCAATTTTTTACAATCCTTGAATGTCTCCTTCTTAGACCCATCTAAAAATCTTCTGGGAACTTATAACACCGTTAGTGGTGGGGTGTCACAATCTGATTTCTTCGTTTTCAACTTTGATACTTCCACTCAGACATTGTTTGATTCCATAGATATAGGAGGAGGAACGGGTGCAATGGGAGAATACTTCTTTTCTGGAACGGGTGGCGACTCTTTGCAATTACTTCAGGATATCGATCAACAAGGAAACTCAACAATATTAGATCAAAATTCTGGTTATTTTAACGTAGCTAAAGTCCCTGAACCTGCTTCTATCCTGGGTTTACTGGCATTTGGGATGTTGGGTGTAGGTTCAACTCTGAAGAAAAAGCAAGCCTCTTGTTAGAAAGTAGGGCTTCCTAGTCAGAGGTTGCCAAATTTAGTTTAATAGATCTCTATTCTAGCCCCAATAGTTCAATGAACTGGTGAGTTTATCATTTAACCTATCGGTTGGCGATCGCTCGAATACTTATTGACATAAGTATTCGAGTCATGACAATGAAAAAGATTTTCGCCAAAATCGCCCTTACCACAGCAATCAGTGCTATTTTTACTGTTGCATAGGTGTAGCCCGCACTTCTCTACTAGACGCTGCGCGTAGCTTGCTTCCACGTTCGCGGAGCGTCCCGTAGGGAAGTGGTACGACAAGCTCAGTGACCGCCGCAGGCATCGCTGCTGGTGGCTACAGCCCAGTGAAAGCTGTTGATTTCAAGTTTAACTGGCAAGGTGATGTTGTGATGCATCGCAGTTTTTTTCTTTGCTAACAGCTTCAAATCCGAAGCTACGCAGGACGCTAGTATTGAATAGTTAGTGCCTTTGAACTACTCAAAAAAGTGGGATGCTCACTAATAAATTCAATACTGATGACTTGCTTAAAAATACTTCATGTGCCACTTTAGAAGCTGGAATGTGGGTTTCATGCACGAGATGAAATATAATGCTACAATCCCTTAAGTCTAAATTTAAGCATTAGATTCACTCTTAACAAAATAGAATTCAGGAGTCAGTAGCCAGAATTATCTTGCTTGTATTATGTGTGACTGACGGATGAATAAACGGGTTTAAGTCCCCCACCAAATTGAAAATTTGGTGGTCTACAATTAGCGCCAAGTCAGAGCGGAGGCTTCCTTCATATAAGCTTTGTTGCTTGCCGCAGGCATCTGTTAGTACAGCGTTAGCGACGTAGGAGCGTCACTTTCTAGGATAGTAGCGAATCTAGAGTGGAAAGTTTAAATCGGCGTCAGCCGCAGCTTTGACTTTCCGCTGAATTCTCTACTATATTGATTCTGAATTCTTCTTCAAATTAGTGAAAACTTGTTATGCGTATGCTAAGAGACTTAAATTAGTCAACAGTTATCAGTGAACACTGGTAATTGGTAACTGATAACTAATAATTAATAATTGATCACTCTTAAAATTCACCTTAAAAAGTCTTAAACAGTCTTGATTGCAATTGTGGTTTCAAAAAATCATGACCTGCTCATAACCTAAATTAAGTAATAAAAGTAGCAGCGCCTACTGGAATTAGCAATAAATCCGCTCATCTGAGGCTGTCTTCACGAAATTCACAAATAGCTCATGCACATTCTGATCTATTCCTACAATTATCATCCAGAGCCGATTGGAATTGCTCCCTTAATGACTGAATTGGCAGAAGGACTAGTAAAGCGAGGTCACCAAGTGCGGGTGATTACCGGAATGCCCAACTATCCTCAGCGTGAGATTTACGATGAGTATCGGGGTAAATGGTTCCTTACTGAACAAAAAAATGGTGTCACCATTCAACGAAGTTACCTCCGAATTAAGTCTAAACCTAACCTCTTAGATCGGCTGTTGCTGGAGTTAAGCTTTGTTTTTACCAGCTTACCCCAAGCCTTTAAAGGCGGACGCCCCGATGTGATTATCTTAACAGTTCCGCCTCTATTCGGTACGTTACCAGCAACAATATTTGGTTGGTTATACAACTGCCCAGTAGTTCTGAATGTGCAGGATATTCTACCAGAAGCTGCCGTGCGTATTGGGCTATTGAAAAACAAGTGGATGATCCGAACTCTTGCAGCCCTAGAGAAATTTGCATATCGGACTGCACACACTATTAGTGTCATCGCTGATGGGTTTCGTGAGAATTTAGTCAATAAAGGAGTACCTGTAAATAAAATCGTTTGTATTCCCAATTGGGTGAATGTAAATTTCATCCGCCCTTTACCAAAAGAGAACAACGCCTGGATATCTAGCCATCAACTGGATGGTAAATTTGTAGTACTTTATTCAGGCAACATTGCTCTAACGCAAGGTTTAGAAACAGTAATAGAAGCAGCAGTTTGCTTGCGTCATATCAGGGAGATTGTCTTTGTCATCGTTGGCGAATCAAGAGCATTGCAAAGGTTGCAAGAATATTGTTTATTAAATGGTGCAGATAATGTTTTGCTGCTACCGTTGCAGTCGCGAGACAAACTACCCGAAATGCTAGCAGCATCTGATGTAGGGCTGATTGTGCAAAAGCGCAATGTGATTTCGTTCAATATGCCTTCAAAAATACCACTGCTGTTGGCAAGTGGTCGCCCGATTGTGGGTTCAGTTCCCGCCACTGGTACTGCTGCTAAAGCAATCCAACTTAGTGGTGGTGGGATAATTGTTGAGCCAGAATCACCTGATGCAATGGCTGCTGCGGTGCATGATTTATATGCTAATCCTACTCTCGGGGCGAGGCTAGGTAACACAGGAAGACAGTTTGCCGAAGAAAACTATTCCTTGGAGCAAGCACTTGATCGGTATGAGTGGCTCTTTTCTCATATTGTTGCTAACCGAAAATCAACTGTGGGTATTTTACCAAAATTGGATTCTAAAAAATCAGTTGTAGATGGTTGAAGGAGATTAGGGATTGCTGGCTCGGCTACACATCCACAACCCTGATTAGGATAAATTAAATCACCCATTCGGGTGAGTTAAAAATCAACCGATCGGGTGACCTAAGTGTAGGAAGTTAAGACTGCTGAAAAATAGGACTCTAGAGTACACTGATTGATTGCACGTCGTTCTTGGTGAGGATAACTCAATGAAACTCGCAACCTTGATTAATAAAGCTGAATTAATCAGCGTAAGCGTAGCCCGCCGTACCCCTATGGGGAAGCAAGCTACGCGTAGCGTCTTGTAGAAAAGGCATCGCTCCATGCCTTTTTCTTCCCTAAGATCAGTATTCACTATAACTTAAGAGCGATAAACTCATTTGTACCTTATACCAATATTTTCCCCTATGTGGTTATAATGCAGTCAAACACTTACAGATGTAAGCAAGCGCTTGCAAACTCTCAGATAAAACTTAGGATCAAGGAGGGCACAAACTCGTGCACGCTTGATCAATTCAGCAACTAAGGTGTTTGCAACGGCAGGTTTAACCGGAGCTACAACGCGAGAAATTGCTCGTGTTGCTGCGGTCAATGAGGTAACTTTATATCGTCATTTCCAGAACAAAGAGCAACTACTAGCTGCTGTGATTACTGAAGCGATCGCTTTACAGGCCCAAGCCTTAGCTGATCACGACAACTGGACTCAAAACCTATACATTGACCTCAAGAATGATCTAAGGCTTTGCAACCAGATGATGGAGGAGCATGAAGACCTAATTCGGATATTTATTGGAGAAGCAAAGCGACATCCCCAAGCCGCCCGTCTGATCTTATACGATACTGACAAATCGCTGCCCGAACAACTAGTTGTGTACAGAAGGCTGCGTTTTAGCGATACACCTACTACACTAGGCTATAGTCGTGAATGCTACATTGAAACTTGTGTGAATTTATTTGTACGCGGTATTAGCAGTTTGCCATTGAAGGAGGCTGGAGTTTCAGTTGATTCGCCTGCAACAAGATAAACCTGACATTTAAGTGTGCTTGATCTCTGAGCCATTGTTAAGGGTTTATACTTATTAATTAAGTTTCATAAATTACACTTATAAATAATTTATAGGAGTTAGGCAATATACAAATTAACCATAGTGTGGTGAACGATATTTATTCGTTTAAGGTGCTGGATATCGTCAACGATCGCCCAAATACCCAAAGAATATATTTGTCACCAACATAGAGAAAAAAGGGCTAACAAACTATTCAAATAATGCTTTTTTAGCGAAGAGTAGATTGCCCAAGTTTAAATCCACAAGACGAGAAAATAAAGATGTCCCATTCTGAGTTCCCTGACTCTCACCTTCCGGTTGAAATAGAACAGCCTGCTGTTACTGATTCTAGTCAAGAGTCGCAACCATTGCCAAAGCGATCGCCTAAGCCACCTCGAAAGCGGCGTTGGCCTTTGGTGTTGGGAATTATCTTGTTAATTGCAGGTGTTGGTTTTGGTTGGCGCTGGTGGCAAACTAGTAATGCTAGGAATGCACCCGATGGTGCTGGAGCAGGTGCTGGTCAACCTATGGCAATTCCCGTCAAGCTAGCAACAGTGCAAAATGAAACTGTGCAGGAAAGTTCGGAGTTTATTGGCTCCTTAGAGGCATCACTCTCTGTACCAATCAAGCCACAGGTTGGAGGGCGAGTTACCGAGATTTTCATCCAAGAGGGCAACCGTGTTCAACAAGGGCAAGTCATTATTAGCCTGCAAAGTGATGATGCCCAAGCCCTGCTACGACAAAAACAAGCAGCACTACAACAAGCACAGGCAAATCTTGCCGAACTCAAAGCAGGGACTCGAACAGAAGTAGTTTTCCAAGCCAAAGCCCAGCTAGATCAGGCCCAAGCAAAATATCAAGATGCCGTATCTGGATCGCTACCACAGCAAATTCAGCAGGCTGAAGCTCAAGTTAATTCCGCCAAATCCGATTTAGTACTAGCACAAGCACGAGCAAAGCGATACGAAGAATTAACAAAACAAGGGGCAACTTCCCAAGATACCCTAGATGAATACGTCAAAAACAAAGCTAGTGCTGAAGCGGCAGTGGTTGCAGCCCAGAAAAACTTAGAGGAACTCCGCAAAAACAGAACTGCTAATATCCAGCAGCTAGGTGCTGCCTTAGAACAACAGAAACAATTCTATAGGCAACAGGTGAACGGCAACCGCCCAGAAGATATTGCCCAAGGGCGATCGCAAGTAAGCCAAGCAGCGGCTGAAGTCCAGTCGGCTCAAGTCCAACTGCAATACACAAAAGTCCTAGCTCCTTTCACAGGTATTGTTGGTAATATCCCAGTCAAGGTAGGACAGTATGTAGGACAAGGGGATCAACTCACCACATTGACCAAAAACGACTCTTTAGACCTGAATATATCCATTCCGCTAAATCAAGCCAAAAAGCTGCGCTTGGGTTTACCTGTGCAAATGCTGAACGCCCAAGGCCAACCCATAGCAAGGGGTAAGGTGAGTTTTATCTCCCCAAATGCTAGTTTAGATTCGCAGACAGTTTTGGTGAAAGCCAATTTTGGCAATTCGAGAAATCGACTGCTTAATCTTCAGTCAGTGCAAACCAGAGTAATCTGGGATGAACGTCCAGGAATTTTAATTCCAGTTACAGCAATATCTCGCTTGGGTGGGGAAACTTTTGTGTTTGTGGCTGCTAAAGCGCCAGCACAAAAGCCTCAAGCTGAAGCATCGGCACAAAAGCCTCAAGCTGGAGCGCCATCTTTAGTCGCTCAACAAAAGCCCGTGAAATTGGGAGTTATTCAGGGAAATAATTATCAAGTTATCGAAGGACTAAAAACTGGGGACAAAATTGTTGTTTCCGGGATTCTCAGCCTAAGCAATAACGCTCCTATCACTCCTGCTCCTGAAGAAGTGGGTAGTCGGAGCTTTTAATATTTTTACCAATCGATAACTACCAATGCTAAATTTCTATCTAGCCATTTTCTGATGATGTTTACTGTCAAATTGATTTAGTAATATTGATTTGTTTGGCTATTTGAATGCTACCCTGCTAGAATCGGTGTTGGAGACATCACCGTTTTACTACTGTCGGAATATAAACTATATCTCTACTTTTCTGATCAGGTAATTTGGTCAAAAAAAGCAATTATTGACATGAATAGTTCTCCAAAAATTTTAGCTGCTATAGCTGGTACTTTCTTAAGTTTAGTAACGATAGACGTTCACTTAGCACAAGCTAGCAACTTTACCTTTACATCAATCGTTAACAATAGGGATAATAAGGACTTCTTCAATATCGATGGTTGCCCCATCAACGATAATGGCACAGTAGCTTTTGTTGCTACGACATCTTCAGGTCAAGGCATATTTACTAGCAACGGCAGCGGAGCGTTTACTACTGCACTCAAACCGTACCCACAATACTCATATGCTATCAATGGTCTTGCAATTAACAATAGTGATACAGTAGCCTTCCGAAATATTAATAGTTATCCTCCAGAAGGACTCTATATAAGTAACGGCGATAACGTTACCAGAGTTGTTACACCAAGCGATGGTTTATTTTTCAATAATGTATCATCCGACACGTTGAATCATAGTGGCACATTAGTTTTCGGTCTTTTAAAGGACTTTGATAATGGCGATACTATTGCTACTGGCAATGGTGGGCTTTTGACAACTGTGGTGGACACTAGCGGACTATTTAAGTTTTTCGACCAACCCCCTGCGATTAATGACTCTAATGTAGTGGGTTTTCAAGCTACATTAAAAGATGGAAAACAAGGTGTCTTCACGAGCAAAGATGGCAAAATTACAACGATCGCTGATAATACTAGTCTCTTTTTGGGTGGATTTGTTAAGCTTAGCATTAACAATACAGGAACAGTAATATTTGACGCTTTTCGAGAGGACGGCAAAGAAGGAATATTTACAGGCAATGGTAAAACAATTACCACTATTGCCGACACCAGTAGCTCCTTTAGTAGATTTATTGGTAACGCAATTAATGACAACAATGAAGTAGCTTTCAGTGCAACATTACGTGATGGGGCAGAAAAGGTTTTTACCGACGGCATCTTCACAGGGCCAGACCCCATTGCAGATAAGGTGATTGGCATCGGAGACTCTCTTTTAGGCGGCACTGTGACGAATCTTTTTTTCAGTGGTAGTATTAATAATTAAGGTCAAATCCCCTTCTTTGCAGAGCTTATAGATGACAGTGGTGAGACTATCACGGGTGTTTTCCGTGCCGATCCAGTTTCTAAATTAATTCCCGAATCTACTTCCACATTCGCTCTACTAGCTTTTGGCGCTTTAGGCACTGGTTTAACTCTCAAAGGAAAACTAAAACAGAAGTCAACAGTTAGAAGAAATAGCCTAACTTATACGATTTAGATTAGCAGATATTTATCCTTGTATTAAGTTTACGTGCTACTACAGAAGCGATGTCTACGATGGGCTACGCCTACGCTAAAGAAATATTTAGATGCCTGGTTTAGCACACCCTATTCTGAAAATGAGTGGAATCTCCTGCAAATGGAGCTAATTAAACAGTTAGACAAAAGTGCAACGGCATCAGAAATTTAAACTCATAACTCTGTTGACGAGTCTTTGATACTAAATTAATGAGGTTCAGAACTCCTTTAATGAGTCTTTGATACTGATTAATCAAGCTACGAACTCCGTTGCGTTCAAATTTTAACGAACCGCTCCAGACGCAGAAGACACACAGAGAAGTCTGAAGCTCAGGCTTCCTTAGATTATAACTTCGGTGGAAAAGAGAGAAGAGTGTTTTATTTCAGCAATCTTAGTCCACTGAGGGTAACTAACACTGTGGAACCTTCATGGCCAATGACGCCAATGGGTAGGTTAATATTTCCTAGAAAGTTGCCCACCAAAAGCAACATAATGAAACCCAACGCTACGAATATATTCTGTTTGACTATGACTTGCGATAGCCTACCCAAATGCATCGCCACGGCAATTTTTTCTAACCTGTCTGTCATCAGTACTATATCTGCGGTTTCTAATGCCACATCACTACCAGATACTCCCATCGCTATACCCACAGATGCTTGCGCTAAAGCTGGTGCATCATTGATACCATCGCCTACCATTGCTACAGTTTGATATTGTTGCTGTAGACGGCGGATAACATCCAGCTTATCTTCTGGCAGAAGTTGAGCATATACCCGATCAATTCCTACTGCTTTAGCGACACTATGAGCAGTTTCCTGATTATCCCCAGTTAACATGACAATTTTCTCAATTCCCAGTTTCTTTAAGCGGGTAATAGTTGCGGCTGCTTGCGCTCTTACTTCATCTGCGATCGCGATCGCACCCATCACCTCAAAACACCTTACCCCGGCTCCGGCTCCCCTAAGAGCTTGCGGGGTGGGGTTCTTCGCTACCCAAACCACAGTTTTACCTTCTTGCTCCAAAGATTGAGCCATTTCTCGCAATTCTTCAGGTAAATTTGTGACATACTGCTGCACAAAAACGGCATTCCCCACAATTACCTGTTGTTCTTGAGCGATTCCGACAATTCCCTGTCCAGGTATAGCTTGCACTTGGATTGCACCAACCCAATCCAAATCACCAGCCGCCTGTACAATTGCCTTACCGATGGGATGTTCAGAAGAAGATTCCACACTAGCAGCGGCTTTTAATACATCTGTTCGAGTGTATTCACTAGCGGAAATTACCTGAAATACCTGCACCTGTCCTGTTGTTAGAGTACCAGTTTTATCAAATGCGATCGCTCGGACTTTGCCAATCTTCTCCAACTGTGCCCCATTCTTAAACAAAATCCCCTGTCTTGCACCATTAGCGATTCCTGAAAGCAGGGTGGGCATAATTGCAGCCATCAGCGCACAGGGAGAAGCCACCACCAGGAAAGTAAGAGCGCGATAAATCGTCGTTTCCCAATCCCAACCCCAAAGAAATGGCGGTAAAGTTGCCAGTAATATCCCGGCTACTACAATTACTTTGGCATATCCCTTCTCAAAGCGATCAATAAACTCTTGCGAAGGAGGTGCTTCAGTCTGTGCCTGTTCTACCAAACGAATCACACGCACAATCAAACTACTTTGGGCTGGTTTGTGTACCTTAATTTGCAATGCACCATAGCCGTTGAGTGTGCCGGCAAATACTTCTGCGCCCACTGTTTTCTCTACAGGTAAAGACTCGCCTGTGATTGCAGCTTGATTAAGCGTGCTGTAACCAGATAAAATTATCCCATCGGTAGGAATTAGCTCTCCGGGTTTGACGACAATCTCATCACCCACTTTTAGCTGAGTGATCGGAACTTCCTCTTCTCTTCCCTGAAACAAAACCCGTGCTGTATCTGGTGTCAAACTCATCAAACTGCGGATACTCCGCTCAGTTCGCTGCATGGCATAGCCTTCTAATGCACCACTGATGGCAAAAATCAAAATCAAAATTGCCCCATCAATAATTAGATGATATTCTCTTCGCCATAAGCCGAGACTAGCAGCACCAATCGCCGCCACAATCATCAGCAAATCTACATCGAGTTCTTTTTCTTTGAAAAGAGTAGTCAATCCCTCCCGCGCACTTTCGTAACCACCAATCACGTAAGCAGCAGGTAGCAGCAGCAGTGCTAATCCTAAAGCGCCAAGATGCAAGGCGAACCATCCGAGAAATAGTAGCAACCCACATAAAAGGGCTGCTACGGTATCTGCGTGTTCTCTGGTAAATTGGCTGAAATGTTGGGGATAGAGCATGAGAGATGAATTTACAGGGACTCTCTCACGCTAAACCTTGACATCAATGTTAATGTCAAGGTTTATAATGATTTTGAAACGCATAGGCGCTTCGCCTTCCCGCAGGGTAGGGGCGCTGAGGGAAGCGCAAAGGTACGCAAAGTTGAATTTTTATCTGTCTTCTGAGAGCGTTTTTCAAAAGCGGGATGTGGGTAAATGCGACGATTTAGTTGTTAGGTTTAAAGTTGCACTAGGAGGAAAAAATTTATGCTAAAGCGAATATATATTGATAACTTTCGCGGCTTGGTAAATTTTGAGATGAATTTTGACTCGATTAACCTGTTTATTGGTGGTAATGGAACAGGTAAATCAACTGTTTTTGAAGTCTTACGGAGAATTCAACTTTTTATAAGTGGCGTTGCTAAGGTAGAAGGAATTTTCCCATTTTTTGACTGCACTCGCTGGCAAACTTTACCAATTCAGCGTTTTGAAATAGAAATTGATGGAAATGATGGCAATTATAAATATGAACTTGCTATTGAACACAATCGAGAAAATAGCCAGGTACAATATGAGCGTTTATGGTTTGATAACCAACCTTTATTAAAGTTCGAGATGGGCGAAGTTCAAATTTTTTATGACAATCATTTAGTCAGTCCGACGAAATATCCTCCTTTTAATTGGTTTCAGTCCATACTACCTTTATTGCTGGCAAATAATGACATCACAAAACTGACCTGGTTCAAACAGCGCATGGAGCGATTTATTATTGTACAAATTATTCCTAACCTAATAATTAATAGTAGTGAAAAAGAAGAAGCACAATTGACTCCTAGAATGGAGAATTTTGTTTCTTGGTATCGCTATATTTCACAAGATCAAGGCAAAGTTGCTGAACTAATGAATATTTTGAAAGATGTCTTAGACGGTTTTGTAAGTTTTAAATTTGACCAGTTTAGAGAAGGCTATCGAACTTTAAAATTACGATTTACAACAAATGCAGATCGGACAAATATTATTGATTATTACTTTAATGAACTATCTGATGGACAAAAAGTGCTGATTGCACTATATACGCTTTTATATTGTACCGAATCTGAAGACTACACATTGTGTATAGATGAACCCGATAATTTTTTAGCACTGCCGGAAATTCAACCTTGGCTAATTCAACTTTATGATTTCTGTATTGACGGAAAAATACAAGCTTTACTAATCTCCCATCATCCTGTATCAATTAATTATCTTTTAGCTTCATCTATAGGTTATTGGTTTGAGCGTCAAAGTAATGCACCTGTACGAGTGAAACCAATTAATAATGAAGAAACTGAAAATTCTGGATTACCAATTTCAGAACTGATTGCGCGGGGCTGGCTGTATGACCCAGAATAGAGTACAGATAGTAATCTTGTGTGAGGATCTACAACAGCAAGTTTTTGCATATCATTTTTTGAAAAAGCGAGGCTTTAATATAAATCCAAAAAACCTCACAATTAGGACTTCTCCAAAAGGTAAAGGTGCAGGAGAGCACTTTGTTAGAAAGCGTTATCCCGCAGAGGTCAAAGCATATCGCAGCAAAAACTATCTTTCAGGAATGCTAGTAGTGTTGATTGATGCAGATACGGCAACAGTAAAGGCAACACTGAAAGAATTAGATGATGCACTGATAGAAGATTCACAGGAACTTCGTAAGCCTGATGAGAAAATAGCAATCTTCGTGCCAAAAAGAAATATTGAAACTTGGATACATTATTTACGAACAGGAGAAGTTGTTGAAGAAGAAGAAAAATCCAAATATCCAAAATTCCCTAAAAATGAGGCAATTTGTAAACCTGGTGTTGAGCAATTAGCAAACCAGTGTTCTCAAGGGAGTTTGGATGACAATGCACCGCCATCTCTCCAAGCTGCTTGTGAAGAATTACAAAGACTTTTACCATTATTAAATAACTTATGAACGCTAGTTGCTTAACTATTAAAGAACTCACTGATGCAGTGGGCGGCGGTTTAACTCCGCGCATGGTACGGCATTATCATCAATTGGGACTATTACCGCAACCTGTGCGATCGCCTAGTAATTACCGTCTCTACACCAAAAAAGATGTTCTCCGGTTGCAAAGGATTGTCGCACTCAAGCAGCAAGGGTTTCAGCTAAACCATATCCGCAATATTTTGGAAGTGGAACCAGAAGCTGACACAACTGTTAACCTCATGGGACAACTCCAGCAGCAATATCGGGCGGTGATGCAACAAATTTCCCAACTGCGACAAACTGCATCAGCACTAGAAGGATTATTGGGGCGCGATCGCCATTGTCAAATTATCCAGGCGGAAGTTTTGGCACAACTCAAGTTACTCGATGTCGAAACTCAAGCCGGATTGGGGGGATTGGAAAACCTGTGGAGTGGCTTGGATGCCGAAATTCATACCCACTCGGAAGCTTTTACAGAATCGCTACAACGTTTACTACCTGATTTGTCTCACCGTTCGGAAATTGAACAGCACTTAATTTCTCAGTTGGTTTTGGCTTGTGGCGATGTCAGTTTGGTGTCCTTTATCAAGTTGAGTCGAGATGCGATCGCAGCTAGTCGAGAAGCCCTATCTTCAAGCTGTCAGATTGTTGTCGATACCCAAACGGTTGCTGCTGCTTTGGATCAAACCCGATTACTTCACTTGGGATGCCGCATCGAAACCTTAATTGATAATCCCCATATTACCACCGCTACAGAGGCGGAACTTGCCTTTTGGCAGCATCGAGAATGGCTAGAAAAATTGCAGCAAGTAAGTAAGGGTTGTGTCCTAGTAGTTGGTTATGCTCCCTCAGTACTTCTGGAAGCTTCAGTTGCGATTGCCAACCAGAAAATTCAGCCTGCATTAGTAATTGGAATGCCTATTGGCTTTAGCCATGCTCCCGCAGCCAAGCGACAACTGATGCAACAAGGGATACCTTTTATTACAGTTGAAGGGACTTTAGGAGGTGGCGCTTTAGCTGCTACTGCCCTAAATGCTTTGGTTGAGTCACTGATTGATAAGCCAGATTGTCATTGTTATCTCAAAAATCTAGTAGATTCCGCTGAGTGCTGAATAATCAGTACTCAATTCAAACATAAGGATACTCAGTACTCAGCAATCCTGAAAATAATATTGTTAAATAATATTGAATTTGCTACACTTTACCAGTTTTAGTAATTCAATAATTCATAATTGTGGCCATAAGCTACCAACTTGGTATAAGTTGCAATATAACTTGGAAAAATTTATATTAAACAGACTCTGGCAATTAGAGTATAAATTATCATGCTATCCGAGCTAAAGCAAAGTATCAATCAATACAAGTGGTTTGAAGAAATAAGAAGTAAAGATAACTCAGATGTATAATTAGCGCGTCTCCTCCATAATCTCTAAAAAGATAGCGATTTAGGACTGGCAGGCTTTCTACTTTTTACTTTAATAAGGGGCATATGTGGCAACAAGAAAAAAAAGATACTTCGATAGTCAGGCTGGTATTATGGGTTGCCTTAGCTACAACCCCGATGGCAGTAATGGTGGTATCAGCACCGATACTGGCACAATCTACACCTAAAGCTCCCTCTTTTTCACTGCCACAAACAGTGCAGAATGGGACGACAGTGCGGATTGACGGTTCAAGTAGCTTGGCTGCGATCAACCAAAGCCTGAAAGAAAGTTTTGAAAAACAATTTTCCGGCACAAAGGTTGAAGTTGCTGCTAACGGCACTAGTACCGCACTAAAAGATTTGCTAGCTGGCAAAATCGACATAGCAGCAATGGGGCGTGGATTGACGCCAGCAGAAAAAGCCCAAGGACTAGAGCAAGTTCGCTTGCGCCGTGAGAAGATTGCGATCGTGGTTGGTGCAGATAATCCTTTCAAAGGAAGCTTGACTAGTAAGCAATTCGCCCGGATTTTCCGGGGACAAATTACAAATTGGTCACAATTGGGAGGGTCTTCTCTTAAGATTCGGTTTATCGATCACCCTAACACTAGTGAAACTCGCGATACTCTTCGTACTTATCCAGCTTTCAAAACTGCTGACTTTGCTACAGGCTCTAATGCTACCCAAATAAGTGAGGATAATACCGCAGAAATCATCAAACAACTGGGCAAAGACGGCATCAGCTATATATTAGCTAATCAGGTATCGAAGTTGAAAGGCGTGCGAGTTCTGCAATTACATCAAGCCTTGCCAGATGATGCTAAATATCCCTTCTCGCAACCTTTAGTTTACGTTTACAAAAAAAATCCTAGCTTAACCATAGTAGATTTTCTCGGCTTTACCCTTGCACCCCCAGGACAGCAAGCTATAGAACAAGCTAGAACTGCTGAAGCAAAGGCGATCGCAGCCAGCGGATCACAACAACCTGCTGCTACGCCTTCCCCCAGTGCCCAGACGACACCTGCTGCGACGCCTTCCCCTAGTGCCACTACTTCTGTATTTGGCGAACAGCCGTTTGTGGCTGCACCTGCACAAAACAGTCCAATTGTAAACAAAGGAACACCTTTTTGGTTGCTGCTACCTTTGTTTTTTACTACTGTAGGTGGAGGGTTACTATGGTGGATTCTAGGAAAACGCCCATTGCCCACTGAGAAAACAGACAACTTACCAGAATCAAATCCTCGTCCACCCAGCACAGAAGATGTAGATATGGCGGTGCTTGATGCCAGCACAGATCCCTCCCTTAACGGAGCGATGCTTGAAGAGCAGCCAGTACCACACTTCCAAGAGCAAGAAACCCCTGAGCGCACTCCTTTCAACATCTATGCTCAAACACAATCTGACCTGACCCAGAATGCTACTCAGGGGACATCTAATTTAGTACAAGAGGCAACTAATGGCTCCTCTAACCTCTATGAAGGCACAACTTCAGGCGTAGCTAATGGCTCAGAAAAAGAGGCAACTAATGGCTCCTCTAAGCTCTATGAAGGCACAACCTCAGGCGTAACTAATGGATCAGAAAATAACAACTTAGGAGCCGCAGCTTTAACCGGTGGTGCGGCTCTAGCAACGGGCATCGGGACGGCTACCTGGTCTGCCTTTACCAACAAAGAAACAGAAACAGATGCGATCGCTCAGACAGACAAAGTAAATAATTATCCGGGGACAAACACTCCTGAGTCTGATGAAGTTGCATGGGACATAGAAGCCCCAGCGGCTGTAGTAAATACTTCATATCCTCACCTGGCTAATATTCCAGAAGAGGCATCTGATGTCATAGCCCCACTGCCCGAATTCCCAGATGTGCCAGAAGTAACATCTGATTTTGATTATTGGGACACAGAAGTTAGTGAAGATCCGATAGATGAGCAACTCCAGGCAGAATTGAACTGGCTAGAGAGTATCACCTCAACTGAAGATACAGCCTCAGTAGATGAATTGCCGTTACCAGAGTCTGGCGAAGTGGCAACGGATATAGAATCCTCAGCGGCACAAACATCCTCACTGCTCGATTTCCCAGAATTTCCAGAAGATATATTGAATCTGGTAGCGGACGCATCTGAACCGACTGCCGATTTGCCAGAGGAAGAATCTCCAGCAGAGCCGACTGTTGGGGAAGGTATTGCTGAAGACTCCACAGATTTTGCCGCCGCTGCGGCTTTAGCAGCAGGCGCAGGGATTGGAGCCTGGGCTACCATTGGATCAGCTGCCCAAGGAGAAACTGATACTACGGTTGACAATGTGCCAATTGCAGCCGAAACAGCTATTGGTTTGGTAGATGCAGATGAACAGAGCAGTATTCTGCTGACACCGCATACTTATACATCGGCTGATGTCTCTTGGGAGATTTCCGAAACCAAGAAAGCAGCGCTGCGCCAACAGGGCGGCTCCCAATTGGTAGTGCGGCTCTACGATGTGACTGGGATAGACTTGAGTTATCAAACTCCTCACCTAGTAAAGGAGTATGAATCTGAACAGACAGCACACGAACGCCTGGTGGAAATTCCGGTCACCGATCGCGACTACATAGCTGAAATTGGCTATATCGCTGATGGCGATGCCTACGGCGGTAAACTACGCTGGTTATTCATCGCTCGTTCCGCGATTGTTCGTGTCTTCAGTCCTGTGCATCCAGATCCCCTAATTGATCATCAGCCGATGTCTACGACGGGCGTAGCAGCAGCCGAAACAGCTATTGGTTTGGTAGATGCAGATGAACAGAGCAGTATTCTGCTAACACCGCATACTTATACATCGGCTGATGTCTCTTGGGAGATTTCCGAAACCAAGAAAGCAGCGCTGCAACAACAGGGCGGCTCCAAATTGGTAGTGCGGCTCTACGATGTGACTGGGATAGACCTAAGTTATCAAACTCCCCACCTAGTACAGCAGTATGAATTGGAACAGACAGCACACGAACGCCTGGTGGAAATTCCCGTCACCGATCGCGACTACATAGCTGAAATTGGCTATATCGCTGATGGCGATGCCTACGGCGGTAAACTACGCTGGTTATTCATCGCCCGTTCTGCGATCGTTCGTGTCTTCAGTCCTGTGCATCCAGATCCCATAGTTGATCATGTGCCGATTGCGGATGAAACAGCTATTGGCTTGGTAGATGCCGATCAAGAGAGCAGTATTGTGCTCACACCCCGCACTCCCCAGTGGGCTGATGTCTCTTGGGAGATTTCCGAAACCAAGAAAGCAGCGATGCGTCAACAGGGCGGCTCTCAATTAGCAGTGCGGCTCTATGATGCAACTGGGATAGACCTAAGTTATCAAAGTCCTCCGTTTGTCCAGCAGCATGAATGTGAAGAGACAGCACACGATCGCTTTGTGGAAATTCCCATCAGCGATCGCGACTACATAGCTGAAATTGGCTATGTCGCTGATGGCGATGCCTACGGCGGTAAACTACGCTGGTTATTCATCGCCCGTTCTGCGATCGTTCGTGTCTTTAGTGCTGTTCATCCAGATCCCACAACAGCTCCCACCGTTGAAAATGTAGCGTTAACAAGCCAAACAGCTATTGGCTTGGTAGATACCCAACAACAGAGCAGTGAAGAAGAGAGCAGTGTTGCGCTCACACCCCGCACTCCCAAGTGGGCTTATGTCTCTTGGTATATTTCCAAGACTCAGAAGGAAGCACTGCAACAACAGGGCGGCTCCCAATTGCTAGTGCGGCTCTACAATGTGACTGAGATTGATTTGAGTTATCAAAGTCCCCAACTTGTACAACAGTATGAATCTGAAGAGGTAGTACAGGGACGCTTTGTGGCTATTCCGGTGAGCGATCGCGACTACATGGTTGAAATTGGCTATATGGCTGATGGCGATCGTTGGTTATTCATCGCCCGTTCACCTAACGTTCGCGTTTTCAGTCGTTCCCACGAAGATTTCTGGTTTGTGGCAGATGCTGAGTTGATTATTCACGGAGCAACCCAACCAAATACAAATGTAAACATTGGTGGTCATACTATCAAAATCAAACCCGATGGTACTTTCCACTTACGTCTCCCCTTTTCAGATGGTTTAATGGACTATCTGATAACGGTAGCTGCTGATGGGGAATCCACTAAAACTATCCATAAGAAGTTCTCTCAGGAAACTTCCGAAAACTAGCAATTACCTTGAGTTATCCTCTCTAACCCTATTCTCCCCTTTTAGGGGGAATGGGGAGAGGGTTATTCAAGAAAGAGACTTGGGGACTTGGGACTGGACAACCAGATTTGTGATCATGAGGTTTGTCAACAACCTGAATATTCTCAAGATGGTGAAATTTCATTTTGCGAGCTAGTTGTATAATTGATGGTCACAGAGCAACTACCCACTCCGCAATCTAAAATCTAAAAATCGCTACGGCAATTAGCTGGTTTCTGCCACGAACTATGAAGCGTGGTTGTGGGCGCATCAGCCATTAGTACAATCTCTCCTTTTGCATTTCTCACCCACCCTTGCGCTTCCACAATCGGCGCTGGTGTCGGGCTAGTTGCCTGAGTAGAAACATCTGTACTAACGGGGTTTTCATTCCTTGGGTTGAGAGTTACCCAATCTACCAGAACTGCATTAGGAGAAAGAAGGTCATAGGGATTGCGGGGTAAACCGCCACGTCCAGTGATCGTAAAACTGCTCTTATTTTGTGCTGTACCCGCTTGACAGACTTGCGACACTTGAATATTAACTGGTACGGCTGGTAAGTTAATTAATAATCCTCGATAGGGGTCAACATCAAGGGTATTAATTTTTACAATGCCGCTTAAATTAGGCCTTATTTGAGAAATTGCCGTAATATCATTTGTCTGAAGTTGACCCGGATCTGGATCTGGATCAGTAGGGCGCAACCTTTTAAGGTCTTCGCTAGTTAGTAACGCAATTCCAAAAATCTTAGTAGCCTTGATTCTGACTGCTCCCCCTCTACCATTGTAGGCATTGGCGGTGATGTCGCTGTTTTCATTTGGTTTGGCGACGATAAAGCCGTCAGGGGCATTGATGATGATATTACCGCCATTTCCACCCTGTTGATTAGTGCCTGCTGAGGTAGAAATTTCACTCTTGCGGCGCAGTAGCAATAAGTCCTGCGGTTGCAACTCGATATTACCGCCCTCGCCTAATGTGGTTGTAGCTGAAATTACTCCTTGGTTGTCTAAGTTGATAGAGCGAGCCTGTACCCGAATATTACCTGCATTAGCAGTTTCCTTACCTCGTACGCTAGCAAGCAGACCACTGGCAGAACCATCATTATCAACTATAGTCGGATCGGATTGCTGCTCAAACCGATTAAAGTAAGTCGGATCGCTCCCAGAAATTTTTACGCTGTCAGTGGCTGTTACCGTGATGTCACCTGCACGTCCGGTGCTGAAGGTACTGGTGATGACTTGTCCGCCATTAGTAGCCTCAAGGGTGTTGGCGTTAACAGTGATATTACCACCTGGGGATGCGCTTCTAGTTCGCGCAGTCAAAACTCCTCCGTCTAATAGGCGCAATTCCCCAGTAGTCACATTAATATCGCCACCCTGACCAGTGCCTTTGTCCTCACTAGAAGTCACCAAGCCGCTAGAGTATCCTTGATTTGGATCTGCATTAACCCCAGAAATGTTGACAGAGCTAAAAGCATTGACGGGATAGATATTAATATTGCCTGCATTCCCTTCTCCAGTGGTTCTGGACAATATTTCACTACCCTTGGTTAAGGTAAGTTTCCCAGCCGTGATATTGATCGCGCCACCATCTCCTAACCCAAAAGTGTCGCTGGAGACTAAGCTATCCTCAACAAAGACGGTATTTCGAGCATCAATAATCACGTTCCCAGCACGCCCTTCTCTAGAGGTGGTGGTATCCAGTTCAGAGCCGTCGGTTAAGTCTAACGACCCAGTTTGAATATTGATGTTACCACTATTGCCAACGCCAGTGTGTTCATCTAGACTCGTAGTAATAAAACTTCTTGCAATAGATACAGACTTATCAGCTTGCACAAATATACCTTTAGTCTCCCCCACGCCCTGGACGGTGGTGCTGAGTATAGCGTTATCGGTTAAGGAGAGCGACCCTGCCTTAATTAGGATACCGCCAGAGTTACCTACGGCTCCATATTGCACGTCATTCTCGATCATGCTTCCGGAAATTTTCATTTCTTCTGTAGCATCAAGCGTAATATCTCCTGCTGGACTGCCATCTGACTTTAAATTACTTTCTATCCCAGCCTCAAGACTACTGTTGTTCAAAACATCTAAATTTTGTGCGTTGATTGCAATACTACCTCCTCCTTTGCCAGTTACCCTAACTTGAGATCTATTCGTAAGTAATATATCTGCTCGTTGCACTTGTGCAGGGTAATTTAAACCTAGAGTATTAGCCTCAACATTTAGCCCTACTGTTGTTGATCCTGCGACTCCTCCCAACTCAATTCGACCATCCGGTGCAGCCAAAGTTGCGTTATCATCCAAGGTGACATTGCCGCCCAGTAACAACAAATTCTGACCATTATCAACCGATAGAGATGCTCTATTTACTTGAATAGAATTAATCGGCAGATTGGCAATTTGATTGAATAGAAAAGCAGAAGGATTCACCATCAGTAATTCAGGATTATTAGGAGCAGAAGCACTGAAAAAGCCCTGATTTCTAAACTCGATGGCATTAGCTGTCGTCGCTACAAACGAACCACGAATGTCCAGTTTGGCATTCGGACCAAAAACAATCCCTTTAGGGTTAATTAGAAATAGGTTGGGATTAGAAAGACCAGAGGTGCCGAGAGTTCCCATAATCTGGGAGCGGCTACCACCCGTCACCCGAATTAAAATATTTTCGATAGCTGCGCTAGGACTAACGAAATCGGCTTTTTGTGCTTCGTCAATATTGAATTGCTGAAAGCTGTGGAACAAGTTGCGACCCGCCACGGTTCCCCCAGTGATAGTGGTGATATTGTCTTTGGGGGGGCTAACCACCGAATTAACAGGTAAGGTCATATCTGCAATTGGGACGTTTTGTGCTTGGGTAGGACTGAACTCAGCTAGACATAAAAGAAAAATCCCGCCTGTAAACCAGAATGTGTGAATGTGCTGTTTCATTGATAACTGAGAATAATTAAGAATCAGCCTAGTGTTTTATCAAGCTAGTTTTAAGGGTTTGTAGTCAGCACTTTAGTGCTTAGAAAATAAGGACTAAAGTCCTTACTATCAACTTGCTTACCCCTCAATTTAAACTTGACAGACTACTAGTACCGCGAGACGGAAGTCAAAAGTCAGGAGAGCCAGTATTAGATGTCAGATATGTCAGCGTGTAGCTAGCTTGACCCATGGTGAATGGGAGCAACCCGTTTCCATCATTCCAGATAAATTGACCGCCAAGACTCGTAGACCCAGCAAATAGTTCTATGTAAACTTTTGTATGAAAAATCTCGTTCAGAGCAGGAAGATTGTCTCGAACTCCAGCGTTCATAGAATAACCCCAAACAATTTGGTTTTCGACTCTCAGTGATATTTGGTCGGGAGAACTTCCGCCAGCAGTAGTGCTGTTGCACACAAGAGATTGTAGAATTAATGTTTTATACCTTGACCTAGAGGTTGACGACTCACCACCTCCTCCAACTAAGTAGTGGTTACCCGACCTACCTATTAGAGTGTCATTGGCTTCATAGCCGTATATTTGATTCTTTCCTTGAGTCCCAGTTAGATAGTCGTTTCCAGGGATGCCTTGAATAATTGCCACGTTCGTTACTCCCGCATAAATAAGTGTTTCTACTGTTGATCTTAACTAGCAATTAGCATTACAGATAAAATTGGTTAAGAAACAAAACAAGGCGCTTCCTCCACCATTCACAAATTTTCTAACACCAACCTCCAGCATTAACACTGCCAGTATTGAGTTATCCTCTGTTTATTAACCGCTTTAGCTGGGGAGCAATTATTTTTCCAAACCATAACGCAAAACAAAGGCGCACAGGCAAATTCTCACAAGCCAACAGCTGTTAACAAATTAGCCCAATCATCACCAAGTACTCGCAAACCTAAATTAGTTACAGCATCCTGCCAAATATAATTGACAGCATAGGCAGTATATGGTTTTAATTTTGCCATCTTTAACTGACTTTCAAGCTCGCTCGTTAGCGGCATCCGTTGCACCCATGCGTTAACGTAAAAATACTCAGATGTGGTTTGGCGATCGCCACAATAAACTTTGAAGTACCATTGATATTTGAAGTCTTGCTTCAGACCACTGGTTTAAGTAAGTTGTCAATATTTACTCAATACTTTACATAACTTTATACAATCTCCTTTTAGAAGATGGCATCAAATGGCATATTCTAATTGAAGGAGATTCTAGTTAATTAGCTGAAACCTTTAGTATATCTAAGTGGGCGATACTGGATTTGAACCAGTGACCCCATCCGTGTGAAGGATGTGCGCTACCCCTGTGCTAATCGCCCAAGACTTTTTATATTATCATAACTTACTCAGATTTCCGGTTGCAGAAATATATTTAAACAAGGCGCGTAGAGAAGAGAAGCAATCCCAGCCGCAAGCGAATTGTTTCATTCCGCAACTCTTGGAGAGGCTACTTCGGCTACGCTCAGCACAAGTGCGCCAACATTCGCAATGACATTATGTAATTAATTCTGTCTGACAACTTAAGGTATTTCAGTGCGATCGCCTAATTATCCCAGATAGATGGTAAAAATCCTTTCAAAAGCCCCACCTTACCCTTTAATATCTAAAACCAAATACCAAAATAACGAAGTTTTCCAATGTCATTTTGCTTGCAGAAAACACCAAAATGAGTAAGTAAACTGGGGTTTAAAGAAGTCAAATGCCATTTTGAGAAAGCATTTCAGGATTTTGAGAAAGTAAACAGACATTTTGATAAAGCAATTAGGCATTTTGAGAAAGTAATCAGCAAATATACCTGGTAGAAAAAGTTAAATGTCTGAATGGTGGACTATTTACAAATGGCATTAGGACTTGCTTGCATTAACAATCAAAATAACGATTCATCTACGCAAAAATTGGCTGTAAATTTAAAATAAAACCAGGGAGAACATCTTCACCAGATAAACTTGTAGGAAATTGTAAAACTTCTGGTGCTTGATTAGGGCGATAAATGATTACTTGTTTATCTTTGGGATTAATTAACCAACCAAGTTGTAAACTATTTGCTAAGTATTCCAGCATCTTGGCTTGAGTGTCCTCGACATCATCAGTTTCAGAAACCAATTCTACTGCAAAGTCTGGGCACAAGGGGAGATATTTTTTTCTTTGTTGTGGTGTGAGAGCATCCCACCGTTCCATCTTTACCCAAGAAGCATCAGGAGAACGAGTTGCACCATTAGAAAGTTTAAAACCAATAGAAGAATCAAAAGCTTTTCCTAAATTCTTTTGACTGTTCCAAAACCATAGTTGACCTAACAAATCAAAATTACGGTTTCCTGTTTCTCCTCCAGTGGGTGACATGATTACCAATTCTCCTTCAGCAGTTAATTCCAAACGCAACTCTTTATTCACAGCAACAATCTGTTCAAATTCCTCATCCGTAAATTTGAGATTAGGAGGTAATTGTAAAGTTAAAGCAGTCATAATTAATTCCGCTCCATGAAATCCTAGTTGCGTTACACCCATGCGCTGCCAATAGGGAAGACTAAACCTCTACCTCTACTTTATAATTTCCCCCGCCCTAATAAGGGGTAGTGTTACAGAAAGTGTCACCAGGGACAAAATAATGAATAAAGTACTGAATTTTATTGGGGAGTTGGAACTTTATCCACTTTGATTTTGGTTTATTGGGTAAAAAGGGTTGAACAGCACATAAAAATCTCTTTTTAGTTACGACTCCAATTAAAATCGGAACTTTTTAGTAATAGGAAGCGTAGGCGCAGCCCGCCGTAGGCATCGCTAGACCAAATTCTCATAAAAGTAACGTTAGATTTTACCCTAACACGACTTACGCACAGGTAACGGAAAATCGAACCGCAGAGGACGCAGAGGACACGGAGAAATAAGAGTTTCAGAGAGTTCTTGCGTAAGTCCTACTTAATTTCAGGGTAGCTCAGGCTGCACATAATACTTAGTGGGTTGGTTGCCTTGATTACTTTCTGTAATCGCTTGATTTAGGTAAATTACTAATTCAATCTTAGTGATGTGTTAGACAAGCTACTACGTATTTAGGCTCTGAGTGCAGGAGTCACTGAAATTTGATTTCTTTAGTTTATCTAAAGTCGCATCTAAGTTATCAAATTACCTTCCTAAGATAGAAGCAGCAATTATAAGTTGCCATACATGACTACAACCCAACTAACAGCTAGTGGCTGCGGAGAACGTAAAAATGGCTAAAGCGCCAGAATCTTTAGATTTATCTATGAATGAAGTTACAGACAGAGCTTTAGATCGTGATTGTACAACCTTATCCCGTCACGTCCTCCAGCAACTTCAGAGTTTTTCGCCAGATGCACAGGATTTAAGTGCGCTGATGAATCGCATCGCCCTGGCCGGCAAACTGGTTGCTCGTCGCATGAGTCGCGCCGGTTTAATGGAAGGCGTTCTCGGATTTACTGGGGAAGTTAATGTGCAAGGAGAATCCGTCAAAAAGATGGATGTCTATGCCAATGATGTGTTTATCTCAGTGTTTAAGCAAAGCGGCTTAGTCTGTCGCCTAGCTTCTGAGGAAATGGAAAATCCCTACTACATCCCGGAAAATTGCCCCATTGGACGCTATACCCTGCTGTATGACCCAATTGATGGCTCATCCAACACTGATAATAATCTCAGCTTAGGTTCCATTTTCGCCATTCGCCAACAAGAAGGAACTGATAGCGATGGTAAGGCAACTGATCTGCTCACCAACGGACGTAAGCAACTCGCTGCCGGATACATCCTGTATGGCCCCTGCACGATGCTGGTCTATACTATAGGTAAGGGCGTTCATTCCTTTGTCCTTGATCCCAGCTTAGGAGAGTTTATTCTCACAGAAGAAAATATTCGGATTCCTACTCACGGTTCTGTTTACAGCGTGAACGAAGGTAACTTCTGGCAGTGGGAAGAATCGATTCGAGAATACATCCGCTACGTTCATCGCACAGAAGGCTACAGCGCTCGTTATAGCGGCGCAATGGTGAGTGACATCCATAGAATTTTGGTTCAAGGCGGCGTGTTTCTCTACCCAGGCACAATTCAGAACCCAGAAGGGAAATTGCGCTTGCTTTATGAAACCGCTCCTCTAGCCTTTTTGATTGAGCAAGCAGGCGGTCGTGCTACTACAGGATTGGTAAATATCTTGGATGTGGTGCCGAAAAAACTGCATCAGCGCACCCCTTTAATTATTGGTAGCAAAGAGGATGTAGCAAAAGTGGAGTCTTTTATTCAAAACGGACACTAGTGTCAGAAGGCAGAAGACAGCAGAAAATAAAGCTTGTAGATAAAGCTGTTTAACTTTTTTCAACTGGATAGTTATTTTTGCCATACTGCACTATAAGACAGTGACAAAAGCATCAAGGATGCGTCTAGCCTATGGCATTAACTAAAAGTTAATCATGGTGATTTAGGATTGGGAATACAGAATAGCACTTCTTGAAGATGTATTAAAGATTATCTCAGCTGGCGGATGCGATAAGTGGTTGGCAACGCCACAATTCAAAAGTAACCATCAACATTTGATGGGTTTTACCAACTTCACTACGAAACATCACTATACAGGACTGAAACAAATTAGAGCTATGGCTACCAATCATCTACTAGAAATTAAGCAATACGGTCAAAGTATCTGGATGGATAATCTGACCCGTGACATTATTCAATCAGGCGAACTTAAAGACATGATTGAAAATCAAGGGATCTCTGGGATTACCTCTAACCCAGCAATCTTTGAAAAAGCGATCGCTGGTAACGTCATTTATGATGCCGATATCGAAGCCGGAGTTCGTGCTGGCTTACCGACATACAAAATTTACGAATCGCTGGTTTTTGCAGATATCCGTAATGCCTGTGATATTTTACGCCCTGTTTATGAAGCCTCGAATAGACTAGATGGTTATGTGAGTATTGAAGTCCCGCCAACCATCGCCCAAGATACTGAAGCAACAATAAACGAAGCCCGGCGCTATTTCCAAGAAGTTGGTCGGGAAAATTTGATGATTAAAATTCCCGGCACAGAACCTGGTTTACCAGCAGTAGAACAGGTAATAGCCGAAGGGATGAATGTCAATATTACGCTGCTGTTTTCTGTAGAAAGCTACATAAACACAGCTTGGGCTTATATTCGGGGCTTAGAAAAACGGCTGGCTGAAGGTAACGACATCAGTAAAGTTGCTTCAGTCGCCAGCTTCTTCCTCAGCCGGATCGATAGCAACATTGACAGCAAAATAGATGCTAAGTTGAAAAAAGGCGTTGATGATATTGCCGTGGAAGCAAAGCTCTTAGCTGTTAAAGGGAAAGTAGCGATCGCTAACGCCAAGATTGCGTACCAAGAATACAAGAAAATTATCGAGAGCGATCGTTGGCAAGCCTTGGTAGCAAAAGGGGCGACAGTACAGCGGCTACTTTGGGCTAGTACCAGCACCAAAGACCCCAACTACCGCGACGTGATGTATATCGAGGAGTTGGTTGGGCAAGATACCGTTAACACCGTACCACCAGCGACGATCAAAGCTTGTGCCGATCATTGTAACGCAGGCGATCGCTTAGAAACGGATGTAGATAAAGCTTACACGCTGATCGAAAACCTCAAAGATCCCGACATCAACATCGATATCGATGCCGTAATGGATGAACTGTTAGTCGAAGGTATTGACAAGTTTATCCAGCCCTTCCAGTCCTTGATGAACTCTTTAGAAGAAAAGATCAAGGTATTGTCGCCAGTGTAGGGACTGGGTATTGGGGACAAGGGGACAAGGGGACAAGGGGACAAGGGGGAGAAAAACCAATGCCCCATGACGCCACTTGCTACCCTGCGAGAACGCTAAGAGCGAACAAGTCGGCAAAGCCGCCCAACGCAGTGGCTTCCCCATGCCCCATGCCCAATCTCAAAATCCAAAATCCAAAATCCAAAATCCAAAATTGTTATGGTCAGTCTGCTAGAAAATCCCTTGCGCGTTGGTCTGCAACAGCAAGGGATGCCCGATCCCCAGATTATAGTCATTTTTGGCGCTTCTGGTGATCTCACCTGGCGCAAACTAGTGCCAGCACTTTACAAATTGCGGCGAGAACGGCGTATTCCACCCGAAACTACCATTGTCGGTGTAGCACGTCGAGAGTGGAGCCATGATTACTTCCGTGAACAGATGCAAAAAGGCATGGAAGAAGCGCATCCTGATATCGATTTAGGGGAACTCTGGCAAGACTTCTCTCAAGGTCTGTTCTACAGTCCTGGGGATATAGACAATCCCGAAGGCTACCAGAAGCTGAAAAGCTTATTGAGTGAATTAGACGAAAAACGGGGCACGCGAGGGAATCGAATGTTCTACCTCTCAGTTGCCCCCTCATTCTTTCCCGAAGCGATTAAGCAGCTAGGAAGCGCCGGGATGCTAGAAGATCCCTACAAACATCGTCTAGTAGTTGAAAAACCCTTTGGTCGGGACTTAGCTTCTGCCCAAAGTCTTAACCAAGTAGTACAGAAATTTTGCAAAGAAAACCAAGTTTACCGCATTGACCACTACTTGGGTAAAGAAACAGTCCAGAATTTGCTGGTGTTTCGCTTTGCCAATGCGATTTTTGAGCCGTTATGGAATCGTCAATTTGTTGACCACGTGCAAATTACCGTGGCAGAAACCGTGGGAGTGGAAGACCGGGCTGGTTACTATGAAAGTGCCGGCGCACTGCGGGATATGTTGCAAAATCACCTCATGCAACTTTACTGCTTAACGGCGATGGAAGCACCCAACGCAATGGATGCCGACAGCATCCGCACAGAAAAAGTAAAGGCACTCCGAGCTACTCGTCTAGCTGATGTTCACAATTTATCACGTTCAGCAGTACGCGGTCAGTATAGTGCTGGCTGGATGAAGGGTCAAGCAGTGCCAGGGTATCGGACAGAACCAGGCGTTAATCCCAACTCCACCACACCCACCTATGTAGCGATGAAGTTTTTGGTAGACAACTGGCGTTGGAAAGGTGTTCCTTTTTACTTGCGTACTGGAAAGCGGATGCCGAAAAAAGTCAGTGAAATTTCGATTCACTTCCGCGAAGTTCCGTCTCGGATGTTCCAATCTGCTGCCCAACAGGTAAACGCCAACATTTTGACAATGCGGATTCAGCCAAATGAAGGGATTTCCCTGCGTTTTGATGTCAAAATGCCGGGGGCAGAATTCCGCACCCGTTCCGTTGACATGGACTTTAGTTATGGTTCCTTTGGTATCCAAGCAACTTCCGATGCCTACGATCGCCTATTCCTTGATTGTATGATGGGCGATCAAACATTGTTTACACGGGCGGACGAAGTAGAAGCAGCCTGGCAAGTAGTAACGCCAGCCCTTTCCGTTTGGGATGCACCCGCCGATCCAAATACTATTCCCCATTACGAAGCCGGGACTTGGGAACCAGCAGAAGCAGAATTCTTAATTAACCAGGATGGCCGTCGCTGGCGCAGACTGTAGAAAGTTAGGAGTTAAGAGTTAGGAGTGATGAACTAAGAGTTATGAGTGATAAATTATGAGTGATGAGTTATAAATTATGAGTTTTTGAATTAAGAATTTCAGTTCTTCTAACTCCTAACTCCTAACTCCTAACTCCTAACTCCTAACTCCTAACTTATTCAACAAACAAAGCTGACAACCCAAAAATACTATGGCTCCCCAATCTTCTACAATTTTTTCACTTCAGGCACCAAAAGATATTTCGCTTGACGAATTAGATGCGGAACTGAATCAAATTTGGCAAAGCTACGGCATTACTGGCGATAACGGTGGGCTTCCGGCTGCTACTCGGGCCACTACATTTACTTTAGTGGTTTACGAACCGGAAGAAACCCAGTATCTTTTGGCCACTTTAGGATTTTACAACGGCCCGCTTGACGGGATTTTAGGGCCTCAGATGCAAGCTGCGCTGCGGCAAGTGCAAAATAAATATACACTGCCAGAGACTGGAAAAGCAACACCTGAAACCCTGGCTATCTTGAGAGAAGAATTCGCCAAACGTCAAGGAATCGAGGCTACGGGGGATAATGGTTCTGTTGGTATTCCCAGCTTAAATGCCCCAAGTCCCAGAATTGCCGATGAAATCGCCCTCCGCAACCCTTGCCGAATCATTGCCCTATTTCCCATTACTGGCGAAGATAAAGGGGTCAAGGCTCAAGTTTCTGCCTATTGCCCCATCCAAAAGCAATCGTCAAGTACACTCATCTGCTGCGAATATATAACTCTCAGTGGAACTGCTGCTGCCTTGGAACGGGTAGGGGGGATGATTCCAGCATTGTTAATTGGCGGCTTACCAAAATTCCTTTGGTGGAAAGCAACACCAGACCCCAATAACGCTCTATTCAAGCGGCTGGCTGCAATATCTAACAATGTTATTGTGGATTCTTGCCGCTTTAACGAGCCAGAAAGTGATTTACTCCACCTACAAGAATTGGTGGAAAGTGGTATTCCCCTAGCTGACCTCAACTGGCGTCGCCTCTCAGCATGGCAAGAATTAACAGCTGAAGCCTACGACTCACCTCACCGTCGGGCTGCTCTTAAGGAAGTTGACCGAGTAACGATTGATTATGAAAAAGGCAACCCCGCACAGGCATTGCTGTTTTTGGGTTGGCTGGCAAGTCGTCTACAATGGCAGCCAGTTTCCTATGAAAAGGAAAGCGGAGATTACGACATCACTCGCATTCGCTTCATTGCCCAAGACCAACGGCAAGTGGAAGCCGAATTAGCGGGTGTTCCCCTTGCTGATGTGGGTGAAATTATCGGCGACTTGATTGCCCTGCGCCTCAGCTCGACAAATCCGCAGGCAGACTGTGGTACAGTTATTTGCTCGGAAACTGGTGGCTGTATGCGGATGGAAACACACGGCGGCGCCCAATCTGCTGGTCTGTTTCAACAAGTGACTTCACTTTCGGAACAAAAGGCGGAAGCATTGCTAAGTCAGCAGGTACAACGTTGGGGCCGCGAGTCCCTTTTTGAAGAAAGCCTGGGAGTGAGTGCGAATATTTTCAAATTGGAAACAAGTAATTAGCTTCACCTGGAAAGAATAAAAGTTACCAAAATTGCGGAAATCAAACACAAGCTCTTCAGATTTTTGGATATTTCAATAATCTGGAGGGTTTTTCTATTTTCCTTGGTTTTAGCAGAGAAGCTTTGAACTTAGGAAGTCAGTAGTTTGGACAAGTAATGGTATTGGTACAGTTGCCCTGTTGAGCGCGATCGCTTCTTAACAGTTTGGATCTATAATTCCTCATCTGAGTCATTAAGGAAAAAGCAAGATAGCGATTCTTGTTTGGATGCAACACGCTGTAGGGGCGTACAGCTGTGCATTGGTGTCAACTTCAGCTAAAACCCTCGTAAAATCTCGTTTCCAGTCTCTGGCTGGAAATGCATACCCTGGCGGGTCTGCCGCCAAAAGAGGGAGGCGGAGCCTGCGAACTGGCATTCCCAGTCTCAGACTCTTAACGAAATTACGAGATTTTACGAGGCAATCTCTGAAGGACTTATCTAGACAGGCTTTCACGTTAAGTTGACACCAATGACAGCTGTGCTACCCTACGAACGGCCTTTTAACCCAATTGAGAACCGCTATACTTCACCCACTGGGGTAGTCATCGAATATTTTGTTGTTGCTATTCCCCAAATTATTAAAAGGATAAGTCGTATGTGCCTCCACGCTCAAGCGCGCGTTTGTAAGCAGGTCGCTCATGAATGCGATCGATAAATTCTTTCAGCTTTGGTCGGCTCTCGACCTCTTCGGGAATCGTGGCGACTATTTCCAGGGGAAAGCTCATTTGGATATCGGCGGCGGTAAATTCCTCGCCCGCAAACCACGTACTTTTACGGAGTTCGCCTTCGATGTAGTCAAAGTGAAGTTTGATCTGGGGCGCGACGAATCCGCTAACGACGCTGCTGTCCCCTGCCCCGAAATTGTTCAAGACTACCCGCATCACTAGCGGTGGCATTGCAGAGCCTTCGGCGTAATGCAGCCAATAGGTATAGCGCAGATGCTCCGGCGTACCGGATGCCGGGACTAGCCGACCATTGCCGTAACGATCAACTAGGTATTCGATGATCGCGCCCGACTCAGCGACTGTGACGTCTGCATCTGTAATCACTGGTGACTTGCCCAGCGGATGGACTTGACGCAGCGACTCCGGTGCCTGCATCGTCTTTGGATCGCGTTCATAAAATTTGATTTCGTATTCGATACCTAATTCCTCGAGCAGCCACAGCACACGCTGCGATCGCGAGTTGTTAAGATGATGCACAACGATCATAAAACTTTCCTCTTATAGTGGCTTATTGCGATTCGATCTCGACTAATCTCTAACTATATTATTAGACAGACTTTTTGTGCGTAACTCCCCTAATTGGCTGGTTTTCTTGTTTCTAATTGGTATAAATTTGAGTTAGTTGGTTTTAGATAAATCACAAACTGGCGCATCCGCTTTTGCAAAAAGTGACGATAGACGCCCAGGCAATAGTCAATTATCCATTTGTTTCATTTATGACTTTAGTCATTGCCGGGGAACGTAGTGGAGTGGGTAAGACAACAGTCACCCTCACCCTTTTAGCATCTTTACGTCGTCGCGATCGCCTGGTGCAATCTTTCAAGGTTGGTCCAGACTACATTGATCCGATGTTTCATCAACACGTAACTGGTCGTGCTTGTCGGAATTTAGACCCAGTACTGACTTCTGAAGCCTACGTTCAGCAATGTTTTGCCCGTCATAGCCAACTGAGTGAATATGCCCTAGTGGAAGGGGTGATGGGATTATTTGACGGAATTGGGCATGGGCAAGAAAAGCAAAAATCACCTGACTTTGCGAGTACGGCACACATCGCGCGGCTTTTAAATTTACCTGTAGTGTTGGTGATTGATTGCAGTCGTTTATCTGGTTCTGTAGCTGCGATCGCTCACGGCTACCAGTCTTTTGATCCCCGGCTTAAAATAGCTGGGGTAGTATTAAATCGCGTGGGGAGCGATCGCCATCTCTCTCTACTCAAAGATTCCTTAGAAGCCTTACAATTACCCATTCTCGGCGTACTGCGGCGTCAAGATAACATCACAATTCCCGATCGCCATTTGGGTTTAGTACCCACAGCAGAACTTCCTCAACTCAATGCTTTAATTGATCGACTCGCCGATTTAGGAGATACTTGCTTCGACTGGCAACGCTTATTACCTTTGTTAAAATCAGAACTGCTCCCCTATTCTCCCACCCTGCGGGAAGCTAAAGCTACATCCCTCTCATCCTCCTCTCCCGTCAGAATTGCCATTGCCCGCGATCGCGCTTTTAATTTTTACTATCAAGATAATCTCGATTTGCTGCAACAGCTTGGTGCAGAACTAGTTTTCTGGAGTCCCTTAGAAGATGCTGACATTCCAAAAGATGTGCAGGGAATGTATTTTGGCGGTGGTTTCCCGGAAGTTTTTGCCCAGCAATTAGCAGAAAATACCAGCGTTCGTGATGCAGTGAAAACGGCAATTCTTCAAGGAATGCCCACAGTTGCCGAATGCGGAGGATTGATGTATTTGTGTGAGCAAATTATCGATTTTGAGGGTAAATCTTGGTCGATGGCGGGAGTGCTACCAACATCCGCTGTGATGGGTGGGCGTTTAACTTTGGGCTATCGTCGTGCAGTAGCTTTGCAAGATAATCTGTTAGTTAAGGCAAATACAACTGTTTACGGACATGAGTTTCATCGTTCCCAATTAACTTTAACTCCCACTCAGCCCCTATTTGAAACTTCTCGCTACGATTGTGAGGAAAATATGGAATGCGAAGGATGGGGTTTACCTGCAAATGTTCATGCTTCTTATATGCATTTGCACTGGGGAGAAAGTGGAGAAATTCCCCAGCAGTTTCTTAAAGAATGTAGAACTTACGCATAAGAGATCCCCCAACCCCGTCCCTTAAAAATTTAACGGCATAATTAGTTACTAGTTTTGATAAGATTCAGCGACAATAGGGAATCAAACTCTGAAAAAGACTGCAAATCGCCAATAGTAATGCCGGAATCTTTAGTGCTATAAGTCTTTTTCTTGGCAGTTTCGCTAACCTGTCGAATGGAAAGCCCCATCTCTTTAAGCAAACGGTTAACGTGGCAACTGCTAACCTTAATCCCCAATTCTTTTGCCAGATGCTTGCTTAACCATTGCGCTGTCCAGCGTTCAAATGAATAGTCATAATCACGGGGGCTATGACTTGCTAATTCTTTTAAGCGACCTAAATATTGCTGATTCACAGTTTTAGGTCGTCCAATCAAGCGATCGCTCCATTTGTGAGCCTGTCCTGTTTGGGCGATCATAATCCAGTAGCGTGCTGTCTCTTGAGAACATCCCAAAGCTTCACAGACTTGAGTCTGGGATTGACCTGCATCGAAGAGTAGCATAATTTCAATCCGACGACGGTATTCTGCACGTAAGTCGGTTTCTAAGCTTTTCATTAGATATCTGCGCTGAAAAGGTGTTAAGCACAAACCTGGATTTTCCATAACGATTCCTCTTAGTAGAACTTGCACTCTTTGGAAGTTCGTTTAGTTTATTGGCGAACCTCTGCTTACTTATCGGAATCAAAAGTCTATGAATTCCACAAATAGTTACAAAAGTTCATAATTATCAAGCGACTTAGCATAAGTACAGCTTTTTAAGCCTTGGCGTAGTAAACAACCAGAAAGGACGAAGATATAGTCTGTGTTTTAAATTTCATGATTCGGAATAGTCAAAGGATGTTATAAGACTTTAGTTTAGAAAACCAAAGTATTTTATTTAATTTAAAATATTTGAATAATGAAAACATAAGTCATTGATTTATGCGTAAAAAGTTAGTTTAAAACCCTTGTTTTTATAGATTTAATCTCAGATAATTTAGATGGAGTTAGACAATACATCACTAATTCCATATCAACATCAATCTAAGAAACTCTAATAACAGAGAAGGAGAAAATGATGGAAACGCTCAACTATCTTCATGATGAATCCCTAATTGTTGAATTGAAACCTGAAGAAGCAGAAATTATGCAGGGAGGGGTCTCTTATGAAACGTACACAACTAAGGGTGTCTCTAGTTACCTAAATATTCGTTCTGGTCCGGGCATCGGCTACCCTAGTATTGGGCGCTGGTATCCCGGTCAGCGCTACAACTTGCAGATACCAGCTATCGTGAAGAACGGATTCCGTAAATTCGGTTCTTCTCTGAGTGCATGGGTATCGACGCGGTACATCAAGCCGGCATAGGCAGCTCTCTTGAGTAGCCACAGGTTTATAAATCTAAGTTAAAAGCTGAACATTAGTGGTTCATGTCATTAAATTTGAGAGGTTTATAGTGAGCGATTTATCGCTAATTTTCAAGCGCTAAAGTCACTTACTACGAACTTTCACAACCCGTTAAAACTAATGACATGAATTACTAGTTTTAATCTGAGCAAAGAATGTGATTACACTTTTCAAGATCATACACATTCAACCTGTAGGGGCGTACAACGATCGCTCCTACATGGGATTTTTTATGCTCAAAAACAAAATAAGATAGGTCTTTAAGAAAAATGCGCTACCAAAGTGTACTTCAACACAGCGAAGAAGACTGTGGTGCTGCTTGCCTTGCTACTATTGCCAAACACTACAGACGCACCGCACCTTTGCCATTAGTCGAATACAGAGAACCGAAACCGTGCAGCACGACTGTTTTTACGGTCACTGAACCTTAGCTTTAATCTGAGCAAACAACCTGATTACAGTTTCTAAGATCATACACATTAAACCTGTAGGGGCGTACAACGATCGCTCCTACATGGGATTTTTTATGCTCAAAAACAAAATAGGATAGGTCTTTAAGAAAAATGCGCTACCAAAGTGTATTGCAACACAGTGAAGAAGACTGTGGTGCTGCTTGCATTGCCACTGTTGCCAAACACTACGGACGCACTTTTGCGATTAATCGAATGCGGGAAGTAGTTGGTACAGGTTCGCGGGGAACCAGTTTGCTGGGTTTAAGACGGGGTGCAGAAACTTTAGGATTTAATACGCGTCAAGTTAAAGCCTCTGCACAACTACTGGATCAATTAAATAAAGCCCCTCTACCCGCCATCATTCACTGGAAAGGCTACCACTGGGCCGTTTTATACGGGCAAAAAAGGAAAAAATATGTAATTGCTGACCCTGGTGTAGGCATCCGCTATCTCACCCGCGAGGAGTTGCTCGAAGGGTGGGGCAATGGCATCATGCTGCTGCTAACGCCAGACGACAGCCGCTTTTATCAGCAATCAGATGATAAAATTGGCGGCTTTGGGCGTTATCTGATGCGGGTTTTACCCTACCGCGCTATTCTGATTCAAGCGATCGCAATTAACATTGTCATCGGGCTACTCTCGCTTGTCTCTCCCTTAATGATGCAATTGCTCACCGACGACGTGTTAGTGCGGGGAGATACCCAGCTGCTAACCGTGGTGGCAATTGGAGCGATCGCGATGAATCTATTTAGCAGTGCGATCGGTTTAGTCCAGTCTCACCTAATTGGTCACTTTGGTCAACGACTGCAATTAGGACTGATTCTAGAATACGGGCGACAACTGTTGCGTTTGCCCCTTTCGTACTTTGAAGGGCGGCGCAGTGGAGAAGTAGTCAGCCGGATTGCCGATGTAGATCACATCAATGAGCTAGTTTCCCAAATTGTCCTTGGTTTACCCAGCCAATTTTTTATCGCCTTGGTTTCCTTGGGCTTCATGCTGTTCTACAGTTGGGGACTGACTTTGGTTTCCCTGGCTGCCTTTATTATTGTCACCCTCGTCAACCTGCTTTTTCTCCCAGCTTTGCGCCAGAAAACCCGCAGCGCGATCGTGTTGGGTACAGAAAATCAAGGCTTTCTCGTTGAAACTTTTCGCGGTGTCCAGGTGCTAAAGACTACCCAAGCCACTCCCCAAGCTTGGCAAGAGTATCAGGCAAATTATGGTCGGCTTGCTAACTTGGGCTGGAGTACGATGAAGCTGGGGCTTTACAGCGGCACAATCACCAGTATTATTTCTACTTTTACTAGTATTGCCTTACTGTGGTTAGGGTCATATTTAGTGATTAATAACACTTTAAGCATCGGTCAGTTGCTAGCGTTTACTGGCATGAGTGGCAACTTTCTTGGCTTTTTGGGTTCAGTCATCGGCTTAGTTGATGAGTTCATCACTGCCCAGATTGTCATCCAACGCTTGACGGAGGTGATTGATGCTACTCCAGAAGACGAAAAAGACGAGAAAAAGCCTTGGGCAGAACTTAAGGGGAATATAGATATTACTTGCACCAACCTTAATTTCCATCACGCAGGTAGAGTTGATCTGCTGCAAGATTTTTCGCTGATTATCCCTGGTGGTCAAGTCATAGCCTTGATTGGTAAATCCGGCTGTGGTAAAAGCACCCTTGCCAAACTGCTTGCTGGTTTATATTTCCTCCAATCTGGCAATATCCGCTATGGCATCTATAATCAGCAAGACCTCTCAATGGAATGTCTGCGGCAACAGGTGGTGCTAGTACCTCAAGAACCTCACTTCTGGAGTCGCTCAATTATTGAAAACTTCCGCTTCAGCTATCCCCAAATTACGTTTGAACAAATTGTTCGGGCTTGCGAGATTGCTGGTGCAGATGAGTTTATTAGTAAACTGCCCGATAAATATCAAACTGTTTTAGGCGAATTTGGCGCGAATCTTTCTGGTGGACAACGACAGAGATTAGCGATCGCTAGAGCTATAGTTACTGATCCGCCGATATTAATTTTAGATGAATCCACTGGCGCTCTCGACCCAGTGAGTGAAGCCGAAGTGCTAGATCAACTTCTGTCCCATCGGCAGGGCAAAACCACAATTATGATTAGCCATCGCCCTAAAGTCATCGGGCGGGCTGATTGGATTGTACTGCTAAAAGAAGGGCGCTTAAAAATCCAAGGCACTCCAGAGGCTCTGCGCCATCAAGCTGGCGAACACCTAGACTTCTTAGACGGTATTAACCCATTCACAAATGGTTTAGTGCCTAAATCTTCTAACTCTAACGGCAAATTAAGCACAATCAGTAAATAAAACAGGATGATTAGCCATTCCAACTCAGACTACTTGCCCCCAATTCAAGACAACGAGTTTCTCCCGCCACTTGGTCGTTGGACTACTTTGGGCGGACTAGTTCTTGTCTGTGCTGTGGGTTTAGGCGTTCCACTCGCCTCTGTTACCAAATATAAAGTGACAGTTAAAGGACAGGCTGTTGTCCGTCCTGCTGGTGAATTGCGGCTGGTTCAAGCGGCTACGGAGGGTCAGGTGATGCGCGTTTTTGTTGCAGAGAATCAAGTTGTCAAAAAAGGGGATATCATTGCCACTATTGATAACTCAAAGCTGCAAACCAAAAAGAGCCAACTGCAAAGTAACATTGGGCAAAGTCGTTTACAACTGGTTCAAATTAATGCCCAGATTATATTCCATTAATAACCAAGTTTTAGCTGAAACTGAGCGCGTCAAACGTGTTATTGCTGGTGCTGAAGCTGAATTAAGCGGTCGCAGCCGTGACTATCAAGATAAGCAAATTACCACTGTTACTGATATTGAAGAAGCTTCTGCCAATGTAAATGCTGCGGATGCCAGTTTAAAAGCAGCCCAGTCCAAACGAAATCGCTATGAGAGTGTAGCCAAAGCAGGAGCTTTGTCTCAAGATCAATTTGAGGAAGCACAACTAGCTGTTCGCCAGCAATCACAAGCTCTTCAGGCAGCTAAAGCTAAATTGCAAAATGTCCAAACTGCGCTCAATCCCAGTAATGCACAAGTTGCGATCGCTTCTCAACGCATTGCCCAAGAAAAGGCTACAGGTCAAGCTAGCATTGCTACTTTAGATAAAGAACGCCTTGCCCTAATCCAGCAACGAATTGAAATCCAAAAACAGCTAGAGAGCGACACCCGTGAACTCCAACAAATAAATATTGACCTCAGCCAGACTGTGATTACTGCCACAGCAGATGGTATCGTTTCTAAATTAAACCTGCGAAACTCCGGTCAAACTGTGCCTGCTGGAGAGGAGATTGCTCAGATTGTCCCCAGTAACGTTCCCCTGGAGGTTAAGGCAGTGGTAGGACTTCAGGATAAAAATAAGTTGAAACAAGGTCAAACAGTACAAATGCGGGTTTCAGCCTGTCCTTATCCAGATTACGGTACTCTCAAAGGTAAGGTTAAGACGATTTCCCCGGATGCATTAGGCACAGCCGTGCCGCAGGCATTCGCACCTCAAGGGAATGGTGCTAATGCTACCGCCGCAACATCTGGCAGTCAAAAGATGGCAGCCGTTGGTGGCTTCTATGGGGTAACAATTGAGCCAGAAAGCCTTTCTCTAGGTAGGGACAAACATCAGTGTGCTATCCAATTGGGAATGGAGGGTACAGTCGATATTATTTCTAGAGAAGAGACTGTGCTGGAATTCTTTCTCAGGAAAGCGCGGTTGATCGCAGACTTGTAAGATTATCGATGAATTAGGCTCTTAAAAAGAGTAGCGATAGGCAACGTCCAAGTTCAAAAAAAGTGAGCAAAAGTCACTGCGATCGCATTGTCGTAACTACCTACGGTTTACTTCAGGGCAAACGCACGTAATTTATGAAACCCTTGTGGCTACGTTTTCAAATGCCGTATTAAATAACTTAGAGTTTTATTGATACAGCCAAAACAAGCTTTTTCCCCGTTTTTTAGTGATTCATAGAAAATTTATTTTTGTAGCTCTTTCACAGCAAGGGTTTCAGGCTGTGCATGGCGGCAAAATTTGCCTTGTCTGCTTTTACGCGAAACTATACTTAGTAGTGTTTTGGAACCTGCATACGAACCAAACCGCTATTTCTCACTCTCTACTAAAAGCCCCCAGATTTATTCGTGGAGAATTCGTTACATTCATATCGTCATTCAATCTGCGAATCAAACGGGATAACTCACGAATGATATTCACCGCAATTTCGGGAGTTTCTTCGATCGCATCATAAAGTTGCTCTTGCGTCAGTTCTAAAAATTCACAAGGTTCTAAAGTCGTTGCGGTGGCGGAACGAGGTTGAGTATCAAATACTGCCATCTCACCAAAGTATTTTCCCTGTTCCACCTCTGCAAGTTGTTTATTTCCAATGTGAACTTTAACTCGACCTGACACAACAATATAGAGCGATCGCCCTTCTTCTCCCTGTCGAAAGATGGTGTAATTAGCTGGAAATGACAATTCGTTCATTACTGAAGTCAGCCGCACAATAAAATCATCCCGCAATTCCTTAAAAATCGGGACTCGCCGAACAAATAATAAACGGTCAACACTGGTTAGCATAATTACAAGTTAAACATCAAACATTACTGTAAATTTTAAAACCGAAGCCACGCAATTAGTTATATTAACCGATGTTGAACGCTAGCCGCCAAAAATATCTCAAAATTTACCGATAGAAAACCACTTAGTATCTCTTCAATAGGAGCGATGCCTACGGCGGTAAACTACGCACAGAAGCTTCTCAAACAATAGACATCTCCAGAAATTAATGATGCGTTACCTGAAACCCTTGTAGAGACGTTACATGTAACGTCTCTATATTCATTGTCGGAGATATCTAATAGCTCAGTATTAGGTACTCTCTCGTTTCCATGTGGAGCATAAGAACGATAATAACATTATGGTAAAGTTATCAATCACTTTTATTTATCATTTCAAAAAACAAGAGTATTTGCTCTTATTTGGTTGAAAGCCATAATATTGAGTTCATGAGCTCCCAAGGTACCTTGCTGAGAAAAAATTCACCAATTTGATTGGAGGCAATCGCCTCTAAAAACTGGGGAACTGGCTGATGACTAGCGAACCTCGATCAGTTGTCGTTAGGTAATAACAGTCACAAAATCTCCTGAACTGCCCTCACATCGAGAAGCACAGAAGGACTAGGACAAACAGCATTGAATTATCGTGAGCAACAATTATGAGTTGGCTAATTAGTACATTTCTTATTGGAATCTCTGCGGCTTTTGCAACCACCTTTGACGACAATTTATACTTGACAGCTTTCTTCGGAAAAGTTAATCGCAGCTTTCGTCCTAAGCATATTGTTCTCGGTGAATTTCTGGGATTCACTACCTTAGTATGTGCTAGTCTCCCTGGTTTCTTCGGCGGTTTGATTATTCCAAGTACCTGGATTGGTTTGCTAGGTTTGCTTCCGATCGCCATTGGTATCAGTAATCTCATCAGTCGAGAAGAGGAAGCAGAGACAGTGCAAGCTGTGTCAGTTGACTTAACTGCTACTAAATCTGGACACCAGAAGAAATCACTATTAGCAACCATCCGCGATCCTCAAACTTACCGCGTTTCCGCTGTCACCATTGCCAATGGAGGAAACAACATTGGGATCTATGTACCCTTGTTTGCCAGTAGCAATCTTCCAAGTTTGGGTGTAATTCTGTGTGCTTGCTATTTCAGTGTTGGGGCGTGGTGCTTACTCTCTTATAACCTGACTCGTAATCCTCTGATGACTCCCGTTTTAACTCGCTATGGTCGAAAAGTCTTCCCGTTTGTCTTAATTTACTTGGGACTTTCAATCTTGATTAAAAGTGAAACATATCGACTTTTACCTAGTCTGGCAATGATTTCCAATTAGGTATGAGGCGATCGCCTACGGCGGTAAACTACGCCTACGGTGGGCGCTCCGTACCATCGCACCTGCCCTGAAAACTTGTTACCTAGGGATACGATGTCTGACGACAAGCTACTACGCGTCTATGCAATTAGCTACTGAAAATTATTGATGGATGCTATGTCCCTCATATAACCAAAAAATCAGCCTATCGTTTCCCATCCAAAAATATTTTTTTATCACTTCAATTTATCAATTTGAATCAAAATAATATTTGATGTTATCAATCAATCTATCTAAAGTGAGAATAAAGCAGATTATTGAGCGCTCTTATAAAAGCAAGCTTACCACTACGAATGATGATCGGAAGGAACTAATGAATAAACCAAATCCAAAAAAATTAACTCAGTGGATTGTAACAGCAGTATTTCTGGTACTTGTAGCAGGATTTTCTCTGCTTGACCAGCCCAGCGTTAGAGCTTTAACACTAACACCATCCATACCTACGGAAAAACTAGGTCCAGTAATGCCTGCGGTTACATCGTCAATGGAGTCTGTAACTTCCCCAGTAATGCCTCCGGTTACATCACCAATGGAGTCTGTAACTTCCCCGGTAATATCTCCGGTTGCATCACCAATAGTATCTGTAGCAGCAAACGTTAGACGTTTATTACAAACCAATGAATGTGTCGGGTGTAACCTAACTGGAGCAATGCTCAAGGACGCAAACCTGCAAGCGGCAAACTTGGAGGGTGCTAATTTACAAAATGCAGATTTAGAAAGGGCTAACTTACAGCAAACAAACTTACAAGGGGCTAACTTTCAAGGTGCAGATTTAGGCAAGGTAAACCTTTTGGGAGCAAACCTATTGGGAGCAAACCTATTTGATGCAGACCTAGAAAAAGCCAACCTCCTGGGAGCAAACCTGCAAGCAGCTAACCTACAGGGCGCAGACTTGGAAAAGACAAATCTTACAAATGCAAACATGCAGGGGGTTAACCTGATGGGGGTTGATTTGGAAGATGCAATCAGACCGGAAGGATTCACTATTCAGTGATTAAGCTGAAGTTCTGCGTGCAAATTTACTAAAAAACCTCAAAAGCCTGGTTCGGTAATGAATACAGGCTTTATTTTAATATTTGAAGGAGCGCGGCGATCGCATATTTGAGCAAACAAATCGTTCATCAATATTGATATACCGTGTAATCGCCGATTAAAGCGCGATTTTTCTCATATATTGGCAACGAGATAATGGTCTTTTATCTAATTGCAAGCTTTATTCTGATTGCCATTAAAGAACATCGTCGCAGTTATTACCGTTGTAATAATTTCTGCATCGCTCATTTCTATTTGACAGTCTTCACTATACCCAATCGCCTTTAACAAATCATCGAGGATAGTATAGACGGTAATTATTTCCTAAACGCATACTCTCGTCCGTTTTTTCTGACTGGAGGAGATTTTATTGCTTTTGCGTAGGCGTAGCCCGTCGTAGACATCGCATTCTCAAATAACTAGCAACTTGGGTTAATAGAGATTTTGGTTAATTGCAATATTATTCAGTAGTGGTGTTGAGATTGGCTGACGGGTTTCAATCCCTAATAGGAATTTTGCTTAATTGCAATTAGAAATTGTGGTATTGTCATTGTTGGGAGTTTCCAGTTTCAATTCATAATAGGGATTTGGGTTAATTGCAATCGTAATGAACATAACTTCAATGTTTGCGGCTAATTGTATTGCCCTGGGTGGTGCATACGCATTCTTTGCAAATTGTGCTGTTGCTCAAATTACGCCTGATAGCACTTTACCCAATAATTCCACTGTTAAATTAGAGGGGAATAGCAGAATTATTCAAGCAGGAACTCAAGCTGGAAGTAATCTTTTTCACAGTTTTGAGCATGGTAGAGCCAACCTGTTTCTGATTAATCCGTCGGGGATTATTTTTGGGCCTAATGCTTTGCTAAATATCGGTGGTTCTTTCTTGACGCTCACAAATCTAGTTCATGCGTCCCAACAAATTGACACTAGCTGTAACCCCAGAAGCAAGCAAAAAGCTAGTTCATTTATCATCACTGGACGTGGCGGTTTACCCCGCAATCCCTATGACCTTCTTTCTCCTAATGCTGTTCTGGTCGATTGGGTAACTCTCGACCCAAACATTGACAACCCCAAGATTCCATCTGTTACTACCAAACCAACTACCGCTACATCAAAACCCATTGTAGAAGCTACAGGTTGGGTCATAAATGCCAAAGGGGAGTTGGAACTCACAGCGAATGTACCCACTAGGTCTCATAGTTCTTGGCAGAACCCTGTATCTTGCCGTGCTTTTTAGATGTTAGTGTCCACCAATTGAGCACAACTTGGGTTAATAATTGTCGGAGCTTGCGATCGCAACAATAGTAGATAAAGGCACTTCGGCAAAATACTGTCGCTGAAATTGTTCTTCTCGCACAGCAGCTAAAAATCTTGCAACTGCTGCGTCGGCAAAGTTTTCTGCACTATCGCTTTGATGCCAGGTGATTTGCAAATAACGGTCTTGTAGTTTGACTGTGAACCCTAAATATTTTAAAGCTTTGATTCCTACAAGTAAGGTTTGGTCGCTGATGCCGATTTTCTCTAAAAGTTGGACGCGGGTAACTAGTTGATTTGTGCGACTGAGATATTTGGCAATTCCGACAAGAGTCAGCCAAATTTGATTGGGTGGTTGGAGGTTGGGTTTAGACCAAGCGATCGCTAGTTGTTGCTGATTGTCAAGCCCAGACGTAGAGCCGCTTGTCGTTAGACATCGCCGCAACCATGCGCGTAAATCATCCCAATTCGTGGGACAATCTTCAATAATCAATGCTGTTAGCGGATAGCTAGGGTTTAGCCCGTCCTGAGTCCTGATTCCTGAGTGTTCCTGATTCCGTAAATCTAAGATGAGTGGTGTTAGCGGATAGCTAGGGTTTAACCCGTTCCGAGTGTTGAGTGCTGAGTTAACACTAGGACGCACGGCAATTAATCTGATTTCATAACGTTTTTTGAAGGTGTTGTAGTCTAGTTCTGTTATGCAATCACACCTTCCTACAGGTAATTCATCTTTGTAGTGTCCCCACCATATACCAGGAAAAGCACTTCTGCTGGAATCATCCCGAATATCAAACTCGGTTTTAATGTACTGTACCTTTTTCCCTTGCCAATCCTGCTGATTGCGATGCCAAGAATTTTCAAACCAGCAGTTTTGAATTAGCAATTTCGGAACAGGGTTACCCATTCCACAAGGTTCTAGCAGTTTCAGTTCCAAAAATAACTCTTTGGCCAAGTCTGCTACTGTTACCGTCAAGTCTGCTTGCACGGTTGGCGTTAGGGTTGTACTACCTAAAGATTGCCGCAACTGCTGATTAATCGCCGCTGTAAATAAAGGAATGTTCTCCACCAACAAACTCAAACCCGCTGCAAAGGGATGTCCCCCAAAGCGATGTAACAAATGTGCTTGGTCTTTCACCAGTTGGTATAAATCGACGGAATTCACCGAACGAGCAGAACCACGAGCTAATGCGAGTGCTGGGTGCTGAATTCTGAGTTCTGAGTTAGAAGATAAAGGAGTAATTTCTCCCCCTACTTCCCCTGCTTCCCCTGCCTCCCCTGCTCCTTCCGTACTTAACAAAATAGTCGGACGACCTGTTTCTTGTGCTACCTGTCCGGCGACTAAGCCCAATACACCCGCAGGCCATTGGGCATCTTGTAGGACTATGACGCTGGTGGTTGATAAGTCTAGTTGAGTAAGTTTTTGTGCTACTTGCGCTTGCACATCTTTTTGTAAAGATTTGCGGCGGGCGTTTGCGAGTTCTGTAACTTCGGCTAGTTCATGACAACGTTTGGCATCGCGACTAGTTAATAATTCAACGCAAAAACTGGCATCACCTTGGATGCGGCTGACGGCGTTAATTCTTGGACCCAAACCAAAAGAAATATCTGTGGGGCGATCGCCACTTCTCTGGCACAATTCTAATAATCGCCCCACCCCCGGACGCCGACGCGCTGCGGCTGGCTGTTGAAAATCTGCTTGCAGTCGTTGAATTCCGATCTGTGCCAAATAGCGACAATCTCCACTTAACTGCACTAAGTCGGCAATTAATCCTACTGCTACTAAATCTAATAAATCCTCTAACGGATATTTTGCAACATTAGGCAGGGTTTGATATAGTGCTTCCACCAACTTATAAGCTACCGCCACCCCAGAAAGATGAAACAGCTGATGTTCCCTTGGCAAATAACGGGGATTGATAATCGCTGCGACGGGTGGACGTTCGGTGGGTAAGGTGTGATGGTCTGTAACTATTACATCTATGCTTAGTTGTTTAGCATAGACAATTTCCTCAATGTTTGTGCTACCTGTGTCGCAAGTAACTATTAATTTACAACCTTGTTTTGCTAAGTTATCAATCCCTTGATTATTAAGTCCGTGGGATTCTTTGAGGCGATTGGGAATGTAGTAAATCAACTGGGTATTTTGTTTGAAAAACTGCCCCAATCCATCCCAAAGTACAGATGTGGCGGTAATACCATCAGCATCGAAGTCTCCCCAAATGGCAATTTTTTCTCTGGCGTTATATGCTTGTTGCAACCGGGCGATCGCTAGGTGCATTTCTTGCCCAAACTCAAAGGGACTTGCTGGTTGATAAGCTTTATGGTTGATAAAAGCTGTTAATTGTTGATCATCTTTAATTCCCCGTTGCCACAACAATTTCGCTGCATATATTCCACTTGATGCAGGTGTATGCTGTTTCACCGCTTGGATGAACCACTCCGGGGGTTGTTCGGTTGCTGCTATAGTCCACTGCTGTTGTTCTGGCATACAAAATTAAGTTAGGAGTGAGGAGTGAGGAGTGAGGAGTTAGGAGTTAAAAATTGGAAACTAAAAAGTTAGAGGTTATTTATAAACAAAATATTAAGTAGGGTGTGTTACAGCAAAAGGTGACTATAGATATATACGGATCAGTTAAAGCTTGATCCTCCCTAACCCTCCTTAAAAAGGAGGGAATTAGAGCATTTTATAAATGGTCTCTTAAGAATTTTAACTCCAAACTCCTAATTCCAAATTCCAAACTCCTAACTTTTCTTAAATTGGAGATTGCTCCTCGGTCGTTTGAGATTCATTGACTAGGGGATTGAGGACTACTTCATTGGCGACGCTATCAGGTTTCCGGGCACGAATTGCTGGACGCGTAGGCGTAGCCCGTCGTAGACATCGCCTGTAACCTGCTCTTTCAGCTTTTTGGTGTTCGTAATCAATTAATCTGCCATAATATTCGTGCTTGCTTAAATTCATCGACAAGAAAATATGCTGGCGAATATTACCAAAACCTTTGCGGTTAAAAAACTTTAATGCTGAAGTATTGGTAGGGTCAGTGTCTACCAGCATAAACCGCGCCCCATCTTCAATCATCCGGGCGACGACTTTATCAACCAGCTTGTCTGCTACTCCCCGACGCTGAAACTTCGGACTAACTCCTAGCCATAAAATGTATCCGTAAGTCCAGGATGCTTTGGTGATGATCGTTCCCAAAATGAATCCGGCTAATTCTCCGTCTGTTTCGGCCACAAGACAATATTCTGGATCGGTGTTGTAAAGTCCAATCACCTCCCATTCGTCCCAGGTGCGGTATAAATAAGGATATAAATCGCTGGTTAATAACCCTTCTCCCAAGTGGTAAATGGGAGCAATGTCATCAATTCCTAATTCGCCTACATAAATTGCTTCAGTTTCGTCAAAACTTGACATAAATTTAGAAGTTGTAATTTATTTATACCTCTATTGGATTTTACAAACATCCTCTAATGTATAGGGTTGAGTGAGACTTCTTGAATGCTGTCAAAATTTGGCAATGAGTCTTTCACTGCTTCTTCAGTAGTTTGTGTGCGATTGCACCGTTTAGCAAACTGACAATAATCACAAGTTTTGCTACCCTCCACCACTTGGGGAAACTGCTGGTTATTTTGGTAATTTTCTAGCCAAGTAGTTAACTGGCTTAATAGTTTATTAAGTTTCTTTGTTGTTAATGTGTGTTGAGCAGTATTGTAATTAAACTTAATATTTTGCGGTTTGCCCTCAGATTGGACAAACCAGTAAGTCATCGAAATATATTCTGGCAAATAGTCGCTAGTTTCTGCCAATACATACAGATAAAGCCGTGTTTGCCAGTTGGATTCTAACTTGCGTTTATGGGGTGGTTTAGGATAAGTTTTCCAGTCGAGAATTTGTGCTTGTTGGTTATCTGCAATCAATAAATCATAGACAACCGTCAGCAAATAGTCCTGAACTTGCAGAGTGCGGAAGTGTTCACTTTCACGAAAAGTTTGATTATCAGATGCAGCCGTTAAAATTTCTGGGGCTGCATCGGCAAAAGCTAGCATCCAGCTTTGCAGTTTAGCATCTGCTTGCAGGAAACTATCAATTGGCAAACCCATTTCTCGCTGTTGCATTAGCAAGTGAAAACGACTACCCAAAGTTTGCCGTTCTTCTTGTTCTGGATTTGAGGGCGAATTGAGTTGTTCTAGGTAGGTATGTTGAAATTTACGCGGACAAGCTTCTAGTAAGTTCAGTTGTCCTTGAGACAGGCGCAGGAGTTGAGTGGGAGTTGACAGCATTCTTCTATTTTAGAAGCAAATTATAATCTGCAACTCACCTTTGGCAAGCTATCTGTGAAAAACAGGTATTTTTTACTGTCTTCACAGATAGTTCTCATGTCTGCTATTTCAACTCGTCCTTATCTATATCATCCTGGTCATTGGAATGTTGTCTAGTTTTTTCTTGGGACTTGATTGAGCCAAAGCTGTAGACCATAGATATTTTAACGATATCAAAATATGCTGGGTGATTAGCTTTGTTAACGATCGCCAAAGAAATAGACCCTGCCACTAAGATGACTAAAAGTGGCGAAAGTGTTTCTCCCCCAGAGCCGTTGCTGTTGTTTGGCATGATATAATCTCCTAGTGAAAAGTATTGGCTTAACTTGCACTTAACCCAAGAAAGTTGATTAAACTTCACTACGAACCTAAAATTGCAATCTTGTTGCTGATAATTGAGTGAGGAATCAACTCCAAGACTCAATTATCATGGCGATCGCAAATAGACAGAACAGAGATACTGCTATCCTCATAAACCATATCCATAGACTTGTGGATAACAGCATCCCTGCTATTGAGACAGCGCCAAAAACGTGAGATAAAACAAGAGCGATCGCCAAACCAAGCAGAGTCAGCAGAAAATACTTGAGTCCCTGACAAAACCACTTGAATAGTAGATTTTCATCATCTTTGAGATTGATTTTCATAGTTTTTGTCCTGTTTTGAGAGTTAAATCTAAGCAGCAACTACGGCTACCTCGACTGTCCTAAAAAAGGAGCCAATATTTGCGTTGCTTTTAGCTAGTCAAGGCACGCAGCAGGCATACCAAACCTGAATCAAGTTTGAACACCAACAACAGTGGTTTTGGTATTTACAAATGGTGAAAGTAAACTTTTAAATGAATTGCAAAGATAATTTTGAAATTAAACTTAGGTGCTCAATGCTCGTGATGATGCAGAACGCACACCACGCGCATCAACCCCTAAAATGCAATTCCTACAGACTTTGAATGCTTGTCTTTTTCAAAATCGATTAACGGTTCCAGCCTTTGCCTTTACCCCTTACTCACTAAGTTTGGGTAATTCAACCGCAAACTTACTAAGTTATTAAAATCGCCTGTGTTAAACTTACTATAAAGTAACTTAGTTACCTAGTCAAGTAAAATTGAAAAAATTATTTCAAGATACTGACTCAACAACGCATTTTCATTATCAGACAATAGTTTAAGCGTCACTGTGAGCAGAATTATTTCTCACCTAGTGAGCTAAAATGTGAGTGTAGTTTGTCTTGGTGTGAGTATGAGTGAGATTCCCGAAGATTTTCTTTTGGCTTTAGCCCAAGAACGGAGTGTGTCTAGCAGTGAGCTAGAGGTGTTGTTATATGCTGTTCAAGACAAATCGCCAAATGCGATCGCCAAAGAATTGGGTATTAGCGCCGAAGCGGTACGTAAAAGATTGAGCGAAGTTTACAAAAAATTTCACATCAGTGGTGCTGGTCCGGGAAAACTCACTAAGTTACAGCAAGTGATTGAAAGTGAGTATCGAGCATCTTTAGTTAGTGTGAAACCCATTGCCGGCAAGCCTCCAGATTGGGGCGAAGCACCTAGTATCAGTGGTAACTTTTACGGACGAGAAGCAGAACTATCTGTCCTCAAGCAATGGATTGTCAAGGATAAATGCCGATTAGTAGCACTATTAGGAATGGGAGGAATTGGCAAAAGCACTTTGTCTGTAAAACTAGCAGAGGAAGTGCAGTATGATTTTGAGTATATTATTTGGCGATCGCTCCGCAATGCCCCACCTCTCAAAGAACTCTTGGCTAACCCGATCCTATTTTTATCTGATGAAAAAGAAATTGAATTACCAGAAACCGTAGATAGTCAAATAACCTTGCTGATTAAATATTTACGAAAACAGCGTTGTCTTTTGGTCTTGGATAATGCCGAGACTATTTTACAAGGAGGCGATCGCGCTGGGGAATATAGAGAAGGATATGAGGCTTATGGTCAACTACTCAAACGAGTGGGGGAAGAAGCGCATCAAAGTTGTTTGGTATTGAATTCTCGTGAAAAACCTAAAGAATTTGCTCCTTTAGAGGGAGAAACATCACCAGTCAGAACGCTATTATTACCTGGCTTAGGAGAAATAGAAGGGCAAGAAATTCTTAAAGATAAAGGCATATTTGGCTCAAAGCAAGACTGGGCAAAGCTAGTTGATAATTATTCAGGTAATCCCTTAGCATTAAAATTAGTTTCTGAGCCAATAAGAGAATTATTTGCCGGAAATATTGCTACCTTTATTGAGCAGGGAGAGATTATTTTTGGTGACACTCGTAATTTATTAGATCAGCAATTTGAGCGCACCTCTGACCTAGAAAAAGAAATTATTTATTGGCTAGGAATCAAGCGAGAGTTAGTTTCCATTGACGAATTGCTAGATGATATTGTACATCCTCTACCAAAACGGAAATTGCTAGAAGCTTTAGAATCTCTACGTAGGCGCTCGCTAATTGAGCAAAAAAGCGGCGATAAATCTACATTTTTTACCTTGCAACCTGTGGTCATGGAATACATTAATGACCTATTAATAGAGGAAATTTGTCAAGAGATTATTAACGGTAAAATTAATCTATGCAACAGCCATGCGCTGATGGGAGCTACTGCCAAAGATTATGTGTATGAAATTCAAATCCGCTTGATTATTAAACCACTGCTTGAAAGATTAGTTAATATTTTTCTCACTCCTAAAAATATTGAATATCAGCTAACTCAAATTTTAGACAAACAAAGAGACAGACTAGTCAATAAGCCAGGATACTTAAGTGGTAATATTGTTAATTTTTTAACTCAATTAAACATAGATTTAAGTTGTTATAACTTTTCTTATTTACCAGTGTGGCAAGCATATTTACAAGGTGTGAATTTACATGATGTTAATTTTACTGGTTCTGACTTATCAAAATCAATTTTTACAGAAACTTTTGGGAGTATTTTATCAATAGCTTTTAGTCCAAATCAAAAAATTTTAGCTACATGTGATACTAATGGTGAAATTCGATTGTGGCGAGTGGGTGACACTACACAAATTTTCACATTAAAAGGACATACGGGTTGGGTTTGGTCAATTGCTTTTCATCCGACTGAACCTACGCTAGCTAGTGGTGGTGAAGATCAAACTATTAAGCTCTGGGATATCTGCACAGGTGAATGTAACCAGACTCTGTTCTCCCATACCGATTTTGTAAGGTCAGTTGCCTTCAGTCCAGATGGTACGTTGTTAGCTAGTGGTAGTGATGATAGAACCGTGAAATTATGGGCTGTCCATACAGGTGAGTGTAGTCAAACTTTGCTCTCTCATAGTAACTTTGTCAGGTCAGTTGCCTTTAGTCCGGACGGTATATTGCTAGCTAGTGGTAGTGATGACCAAACTATTAAGCTATGGGATATTCAGCACGGTCAGTGCCAAAAAACTTTACAGGGACATTCGCTCGGTGTTAGATCGGTGGCTTTTAGTCCTAATGGGCAGATCCTCGTTAGTGGTAGCGATGACACAACAGTCAAAATATGGGATATCGATCGCGGTAAGTGCCAGAAAACTTTACAAGGACATTCTTTGGGTATCTGCTCGGTAGCTTTTAGCCCTGATGGAGAAACTATTGCCACTGGTAGTGACGATCAAACTATAAAATTATGGAATGTTGCGATCGCTAAGTGTTGGAAAACCTTACAAGGTGACAGTAGTCGAGTTTGGTCTGTGGCTTTCAGTACAGACGGTAAGATGCTTGCCAGTGGCAGTGACGACTCTTGTTTACGATTATGGGATGTGATTGAGGGTAAATGTCAAAAGACCTTCCAAGGTTACACTAGTCGGGTTTGGTCTGTAGCCTTCCATCCTGAAGGTAAAATTCTTGCCAGTGGTAGCGATGATGCCAGTGTTAGGTTATGGAATGTTGACTCGGGCAAATGCCAGAAAATTCTTCAGGGACATATTAGAGGAGCGTGGTCAGTAGCTTTTAGTCCCAATGGTCAATTACTAGCTAGTGGTAGCGGCGATCGCACTGTCAAGTTATGGGATACTCATACGGGTAAATGCCTATCTACTTTCTTGGGACACAGCACAGGAGTGTGGTCAGTAGCTTTTAGTCCCGATGGTCAATTACTAGCTAGTGGTAGCGGCGATCGCACTGTCAAGTTATGGGATACTCATACAGGTAAATGCCTAGCCACTTTTTCTGGGCATTCTGATTTTGTCAGGTCAGTGGCGTTTCATCCTCAAGGGCAGATCCTCGCCAGTGGTAGCGAAAAAACCATCAGACTATGGAATATTTCGGAAGGTAGATGCGAAAAAAGTTTTTCTGGACACACAGATTTTGTGAGATCTGTTACTTTTAGCCCTAACGGTAAGATATTAGCGAGTAGTAGTCTAGACAAAACAGTAAGACTGTGGGAAGTGGACACAGGAAAAAGCCTAGGAATTGCTCAATCTCATAGCCATTGGGTATGGTCTGTAGCATTCAGTCCCGATGGTCAGCAACTGGCCAGTGGTAGTGTAGACCAAACAGTCAAGCTTTGGAATGTGAATACCAGCAAAGACTTGATGACTTTGTTCGGACATACAATGGGAGTTTGGTCAGTCGCATTTAGTCCGAATGGTAGAAATATAGCTAGTGGTAGCCAAGACGAAACAATCAAACTGTGGGATATTGAGACAGGGGAGTGTTGGAAAACACTGCGATCGCCTAGACCCTATGAAAGAATGAATATCACCGGGGTGACAGGGTTAACCGCAGCGCAGTTAGTGACGCTAAAAGCTTTAGGGGCAGTGGAAGATGGAGAGCAAAAATAAAAGGTAAAAGGGTGAACTTTAGGTTTTTCTTTCATCCCCTTTACCTTTTTTATGTACCTGATGCTTATTTCATGTTAGCCCTTGCGTCCTTCACTGCGGCAAAGAAAAAGAATCCTGTGAGTGGAATGCTCAATACCAGGATAATCGCCGTGACTTGGAAGCCTAAATCTGGTTGTCCATAACTGAGTTCAAAAATCGAACCTACGGCTGCGATCGCACTTACACAACAACCACCCAAAAATAAACCGCTTTTTGGAGTTAAATACACTACTAGCCCCCTATGCTATTGGTTTCACCGCTTGATACGAGAAGCCATTCTTAGATAGCTCCTGGGCCAAAGTCAAGGAGTTTTCTACACGGTCTACAAATACCACGCCGTTAAGGTGATCCATCTCGTGCTGAATGCAGCGTCCCAGGAGGTCATTAGCCTCTAATATCCGGGGACGACCATACTCGTCTTTATAGGCAATTTCCACGACTTCGGGGCGCTTCACGTCTAGATATACATTGGGAATACTCAAGCATCCTTCTTGGGCAACAGAGATGTCGCGGCTTACTTGTTTAATAGTGGGGTTAATCAATACCAAGGGCGAATTAGCTGCGTTCTCTGGTTCCAGATCGATGACAATTAGTTGTTTGTGAATTCCCACTTGGGGTGCAGCCAAACCAATGCCATCTTTGCTGTACATAGTTTGCAGCATTTCGCGCACCAGTTGGCGGAGTTCGTCATCTACTTTAGAAATCCGCTTTGCAGCTTGACGCAGCACCCGATTACCTAAATAATGAAGCTCCAAAGGTGGATTTTTTAACTTTTTTTTCTCTACAGCAATTTCAGAGGGCATGAGTCTCGATGGCTAGATGGTGAAAATTCCTACTACTTTAATTCTATCAAGCTCGTCATGTCGCTTCGCTTTGAATTCAAAATTCACGCATTAACAATCCTCATAAATAAATTTAGTTGCCTAATCCCCTTTTCTTCGGTCACTAGTCAGTTGTCCTCACTACTGATGATGTTTTTGGGGCTTGACCCACCCAAAGTTTGCACTGTCGAGTATAAATGGTGGTGTTATCTCACGCAGAGGCACGGCGGAAAGTCTCAGACACAGAGCTAATTTCCAATAAACTGCTGTGATTGCGTTCTTGAATGCGTGAATTTTGAATTACTTATTGGGGTGATGTGTGTTTAAATCTCTCACAAAACTTGACTACCTGCTCAAAGAAACTTTCCTCGGTTTATTGCGGGGAGGTTGGATGAATTGGGCAGCAGTAAGTACTGTTACAGTGTTACTGTTTTTATTTGGCTTGAGTTTGCAAACCTCTTGGCAAGTCGAAAAACTCCTTTACCAGTTCGGTAGCCAGTTAGAAGTATCAGTTTTTCTCGAACCGGATACGCAAGTCGAAAGCATTCAGCCACTGATAGCAAAAATGCCAGAGGTGGCGGCGATACAAACCATTACTAAAGAGGAAGCTTGGACTAAGTTAGTTAAAGAAATGAGAATTTCTGATATTGAGGGTGCTACCCAGCAGCTAGGTGAGAATCCTCTGGTTGACGAGATGAAGGTAAAAGCCCGTAATTCTCAAATTGTACCAACTTTAGCAACGCAGTTGGCTAAGTTACCGGGAGTTGATGCGGTGCAATATGTCGATGAAGCAGTCAAACGTATTGCCCAGTTGCACCAAGGTCTAAACTGGATTAGTTTAACAATTACGATTATTCTGACTTTAACAGCGATCGCAGTCACTACCACCACAATTCGCCTGATTGTCATGGCGCGACGCCAGGAAATTGAAATTATGCAACTAGTGGGAGCAACTTCTGCTTGGATTTACCTGCCGTTTATTTTACAAGGAATTACCTTTGGTTTAGTTGGTGGTGCGATCGCTTGGAGTTTCATTTCTGTGATTCAACAGTTTCTCGGTAAGTTGCTAGTCAATCAACCTGAGTTTATCCAAGTCATCACCAACAGGGTGCAACTCACTCCAGCCCAAATTTTATTATTGCCCCTGATTCTTTTGAGTTTCGGTGCAGCTGTAGGATTAATGGGGAGCTTATTTGCTGTCCAACGTTTTGCTAAAGGTTAGGCATTGGGCATTGGGCATTGAGCATTGGTAGGACAAAGGAAGAAATCGCTATGAAATCGCAATGGGAATGTTTTCTGCAAAATCTTGGTGTATGGGAAGGTTCATTTACCAATTTTTCTCCCCAAGGGACACTTCTCAACGATACTCCTAGCCGTCTTTCTCTAGAAGGTTTAAACAATAACCAGACAGTGCGCTTAACTCTGAGCCGTCCGGAACGAGATGATATGATTAGAGAATTTAGTTCTGTGGGAGGAGGTCTGCTGTTTTTTGAAAAAGGTTCATTTTCTGAAGGTTTAATTCAGCTAGGGCCATTTTCGGAATTCGGTGCAGAACTGGCTTTTGTTCATGAAAATTGCCGCTTGCGTCTGGTGCAACTGTTTGATCAGACTGGTAATCTAAGTAAACTAACCTTAATTCGAGAACATTTAGCTGGAACACAAACAGCAGAACGTCCACCCTTCCAGATAAATGACTTGTTGGGAGAATGGCAAGGCCAAGCAGTCACAATATATCGAGATTTGCGGACTGATACTTACTCTACAACCCTAAAATTACAACTTGATGATCCTGGGCGATTAATTCAAAGTACCTCTTTTGGGGGACGCACAATTACCTCAACTGCTACCATCAAAGGTTCTATCATTCTCTTTGACCAAGATCCCCAAAAGCAGGTACAAGTATTATTGTTACCTGATGGTGCTTCTGCAACTTCACCACTCAAGGTGCAGTTACGTCAACCCTTATTCTTAGAAGTGGGTTGGTTAATCCAACCAAACCTGCGCCAGCGGATGATTCGCAGCTACAACGAGAAAGGCGAATGGGTTAGTCTGACATTAGTTACTGAAGAAAAAGTGTAAGGGATTTGTTAGCTTGCGATCGCTTATCCCCGGTAATTTCGACCAACCGGTATTGGAATGGTAATCAGGCAATTTGAAGCGTACTGGGTTCAGGGATAGATTCACCTTCTGCTTGCCAAGCTGACAAATACATTTCAATCACTTTTTCACCATTATAAATAGCTTCCTCACGAGTTTTGCCGTGAGTGCAAGGCATGATAACACGATCAGCAAACTCTGGAATCGTGACTAGGAAAAGCTGATCTTCATCAGACCATTGAATAATCATGGTGTATCGACTCATAAATCCTCGTCCTCCCTTAATTCTTCGAGTTCAGTTAATAACTTTGCTAACTGCTTTTCTAAGTAACACTGGCACATTGTCTCCATCCTTGCCCGAAATTGTCAGTGTTTTTTTGAGAAAGGATGTCGCCAACGCTCATGCTACCTTTGCCACGCTTAGACAGATAAACGAACCCTTCATGCACAATCTGGGCTTTTAACTCTCGAATTTTCCTGGGCATCGATTTTGTCGATTTCTCTACCCTATTTTCTTAACTGATTGATCATCTGTAGAATAACAAATAGCAGTAGTACAACTTACCCCTAGTAAGGAAACCTTAAATGGTACAGACCCCTGCTAAACCCCTGACTCTAAGTGAATTCCTGGATCTGCCAGAGACAAAACCTGCTAGTGAATACATTGATGGGCGTATCATCCAAAAACCGATGCCGCAAGGAGAACACAGCGCAATTCAGACCGAGTTAGCACCTGCAATTAACTTGGTCGTCAAATCCAAACAGATTGCACGGGCTTTCTGTGAGCTGCGCTGTACCTTTGGCGAACGCTCAATTGTACCTGACATTTCTGTGTTTATGTGCGACAGAATTCCCCGTAAAGAAAATGGTGGGGTTGCTAATGTCTTTTCAATTGCCCCAGATTGGACAATTGAAATTTTATCTCCTGATCAAAGTCAAACTAAAGTTACCAAGAATATTCTGCATTGCCTGAAGTATGGAACTCAGATGGGATGGCTGATTGATCCTGAAGAACAATCTGTGTTTGTCTACTTGCCAGATCAACCAACCACTTTTTATGAAGAACTAGGAACACAATTACCAGTCCCGGAATTTGCTAAAGATTTCAGCCTAACAGTAGAAGGTTTATTTAGTTGGTTGCGGGAGTGACTGTTTTTGAATGTGGAAGAAGATGTTGGGTTGATGCTAGGAAACCTAGTCTACGGCGAACCTGTACCCTTAATCCCCTCTGATTTCGACTAACGCTTCGCCAGATTGCAAAAGCTTTAATGCTTCTGGCAATGTTGAATTCAGAATCTCTTTCAATCGGTCATTTGACGTATTGCCACACGTCAACCAGATAACTTGTGGCGGTGTTCCAAAACGATCTACTAAGTCAGCAAAGTCACTGTCTTTGGTCATGAAGATGACTCCTTTAGCCCTCGCTGCCTCGAAAATCTCAGGATCTTCGGCATCTCTCAGCCCAACATCACGCAAAGCTAATGCCGTTATGCCGAATGTGATGGTGATCCAAGTTGCAATTGCAGGTGACAGATGTGCATCTATCCAGATCGTCATACAACCAAAACGGGATGATTGAGCTTACGTGAAGCGTACACAAGTGATGCTTTGAGATCATCCGCTTCCAAATCGGGCATTTCTTCTAGGATTTGTTCGGCACTCAGTCCAGCCGCAAACAAGTCGAGTACGTCTGATACCCGAATTCTCATGCCCCGGATACAGGGACGACCACCACATTGTTTAGGATTAACTGTAATTCTTCCAAGTAAGTCTGACATAAGGTTTCACTCGGAGATAGTCTTTAACTTAGTATATGTAAGGTAGGCAAACTCTGGAATTGTGAGTAGAAAAAGTGATCTTCATCAGATCATTGAACAATATGCTGTATCTATTTATCATTACTTTTGCATCCGCTGTCAGCCTGCACCCCGATCGCCACTGTTTTCAATGTAACGGCGCAAAACTGAGTTAATCAGTGTTTTGTACTCTGCACCTTGTTCACGAAACCACATTATTACTTCTGAATCTAACTGAATCAGATCACTGGCTTGTGTTGCCGGAATCCTCAGCGTGGCATTTTCAAAAAACTCATCGCTCAACGGTGGAATGTCTGAGTAATCAATGTCCTCATCCGTCATTGCCTCTAATCCAGCCCAATCAGTACGTGAGGTATTGTTCAAGTCGTTGACGCTCATATCGGTTTGCCCTTCGTGCTGAGATAATGCGGACTATGTTGTTCTGTCGTTCTGTCCAAACGACAACCGCTACACCGTTGCCTAAAAAGCCGATTCCGATCCAGCGATCTTCGCCATAATCAAAACGCTCATCAGAGCTTTATCAGCCTGCATCTAGGACGGCATCGCTAGGTTTACCTGATAGTTTTTCTCGAAAGGATACTCGTATTTTGTCAAGGATTTGCTCATACTCCCATTTATACTTTTGGTTTCGCTCAATTTGCTTAGTAATTTTCTCTAAATGAATAGAACCTTCACGCAAAAACTCCTCAAAATCGTCTCTAGAACGGATTTCGATCAAACACCGCTTTCCTAATCTAAAATTTTCAAATTCCTCTAAGATTGAAAACAACTGTGTACGATCTAACTCTTCAAAGAAAATTTCATTTTCATGCGCTACTTGTTTAGTTGGTTTTAGTTGTTCAGCAAACTTAATAAGGGTATCCTCACTCACTCTGGCCCATAGGTCATCTCCTATTAATCGCAATCTTTGTAGGCTTTTCCAAGTATTGCAATAAGCCTCAAATTGGGATCTAGTATAATCTTGCCTTGGGCTTTGAAAGCCAATCTGCTGAACGAAAAAGGCAAGCTGATCGACAATAGTAGCCTGATTGCCAACAAATTGTTGGTCTGTAATTCTGCCACTTGTACTTAACGTCTTAGCAGTTAAGCCGCTTGAGTTTGAACAAACCGCATTGGAAGTTAGATCTGAATCTGATAACTTGTGCTCAACTGCCTCAAATAATGCCTCAAAATTTGAGTCACTATGAATATCTGGAGTTAATGTATTCATATTTTGAAGCATATAAATGATGATATCAAATGTTGCTCTGAACTCTGTATATTGAGTTACTGCCTGTTGAAAGCTAGCCAAATTAGCATTTGAAACCAACATTTTGAGTTTGGAATCTAGTTTGTTAATTTCACTATCCCAATGAATGATATAGTCTGCTCGATCAACAGGATCATAAATCTTGGCATCTGGGAAGATAATTGGGAAAATGCGATCGTAAAATTGACCGTTTTTTGAGACTTCTACGAGTTCAAGCATACAGTTGCGTGACTTCAAATATTTATCGCTGATTACTGCAATTACACATTTACCGCAACCAATACGTTTCATAAATTCTTTGATCAGCCCTTTATAACCTAAGTCACGTTTATCACGGACAATAGTAATGCCCTTTCCCTGAAATGCTTGATCCAATCGATTGACAAATTCCTCACTATCACCGCCCCAAGCATAGGAAAGAAAAACTTCTTTAGATTCCACTCGCATATCTGCTAAAAGGTGTATTACTTTTGATTCAGTTATATCAAGTTAAAAGTTTTGTATCTACTTTTTATATTAAGTTACAACGACATTGCAACGCTTGCTTGAGTAAAACTTGATATTCTTTATCCCCAACCCGATAAGCACCAAACCTCTCCAAATGGGGATTCATCATTTGGGCATCAAAAAACACAAATTCCCTCTGACGCAATCTTTCCACCAACTTCACCATCGCTACCTTTGAACCTTCGGGAATGCGGTAAAACATCGACTCGCCAATGAAAGCGCCACCAATGATAATCCCTAAAATTCCCCCAGCTAATTCGTCACCCTGCCAAGTTTCAAAACTATAAGCATAACCATTCTGGTAAAGTAGCCAATAAATCTTTTGCAATTCCGGTGAAATCCAAGTTGTCTCTCTGTCAGCACACCCAGCTACCACAGCTTGGAAGTCCCGATTAATATCCACAGTAAACCGTTCTTGATTTAGAACGCGCTGTAAAGACTTGGGGTAACGAAATCGCTCATCCAAAGGAATAAAAGTCCGATCGCGACTTCCGTACCAACTCAGGCGATCGCGCTCATCAGCCATGAGAAAATAGCCTTGTGCATAGCCTTCAACAATAGCGGCGAGATCATATTGCATAAATAAATAAATATAAAAAAACACTCTTAGAAACGCAATTTGATGCTAACAATCATTCTTTGCGTTCCTCTGCGTTTCCCTCCGCGTCCCTCTGCGTTTAAGATAAAAAAGATGACTCAACCAATTCCACCCATCACCCTACCACCGCCTGAAAACCCCCTACTCGAAGGTGAATGGTTACGAGAGCGCTTACAACGGTGGCTAGATACAGAATTTATCCCCGAAGCAGTCAACCAAAATATTGCCCAACGAGCCGCACAGATTTTTGTGCGTCAACGGATGGAAGGAGAAAACGACCTTGGTTCTCTGGTAATTGCCATTGTCACAGAGATGCAGTCGTATGATTTTTCCAATAGCTTCTATGGAGAGTTTGCGATCGCCAACGCCGTCAGCGATCTACTCTTAGAGAGTCTGGGAATTGATAAATGTTGTGGTCAATAATTTTTGTCATTAGTCATTTGTCCTTTGTCCTTTGCAAATGACTAATGACTAATGACCAATGACTACCAACTAGACTTAACAACTCCAGGCAAAAGACCTTCATGCGCCCATTCTCGCAGCACGTTCCGAGACAACCCAAAATCGCGGTAAACACCTCTAGAACGACCAGTCAGCCAGCAACGGTTGCGGTGGCGGGTGGGCGCACTATTCCGGGGTAGCTGTTGAATCTTCCGGTGGATTTCCAGCTTATCCAGAGGAGATTCTGCACTTCTGAACTCATCCAGAAGAGCTTCCCGCTTGTCAGCATACTTTTCTACCAACTTGGTGCGCTTTTTCTCGCGCTCAATCAAGCTCTTTTTTGCCATACATTTTTTAATTTATTTAAAGACACCATTCTCCATTCTACAGTCTCTCCATCAATTCTGGAGTTACTCGTGTCACTTACCCTATAACCATTGGCTTATTCGCAGCAGGGCACAAATCGGCAAGCTCACAAGCAACGCAGACGGGAGAGCGGGCTTTACAAATAGCACGACCGTGATAAATCAGCCGAATTGACCAATTTTCCCAATCAGGCTGCGGCAATAAACCCATTAAATCTTGCTCAATCCGAACCGGGTCTTTTGCTTGAGTTAAACCCAAACGTTCGCACAGGCGCTTGACGTGAGTATCTACTGTCACCCCAACATGAATGCCATAAGCATGAGCCAGAACTACATTTGCTGTCTTCCGCGCCACACCTGGAAGCTTTAACAACTGTTCCATTTGGTTGGGGACAACAGAGTTAAACTCAGTGACAATCATCCGACAGGCGGCTTGAATGTTCTTGGCTTTATTGTGATAAAACCCACTTGAACGCACCAAGCTTTCTAATTCTACCAAGTCAGCGATCGCTAAACTAGCAGCATCAGGGAACCGACTAAATAAAGCTGGTGTTACCTTATTCACGCGCTCATCAGTACACTGAGCAGAAAGAATAGTTGCCACCAACAGTTGTACTGGCGTTGAGTAGTTCAAAGAGCAAGTTGCATCTGGATAAAGACGCTTCAGACGAGCTGAAATTTCTAGCGATCGTTGCCTTAAAGGTGAAAGTTTCTCTTTCCTACTCCTCACTCCCTACTCCCCACTCCCTATTTTCAGTTAACGCTCACTGGAACAATCTTTGCACCCATTGCAATTCGCTAGTTAATTGGGTGGTTTCTTTAACTATCAGAAAAATTCCTAACCCTAAGAGTAATACCAAACCGGTTTGCATGACACCTTCTTGAATACGGGCAGGCACAGGCTTACCACGCAAACCTTCAATCAGCAGAAAAGCGAGTTGTCCGCCATCCAAAGCTGGTAAAGGCAAAATGTTGATCACAGCCAAATTAATGCTGATAATTGCGGCAAAAGACAACAGATTTGCACTATTATCAGCAGCTAATTTTGCACCTATTTTGACAATATTAACTGGACCAGAAACTTGTCCAGCAGTTTGTTGAAAATTGGTAATCAACTGCCCAAAACCGCTGAGTGTCCCAACAAATAATTGTTGAAACCTGTTAGCAGCAATATCGAAAATTTCAAAAGGACTATTAGGACGACGATAAACTGCTGTAGCATTTGGACTAAGTGCCACACCAACTACACCTTTGCCATCGGCTCCCAGTTTTGGTGTTAATTTCAGGGATTGTTGTTGGTTTTCACGCTGAATTTTCAGTTCGATTTGCTGATTAGGATGAGTTTGAATTTCTTTTGTCAGCAAAGCCGTTGACTTTTCAGAAGCAGGGAGTTCCTGACCATTCACAGCCAAAATAATATCTCCTTCCCGAATTCCTGCTTGGTAGGCAACAGATTCTTGATTAACAGGCTGTACAAGGACACCAGCTTGAAAGTTTAATTCCTTGGGAATGCCGACAATACCTAATTGCAGAGCCAACACCAAATAGGCAAATATTAAATTTGCGATCACTCCGGCACTGATGACGATCGCCCGGTCTAAAACTGGACGATTACGCAGCAGATTCGGGTCATTGGGTGGAATATCGCTATCGGGGTCATCATCGGGAAAGCCCACAAAGCCGCCCAAGGGAAAGGCACGGACAGCATATTCGGTTTGTGAACCTTGGTACTTAAAAAGAACTGGGCCAAAACCCAAAGAAAAACGGTTAACCAGAATGCCTTGAGAACGTGCTGCAACAAAATGTCCCAACTCGTGTACCAAGATCAGAACAGCCAAGACTGCGATCGCTGCTAAAACTGACATAGAGTAAATTAGTGAAGATATTAAGCTATAGTTATCTCCATTCTAATTGGGCATTGAGTATTGGGCATTGGGCATTAGTCATTAGTAAAAGACAAAGGACTAATGACTAATTACAAAACTTCACGTCCCAAATAAGGTTGCAGGGCTTCTGGTATCCTCACCCTCCCATCAGGTTGTTGATAATTCTCCAAAATTGCTGCCATAGTCCGTCCCACCGCCAAACCCGAACCATTCAGAGTATGTACAAACTGGGTACCTTTCTTCCCCGCCTCTTTGAAGCGAATATCAGCCCGTCGCGCCTGAAAATCTATAGTATTGGAACAGCTAGAAATTTCGCGGTATTTGCCAGAAGAGGGCAACCAAACTTCTAAATCATAAGTTTTGGTAGAGGCAAATCCCAAATCTCCAGTACTTAAATTTACGACTCGGTAAGGCAACTGCAACGCCTGTAAAATTGCTTCTGCATTTCCCACCAATTTCTCCAGTTCATCAAAAGACGTAGTGGGTTCGACAAATTTCACCATTTCCACCTTGTTAAATTGATGCAGGCGAATTAATCCCCGCATATCGCGCCCATAACTACCAGCTTCGCGGCGAAAACAGGGAGTAAAAGCACAGTGGTAGATAGGCAAGTCTTCAGCAGCGATAATTTCACCCCGATAGAGATTTGTAACTGGAACCTCTGCCGTGGGAATCAGCCACAAGTCGTCATCAGCGCATTTAAAGCTTTCTTCAGCAAACTTGGGTAACTGACCGGTCGCCGTCAAAGACTCGGTATTCACTAACAGCGGCGGACTGACTTCCACATACCCAGCTTGAGTATGGAGAGTCAGCATAAATTGAATTAATGCCCTTTCCAATGCCGCACCAGCGCCTATCAATGTCACAAAGCGACTTTGGGCTACTTTTACAGCTCGCTCAACATTCAGAATACCTAGCTTTTCGCCTATTTCCCAGTGAGGGAGAATATTCGGGTTTTGGGGAATGTACTCATCACCCCAGCGGCGCACTTCTACGTTATCTTCCTCATTTTTTCCAAGAGGTGTAGAGTCGCTTGGTAAGTTGGGAAGTGCCAACACAAGTTGGGCAATTTCAGATTTGAGGTCTTTTTCCTGGGGTTCCAGTTGGCTCAACGTAGCTTTAACAGAGTTACCTTCATCCCGCAAAACTTGAATTTCTGGGTCTTGAGGATTGATCCCAGATTTAATCTTTTGCCCGACAATTTTACCGATTTCGTTGCTACGAGCTTGGAGTTGACTGCGCGTCCCCTCTAGTTCCCGTTGTTGCCGATCTAACTGTAATATCGGTTCAATGTCGTATTTACCACTACGACTATTTAATCGTTCTTGAACTAATTGCGGATTTTCCCGTATTTGCTTAATATCCAGCACAGATTTTCTTAGTTTCTAGCTTAGAATCTTCCTGTAAATACAGTTAACACATAAGCATCCAGCATATAGTAATTTTGGTTTGCTGTGACTGGAAAAACAAAGTTTTTTAGAAAAATCAGTCTTAACGTATGATCAAAATTCTACCCTAGCATCACTGCCAGGGCTACGAAAGCAGATAATGCGTTTAACAAATCATGATCTGGTATCTTGAGTCACTGTCGTTTCAGTAACCTGAGCCAGACTCTGAGAGTTACCATTTTTGTTATGGAAAAGTAGGATCGGACTATGCGATTAATTTGCTAAATAAAAAAAGATAAGGGGAAATTATTTACTCTCCCTGACTCTGCGCTGACATTAAGGTCTGTTGATGCGATTGAGCAACCAAAGTGAGGCAACAACCCCAGCAAAGTGCGCTGAAACAGTGTTAGTGTTTGCCTGTACCACAAGCATATCTAGACCGCTAATAATCCGGGTGGGGTCAAAAAATTGGGTAGTTATAGCTTGGGGAGATATGGATCTTCCTACCAGCGTCCCAACGATGGCTTGTGCCCCCAAAAGAGTCACCAGCGTTCCTCCTAAATTCACCCATAGTCCTAAGCGTAATACTTGCACAGTCTCGCTTTTCCGAGGACGGTTGCTGGGATTGGAGGATTCTAATTGCTTGCCAATTCTAGTGTAACGGTAAGCTAAATAAATCCCCCCACCCAAAACAACCAGTCCACAAACTGCTAAAAATACGCCAAAGCCAGTCCCAGGATTATTACTAGGACTGCCAGTTCTTTGATTAAAGAAGGCGAACAGCAGCACAATTATGCTAGAAACAACGCCTAGTACTAGCTGAATCCAGAAGCTAATCCAACCTGTAAGCCGAAAAGTTTGGGCAATTGCCCTAAGAGTTGAAGAAGATGATGGGGCATCGGGAGTTTGTGACATACTGATCACCAATGTGCTGGGGGCTTTCAAAGGACACAAAGACACAAAGAGAAGTCTGAGCGGCAACTTCCGCCGAACAGAACTTCTCCAAAGGGAGACCCTACGCGTAGCTTGCTTAATAGTAGGGGTACGGGGGACAGGGAAAGCCTTGTTGAGAAGTATCGCACTTTGCGTCTCTCCCTTTCTTAATATTTGCGTCTTCTTTGATAAATTTACTATCACACTTGCCAAATGGGATAAGAGATTCTCAAGTCCAGGAAATCAGAAATAGTTACTGCTTAGGTGTGTCCACAGGCGTAGCAACTTTAACCCAGACATATGCCTTCTTGTTAAGCTCTTAGAATCTGCATTGGGAAAATCACTGTAAAACAAAGTGTTTCTTAAGTTTTACAGACAAAATTGCATTTTACCTGTAAAATTTCTTCGATGGCATTTTATTGCTTAAGCAGTTCTAACTAGCTCGGCATCACTTAACACCAAGATAGTGACTTCGCCACTGTCTGTTCGCTCCTCACCACACCGTATCGAGCTTGGGTAGGGGTACACTATTTTGTGCCCCTAAAACTCGCAAACTCGTCCCACAACTTTACAGGCGTGGGTAATTATTTGGTGTTTACGCTTTGGAAATCTAGTCTAAGTAGCTTTATATATATTACTCACTTAGTAGTAGCAATGTATACTGAATACAAGGATTGTAGACCTTAACCTAAGGCATTTTTTTAGCCATTCACTAACCATGAAACTTGAGGATATATATCAATTCTTTGAGAATCCTCCGCCAACTTACCTTTGTCAGGAACTAGCAGTTTGTTACATACTGACTGTTTTGTTACAAGGTGAATCCTACGGAACCGAATTGATTGAGCGATTAGAAACTGAATATCCCACCTATAGGCTTTCGGATACCGTACTTTATAGTGCAATCAAATTTCTGGAAGACCAAAGGGCAATCACTGGATATTGGAAGAAACTCGAAGGACGGGGACGCCCCAGGCGGATGTACCAAGTTTCTCCAGAATGGCAAGTTCAAGCGCAGGATTTAGCTTTTCATTGGCAACACTACATCAACGGGAGGACAAAGTAACGAATAATTGATAATGAATAAGTCTCTTGGAGTCAAACACTAACAATTAGTTATGGATACTGCTATTCTGCCATCTACGTTTCTGCTAACCTTGTTGTTATCGGTTGGGCTGTTTTTCTTTATTCGTGCCTCGACTAAAGACCGCACAGAAACAGCAAAACTGGTATCTGAGCAAGACGAAGCTGCTTTAATGTCTCAATTAAAAGAATATTTTTGCTCGCGGTCTTACCGAGTGGCAGCGGTAGACCGAGAACAAAACCAGGTGACTTTTGAAGGTTTTGTTAGACCTAGCTGGTTCTTAGCTATATTTCTAACTCTACTAGCAGCTACTGGTATTCTTTGTCTATCACTAGTCGTATCCCTGCTTTCTCCTAGCCTCAGTACCCTTGTTCTGGCTATGGTACTGCTGTCTCCTTTAAGTGGTCTATTTTATTGGAAAAAATCTGGAAGACTTGAGAAGGTGTCGCTCAAAGTAGAAACAACTCAGAGCGAACAAACCTCCTCAAGTAAGATCACTGTAGTCGCCCATCGAGATGAACTCAGTGAGTTACAGAGGACTCTACAGCTCAAGCCTGTGGAATAATTGTTGGTTTTTGTGACCATCTTTTAACTATGATATGCAGACTTCTGACCTGACCTACTCTTTAGGTAATGGAAAGTAGTCAGGAGGAAATCAAGACTGCTGCTTTGTCAGTTTTCCCCACGATATAAGTCGTGGGGAAAAAATTTAAATTCATTAACTTAAATTTGTTGACAGAGCTTGATTAAGCATCTACGGCATAAGAGCGCAACTTCACTAGCGCTTTTGGACGCGCTTGGCTCTATACCTACTCTCTTCTGCATCATCAAAATAGTATCAACCCATGCAACCTAGCGTGGTTTGAGACAAGTTTACTTTCCAACTACCTGGACTAGCCTTAAAAAGCAAATCAGCTCCAAACTAAAAAAAAATTAAATTTTGCATAAACTTAGCAATTTTGCCAGTTTAATAGTCAGGAGCCACATTTAATGAGTAAGATGACCATTTCTGGTTCACCGACTAGCTAAAGCAAGAGGTTCTTGACCTGGCGAAGGTTCTAACACCCTCAAGCTGGGAAACAAGAAATGGTTTTCCTCTACGTATTGAGCACCAAACAGCCCCTTTTCTGCCCAGAAATAACGGTCTGTGGTGTGTTCGTTTCGCTTTACGAGTAGCAACGCAGGTGGCAAAATACCTTCAGCTTGAATGAATCTTCTCGCTGCTGTCACAGGTTTTTCTTCGCCACTTTCGATGCTATATTGAGGCACATGTTCCAGAATCCGCCGTCCTTCCTGACGACGACGACTTTTCCTTTTGCGTCTCCTTGCCAACCTATTGTCCTCCTCTTTCAAGCTATAGATTGTAGTCATAGCTACAAAATCCGTCGTCATTATATAAGTTCTAGTTCAAAATATCAATAGCTTTTAACCTTTAAATGCAAGAAAATTAATATCTTTGGAGATAAATAAACAAAAGCAGCTAAAAATATAATCCCTTGGTACAAACCATGACTAAGAAGATTTTAGTTAAGCTTTATTAAATGAGTGAGGTAAAAACTCAGTATCCTCTCTTAATCATGCCTTAAAATCTGTAATCTTGAGCAAGAGCTAAAAAATGTTAATGTCTGCCAGTTCCGATTTTCTGGCTCTGTGTCGAGAGCAAATAGCGCTGCTAACCCAAGGGCTGGGAGCAACTTTAAGTATTGTGTACCTAACACAAGAATTGGTAGAGACTCCTTCAGGTGAGGCCAAACTGATTCCTGTGGTAATTTACCCGGAAACAGCATTATTACCGCCAGGGGAGGAGACTGCTGAAGCGACAGTACACAAGCAACTTCAAGTTGGAAATGTGTTTGTATTACCCAATCATCAGAGAAGGTTATTGATAGCAGGGTCAGAATCTCCAACCTCGTCACGGGAGTCTGAGATACCAGATGCGTCTCAACCCCATCTAAAAGAGGAATACCTACTTAGTGGGAACCAAATTGTTTTACCTCTGGTTTATGAGGGTGTGATGATGGGGTTACTGGTGACAGGTAGGGAAGACCGCGCATGGAATGAACACGAGCAAAGTCAGATTCAACTGATAGCCCAAACACTGGCGATCGCTTGTATTTTAGATCAGCGGCGAGCATGGTTTGAGCAGCAGTTGCATGAGCAACAAATTCTCCAAGAAAAACAGCGGGATTTGCTGGATAACCTATTGCATCAGTTTCGCAACCCATTAACGGCATTGCGGACTTTTGGCAAACTGCTATTGAAAAGGTTGCGAGCAGGAGATGCCAACCGGGATGTGGCAACTAGTATCGTGCGGGAAAGCGATCGCCTCCAAGAATTGCTGCAACAATTTGATCAAGTAATTGATATGACAGAGGCAGATTTAGCACCACTACATCTGGCAGAAAATGAAGTATTTGTAGAAGCAACTATCCAAAAATCTGCTAAACCACCGTTATTATTGCCGGGAACGGGAGATAAAGCAGTTGACTGTTCACTAGCAGATATATTAGAACCATTATTAATATCAGCCAAAGCAATCGCCCAAGAGCGAAAGCTAAAACTAATAACTGAAATTCAACAGAATTCACCCTTAGTACGTGCTAACGTCAAAGCATTACGAGAGGTGTTAACTAACATCATCGATAATGCATTGAAATACACTCCCACTGGTGGCAAAATTTTAATTCAGGCGGGGCAAGAAAAAGCTAATTTTCAGGGAATTGTGATCAGTGACAACGGGCCTGGCATTCCACCCCAGGATTTAGAGCATCTTGGAGAACGGCATTATCGGGGTGTACAAGCGCAAACAGAAATACCCGGTACAGGTTTGGGGTTAGCGATCGCTAAACAATTAATAGAGCAAATGCAGGGCGAAATCGAGGTTTTCAGCCCTGCAATCAACTCTAAGCTAACTTCACCCGACACGCCGGGAACTACATTTATTATTTGGTTACCGGAAGTTGAGAATTAGTCATTAGTCATTCGTCCTTCGTTAATAACCAATGACCAATAACTATCTAAATGAAACTAACAAGTTTTGATTGATCGTCATTTGTAAATCGGTATTTGGGTCAATGGCGATTAAGTCAACACTCTTCTTACCGAAGAACAGACCAACCAACGCACCGATACCAGCGCCACCCAAGACTTCTTCTGTGGCAATGGCGCGATCGCCAGTGACAGCAGATATCGCAGTTGCTGCACCTGCGCCCAATACAGTATTTTTGATAATTGAACCAGTACTAATACCCTTCTTGACGGTTTCAGTTTTGGTAATCACTTCAGAAGTAGCGTTCAGCTGATACTCCTGACCACTGGCCAAAACTAGTTTCTCGGCAACGAATTGAGAACCGCCTGTAGCAGGTTTGAGTTGACCAATAACCTGACTACCAGCAGGAATCACTACAGATCCGTTTTGCGTAACTACGTTTTGGGATACTGTCAATGTCAAAGGTGCTGTTTCATCCTTTGTAACCAGAATTTTTTCTGCCTTGTCATACTTCACAGCAATAGCAGTCCCTTGGGGAATTGTGACTGATACAGGCGTTGGGGTAGTAGACCCGACAGCTACTACATAGGGGGAGTTAATTGCTGAAGCTTGATTAGAACTAACCAATGCTTGGTAGATAAAAGCTGCTACCTCGGCCCGTGTAGCAGTTGTGGTTGGATTCAGGAACTTTACATTAGGATAGTTCACTACAATTTGCTTTTGGGTTGCTGCTGCGATCGGGCTACGGGCATAGCTAGCGATACTAGAGGCATCGTTGAAATATTGCAGAGTGCTTTCGGTATTGCCGCCAGGACTATATTCCAGACCGTTAGCCAGGGAAACCAAAACCTGCTGGCGGGGAATAGCTTGGTTAGGCTCAAAGCGATTTCCAGGATAACCTGATAAGAAACCAATTGTATAAGCTTGCTCAATTGCACTGGATGCCCAATAGTTGCTTGGCACATCAGTAAAATTGATTGCCTGCCGTTGCTGTGCATTTTGGAAAGCTTTGTTGACCATAGCGGCAAATTGAGCACGTGTCACCGGTTCTTCAGGGCGGAAGCTACCATCAGGAAATCCGGCAATTACACCTCGCCCAGATAATTGTTGAATAAATTGTGCTGCCCAATAGTTAGATGAAACATCAGAAAAAGTAGTTTGAGCTAAAGATGGTGAAGCTGTAATGAAAGGCGCTACAGTACCGACTGTGACGCTCAAAGCCATGAGTGCAGCTGTTCTAGATTGCCAATGATTTAATGTAAACATTATTTTTTACTCCAGCACAATTAGTTTTTTTACTGTTAACTAATTAGACATTTACTGAAGTATTAGGTTCCCAATTGTTTCTTCTTTTTGTAAGAACCATTACTTTAGTCATGCAGTCATAATTCCCAAATCTCTATCAAATTAAGTAGGCAATAGAAGTAGTATAATTCTCCTACTACTTCTTAACGCAATTAAATAAGTATTCCAATAAATATCGATACTGATTAAGACAATATAGAGTTAAAATAGTTGCTGAAAAATAGATTTTTTATAGTTAAAAAGGAAAGCGATCGCCCACTATAGTTCAAGTGGCGATCGCCGATCAGGGGTAAGATGAAACATCAGAAAAAGTAGTTTGAGTCAAAGATAGCAGGGAGCATCCCACTTTGATGAGTTTATCTTGCAAACGATAAGTCACTTGCCCACAAACAAAACCTGCCGACTTAGGCTCTACATAAGTCCGCGTTGGCGGATTTTGTTTATCTAACTGCGATTTCCAATCGCCAGATATTTTTTCTAGAGTGGAATGCTTATTTAAAAACTCTGAGTCTGCAACAATATCGTTAGTTCCCTTAACACTTACTTTTGAACTATTGATGTAGATATTATAATCATAAATAACATTTTTATTTTTATTATTGCCATTGTTAATATCCTTGCCAGGAAAAGCATAGAGAATGTTCCTTAAAATTCTGACATCCGATGATGCACGGGCAAATATTTGTCCACTTGTAATTTCTGGACTCTGATTATTTAAAACAGCCGTGTTATTGACAATATCAACATGATCACTTAAAAATGTATGAATACCTGAACCACCATTATTAAATGTCAGATTGTTTTGAATTAAAGTCCGTCCTATATATGCATCCAATTTTGAGTTATTCTCATTATTCCTGGTAGTATCGATAATAATGCCATTACCATCTGTGATCTGTCCCACCGCAATCCAAGGGATGTACATGCGATTGTTATATACCTTGTTATTGGTTACAAACATCTTGTATCCCCGGTTGGTGTCAGAATTCCAATTGCTCCCGATCGAAATGCCACTGCAACCATAAACACCATACCAGGCATTATTGAACACAGTATTATTATCCACTTTCACATAATCAGCCTGCCCTGCTCCGATACCTACTCCTCCACAGTCATGCACTTTGTTGTTCAGAATACGGATATGATGAACATGACCATTGACTTGTCCGTCAATGTTTATGCAGTTTCCGCTTGTAAGTGGATTTAATCTGTTACTCTTCTGACTTAATGCATAATCAAGGGTTATATTGGCATTGTTTCCTATAACTTCCAGCCCGTTGATCTCGATATATGAAGCTCCACTTGAAATTAGGATACCGTTCCATGTATTATGCTGAATTTTTGGGAAATGCCCAGGATATACTTTATACCTAATCCATGCATTTGCAGTTCCAGAACGTTTAATACTTACTACACTCAGAGCTTTGGGTAAATTTGTGTATACTCCGTTCATAATCAATACTTTATCGCCAGGGTTAGTCAGGTCTGCTGCCCTTTGAATTGTCCTAAAGGCGGATGAAGTAGAAATTCCGCTATTTTTGTCGTTTCCCTCACCACTAACATAATATGTTTTCGGAGTCGCCTGAGTGCTGATTAGTTCGTGGTTGGCTAAGATGATTTCTTTGTTAGTGGATACCTGATGAACGTTATCAACTAAAGATACTTTTATCCTTTCTACCCCAGCCAAAAGACTTAATACCACGGGAATTGCAAGATATGTGCTTAAACTGAAACCTGGAATTACCACAAGAAAAGGCTCCTTTCTCGCTACTACTTAACAAAAATATTAGGGTATTCCATAATTTGGAATACTCTTTTAAATAGAGAATATAATATAGCTGACTTTCCTAGCTCCTCCCATAGCGCAATTAAATAAGTATTCCAATAAATATCGATGCTGATTTAGACGATATAGAGGTAGAAGAGTTTCTGTTAAATAAAAATTTTTATGGTTAAAAATGAAGGCGATCACCCACTATAGTTAAAGTGGTGATCGCCGATCAGGGGTGATTAAAGTCACGACTTGAATTGAGTTACGACATAGGGCAGTTAATTGCTGGGGCTTGAGACGATATAGGGCGAATTTATTGCTGAGGCTTGATTAGAGCTAACCAATGCTTGGTAGATAAAAGCTGCTACCTGGGCGCGAGTAGCAGTTGCGGTTGGATTCAGGGACTTCACATTCGGATAGTTCACCACTATTTGCTTTTTAGTTGCTGCTGCGATCGAGCTACGGGCATAGCTAGCGATATTAGAGGCATCGTTGAAATATTGCAGAGTGCTTTCGCTATTGCCGCCAGGACTATATTTCAGACCGTTAGCCAGGGAAACCAAAACCTGCTGGCGGGGAATAGCTTGGTTTGGCTCAAAGCGATTTCCGGGATAACCTGATAAGAAATCAATCGTATAAGCTTGCCCAATCGCACTGGATGCCCAATAGTTGCTGGGCACATCAGTAAAATTGATTGCCTGCCGTTGCTGTGGATTTTGGAAAGCTTTGTTGACCATAGCCGCAAATTGAGCACGTGTCACCGGTTCTTCAGGGCGGAAGCTACCATCAGGAAATCCGGCAATTAGATCCCGCTCAGATAATTGTTGAATAAATTTTGCTGCCCAATAGTTAGATGAAACATCAGAAAAAGTAGTAGATAGCGGGGAGCATCCGACTTTGATGAGTTTGCCTTGCAAACGATAAGTCATTTGCTCACAAACAATATCTGCCGACTTAGGCTCTAGATAAGTCAGTGTTGGCGAATTTTGTTTATCTAGCCGCGATTTCCAATCGCTAGATATTTTTTCTAGAGTGGGATGCTTACTTAAAAACTCTGAGTCTGCAACAATATCGTCAGGACTCTTAACATTTATCTTAGAACTATTAATGTAAACATTATTATGATAAATAACGTTTTCATTTTTATTGTTACTGTTAATATCCTTGTCAAAAGAAGCGTAAAGAATGTTATTGGAAATTTTTACATCAGATGACATATTAGCAAATATTTGTCCATCGTTAATTTCTGGACTCTGATTATTTAAAACAGCGGTGTTATTTTCAATATCAACATGCTCACTTAAAAATGCATGAATACCTGATCCACCATTCTTAAATGTAAGATTGCTTTTAACTAAAGTACGTCCTGTATATGCACTCAATTTTGAGTTATGACTATTTTTTGAACTATCGATAATAATGCCATTACCGTCTGTGATCATTCCGACTGCAATCCAAGGGATGTACATGCGATTGTTGTAGGTCTTATTGTTGGTCACGAACATCTTATATCCCCGGTTGTTGTCAGAATTCCAATTGCTCAACATTGAAATGCCACTGCAACCAAAAACGCTGTACCAGGCATTATTGAACACCACGTTATTATGTACTGTCACATAGTCCGATTGAATCGCTGAAATACCTGCTCCTCCACAGTCATGCACTTTGTTGTTCAGAATACGGATGTGATGAACATGAGCGTTGGTTCGTCCATCAATATTGATGCAGTTTCCATTCGTAAGTGGGTTTACTTTGTTAGTCTTCTGACTCATCGCATAATCAAGGGTTATATTGGCATTGTTCCCTATGACCTCCAGCCCGTTGATCTCGATATATGAAGCTCCACTTGAGATCAGGATACCGTTCCATGTATTATGCTGAATTTTTGGGAAATGCCCAGGATATGCTTTATACCTAATCCATGCATTTGCAGTTCCAGAACGTTTAATACTTACTACACTCCCAGCTTTGGCTAGATTTGTGTAGACTCCATTCATAATCAATACTGTATCGCCAGGGTTGGTAAGGTCTGCTGCCTTTTGAATTGTCCTAAAGGCGGATGAAGAGGAAACTCCATTATTTTCGTCGTTTCCAGTACCACTAACATAGTATGTTTTCGGAGTCGCCTTAGTGCCGATTGGCTGGCCGTTGGATAGACTCATTTCCTTGTTAGTGAATACCTGACGGACATTTTCAACTAAAGATACTTTTATCCTTTCTCCCTGAGCCAAAAGACTTAACGCTACGGGAATTGCAAGATATGCACTTAAACTGAAACCTTGAATTACCACAAGAAAATGCTCCTTTATCGCTACTACTTAACAAAAATATCAGGATATTCCGTAATTTGGAATACTTTTTTAAATAGAGAATATAATAGAGCCGATTTTCCTAGCTCCACCGATAACGCAATTAAATAAGTATTCCCATAAATATCAGTACTGATTCAGACGATATAGAGGTAGAAGAGTTGCTGTTAAATATAATTTTCTACTGTTAAAAATGAAGGCGATCGCCCACTATAGTTAAAGTGGCGATCGCCTATCGGAGGTGATTAAAGTCACAACTTGAATTGAGTTAAATTTAGTAACGGGATTGTGGTACTAAATTCAAGTTAGAATTCAGTGTGAGCTTCAAATCCTGTGCAGGTCTGAGGACAAAAGCATTTCCTTGTTTTTTCCGCAACAGGACACTCGCACCCGCACCCGCAGCCGCACCCAGAACAGGTTTTAAATCGTCAATTCTGCGGTTACCAGTAACTAATGAACCTAAAAGACCAGCACCCCCACCAATAGCTGCGTCAGTTAAAACCTGATTCGTGCTAGGCCCCTGTGAAACTCTTTGAGTTGTGGTGTATGTCCGAGAACTTGCATTAATCGATTGACGCTGACCATTGGAAAATTCTAATTCTTGAGCTACAAACCGGACGCCTTTTCCTTTGTTCTGATCTGTATCTCTGGAATAACTATCTAAGTCAACAGGTTCTAGCCGTCCATTTACTTTAGTACCAGCAGGAATTAAGACATTTCTATTTCTGTCGAGAATGTCATTGGCAATTCTCAAGGTTAGAGATTTACTTTCCCCAGGAGCAATAGTAATTGTCTCTTTTTCGTAGGTAACAGGAAAAGCAACCCCAGAAGGAATGGTAACGTTTCCGTATTGCCCGTTTCCGTATTGCCCATTTCTATATTGTGCATTAGCAGGAGCAAAGCCCAATAGGGGGCTAATGACGCTTGTAGTAACTGCTATTGCCATAAGTGCAGCAGTTCCAGATTTCCATTGATGTAGGCGAGTCATAAGAGGGTTGTCCTTTGTGTATGTGATGTATGTAATGACGGAGATTCACTGAGTTTGTTTCTGACTGTTTATTAACCTGTCTATAGGCGTATTCCGAAGAGAAAAGTATTTATTATCATGGGGAGTCTGGGCATCGCAACGCCGAATAGTCCATCGTAGACATCGCTCCTCAGAATTTGTATCCTGCTAATGTGCGTCACTAAAATCAGAGGCGAGATATTCATCGGACGCAAAACGAGTATCATCTTGTTCCCAAATGCTGTTTTATTACTTATGTCCCCATATCTAAGCCATTGAATCGAGGCGAATGGACTAACTGCGAACTATTACTTTTATTCTAGATTGATTTGCTAGGACTTGGAAAATGTTTTCGTTTTCTTAACGAATGATTTACCTGTGGGACTGAAAGATCAACTATCTGCTATATGTGTATTTAAGATTGCTGCTGACGCTGTTTAATCTCTGCGATCGGTAATAGCAAAGTATCTTCTATTTGCTGTCGTACTTCACGGCTAACATAACAATCGCTATTTAGGCAATCTATCAGTAATTTATTGGCATCATAATACTGCTGAAGCAATTCTTCTTGCTCGTTACTGAACTGCCAATCATGACCGATATTACGATGCTCAATCATGATATCTCTAAGTTGTTCAGTCCATACTTGACCGTTTCCCTGCAACAAATCCTCACAAATCTCCCAAGTATTACTTACAAAATCTAATAATTGTATATGCAAACTTTGCAATTTCTGCTGTAACTGGGAATCAAGAGTATGGTAAATAGCCTCGTCAAGTTGAAAAGTAAGGGTTTCATAATTAATTAAGTTTAAATTTTGAGAAAAAATCTGGTTAAGCTCAAAATCAATTGCAAGATCCCAGTTAAAGGGAGTTCTATCTATTTCGTTAGGATTAGGCATCGAATTGTCATTGTAGTCATCATTTCCAAATCCAAAGGCTCTCCTTTCTTGTAATTGTTGTATCCAATCATCATAACCCTTTTCATAATCTGGATCGATAGCATTTTCGTAGTTAAGAGCAAGTTACCAACTGAGATTTTTATCAAGAAAATGAATATAATCTATTAAATCAAATGTGTATAAAGCTCGAACTGCAACAGGTTTGTAAGGAGTATCAACTGACCTGCTTTTCTTATCTATCCACAGCATAAACTCCTGTAGCTTTTTGTCAAGCGCTAACAAACCATCAATCTTTTGCTTCATCAACAGCACTAAATCATCAGCTTTCAACATCATGCCTGCGGTTAGAAAAAAGACTTCTCGCCATCGTTTCTCAGTGATATGCTCTACCAAAGTTTCCAAGGCAGACCTTTCTTTGATTTCTCTAGCAGTAAAATACTCATGAAATGTCAGATGGGAAAATGAATAAATACTCCTTGACCGTTCTACCAGTAGTCCATGATGATGTTCAATTGAACGCAAAACTTGCTCACTGTCAAGTTGCAATGCTTCTTCGTCAGTATTAGCATCGGGTAAATTGCGGATGTATTCTGTAATGTATTGTTCTGCTACTTTCTGCTTGAAGAAATATTCACTCCTCTCAAAGGTAGTCAACGCCATTTTGCTGAGTAAATCTTCTTTGCGTTGAACTGATAGCTTTTTGTAAATCTGATCGCGTTGAATTCCCCGCTTGGCATCCCATTTTTTCAATAACGCATCCAGTCCTTCTTTATATAACTCAGAACGATTTGCAGGGAAATCCCCTGACTCTTCAAATGCTAAACAAAGTAACGTCAGCAGCGGACTTGCTGCAAGTTCTTTGATGCGCTTATTTTCTTTGAGACGTTTGATAAAAGTCTCTGGTTTTACAGCTTTATCCTTAAACCAGTTATTGGTAAAGTGGAAAATTTGGTCATCGTCAAAATCAGCAACTTCCACCTCTGTAAACTTCTCAAAAGTATACTCCCGTGCTGCAATCCGGCAAGTCATGACAAACTGATTGTTTGGGAAACGATCAGAAAACTCACGAATTTCCTTTAATACACGGTTACTTTCCTCTTCTCTAACTTCATCCAACCCATCGAGTAAAACTAATCCCTTGCCATAGGTTAGTACATCTCGGATAGAAGAGATATGATTTATCGGCTCTTCAGTGATGTGTTGCAATAATCCAGGTTTGTTTGCAGCTTCTGCAAAGTTTTTGAGGGTAACAAAAATCGGTACACCTTCAGCCTGAAACTCACCTCCAATACACTGAATCGCTAAATACTTCAGAAATGTGGTTTTACCTGCCCCTGGCTTACCCAATATCATCAGCTTGGAATATTTCTCAACCGCCTCTAGTCCTGGCACTCGTTTTGCAGTGATCCTCGTCAGTGTAAAGCGGTCAAAATCCTCTTTTGTACATTCTTGCAATAATTCATTAATTCCTAATCGTTGCTGTCCAGTGATTGTCTCTAATATATTGACGCTGGTGTAAATGTCATTCAATCCAATGGGTTGACTCATATCTAGCACCCGCATTGTGCCGCAGCGTTCTTGAATGATGGGTTTTATCTTTTCGCGTACCTCTTGGACTAGTGCATATACATCTATTTTGGGAGCAGAGGGTTTGGAAGTAGATGGAATTGTTAAAATATTAGATTTCTGGTACTCCTGAATCAGAAAATCGCGCAGTTTAGAAAATTTACCTGGGCCCTTGCCGCGAATACTGAACTTGCTATAAACACCAGTCATGCGAGTGCGAAAAGCATTGTCAGAAATATAGAGAGCTTCTGCAACCCCTCGTTCATCTTTATTTTCCCTACTATATAGTTCTATAAAAGCCTTCTCCTGCTCTGGAGAAAGCTCATACTTACGAGCTACATCAGTCAAAAATTTACGCTGTAACGGTTGCATTGGCTAATCTCACAATTACCTAAAAACCAGTCTATACCAGGACTTACGCACAGGTAACGGAAAATCGAACCACAGAGGACGCAGAGGACACGGAGGAATAAGAGTTTGAGAGGTTTTTTGCGTAAGTCCTATATACCTAAAGATTACAGATATGTAAGGCAATGTTAGGGTATGTCAGCCTAAGTTTGAGCGAAATCTCCCAGTCACAGTTGAGACAGTAAATGTATTGAATCAATTAATTCAGGAGTAGGTAAATGTTATCCAAGAAATTTCCTTCAAGAGATGAAGTGCTGGCTGTTGTAACGCTGATTATGGTGATTGGTTCTTTAACTCTTGCAGTTATCGACGAAAAGAGTCGCCCTCCATTTCTCGATTTAACAAAATTTGCTGTCGGTACATATATTGGATTGTTGATACCTCGGCCAAGGTCAAGCGATGTCTAGGACGGGCTACGCCTACGCAACTAGCCAAACTAAAATTCTGTCTTGGCGACTCAAAATCGGACAATTATAGAAACGAAACCCGCCAGTGCGGGTTTTAATTTTTTATTATCCTTCCACGGAAGTTTCGTTTTTCTCTGAATACAGCAAAAATTATTCATGCAACAAGAAAAATTCACTCAGAGAATTATAAATTTTTGTAAAATTGAAGTCTTTAAGACTAGAAACCTGATATTTAGATAGCTAAACTAACAAACAGTGCATCTGTACTGTTAATTATTAAAAGTAAATGTGACGCTATAGCGTGAATGATCCCAGTACAACTTATCCTCACAAACTTCCTCTGTTACTGTGATGCAACTTGAGATTTTGGCGTTTTGCACACGGCTTGTGTGGTTCCAATGGTGCGGGTAAATCTTCTCTTCTGGAAGCAATCACTAGGACATTAAACCGCAGAGGCGCTGAAAGCGCTGAGAAAAAACAAGAGATTTTACGAGTCACCTTGAAAGGGTTAGTGCTAGAAATTTTTGATGCGATCGCAGCAATTCTTGTGCTGGGTTAAAATTTATTCAATTGCCATCAATAACTATGGAATACGAGGTTTATAGCGGTTCTCAATTGTGTGGATGGAGCCATTTGTGTGGGCGGGTTAACAGACTTGAGTAAACTGGCGTACCGTTTGTAGGACTTCCCGCAGGGTACGAAAACTGCTATAAACCTCATACATATTGCAGCCGGCAAATTCCCTAGTGTCATTACATCCTTAAGGGCGAACAGGAGTAGCTGTTCTAACCGCCAAAGCTGTTAGTATTTCTTTTCCAAAAATTTTTTCCGAGATATCAGGTATATCCCTAGCAGGGATATACCTGCTACTGTTGCAGGTTCGGGTATGGTTTCGATTTTGGCATAAATAGCTACTTTAGTTGTGGTTCCTTCAAGGCCCTCAATACTTATCTGGCGAAAGTCTGAATTAAAGCCAGTTAGCTCAAGCGTGTATTTATTGCCTTCAAAAATGAAACTACGATTACTGAAATTTGTGTCTAGAAATACAAAGTCTGCATTTATTTTAGGATCTGTTGCTTCGTTAGGTGTATTTACTAGACGCAAGTTGAAGTCAAAAACTTGGCTGATTCCAACGGCCGATCTGAATGATACATTGAGATTTAAAGGTACAAATTCAACGCTTGTACCTTTAAGTACCGTTCCATTAAAGTAAGTTAAATCAGCTATTTTGAATGCAGAGTTAATATCAGTTGAAAAGGAATTTCCATTAACGATAAGTTCATTTGAGCCTGTTATTGTACAGCCACTAGAAGTACTTAAACTTGGTGGACATACATTACCATCACCCCAAATAAATGTGTTGCTTCCCACACCCGTATATAGAGGATTGATATCTAGACTTCCTGGAGTAGGTTCTCCCCATGTACCATTAGAGATACCAGAAAAAGTTAGAGCATGTGCTTGACCAGAGAAACCAAATCCTGCGGTCGCACTCACAAAAAAACTAGATATAGCAGTCGCAAAAATTAAACTTAGTTTCATAACTTAGGTTTCAATTCTCATTTTGGAGCTTTCTCACAACTAGATCTCCAGTCTACGTTAGTAAATTTACAGAAAATACGCCAATATTTATTGTATTTTTTATAAAATATTTATATATATTTAAAAATATTTTATTTAAAAATTTATATTTATTGACCTAACTTTATGGGTTCTCCAAAAATTTCACCACTTTGTAATTAGTAAAACTGTTTACGTAGGCGTAGTCCATCGTAGACATCGCTATCTTACTTGGTTCACGGAGAAAGTGTCAAGTTGATATCAAGTTACTCTTTTTTGACACTCCCAGCGCTATTGGAACGAATGTGATTCGTTGGTCAAATTCAAGAATAACTGCAAGGGATAAAACAAGGGTGTAATCCCAAGCGAACTTTAACAACTTGACAATTATGAGGGCGACTCAATTTATTTGAGAAGTTGCTAATCATGTTCATCTTTAAGGATTTTCGGCATATGCTTTATAACTTTGACAAAATCTCTGGCAATAACTGACTAGGAACTTTAGATAAAGCCAGATTTTGTCCATGTATCCCTAATTCATGATGAAAAGCACGAATAGTTTTCACTACATAAGTGAAGGTTGTTTGATAAACCTCTGGTTGTTTACTTAATCCGTTTAAGGCTTGCAAATGGTTATCTAATGCTATTTCTAAGTGTTGAGAACATGTTGCTTTGTCACCATTAAACAACTTATCTATTACTAGCTGATAATGTGCTAAAGCCAGGTTATTGTGAGAGGCAAGCAAATCAAAACTTAAAGGAGTACCGCTAAGTGAGTGAGCCAAGGCTATGGCTTCTTCATAAGCGCTGATGCATAGTTGCAGATACTTTTGCCCTGCCTCTTTAGTTGTCTGAGATAGGTTTGCTAGATGCCAGTAAGCACTACCCAGATTATTTTGTGTAGCGGCGCAAGCGCTGGGAACATTAGCTGGAGTGCGATACTTGAGAGCTTCGCTGTAGACATCTATAGCTAGGTGGAGATTTTGGGCAGGTTGTTCGTATTGTGCCAGATTCCAACAGGCAGTACCTATGTTGTTTTGAATCATGCCATACTTGAGCGGTTCCTCTTCGGGATTGTAGTGTACAAGTGCTTCGTTGTAAGCTGCGATCGCTTTCTTTAAATGCACAATCGGTTGATTGTATTGCCCTAGATGCCAGTAAGCAGTACCCAAATTGTTCTGGCAAGCCGCATACTTTAATGAGTCCATCTCGGCTATACGGTAACTGAGTGCTTCACTGTAAGCTAATATTGCTTGCTGCCAATTTTCAGATGGGTGAGAAAAACGAGCTAAATCACCATAAGCTGTCCCCAAATTATTTTGCACACGAGCGTAAGTTTCCGGATGTGTCTGGGGTGAGATCATCTTTAACGCCAACTGATAAAATTCTATTGCCTGCTCTATATAAGTTTGTCCCTCCTCAGAATTGGGTGGTGTGCGATATAGCATCCAGTAGAGTGTACCCAAATCATTCAAGATATCTGGGAGTTGCGGTGAGGCTTCATCATAGCTAATTGCCTCCTGATAGGCAATAATCGCCACCATCAGGTTTTCTAGGGTTGACTCTCCTCGCTCAATGCGAAGGCGGTATAAGATGCCCAAGCGATGATAAGCTTCTGCCAGTACCTCCCCTGGAACTTGCTTTTTATGTAATTCTTCAATCTCCAACAAAATCTGCTGCGGTTGTAAATAATCCTCTGTATTTTGAGCAATATTTGTGTTGATTGTTGCTATTACTAGCTCCGTTAACTCGCTGCTAATATAAGATAAAGACGACAGCGATTGATTATTATTCCCACTACCAGATCTATTAGTAGATTCCTGCTGTTGTGGCACAGTCTTCAAGAAATCCGCTGTTGACGGCGAAACTTCCTGGGTTTTGTGTAGGTTATTCCCTTGTGTTTCTGCCGGAAAATCGAAATTATTCTTAAACTTTAACTCGGTGGCTGCGGTTGTGAGTTCTGCTTGAGTAACTGATTCATCTAGAATCGACTGCTGAATATTCCCTAAATCCAAGCTTCCAGAACGTGAAAAACGTTCTGGATAGCCCGAATTCTGAGTTGCTGGTGTGGGTTCTCCGGCAAACACAAATACGCCAGTACGGCAACGCCAAAACTGTGCTGCTGATTGCTTGATAGCAGATAACCAAGGATGTGGTATCCACAGCAGCAAGTTAGATTCTAGAAATCGGCTGGATTCTTGTTTAGAGAAATATTGCTCACTTAAGCGGAGATAGTGCAAAAATAACCGTTGTGTTGCCACTGGTTGTTTGGTAAGCTGCTCCACGCCTACAATCTGAAATGCTGGTATTGGAAAAGGTCTTCCTGGGGTATCTTTTGATGCCCCAATGATTGGCGGTGGATAATTTGCCAACCATTGATTTATTTGAACTATGGGATTGGGATCGTTTAAATTCAAACGCAACGTAACTAATCGCGGATAAGCTGGAGTGCTATTTTCCTGAGTATTTGATGGCTGATATAGCACTTGTCCAACAGGATAAGCCAATGTAGAATGCAAACGGGCCGCTACTTGATTTCTCAAGTGTAAATCATCACATACTGCTAAAAAAAGTTGTCGTCGTAAGCCAAGACTTAGGGCAAGTTTCAGGCGGTGGTATACTTGCCGATTCCAAGCAAAATTATCGTTGTGTGCAGTATCATTCACGCTCATGGCGGCTAAAGAGCCAAAACACAGTACATATCACCTTTCTGGGTGCATCCAAGTGGGCTAAACTGATCATAAAAATGATTTTTAAGTCGATGTTATGCTGCTTAGGATAAATTCAGCCTTCAGGTTTAGTAAAATAAAACAGTATATAATTATACTTTAATTGCTAATTCAATTTTAACAAAAAATAAAAAAGCAGGCCCCTCTTAAAATCGGAACCTGAAAAACTATAAAGATGAAATTTTAGTAAAAATGTTTTATCTTAAACTGACTTGGGAAACAAAGAAGGCGACTAGAATCAAACCGCCAACCAAAGCTATAGCGGCGATTCCTAGTAAGATATAAGTTCGCTTTTGCCCTTCTGTGGCAGGTTCTGCTTGATAAATCTTTGGTTCGCGGGCAAAATTATTCAGAAGACCGCCTTCTTCATTTGTATAAGGCATGAATTAATTCCTTTATCTTTATTGTTCATTTAATGTTACATAAATGCTAAATCGGCTCTCAAACTGCTAGACAAATCGTTACATTGGGGATTGGGGATCAAATATATAAAATTCCCCTAGTCCCCAGTATCGAGTCCCTAACTAGTAATCGTCCCAGTCAGAGGAGAACTAGGACTGGCGTAATCTTTAATGGGCATCCTGCCAGCAAGGTATGCTAGACGGCCGGCGACTGTTGCTAAATTCATGGCACGAGCCATTGCTGCTGGGTTTGGAGAAAGGGCGATCGCACTATTAATCAACAAGGCATCTGCTCCCAATTCCATTGCCTGGGCAGCTTCTGAGGGTGAACCAATACCGGCATCTACTACCACTGGCACGCCTGCATTTTCGATGATGATTTGGATATTGGCAGTTGTTTTCAGCCCTTGTCCAGATCCAATTGGCGATGCCAAAGGCATTACTGTAGCACAGCCTACATCTTCTAAGCGCTTGGCTAACATGGGGTCAGCGTTGATATAAGGTAATACTGCAAAGCCTTCTTTGACTAGTTGTTCTGCTGCTTGCAGTGTCCCAATCGGGTCTGGAAGTAAATACTTAAGGTCAGGTATTACTTCTAACTTGACAAAGTGATTATCTTCCTGCCCTAACAATTTCGCCATTTCTCGCCCTAAACGCGCCACCCGAATTGCCTCTTCAGCAGTTTGACAACCTGCGGTATTGGGCAACATCCAAATTTTCGTCCAATCTAAGGCTTCAGCTAAACCTTCATGTCCGGCAGCCTTGGTTTGTACCCGTCGTACTGCTACGGTGACAATCTGGCAATCGCTGGCGGCGATACTTTGTTGCATTTCCTCAATACTGCGATACTTACCAGTTCCTGTCATCAAGCGGGATTGGAAGGTTTTACCAGCGATAATCAGTGGGGAGTCTTGAGTCGGGAGTGGTGGGTGCTGTGGGGATATAACAGGACGATGCCCGTTGGAGAAATTAGCAGAGTTAGTCAGCATTGGGGTGGAGGTAGATGACTTGGACTGGAAGCGCGAATAGTGAAAATCAGCAAGTAGGTGGTCAGACTTTTGTTCCAAGATTAGATCGGCAATCAATGCCGCAGTTACGGGTGCAAGTAAAATCCCGTTACGGTAATGACCAGTAGCAAGGGTTAAATTTTGACAGTGGCTAATACCAAGGATGGGTAATTCATCGGGGGTGGCTGGGCGAAATCCCCACCAGAATTCCTGGATGGGATAATGCTTTAGTTGGGGATATAGCCGGATGGCAGCTTGTAGTAATGTTTGGATGCCTTCTGGGGTGTTCTCAGGGATGAAGCCAACGTCTTCGCTTGTTGCCCCAATAATCAGCCGATCGCGTCTTGGTACGATGTAAATATCTTGCCCAAACAAAATCCGTTTCAAGGGCAATTCCGGCACAAATTCCGGTATCCGCACACTCAGCATTTGCCCTTTTCTGGGGCGCAGGGGTAGTGGTAACAATTCATTTGACCAAGCACCTGAAGCTAAAACATAATGCGCGGCGCGAATTACCCCAGCATTGGTTTGCACGCCAACCACTTGTCCCTGCTGCTGTAAAAATGCTTCTACTGTAATGCCATCTTTGAGTTCAACACCAACAGACTCAGCCGCCGTCCACAATACGTGAGCTAGAGCCTTATTATCAACTTGTGCATCTTCAGGATACCACCAGCCACCAACTACCTCTGCTCCCAATCCTGACTGATATTGATGAATTACCTCTTTGTCTAACCAGTAAGCGGGGGATGAGAGAGAATTTTCTTCTCTTACTCTGGGTTTACCTACTCCCTGCCCCCCTGCCTCCTCAAAGACAGGTGCGAGGATACCGCAGGGCCAGTAGCTGGTATTTAAGCCGGTCAGTTCTTCTAGTTTGCGTGTCCAGTCGGGATACAAAGCACGCGATCGCCAACACAAGGAACGCATTGCCCCATTAGGGATGTTTTCCGCATCTGGTGCCAACATTCCAGCGGCAGCGTGGGTAGCGGCAGCCTGGAAGTCACGACAAAGCACGGTGACACTTGTCCCGCGCAGTTTTAGTTCAATGGCGATCGCTAAACCAATAACGCCGCCACCAATAATTACAGTCTCACTAGTCATTAGTCACTTGTACTGAGCGAAGCCGAAGTATTAGTCATTAGTCATTTATCATTAGTACATAACTAATAACTCATAACTAATAACTCATAACTTATAACTTATAACTCGTAACTAAAGACGGATCTATCGTTACCACAAGGCGCGAATTGGTTCGTTGCCTTGATTTGTATTACTGGATGGCGTGTCTGTTGCGGAATTATCTGTATTGCCGTCTGTTGTATTGTCAGCAGGTGATGTTGAATCATCGCCAGAATTCTGGGCAACGTTACTCCTGTTGTCAGGTCTTGGGGCTACAATACTGCGCCTGGTTTGGTTTGTTTGAGTTGTTTCGTTTCCTTCAGTTGCAGTTTCATCATTCTTACTGCCAGCACTACTATTAACATTGATATTAGCTGGCAGGACTTTTGCTGCTTTGCCACCGGGATTGTTAGCGCTTTGTACGCCCATCGGAAAGTTGATGCCTAGTAATGTACCAAGCAGAATGGCCAAACCTCCAGCCATTAGAATTAAGGGTGTCCATCTACCCATCTTGTCTTACTCCTTTTAACCTTTTGGTGTCCACACTATTCGAGAACCTTGTCCCCAAAATCCATCAAACTTTGTCACTTTCACATCGCCTAAAACCTGAGTTTGACAGTTTCTTACGCAAGTCTGTTGTAGGAGAATGGGGAGGAAGCGACCGTCGTGCTCGATCACGCCAATTCGCTGCTGATACTTCGCCCTCTACCTTAACCGCGCAGGTTCCGCAACTGCCAATGCCCCGACAGTTTATTACCTTAGCACCGTCATTGTAGAGGTGAATACTATTTTGCAGCAAAATTTTTCGGAGATTGCTTCCCTGCTCGCACTCAATTGTTTTACCTTCAGCTAGTACCTTAGGCATTTTTAAATTGCCAAACTGGCTTTTTGTTGTATATTGACACATTGCCTCGAAAGTTGTCTCGTCGGTCCCAGTTTTATGACCACAAATTCTTCACCTCAACTTTGGCTCTATGACACTACATTACGGGATGGCACTCAGCGCGAGGGGCTATCAGTATCGATAGAAGATAAGTTACGCATTGCCAAGAGACTCGATCAACTGGGAATTCCCTTTATTGAAGGCGGTTGGCCTGGTGCCAATCCCAAGGATGTACAATTTTTCTGGCAACTCCAAGAAGATCCGCTCAAACAAGCTGAAATTGTGGCTTTTTGTTCGACTCGACGCCCCAATAGTTCTGCCGCAACCGAACCGATGCTACAGGATATTTTGGCTGCGGGAACTCGCTGGGTAACGATTTTTGGCAAGTCTTGGGATTTACATGTTACAACCAGCCTCAAGACGACATTAGAAGAAAATTTGGCGATGATTCGTGACACCATTGAATACCTTCGTTCTCAAGGACGTCGCATTATCTACGATGCCGAACATTGGTTTGATGGTTACAAGCACAATCCAGATTATGCTTTACAGACATTAGAGGCTGCGATCGCATCTGGTGCTGAATGGCTAGTCCTCTGTGATACCAATGGCGGCACTTTAACCCACGAAATTAGCCAAATTGTTCAAGATGTGGTTAGGGTGACTGGGGAATGGGGACTGGGAACTAGGAAAGAATCTTCCCAATCCCCAATTCCTCAAATTGGAATTCACACTCATAATGATTCAGAAATGGCGGTTGCTAATGCAATAGCCGCCGTAATGGCAGGGGCAAAAATGGTACAGGGCACAATTAACGGTTACGGTGAACGTTGCGGTAATGCTAACCTCTGTTCGTTAATTCCCAATTTACAACTGAAGGCGGGTTACAGTTGTATCACAGAAGACCAGCTTACACAACTTACAGAAGCTAGTCGTTTTGTGAGTGAGGTGGTCAACCTCGCGCCAGATGAACACGCTCCCTTTGTGGGACTTTCGGCTTTTGCCCACAAAGGCGGTATTCATGTATCAGCCGTAGAACGTAATCCCCTAACTTACGAACACATTCAGCCAGAACAAGTCGGGAATCATCGCCGCATCGTGATTTCTGAACAGTCTGGACTTAGCAATGTTTTAGCCAAAGCCCGGAGTTTTGGCATTAACCTCGATCAGCTAAAGGCAGAAGCCAAGCAAATTCTCCAGCGCCTCAAAGAATTGGAGAGTGAAGGATTTCAATTTGAGGCAGCAGAGGCAAGTTTTGCGCTGTTGATGCACGAAGCTTTGGGAGGTCGCCAGAAGTTTTTTGAAGTCAAAGGTTTTCAAGTCCACTGTGACTTGATTGAGGGAAAAGAAACTAGCAATGCCCTAGCTACAGTCAAAATCGCTGTTGACGGGAAAAATATTTTGGAGGCAGCGGAAGGTAACGGCCCCGTGGCAGCTTTGGATGCGGCTTTACGCAAGGCTTTGGTAAACTTTTATCCCCAAATAGCAACCTTTGATTTGACAGATTACAAAGTGCGGATTCTCAACGGACATACAGGCACTGCGGCGAAAACTCGTGTCTTGGTAGAATCAGGCAATGGTCGTCAACGCTGGACAACGGTAGGAGTTTCCACCAATATTTTGGAGGCTTCTTATCAAGCGGTAGTGGAGGGATTGGAATACGGTTTGTTGTTACACTCCCAAGCAGAAGCGGCGGTGAAAGCTTCTGGTTGACAAAAAGGGATATGTAGTGTATGAGGAGTTGACGCTTTTGGATGAGAAGGGGAAGCGATGCCTACGGCGGGCTACGCCTACGCACTTCAAGCCTTTATTGGGTTTGGCAGTCGCTTTACCCAACCTAAAATTAATCGCTTCTATGCCGTAAATGCAAAAATAGCAGCCCAATTGCCAATTCCATACAAATAATTATTCTCACCTCAACAGCCAAGGTGCGTAGGCGTAGCCCGCCATAGGCATCGCTCAACTAAGTTGTGTGCCAAAAACATTTATTCCGCTAAGGTGTTGAGGTGTCGTTCAAAGAGCATGAGGATTGATTCATAAAAAAGACCCCTGGTTTGCACCAGAGATGTTTCCGTTTCAGAACGTTGTAAAATTCATTAGCAACCTAAAACGCTGATATGGTTAATTTAGTGGCTTCTATGCCATAAATGCAAAAATAGCAACCCAATTGCCAATTACATACTGAGAATTATTGTTACTCCTACACCTAAAATGCGTAGGTGCAGCCCGCCGCAGGCATCACCGATATTTAGGTGCAGAGCTAGAAATCTAATGCTGCGACAAAAACTTCATCCTATGCAAGGTTTTAGGAGAACTTTTCCCAGGATTGGGCAACTAATTGGCTCAACCAGCGACGTTGTTGCTGATCCAGCAGTGGATCATCTGCTAGCAACTGAGCGGTTAATTCTTCCAAAGATTGACCCTGAGCGCGGACAATTTTAATTACTCCAGCGATCGCACTGGCAACTAGTTCTTCATCAATCGGCTGTTGTCGCAGGGCAACAATTTCCTGGGGACTGTCTGGAATAGGATAATTCATGGCGTGGGTTTACAAAAATACAAAATGAACAATAACTTTGACAAACTCTTAAAATTTCTTCACTGAATCTTTACGAAACTAATAGGGCGGAGTTTACCTTACTTTGTGCCTTCATAAAATCTGTCTTAGTGAGTAGATTGATCGGAGATGTCAGGAAAAGATGAGAGAAATCCTTTATTTAGAAGTTCCAACTCCGGATATAGCAACTGTGCGTAGCTGGTTACAAACAGATTTTGAACCCGGAAATGGAGAAAAAGTGCTTACCTTGGAAGGCTTTCGCCTCAAAATCCCTACTGCAACTACAACTGCTACCGGGGCTATTTCCGAAAACTTGCCTGCGGAACTTTCGGTATTTGTCTGGTCAGTGCAACGAACTACCTATCTGAAAGTGTTTCGTTGGGCAGAACAGCCCTTTCCCAGTGAGGGACAAATCCTACAACGCCTAACCAAAGAAATCAGAAGCCGTTTTGGGCATCATTACCCAGAACCACCAGAGATTGATTTATCCCAGCAATCGATTTTTGCAGCGCTAGGCTCTGTTTACCCCCTCACCGTCAAATATTTTCAGAAAATGCCCAACGGTGAATATGACCTAACGCGTGCCTATTGGTGGGAACAACGATGGCGCCAAGGGGTACGGAATCCTCGGCAACCGCGTCAAGTCGTGTTTTCGCATGTGAGAGGAGCAGGGGAGCAGGGGAGCAGCGAAGAAATAACCAATGCCCCATGCTCCATGCCCCATCCCCAGTACGACATCATCTACATCGGTGGCGCACTAGGCGCGATTCATGCGGCACTGATGGCAAAACTGGGATATAAAGTTCTGCTGGTGGAACGAATGCCCTTTGGGCGGATGAACCGAGAATGGAATATTTCCCGCGATGAGATTCAAAGCTTGGTTAACCTGGGTTTAGTCACCCCCGCTGAGTTAGAAACTATCATTGCCAGGGAATACAAAGACGGATTCAATAAGTTTTTTGATGCCAATAATCCATCCAAACTGCGATCGCCCGTCCTCCACACACCCACAGTCCTAAATTTAGGCTTAGATTCCGAAAAATGGCTCCAAATGTGTGGGCAAAAACTGCAAGCGGCAGGCGGTGATATCTGGGATGAAACAGAGTTTATCCGTGCAGATATTGAGAGTTCACAAGTACTTCTGAAAGTCAAGCACTTACCCAGTCAAAGCGAGAAGCAAGTAAGTGGACGACTGCTAATAGATGCAATGGGAACTGCATCCCCCATCGCTTGGCAATTAAATGGTGGTCGAGCTTTTGATAGTGTATGTCCGACAGTGGGAGCGGCAATTGAGAGCGGATTTGAGCCGGGGGTATGGGATTCCCAATATGGGGATGTTCTTTATAGTCATGGGGATATTTCGCGGGGAAGGCAGTTGATTTGGGAATTGTTTCCTGGAGCAGCTGATGAATTGACGATTTATTTATTTCATTACCACGAAGTCAATGCTGAAAATCCTGGTTCTTTGCTAGAGATGTACGAGGACTTTTTCACGATTTTGCCAGAGTATCGCAGGTGCGATATGGACAAATTGGTGTGGAAAAAGCCGACATTTGGGTATATACCGGGGCATTTTAGTGTCGGAAGTCGCGATCGCACAGTTGCTTTTGATCGATTGATTGCGATCGGTGATGCCGCATCACTCCAGTCTCCCCTCGTCTTCACCGGTTTTGGTTCGCTAGTTCGCAACTTAGAGCGCTTAACAACACTGTTGGATACTGCTCTCAAGCATGACTTGTTGAGTTTGGAACACTTGAACCAAATTCGCGCCTACCAAAGCAACGTTTCAGTGACTTGGCTATTTTCCAAAGGCATGATGGTGCCCACAGGAAAATTTTTACCACCGCAACGGATTAACTCCATGCTCAATACCTTTTTTGGGCTGTTGGCAGACGAACCTTTAGAGGTGGCAGATAATTTCATTAAAGATAGGTGTGATTGGTTTACCTTTAACCGCCTAGCACTCAAAGCAGCTAGAAAAAATCCTGCCTTGCTTTTATGGATTTGGGAACTTGCTGGGCCAAGGGATTTGCTCAGATGGCTTGGTAGTTATTTTAACTTCGGCCGTCATGCCCTGGTTAGTACTTTGCTGAGTCCGTGGTTTTCGCGCTTCTTGAGTCGGATAGGTTTTTGGCTGGAACCCCGGAATCCGGGATTGTGGCTGTGGCTGTTAGCGATTAATTATGCGATCGCCACAGGCAAACCGCGATCGCGCGCTCAAGTAGCAAAAATTAGCCTAGAAGCTATAATTCCGAAGTCTGAAGCAAGAATTCTGAATTAGTTATTGGGCATTGGGCATTAGGCATTAATCACTTGACTCCCAACTCCCAACTCCCAACTCCCAACTCCTAACTCTTGGGGCGAAAATTTGGCAGTTCCACAGATGCCAATGACTTACGCCCCTTGGGTGGACGCTGGGGATAAACCACCGGTGAGGGTGAATTGGCATCATTGCTGTTATCACCTGATGATTCTGGGGACAAATCAGTCGCCGATAATTCTAACTGCGTCAATTGTGAAACTTCTGACCAGTAGTCTTCAGTTTCTCCAACAGGCGTCTTAGTGTGAGGCGGAGTGGAGGAAACTAGTAAGTTATTGGCTGGTGAAAGCACAGAATCTGTCGTCCAAGAAATGGAGGTAGTTGCAGTCGGATTAATTTTTGCTTCCAACTCCTCCTTTTGTGGATTTTCTAGTTCCTCATCGTCTTCTAAGATTGTTGCTAAAGTCTCCCAGATGGGCGCATCACCCAGATTACTCTCTACATTCGTTTTCGCAGCAGGCGGTGGTGATGCAGATGCAGGCTGGGAGGTGAAAAACATTTGGATTAGACTATCTAATTGCTGATCTAAGTTTGATGAACCCGAAGTTGAAATAGTTTCCGGTGTATCTGGGGAATCGTCAATTTTTGCAGAGGGGCCAGGTTCTGCTGGTGTTGGGATATTTTGCTTAACTGTCCAGTTCCAAGAAGATGATGGCGGCGGAGTGGCTTCATTTTTTTGGAATGGGATTGGTGCTGACGGTTCGCCCCAAGAATTATCTACATTCTCAGTCAAGGATTCTGGTTCTGCTGACCAAGGTTGAATTGGCTGTACATTAGGAAACAAAGACCGAGCTTTTCTAGAGAATCTTCCTTGTCCACTAGTTATGTCTTTAGGATGTTTTGCAGTATCCTCTAGGGAGTCATAACTAGGAACGGATGTATCTAGACATTTTTCCAGAGCTGCTTTGAATTGCAGAGTCTGGCGTTGTTGTCGCATCAGTCTAGTACGTAACTCCCGACAAACAGTTTCTGATTGCAATAACTGCTGAGACTGTTCGTTGTTGTTAGTGTGTAGCAACGTACATTCTCGCTCTAACTGGGCAAGGCGTTGTTGGCTAATTTGTAGCTGTGCTTTATAAGTATCAATGAAAATTTCCTGGCGTTGAACAGTTTGTACAGCAGTTTCTAATTGTTGAAATAGGGACTTTATCTGTTCTTGAGCCGCAGCCAGTTCCTGAGTATGTTGGTTGAGCATCGACTCAGTAACGCTGGAACGCGTTTTCTGCCACTGCAAAACCTTTTCAGACTCAGCTAAGTTGTCTTTTAGCTGCTCCACTTGTTCATACAACTTATTGTTCGCCGTACGCAATTCTTCGTTTAATGCCAGCAGGTTCTGAAATTCCGAGTCAATAAGTAGTTGTTTGCCGCTTTCAGGCTCTGCAACCCAGTCTTGCTGGGTGGTATCTTGTGAAAATTGTGTATCTTCAGCTGGCATGAGGAGTGGCAGTTTTCTAACTGCCATATTGTCATGAGGCACAACTGAGTAAAAGGGACAACTCGCCTGCTCTGATTGTGGCGAATTAGCAGAATTTAGGGATTCCATCACAGCCGCCTTGTTTGAGGTGTCAGCTTCATTCATCACTCTTGACCCACCTGCTTAAAAATATTTAGCAGTGCTGCCATTAGCATTGCTTATCAACTATGTCTAATCAGGGTTTGCTCTAAAAGCTAAGTTTAACTCTCTTCAAGCACCAGCAATTAATCATCAATTGGTGTTCCCCATTCTGTATCTAGACTGATGCCGTTATAACACTATGATGCTCTTCCCCGTCAAGAAGAGGCAGAAGGGGAATTTGGACTGCCTTTGGGAATAGGCAAGAGAGAGGAGAAACCCGATACTTCAAAATTAAACTGTATTGGCTAATGAAGTTTTTTACATAAAAAACTGCGTCTAATACACGTTATTATCTATAATTGCATCTGTCTTAAGAGATGAATTAAGAAGTCTTCCTTCAATACATTTTTCTAGTGGCTCATTTATTACTTAGTATATATGTCAGTACAAGTATCTATTATTCAATGATAATTCTGTAATTCTGGGCAATCGCTATTTAATGTCAGCAAACAACTAAGAGCTTCTGTCAGAACTACAATGTTAGTAAATTCTGAGATTCACGAATAAATACTTATAAAAATTTTAAAAAAGGTAATAAAAATACTAAGTATAATTATAAAACTTTCTTAAAGAGTAATCTCAACTTAGTACGTGCTTTTTTCTTGATAAATACAGTCTTAGTAAGTAATTCCAGGCTTAGTCAATGAGAAGCTTTTTTCTCAACTTGCCTTCAATGCGTAAAGTTTGTTTAATGACTGCAAGAAAATTATTTAAAGTATACTTAACTACTTATAGATATTTTTTATATTGTATATAAAGAGACTAAAAGTTTATTTTAATTAAGTATTTAAACGAATACGATTTTAATTATTTTATTAAAGAATAATGAGCATAACCGAGTTTTCTATTAGGAAAAAAGTAATTATAAAGACCATAATTACTGCCAATTAATATAATTGTGGCGCTAAATAAAGCGTTGTAGCAGTTAGGCTTGTCCAAAAAATTCAAATTTAAAATAGGGGTGCTAAAAATGACTGACGTACTTGCAATCGGTGCAAAAATAAAGCAAGAAGCTGCCCAATTGCCGCTGTCTGCAGAAAATTGTGACAGCTTTTGGGACAAACAAATCAGACCGTTATTTACAAATGAGTCTTTATCTTTCAAGGTGAAAACTCTTAAAGGAAACTATGTCAAGTACGTCAACTTAGATAATGGAGCTACAACCACTCCCTTTGCAACCCTCAAGCAGCATGTAGACGAGATGCTTGACACCTATGGCAGTGTGCATCGAGGTTCTGGGCAAAAGTCCATCATCACTACACGAGAATATGACGCCAGCCGGAATATAATTCGGGACTTTGTGGGGTCATCTTCAGAGAACTATGTAATCTTTGCGAAAAACACAACAGAAGCAATTAATGGAGCCGCCACACTTTGGGCAAAAAAACCTGGGAAAATCTTAGTTTCTGATATCGAGCATTCATCAAACCTTCTGCCTTGGGTTACTAGAGACGAAGTTGTGCAGTACAGAACCCAGCCGGATGGAAGTGTAAGTGTTGCAGAAATTGAAGATATCTTCAAGGCACACCAAAATCTTCCCAAAGCCGAGCAAATTAAGTTAGTGACTATTACAGGTGCTTCGACAATTACGGGTTACAGACCCCCGATTTACGAAATTGCAGCTTTAGCACATCGGTATGGTGCGAAGATATTTGCCGACGTGTGTCAGTTAATTCAGCATGAACGAGTAGATATGCGTGCTGATGATCACCCATGTCATTTAGATTTTGTGGCTTTCTCTGGACACAAGATGTATGCCCCTTATGGAACTGGGGTTTTGCTGGGGCCGAAGGAATTTTTTGATAGTTCCTACCCTTATCAAATCGGGGGTGGAAACCTGCCTTATATCACTAGAAATCTAGAGATCAAGCGTTTTTATACAGAACGGGCCCATGACCCTGGAACGCCAAACGCAATGGGGGCTATTGCCATTGCCAAGGCGATTGAAATTATCGAAGCACTAGGGCGCTCGCGCATTGCTGAGTATGAACACTCTTTAGTTGAATTCACATTTACACGGCTTGGGCTGATTCCTGGTATCAAATTACATATTCCAGGAGATAATTTAGCCCATGTTATTCCCTTTGATATTGATGGGTTTGATGGACGCTTAGTAGCAGAAATTCTGGCGCAAGAATACGGCATTGGGGTTCGGGCTGGGGCTTTCTGCACATACGAATACATTCGCAAACTCAAGAATATTTCAGACGAGCAAGACTGTGAGATTGCCCAAGAAGTAGACAGGGGAATTACGCGCAACATTCCTAGTATTATCCGAGCCAGCTTTGCTGTATATAATACATTAGAAGATTGCGATCGCTTTATTGATGCGATCGCCCAAATAGCTAGAAACGGATTTGCTCACTATTTGCCCAACTACACACAAAATGAAATCACTGGTGTTTGGACAGCGATAGACAGCTAGTCTTTTCAGGGCATGGGGCATAGAGCATTGGGCATTGCTTATTTCCCCTGCTCCCTCTGCTCCTTCATCAAGCCTTATTCTCTGTGTCTTAATTACGACTTACGTAGCTTGCTTCTCGCCTTCTCTACGAGACGCTACGCGAATGGCGAGTATTACGAATTACGAATTACAAGGAGGTAATAACTTGAGTGATGAAAACCTCTTTGACCAGGAGGATTATTTACACACACGGGTTGATCAGTGTATCTGGCAAAAAAGTACAGATGCAGGTATTTCGCGCCAGCGCTTTCTAAAAATACTAGCCACTATGGTTGGTGCAACAGCGATTGGGGGGTTAGCTAAACCTGCGCCTGCTCACAGTCAGGCAGCTGTTAAAACCAAAGGCAGTAAAATACTTAAGCCATTGCCACCAGGATATATCTCTCATAGCAAAGGCACATTAGAGATGAACTGGGAAGCAATGTATGGGCGTGGTTATTTAGTACCGAATGATTGGTTCTATGTTCATAACCGTAGTACACCTCCCCCGTTTGATCCATCTACATGGCGTTTGCAAATTCATGGAACTGGCGTTTCTGCCCCTTGCGAGTTCACTTACGATGAAATCGTCGCTATGCCGTCCATCTCGGTCACTTGCGCTATTGAGTGTGCTGCTAATGGTCGGCGCTTCTTTGAAGAGGCTTACAACATACCACTCCCTGGAACCCGGTGGAGGCTTGGGGCTATTGGTGTAGCTGAGTGGACTGGTGTACCACTTGGCATGTTATTAGAGCGAGCTGGACTGAAATCCACAGCAAAAGATGTACTCGTTGAGGGCGCAGATGTGGATTCGCTGGACTCAAAGGGGACGAATAAATCCAAGTTCAACAATGTAGTTCCGATTGCTAAGGCATTAGCAGATAACTCGCTGCTTGTCTATGCAATGAACGGAGAACCATTACCTCCAGATCACGGTCAGCCATGCCGTGCTTTATTCCCTGGTTGGGGAGGAAACGCCAACGTTAAATGGATTGAGCGGATTGAAGTTTCCCAAACACCGATATATACCCAGTGGGTGACGGAGCAAATGGTGTTGGTTGGTGCAAACTACCCAGCGATCGCTCCATATAAAGGTAAGCTGATTACCTACCAAAATGTTAAGAGCGCCTTTGAGTTGGCTTGGCCAGCTACGCTTTCTGCTAGAACCCACTTACTACGTGGACGTTCTTGGTCTGGGAAAGGAAAGATTACGCGTGTGGAAGTCAGCCTGAATGGCGGCAAAACTTGGCAATTTGCACGACTGAGAGAACCAAATTTTCCATTTGCATGGACACGGTGGGACATTGAATGGAACCCAGTTCCTGGCCAGTATTTTCTCCAAGCTCGTGCTACTGACAATTTAGGTAACACACAACCGAGTACAGTTCCGTGGAATGATTCTGGATTGCTCTACGGAGGCGTTGTTAGCCATCCGGTGACAGTACAAGGTTAATTACACCAAGTCAGTTCTGTAGAAAAGACCTATTTATGATTGATTTTAGTTGGTTGATTTTAGTGACTGGAGGTCTAATATCTGGAGTCATAGCTGGACTTTTGGGAATAGGTGGCGGTATTATCACAATTCCTCTTTTAGTCACACTAGGTTATACTCCCGTTCAGGCGATCGCTACTAGTAGCCTTGCGATTGTGATTACTTCAATTTCTGGAAGTTTGCAGAATTGGTGGATGGGCTACTTTGACTTTAAACGAGTAATTTATTTAGGAATTCCAGCTTTTCTAACTACTGGAATCGGTGTATATTTTGCCAATAAAATTCCATCGTACATAATACTTTTTACATTTGGCATTATACTACTCGCTAATATCTATCTGATTGAGCTTCGCAAGCAACTGGCTTTCAATGAAATAGAGAATACAGCCCCAATATTTAACCCATTAGTTTCTAAAATTGGCACTGGGGGAGCAGCAGGAATTTTAGCAGGTTTATTTGGCTTAGGTGGCGGTACGATTATGGTGCCACTACAAATGTTGCTATTGGGAGAAGAAATTAAAGTAGCAATTCAAACTAGTTTGGGTGTGATTGTGATCACTGCTTTAGCTGCCTGCACAGGACACACATTAGAGGGAAATATTCTGTTTGTTCAAGGTATAGTTTTGGGATGCGGAGGTCTTTTAGGCGTTCAAATGAGTACTCGCGCATTGCCAAAACTCCCAGATTATACTGTGAGTTTAGTGCTTCGTATTTTCTTAGGAATACTATCAATTTATATTTTTTGGGAAGCTTGGATAAATTATCAACAAATAATTACTAATTCGTAATTCGTAATTACAGCAGGTTTCATTTATTTTAACCACATAGCTTGTAAAGACACAGCAATCCTCATTGGCGTTAACTTAAGCTAAAACTATTTTCAAACCTCGTTTCCAGCCTCTGGCTAGGAAATGCTGCTCATTGGGCTGCTGCCGCGAGTAAAGAAGGCAGAGCCTTAATGAGGGGCATTCCCAGTCGGAGACTGGGAACAAGGTAACTCGATTTTGATGTTTGTGGCAGTACCCACCCTACGGTTATTGCTACTCACAATTACGAATTACGTAGCTTGCTTCTCGCCTTCTCTACGAGACGCTACGCGAATGGCGAGTATTACGAATTACAAATTATTCTCTCAAGGTAGCCACCGGGGATGAAATCCGGCTAAGGGGAGTTGTTCTGGTCTAATTTCAACAGTCGCAGCATCAGCGATGGGCAACAGAGGCATTAACCACAGGCTACTGGTAGCGATCGTATCTCCATCATCAGTTTTCAAAGTGTTTGTGGGTGATGATGCTGTTGTGTTTGTCTGCGGTACTACTTGGTCAAATAACAACCCTAAACCGTCGGCAGATAAACTCATTTGCACATTCCGTTGAGCAGGAGGCAGTATTAGCAATGGTTTCTGTTGCCCGGTTTTCAGAGCAATTGCCACTACATAAGGCTGTTCTATGTATTGTTCCTTGGATACTAGTTGTGTCAGCAAGCAGTAGAGGGTGGGTGAGGCGATGTCAAATTGGCAGCTGAGAATTGAGCCTGTTGTTTTTAATAGTTGTTTCTGCACACCTTGGTTTGTCACTAGAAACAAATCTCGCGTGTAATCTGTATTAAACTTTACCATCGCTGCTTGAGAGCCATCTTTGGAGAAAGCCTGTACCAAACCAAACTGCGGCAGAAAGTCTAGGGGTTTATTGGCATCACCTTGCAGTGGTAAAATTGCTGCTCCCTGTCCTTGGGCAACTGCTACGGCTTTACTATCTGGCGTGATCATAAAGTCTCCCCCCGGTTGGCTTTGCAGACGTTTAGGGGTAGGTTTTTCTTTTGAACTGTCACTGGTTGCTGGCATAAACCATAGTCCAAAGTCGCCAGGATTAGTTTTGTTTCCGCGCTGAATGACAATAGTTTGCCCATCAGGTGATAAGTCAAATTTCAGGTTTTGATAATCTTTACTATCTAAAGTCAGGTCAACTTTGCCTCCTGGTTCTGCTTCTTGTCCAAATTTACCAGAAACGCCTGTTGTCACTGTGTACAGTTGAGCTGAAAGTAAGTCTTGGTTCTTGGTTGTGTGAGCAGAAAATAAAATTTTCTCCCCATCAGGAAACGACTCAAAGTCCATTACTATCAGGTCTTTGGGGGTAAGTACCCTTTTTTGCTCTTGGGTCAAGTTATAAAGAACTAACCGTCCCTGTTCTTCTTGATCGGTTCCTATATAAAGGATGACGCGATCGCGTGTGCGGAAGCTACCAACAAAGGGCTGTATCACCCGATTTTTGCCTTCTTGTTCCGCAAACTTATCTTTGGCTCCCTGTAACTGCACTTTATAATTCGTGCCATAGGGTGCTGGTGTCACCAGTGTATAAACCATCCGCCGCCCTGCCCAACTGAATTTACCTGCTAGAGGTGGCTCAATTTTCAAGTTCTCTTCTACGCTTTTTACTTCCATTGGGCGGCTGAAGGTAAGGGTGAAGGAGTTATCCTCTGCCCCAATTTGTTGATTTTGCCAGGTAAAGTCCCGCACACGAGCAGTTACCACATCACCTTGCAATATGATTAACCCAATCAGCACACTCAGCAGTAGCATCAGTGGGATCGCTATCCGATCCAGTGGTTGGATAAATGCTTTAGATTTAATCATTTGTCGTTAAGCATTAGGCATTGGAGAAATAACTAATAACTATAAGGATTTTCCGGTTGAGGAATCTTTTTGAGAGATGTAGCGGCAATGGTAAGTTGGCGTTTACCTGCCAAATTTTCTGTCACCATTTGTCCTTCGACTTCCAGCCAGATATCAGGGGAATAAGCTTCTTGATTGTTTGGGAGTTTGACAGGTAATCCCACAGGGTAAGCATCTGCTGCACAGCAAGTTAAGACAAATCGGGCTAAGAACAAATATTCTTTTCCTAGATCGGGCGGGTGGATCACAAATCCCTGCACCTTGACTTTTTGTCCTGCATATGTATCTGGTTCAGGATAGACATTGACGGTGCGTACCCAGTCTACAAGCGATCGCTCTTCTGGGCGAACAGTAGCCCGAAAGGCTTGAGGTTTGACACGTGTGCTTCCCAATAAATCAGTCGTCACACCCCTTTGGAGTGCTTTGTCACTAGCAAAAACTTGCGGTGTAATCATAAAACCTAGAATCGCTGTAGTCAACAACAAAGCACTGCCCCAACCAGGGGGAAATAAACTAATATGTTGGGTGTTTGGCGTTAGATCACGGCGACGCCGCAGCCAAAGTTCCTGCATCTTCAAAAAACCAATAATGATCAAGCTGATACCAGTCACGACCACGAACCAAATGTAATTTGGGTGAATCAACAGGTTCAGCTTGTTAGTTAGCCAATATCTCAACATCAAAATGCCCCAAGCTGTAATTGCTAGAGCATCCAGCCAAGGGAGTAACAGATTTTTAATTTTAGATTTGGGATTTTTGTTAGTCATTAATCATTAGTCATTAGTCATCTCTTACAAAGTTCTGATCGGAGGAAACCTCCGCTCAGACTTTGCGCTTAGTCATTAGCAAAGGACAAATGACTAATTTTTTAAAGGACGTGCAAGTTGAGGAAAAGGGTGAACACAAATGTTAATTGTGCTGCTAAAGCAAATAAGTAAAAAACAGTTTTGGGTTTAAAAATGGATAACATCAAACCAATGCCTTTGATGTCAATCATGGGCCCAAACACTAGAAATGCCAACAATGAACCGCTGCTAAAGGTTGAGGCAAAAGATAGGGCGAAGAAAGAATCGACTGTAGAACAAATTGAAACCACTACTGCTAATATCAGCATCACCACAATTGAGGTAATAGGCCCAGCACCCAAACTGAGAATTAATTCACGGGGAGCTAGCACTTGAATAGCAGCAGCGATCGCACTTCCTAGAATCATGATTCCGCCCAATTCTCGGAATTCTTGGATGCTGTTATCCACCACTAGGCGCAGTTTATCTGCAAGGGGTTTATTGGAACTAGAGATTGTAGTAGGCGGTATTAAATTAGCATCTATCCGCAGAGGTATACCTTTTTTTCCTCCTAAGATATAAGTCCCGGATTGCAAGATATTCGGTACTGTTGCTTCCTGTTGTACTTCGTAACGCTTACCACGGCGTTTGGTTTCCGGCTGCGCGGGCGGATTAAACTTCATATACCGAGCGATCGCAGGTTGGACTATGGGATTTAAATCTTTTTGAAAACTGAAAACAAACCCGATAATTGTGGCAATTGCAAGGGAAAATACGACTCGCAAGACTACTATTTCTGGCTGATCTCGAAATGCTGTCCAAGTTGACCAAATTACAACTGGGTTAATTGTTGGTGCTGCTAGCAAAAAACCAATTGCGACTGGTGTGGGTACTCCCTGAATTAGGAACCGCCGCGCTACCGGTATATTCCCGCACTCACACACCGGAAATAAAAAGCCGATCATGCTGCCAACTAAAGCACCCAGCAGCGGATTTTTGGGCATTTTTTCTACTAATTTGCGCTCATCAACAAAAAACAGCAGCAAACTGGAGAATAAAACCCCAAGAAGCAAAAAAGGCATCGCCTCGACTAGCAAACTTAGAAATAGCGTAAAACCATTGTTCAGTTGATTCATGGGCGTCGCAGTCAAAAGCGGTTTTGAGTTTTAGGGTTCTGCCTAGTCATTCATTCTATCGAAATGGGGATCAAAAGCAGTTCAGGAAAATTAAACATCATTTAAATAGCAAGTTATCCTACGTTTCAACTAGCGTTTAAGCGCTGCAAACCTTTGATTCAGGCGAGATAGTGATTTTTACCTGAATGCATTTACTGATGATGACTATTTCTGAGATTGTCTAAGTTCAGAAATTGTTCCGTTTCTAGAGGGCAAGTAGCTGCATAGATGATTTTAAATTACTTATGTTTATACTTACAGTAATTTGCTGGCTCAGATATTAGCTCGGCTGTATTTTCATCAAGTATTCACAGTTATTCAACATTTGGGGTAGGCGTAGCCCGTCGTAGACATCGCTCTTGGTTGCTACCATCATTGATTTTGGCTAGTTATGGCAAAATGTGATCTGAGCTTTGGTTGATTGTTTTACTATAGAAACTCTAAAAATGCAAGACCAAAGTTTAGCAAACACAGTAAATGTTTGCAATACCTTGTCCTAAAGGACACCTGTTCGCATTCGCCAAATTCCGAAAAGCCCTACAAACTAAAAGTTGCTGGCTCACAAACTTCTGCAAAGCTTTAGCCCACGCAGGTGGGCTGAAATTCCTACAGATTGTGGAGGTAGCCTTTGTTTGTATAAATAGCTCGACTCTCAATTAACCAGACAAGACAAGAGGCAAAATCCCCTTGTTAAAGTGAGTTCGACGGTTCATAATTCATATCCTTATCTGTCATTCACAACCCCAACTCCTTTAAGAAGTCGGGGTTCTAATGTTCTCTGTTAATTACGTTTTCGTGGAGTTCCCCAAATCTTGACTTGTTGATCAAATCCACCACTGGCAAGAATTTTACCATTTGGACTAAAAGCGATCGCACTTACCCAATCTGTATGTCCACTCAGTGTATTTATTAACTCACCTGAAGTTAAATTCCACAATTTAATCCCGTCTCTGCCGGCACTAGCAAGGGTTTGTCCATCGGGATTAATGGCGATCGCATTTACCCAGTTATTATGTCCTGTAAGGGTGCGGACTAATTCTCCAGTATTAATATTCCACAGTTTTATGGTGCGATCGCGGCTTGCACTAACTAATGTTTCTCCATCTGGTGTAAAGATGACGGCGCTAACAGCATTAGAATGAGCTACGAATTCACTGATTAATTTACCAGTACTCAAATTCCACAGCTTGATTACACCCTTATTATCACCACTAGCCAAGGTCTGCCCATCAGGACTAATGGCTAGGGTATAAATCAAATTATCAAAACCTACTAGAGTCCCTAGAGGGCGCTCCTGTAGCAAATCCCATAGACGAATCCCATCCAAAGCTCCACTGATTAGAACTTTACTATCAGGAGACACCGCTAAAGATAATACGTTACTGGTATGTCCGACAAAAGAGCGACTAAATTTTAAATTTTTCAGGTTCCAGAGGTTAATCGTATTGTCATCACTACAACTAGCAAGGGTTTGCCCATCTGGCGAAATTACTAAAGATTCTACGGCTGCTTTGTGTGCTTTGTTAATATCCGCCAACTTTTTGCCATTTGCTGGATTCCACAGGCGAATTACACCCTCGTTTTCTGCACCTCCACTCACAAGAATTCTGCTATCTGGACTGAAAGCGAGGGATTTAACGGTTCCGTTATGTCCTCTGAGTGTGTAAAGTAGTTGGGCATTAGCAAAGCTGCTGGTAGTTTGGGAGTTTGGTATTACTTCAATGGCAGCATGAGCTTGATGAATATAAAACCCTTCCCAGGTAATCACTGGAAGGGCAACAGCTGACATAAATGCCAGGATAATATATGGTCGCAGAAAATTATCCCTACCTCTTCCCTCACTACTCACACTTTTTCCTCACTTTTATATATACGGTTACCCCATTAATTTTGCAGAGTTATTAAGTAATAACTCTGCACTTCCTAAAGAGGTGGTTTTTTCTTAGAAACGCTTAACATTGGTAAAGGCGGACTAGAAGAACGAGAGGGCAAATAATGTTGCACTACAGGCTCCTCTGGTACAGGACGACGTTGCTGAAAACGCCACAACTTAAAAGCTAGCGCTATCCCTGTCGTTCCCAAACCAAAAGCGAACAACGACCAGCTATCATTCAATCCGCCAATCAGGGCATCCATAACGCCCATCGTTATCAATACACTGATTAGTGGCTCTTTTCGGTAGGTTAACTTCAAAAAACGAGGTAATACAGCATTCATCACAGCTTGGTTGGTTCCAGTTCACCTTTTGTGTATATTTACCAAGAATACCTCACCCGTAATTTGCCTTTCTCATCCAAGGCAGACACTAATTATGATTTTCTTTAGTTGGGGAGGAAGTATACTCATTAATCGGCTTGCATATAATAGTTGCAAATCTATGATATTTCAATCACTAATAGGTATTTCGATTCCTCTGTTACTTACATTCTAGGGCAATAATTTCCGAATAAATCTAATTAAACTATCTAGGGCGAAGTACTTTGCTATCAATTGTTAAAGTCAAAACCAACTGGTTGTTCCAGCTGGTTGAAATTTTAACTACTAGCTTACAACTTCCACCTTGTGCTTGTTGGTAGCACTACTTCAGACCCAGCCATGATAGCACCCCTTGATTAGTGACATATTCAATCACCAGCATCATAGCGAAGCCAATCATTGCCGCTCGACCATTCAAGCGTTCAGCATATTCGTTAAAGCCAAACTTAGGCTCCTCTAGTCTAGGTGTAATCGTTGGTTGTGGTTGTGTCATTTTTAAGAAACCTTTTTTCGGCAAACGGGAGTTGATATGAGACTTCGCAGCAGAAGTCGAGGAAAGTATGGATAAGCGGTAAAGTTTAACCTTTACCCTACATTTGGTAACTTATGTGCTGATTGCAGTGCTTGAATGCCAAGATGACTTGATAAATTCAGCAAAAGCTTCCTAGTAGGCAGCTATACAATCGCTCTTTTAATAAATTGTTACTATTCTTTATATATTGTATAAATACTGGGGTAATAGTCAAGGGTAAGAGTTTGGGGCCATTCAGATTAAATTGAGAAACTTAGAACAGAGATTAGCTATCTCTAATACAGCTATCCCCTATATGGACGTAGCAAGCTTGAGATTGGCAAACTACAGTTAAACAAAAAATTATCAGAGGCGGTATATGGAAATCGGCGTTCCCAAGGAAAATAAGGATCAAGAGTTTCGGGTAGGGTTAAGTCCTTCTAGTGTGCGGGTGCTGCGAGAAAATGGTCATAGCATCTTCGTCCAGACGCAAGCAGGTACTGGTGCTGGATTTACAGATGACGATTACAGAAGTGCTGGAGCCGAGATTGTCCCCACATCAGAAACGGCTTGGAATCGGGAATTGGTTGTTAAAGTTAAAGAGCCGTTGACATCTGAGTATAAATTTTTGCAGAAAGGGCAGATATTATTTACTTATTTACATTTAGCAGCCGATCGCAAATTGACAGAGCATTTAATTGATTGTGGCACTTGTGCGATCGCCTACGAAACTGTAGAACAATCTGGTGCTAACAGACTTCCTTTGCTCACCCCCATGAGCGTTATTGCCGGTCGGCTAGCAGTACAATTTGGGGCCAGATTCCTAGAACGTCAGCAAGGTGGCAGAGGAGTCCTTTTGGGCGGTGTACCTGGAGTCAAACCAGGCAAAGTAGTAATTTTAGGTGGCGGCGTTGTCGGTACAGAAGCAGCTAAAATTGCTGTAGGCGTGGGTGCTAGCGTCCAGATTTTAGATGTGAGTGTCGAGCGCTTATCTTACCTAGAAACCCTCTTTGGCTCTAGAGTCGAATTGCTTTACAGCAACTCTGCTCATATCGAAGCCGCAGTCATTGAAGCCGACTTGCTGATCGGTGCAGTTTTAGTACTGGGACGTAGGGCACCAATACTAGTATCCCGCGAATTGGTCAAACAAATGCATCCTGGTTCTGTAATAGTTGATGTAGCCGTTGACCAAGGCGGTTGCATAGAAACCTTACACCCCACATCCCACACAAATCCGGTATACCTTGAAGAAGGTGTGGTGCATTATGGCGTTCCCAATATGCCAGGAGCAGTACCTTGGACAGCAACTCAGGCACTCAATAATAGTACATTACCTTATGTTGTCCAGTTGGCGAATTTGGGAATTTTGGCACTGGAAGTTAACCCAGCATTGGCTAAGGGTGTGAATGTGCAGAACCATCGCTTAGTTCATCCTGCTGTGCAAGAGGTATTCCCTGATTTGGTAAGTTAGATTTTAGTAAATTTAGATTACCAATAGTTCCTGCAAACCCCTCATTGCAAGCGATGAGGGGGAATTTGGTGCTAAATTTTACCAACTTTATGAAGAACTACAAAAATGATTAAGATAGTTATAAAGTTCACGAAATAAAGGGCATTTTCGTTGAACTTCATCTGGTCGGATATCTTGTAATAGTGCCGGGGTATGCAATCTTTTAGAATAGCGTGTTGAACTGCTACATATTGTTGGCATTGTAAAATTGCCATTTGGAAATAAATTCAATAAGGTCTCTTCTAATTCTAAAAATAGGTGTACTTTCGGGAGGATATTGGCTATATTCAAGCAATCGAGGAATGGCAGAAAGCCCCAAAGAATTGGTGTGTATATTGTTTAAAAATTCAAAATGAGTACTCGAATTTTGTCCGGGACTATCATAAACTGATACAGCGCCTTTGCCCGGTTCCCTGTCATGAAACTTATAATAATAGAAAGGTTTTGATGAAGCTAACTCATGTAAATCTTCTCCGCTATATAAAAATTCTTTGGAAATACTAACTCTTGGTTGATTTTTGTCAACATAAATCTTTAAATCAAGAATTCCGCTGTTTTTTCCGGGAGTACCAGTCTGTGAAAATTGTGAAAAACAATAAGCAAGCGTAACTACAGCAGGACTTACTACACTGCCATCTAAAATCCGATTAGCACCAATTTGAGTAACTGCATTTTCAAAACTACTAACACCCCGACTTTCATCAGGAATGGTAGTTAAGCTATCTTTTAAAAATTTCAAGCAACTGATAAAGTTGCTTTTGCCTGAACCGTTTGAACCTATAAATATATTGAGTTTTTTTAGCTCAACTACTTTATCTAAAGAAAGATTTTTATAATTTTTGCTAGCCAGAAAGCGAAGTAGTGGTTGATTCATAAGATTCAAAACAAGTCTCTAGTCAGTTGGCAACTAAATACTATTATCTCAAGTTTGTACTTCATGGGTTGTGAGCAAAAACCAATTTTCATTAACTCAATATTGGAAAATTAATTCAGGTGTAACTATTGGGTATATATGAATTATCTATCATTTTAGCCTTTATCCTAAATTGGTAGCTAGCTAATAAATAGGCTTTTCGGAAAACGTTTTTACTCTCAACAAGTTTTCATATTCATTTTTAACCCAACAATTCGTCTACAGCTACACTAAAACCCAGCAAGACTTTTGAGAAGCTAACCACATCACTAGCTTTAAACCCTAAAACCTGATTATCAGTTATTACAATAAATAACCGACTGTCAGGAAATACTAGTCAAATTTCTTCGCAATCAGACTGCAAATACTCCTGCGCTTTGAGAAATAATTCTTCAGATAAATCGGTGGGTGAAACTATCTCAGCAATTAGTGGAAAACTCTGTGGCAAAGTGGGAACATTGCCAAATTGAGCTACCAATTCAGGCGTCAGATAAGCCACATCAGGACGCCGGCCCTGTTTAGATGTGCGACAAGGTACTTCAGTGTAAACTTTCCCACCTAGTTGATTGGTGTTGATGTAACTTCTCCAGTAAAAGCTTAGATTAACTTCAATTTCACTATGTTTTAATGTCATCCCTGTTTTTTCTATAAGTTGCTCATCCACCCACTCCATCCCGTCTGGAGGATTTGCCATGAAGTCTTCTAAGAGCTGATTCGTAAACAAAAGCTTAAGATGCCATTCGCCTGACCATAAGACGAATCAATGATCCATAAATCATTGCTTCACTTAACTCGCTGTA
>NZ_JBALCZ010000048.1:0-42133 GCF_036917615.1 Nostoc sp.
TTCAGTAAAGCTAGCACAATACCAACAACAAGGGCTGCTTCCACTCCTTCTCGAAGTGTTATTACAAAAGTAGGTAGAGCAGTACTAAAATTCATCTTTTGTCCTTTGTCTTTTATGCCTATTCCTTGCGCGTCTCCCTTAGGAGAAGTTCTTATGGTCGAAAGCCAAAAATTGAAAAATCCAGAGCAGAGGAAACCTCCGCTCCGGTTTTTCGCTCCGTTCAGACTTCTACTTTGTCATTAGTCCCTAGCCAATAATTAATGACTAATAACTATTGACCAAAATCGCGTAGCATCTTTTTCAGTTCGAGATTATGCATCTCTTCTTGCCCAATCATGCCGCGAGCGAATTCTTCAAGATAAATGCTGGCATTGGTGACAGTTTCGAGCAGATCTTTATACAGATCCAATGCCTTTTTTTCATGGGATAAGCTTTCTGCTAAGATATCCTTGACTTTATGCTGGTAGGTTTCTTCCATTGGGGCAATTTTCAGGGAGGGATGCCCATCTAAACCAGTGAGTATTTCTCCTACTTGTTCGGCATGAAGTAAAGACTCACTTGCCTGTGCTTTGAAAAAAGCCACGATTGGAATACGGTTAGGACCAGTCACCATCAAAGAATAATGTGTATAGCGCACTACTCCTGCTAGTTCAAATTCCATGATGGCGTTCAGCAGGTCAATGGTCTTTTTCTGGTCAAGTTCTTGCATCAGTTGTTAGTTTGAGTAACGAATGGAGTTTAATTAGTTAGGAGTTAGAAGTGAGGAGTTGGAAGTTACGAGTTAACATATTGAGATTCATAACTCATAACTCATAACTCATAACTCATAACTCATAACTATTTTCTCATTTTAAACTCCTTACCCTATGCTTTCCATTAAATGAAAGTGTTATCGCTATGCTTGGGTATTGGATTTGTCAACCACTTTTTGAGAGTTTTCCTCAATGGTTTTCACCAGCTTGGTAACATCATTAGGACTTTTGACTGCTTTCGCTGGTGGGATGGCGGCAGGCCAAACTTTTATTAGTTCAGCGAAACTAGCATCGATCGCTTTGTGTGCTTCGGGATCTGCTTGAGCTACTTGACTAGAAATTCCTTTGTATAAATCATTGGCGTAAAAGACAAAACCACGGGAGTCTTGATACTCAATTGGGGCGGTTACTTTATCATCTGCGATCGCAGCATCATATTCGGAGTTAGCTGAATCTAGCAATTCGTTAATTACCTGTAGCACAAATCCTGGTTTTGAGCGTTGATCTGCTGGCAAAGCTGCGATCGCTCCATCAACTGATTGCATCGAAGAAGCAAAATTAGTTTTAACTTTACTATCTTTTGAATTAGATTTAACTAAATCTTGCAAACTCACCAAAGTTGTCTTAAATTCTTTAACTTTGCGCTCATTCAATTGTTCTTCTACATCAACGTAAATCTCCTCAACTGGATGTCCAATATGAGGTTCTGCTTGTTTCGGCTGATTTTGATCCAGTAGTTCTTGTGCTACCAAAAGATGCCCTTTCATTAAGCCTAATTTAGACATATAGTCAACATCTTTTGCCTCACCTGTGAGTACCACTTCCTGAACACCAACCTGGTCTTTAATTTGGTTAAACTGCTCTTGAGTAATTACTTTTTTAGTAACTAAATCTTCTGGGCTGCCATAGGGACGATTTGCCTGAATTTTGTTGGATAAAGCCGGGACACCTAGCTTGGCTTCAAACTTATCCAATTCTGACAAGATAGCACTGTTAATGTTAATTTTGTCTTTGCCACTGTGACCACTATGACTGTTCTCACTTACTGCCTCTGTAGCTTGAGGGCTAGTAACTGGTGCTGATGGATTTTCTGCGGTTGGTGTACTACTACAGGAACTCAATGTAACTATTACGGCTGCTGCTGCTGTTAAACAGATATAACGAAGTTTTATCATCATTGCTCCTCGGACAACTAAAAAAGGTATTAATTGAAACATTTCAAACTATTACTAGAAAGTAGTTGATTTGATACATTGTCATAGATTTTACTGTCGCATATAATGAGATTTTTTATCAACTATTTTCCTAAAATTTTAATGAATTAATTAGGAATTACTAATAATAGTCTCAGGTATTTTTAACATTATTTTGAGAGTTACTCTCAGTAACTACTTCAAATTGACCCATGCAACCGTTTTCTGCGATCGCATCCTGATGGGGATGGAACATATACTTACCTGGGTAGCGAAAAGCAAATTCCAAGATGTGCCTTTCTGCTATACCCATCGTAATCACATCTGCTTTCTCGCTAGGAGTCATACTCATGCCATAGCGATAGACATCAAAGAAGTTGGCGTGGAGGTGAAAGGTTACTGCCGGATCGTATTCAATGATGTTGAGGACATATAGCCGAATCAACTGATCTTGGTAAATGCGAATGGGATGATCCATGTAATGATGGGGCGAACCGTTGAAGGCATAATAATCATTATGGCCATCATCATTCACGTCATACCCAGCCATGACTAGTACAATCTCATCAGCCGGGGGACGGGGCGTAGGTGGATCGATGATAAACATCCCATACAGTCCCTTGGCGATGTGACGGGTAACTGGTTCAATATGGCAGTGGTACAAGTGTACTCCATAGGGTTCAGCATCAAATTCATAAATTGTGGCTTTGCCATTGCTGATTGGGCGAACCCCATCCATTTCTGCCGGATGAACGCCATGAAAATGCAAAGAGTGAGAATGTCCTGCTTTGTTGAGAAAAAGCACTCGCACACGTTCGCCCTGTTTTGCCCTTAGCGTTGGCCCTGGTATGCGACCGTTTAAATCCCAGATGTTGTAAGAAACAGCACTATTGAGTTTTATTATGGAAGTACCCGCAGTTAACTGAAATTCCCGGATAGTCCGCCCATTTTCTTGCTTTACCGTCCCATAATCAAAATCCCTTAACATCTTCATCGGGTTAGTACCGTCGTCTGGTGCTTCCATATCCAGTGGTGGCACTTTGACGATTGACTTACTTTGTAGATTTAGCATCTGCCAAAGTCCAGCTGCACCAATCACTCCAGCACCTGCTAGCCCCAGCTTCAAGAATTCACGGCGGCTCCACGGTTTTCCATTTCCTAGAGCGAAGTTGTTGGGCATGACATTTAGTTACGGTTAGCACCAAAAAATAATTGTAAAAGATTTGCAATTGCTAAATATTAGAGGAATTAATAATTATTGTTAATAATTTTATATTACATCAAAACTGCTAATTAAGTTGTTAAATCCAGAACAAGCGAGAATCAGTCTCGGAAAACTCTAGCAAAAGTTTCTGAGTTTTAACGGTATTTATACGTTAATTTATGTATAAATCATATTCAGAAAAAACTAATTATTTCATGCCTATTCCTGATATGCTTATTGCTTTCGGAGTATTTGGAGAAACCTTAAATTTGAATGTTCAGGAAAATCCAATCAAATATAAATATTTTATTATAGCAGGTATTTTACTATCACTTGGAGTGTTGGGTGGTTGGGTTATTGGTGGACAACAAGAACTACAACAAGAACTACAACAAGGAGAAATTGCACCATATTCAGTGCGCCTTTTATTAAGTGCATTGACAGTAGTGGCTATAGTAACGCTATTAGTTATCAACATTAGTGCAGAAGTTGCAGAAGCTCATGGCAGTGAACACCACTCAAATAGTACCGAAGCGATGTCTACCCCGCATTTCTCACAAGCAGTGCGATGCCTACGGCGGGCTACGCCTACGCTATTACCTAAATCTTTATCGGGCTTAGATTTTGAGCGTTTTAGACACTGCACGAATCACAACAGTATGTGAAGGGGGTATTTTATCTCAAGTCTAAGTGGCATCAACGTTTTGGGCTAGTCGTTTAAATATTTGTGATAAATCCGGGCTACGACGGTCGTAGCTGCGGCACCATCATCTCAAAAATCTCAGGGATTGGAAATTAGCCTTGACGGAGATAAAAACCAACTGTCGGAAAACGTGCGAGTTTAGCGTTACAGGTGGAAGATGCCGCAACCGGACAACTTAATCAAGGATGTAGCGTTGCAGGTGAAAGCGATCGCCACAGAACATAATTTAATAGGACTTACGCAAAAAACCTCTCAAACTCTTATTCGCACCGAAGTTCTGATACCTAAGGCGGGCTGCGCCAACGCCGGAAGCCGGCGCTCAGACTTCTGTTTGTGTCGCGCCAGTTGCTTCTCCTGTCGGAGACGCTGCGCGTAGCTTGCTTCCCCGGAGGGGTACAAGTCTCTTAACCCGCCCAACGCACTGGTTTCTGTGCATCCTCTATGGTAGCCTGCGGCAAGCCGCTTTACGTCTACGATTTTCCGTTACCTGTGCGTAACCCGCATTTCTCACAAGCGGTGCGATGCCTACGGGGGGCTACGCCTACGCTATTACCCAAACCTTTATCGAGCTTAGATTTTGAGCGTTTTAGATACTGTATGAATCGTAGCAGTATGTGAACGGGGTATTTTATCTCAAGTCTAAGTGACATAAAGGTTTTGGGCTGTTGTTTAAATCTTTGTGAGAAATCCGGGGTAAGTCCTGTTTAATAATCTTTGACTACAAAGGTATTCCCGACAAACAAGGTAAGTTAACATAGCAAGAACAATTTTTCGATGGTTCACCCCACAAAATCGAGGTGGAAACAACTCCTTTACCAGGATCTAACCGTCAATTTCCACCAGTGAAAGTAGCGCCAGGAGCTGAAGTTGAAGCGATGTTTACCACGGGCGTAGCTGTGACACCATCAATTTATATCCGATTGATTGATTTATTATACTTTACAGCCTTTGTCGGCATTGCTATGGCGGTTGGGTTGCTAATACAACACCGACGAACACCACAAGCAAGGAATCCTTAGTAATATCAGAGCTTTACTAAGGATTCCCGCTAAGACAAAGATGTGCATTAATAAATCAAAATAGTTGTGATCAAACCACACTATTTTTTTGTTAATGGGTTATATATATATAAACTATAAAAACCTAGTGTGTTAGGACAAGGGAAGTTATTGTATATAGCTGTCAAAATAATTCATAATTATTACCCCACGCATGTAGCTTGCTTGCCCGTTGCAGTATGTGCTTGCTCTGAAATATCGATGCACACTGCATTTTTTATCCATTGATAAATTAAGTTGCTTTGTCCGTAATTAGGAATTATAAATTAATAATCATTAGTCAAGTATTGATTAAATCAACTGGTAATTTAGTCTAGTTTTTAAATATCCATAACAACAATTGATATTATGTTGATAGTTTTGCCTTTTATCTCCTTAATTATGATTTTTTTGCTGATTAACAAAAATCGTAACGATTGGCGTGATTCGGTGATATTAGCATCTACTTACTGGGGAGTTTTATTCGCTGTAACCACAGAACTTTTGAGTTTTTTCAAATTAATTACTTTTGGTTGGATATTAGGAACTTGGGGATTGATATGTATCATATTAATTTATCTATACCTTCGGCTAAATCACCAAAAAATTCAGATTTACAAACCAAATAAGTCTTCTCAAATAAAGAAAGATATTAAAATTAAATCCTCTATCCATTTCTTGTTATGTGGCATAGGTTTTGTTGTAGCAACAGTTGGATTAATTGCCATCATAGCACCACCCAATAACTGGGATTCTATGGACTATCATATGAGTCGTGTTGCTTATTGGATACAAAATTATAGCATTGCTAATTATCCAACAAGTTATACTCCACAGCTATATCAAAACCCTTGGTCAGAGTTCGTTATTTTACATTTTAAAATTTTGAGTGGTGGTGACTACTTCGCTAACTTAGTTCAATGGTTGAGTATGATTGGCTCTATTATTGGAGTGTCATTAATTGCAAAAAAACTCGGAGCAAATTTACGAGGTCAAGTTTTCTCTGCTGTTGTAACTGCAACAATCCCTATGGGAATATTGCAAGCTTCAAGCACTCAAAATGATTATGTAGTTGCATTTTGGTTAGTTTCTCTTGCCTACTACTTGCTCTCAGGTATCCAAGCAAGAAAAAGCGAAAGTTGGACGAATTCCTTCAAGATTGGTAGTAGTATAGGATTAGCTATTTTGAGCAAGGGAACTGCTTATTTTTATGTATTTCCCTTCTTAGTTTGGTTTGCTGTATACCAGATTAAACGCTTACGCTGGCAAGCATGGAAGCCTGCTTTTATAGTAGTAAGTATATCTTTAGTGCTTAATATTAGTCATTATTTACGTAATTATAATTTATTTGCTTCGCCACTTGGTGAACCAGGTGGCTATCGGAATGAAATATTCGGTGTTAATATACTTATTTCTAATATTCTGAGAAATATTGCTTTGCATATAGGCACACCGATTGGTTTATGGAATGGAATAGCAAATAGATTAATTCAAATTATACATATATTAATCGGTGTTGATGTAAATGATCCTCGGATAACTTTTTCTAAGATATTTTTTGTACCAGGAGGTTGGGCAACAATTGGGATAACTGGTAATGAAAATAGTGCTGGTAATTTAGTACATCTAGCACTGATAATAATATGTTTGATTATTTTTATATCTCAAAAATCTATCCGAAAAGAAAGTTATGTTTTTGCTTATCTTATTACTATCATATTTACATTTATAATATTTTGCTACTTGGTAAAATGGCAAGCCTGGAATAGTCGTCTGCATTTGCCTTTTTTTGTACTAATTTCTCCATTCTTAGGTGTTGTGTTATCTAAGCTAAAAAAGCAAAAAATAGCGATTTTTCTAGTAACATTTTTGCTGATATCATCATTAACGTGGGTATTTTTTAATAGATATAGACCTATTATTGCTAGCAACAATATATTCCAAACCAGTAGGATTGAGCAGTATTTCAGTAATAGACCATACCTCCAAGCTACTTATACAGGAGCAGTTGAGTTTTTAAATTCAAAAAAATGCTCGAATATTGGGCTATCAATGGGAAATGACCCTTGGGAATACCCTTTATGGGTACTTTTGCAGCCAAATAATCAAAAACTAGTTAAAATTCAACATGTGAATGTGACTAATATTTCGGCGATTTTAGAAAAAGATGATTCCTATAAAGATTTTGAGCCTTGTGGGATTATTTCAATGGAAACTAAAAAAAGTAAACAAAAAAAATCTTTTGAGATTAATTTTAAAGGTAAAACTTATATTCGAGCTTGGGATTCTCCAGAGCTTGGTGTATTTATTAAGTAGAATTTTATTATTTACAAGATCAGAAAATTAATATTTACTGAGAAATTAAGAAAGTAATGCTGACAAAAATTGCTGTTGAAAAAATTCTTGAACGTGCCTTAATGGGGTACGACTTATCTCTCGAAGAGGGAGTGGTATTGTTAGAACAAACTGAGGCAGAAGCGATCGCCGCAATCCGTGCTACATCCGACACACTCCGCCACACTCAAGCAGGCGATACGGTTACATACGTAATTAATCGTAATATCAACTTTACTAATATTTGTGAGCAGCACTGTAGTTTTTGTGCTTTCCGTCGAGATGATGGTGATGTCGGTGCATACTGGTTAGATTCGGCGCAAATTTTGGAAAAGGCGACAGATGCGGTGCAACGGGGTGCGACGGAAATCTGTATGCAGGGCGGATTAAATCCACAAGCGCAGATAAATGGTAAATCTTTGCCCTATTATCTCAAGCTAGTGGAAACGATCAAACAGGAATTTCCTCAGATACATTTACATGCTTTCTCTCCCCAGGAAGTGCAATTTATCGCCAGACTTGACGGACTTGAATATGCTGATGTGATTACTGCTTTGCGCGATGCTGGTGTTGGCTCAATGCCAGGAACAGCCGCTGAAGTGTTAGACGATGAAGTTAGGCGGATACTGTGTCCAGAGAAGATTGACACAGCCACTTGGCTAGAAATTGTCAGCACCGCTCACAAATTAGGCTTGCATACCACTAGCACGATGTTATCTGGGCATATTGAAACCCACGAACAGCAAATCAAGCATTTAGAAAAATTGCGATCGCTCCAAAAAACCGCCGTCAATCAGGGATATTCAGCAAGGATCACAGAGTTTATTTTATTACCCTTTGTTGGACAAGAAGCGCCCAAATCCTTACGTCGCCGTGTCGGACGCGATCAACCAGTTTTGAGTGATGCACTGCTGCTAGGGGCTGTGGCGCGGATTTACTTGGGTAATTGGATTCCCAACCATCAGCAGAGTTGGGTAAAACTGGGGCTTGCTGGTGCAACAGAAGCTTTAGTTTGGGGTTGCAACGATATCGGCGGCACCTTAATGGAGGAGCATATTACCACAATGGCAGGTGCTTTGGGCGGTACGTGTATGGAAGTGGAAACTTTGGAAGCTGCGATCGCTTCTTTAGGAAGACCTTACCACCAACGGGATACTCTTTATCAAAAAGTTAGGAGTCAAGTCAAAAACTCGCGGACGAGTATCTAAGTTAGATTAACGGAGTTTTCTAACTCTTGACTCATGACTCCTAACTCAGCACACAGCAATAAATTGATCCCCAAGATACCAATCCAAGATACGATGGACGTTGATTTACGTATTCTTTTACTTAATGCATATGAAGCGCTATTGGTCGCGTTTGCTTGCGCTGGTTTTAGTTGTAGCTATCGGCTTAATGGGTTGTTCTGGCAGTCCAGATAGTTTGACTGGGGATTATCGGCAAGACACCTTAGCTGTGGTCAATATTATGAGACAAGCTTTGGATCTATCACAAGATTCACCAGACAAAACAGCAGTTCAAACAGAAGCGCGTCAAAAAATTAATGACTTTTCAGCTCGCTATCAGCGGGTTAACTCTGTTTCTGGTCTTGGCTCGTTTACAACCATGCGAACAGCCCTCAACTCCTTAGCTGGACACTACAGTTCTTACCCAAATCGTCCTGTACCCGAAAAACTCAAAAATCGTTTAGAGAAGGAGTTACAGCAGATAGAAGTAGCGCTGAAGCGTGGCGGCTAATTCTTAACTATTGCCTACTCCATAATCAAGAGTCAAGAGTCGATACTTTTGACTCTTGATTATTTTATCAACTTGATATATGGCTGAGTTTTAAATTTTCAACTAACTAAACTTATCGAGACTTCTCTAGCTAAAAGACTTGTCATAGTCCAACTTACTTCGTCTCCATCCAATTATCACCGACACGCGCATCCACCAGCAACGGCACACTCAACTGAACTGCGTTTTCCATCACCGACTTAATTTGCGGTTGTAATTCTTTCCACTCCTGAGGAGGAATTTCAAACACTAATTCATCGTGAACTTGCAACAACAAACGCGCCTGATAGTTCTTCAAAACTTCATGCAGTCTTACCATTGCAATTTTGATAATATCAGCGTTGGAACCTTGAATTGGTGCATTAGCAGCCGAACGTAGTAAACCTGCATCGTAAGGACCTAAATTCTTTAATTTACTCAGATCAATATCTTCTGGGTTACTGCCTTTTAATTTGCGTAAACTATTATTAGTAAAATCAAAGTAACGACGACGACCGAGAATAGTTTCTACATAACCAAGAGATATCGCTTCTTTTTTGACTCGCTCCAAATATGCAAATACTTTAGGATATCGCTCATTAAACCGCTTAATGAACTCATTGGCAATGGTCTTATCTATCCCAGTTGAGCGCGAAAACCTTAGAGAACCCATTCCATAAATCACGCCAAAATTGATAGTTTTTGCCATCCCTCGTTCTTCTGATGTAATATTTTCTTTTTCAAACACTAACCGCGCGGTAACAGTGTGAACATCTTCATTTTGCTGATATGCTTGCACTAATATCGGCTCTTGACTCAAATGAGCCAAAATCCGCAATTCAATTTGTGAGTAATCAGCAGCCACCATTAACCAACCAGGTTCTGGCAAAAACGCCTTCCGAATTTGGCGACTAAAAGCTGTACGAATGGGGATATTTTGCAAATTCGGATTAGAAGAAGATAACCTACCAGTTGATGTCGCTGCTTGATTAAAATCAGTATGCACTCGCTGGGTATCTGGACGCACCAATGCAGGTAATGCATCAACATAAGTAGACTTTAATTTAGATAGGGTGCGATACTCAATGATCGCCTCAACAAATCCAGTGTTGTCATCTTCTTGGAGTCTTTCCAGTGTTGCTGCATCTGTAGAGTAGCCCGTTTGAATTTTACGAGAATGTTTGGTGCTTAACCCCAACTTTTCAAACAAGATTTGGCTCAATTGCTTAGGAGAACCTAAGTTAAAATTTTCTCCAGCTATTTCAGTTGCTTCCTCTTTTAACCTGGCTAACTCAGTTTCTAAATGCTGGGAAAGTTCTTGTAAATAAGCTGAATTAATGCGGACGCCTGTGTATTCCATTTGGGCTAAAACTGCTTCTAGTGGCTGTTCCACTTCCACTAATAGTTTAGATAAAGCTGGAATTTTCTCCAGTTCCTCACGCAATTTCGACACTAAACCAAAGGTAGAATAAGCATCCATACCGCAGTAATCTGCTACGGCGGGAATATCTATATCAGCGATAGTTTTGCCTTTCGGAACTAAATCTAAGTAACTTTTTGCTATCAATCCCAAATATCGCTGCGCCAAATCCATCAAATTATGGCTAGAATCTGGATTTAGAATGTAACTTGCCAGCATGGGATCAAACACTACTCCCGCCAAATTAATTTCTTGACACTTTAGAACTAAGCGGTCAAATTTGGCATTCTGTAGAGCTTTAGGATAATCAGCACTTTCGAGAATTGGGCGTAATGTTTCTAGTACAAAATCTTTATGCAAATTTTCCCCGGTTTCGTGCCCCAGAGGAATATAGGCTACCTCATCTGGTTTCGTTCCCCAACAGCAACCAATTCCTACTAACTCGGCGTCTCTTGGTTCTAAATCGGTGGTTTCTGTGTCCCAAGCAACGGGAGTCTCTGGATTGGTGAATTTTTGCAAAAGTTTCACTAACTTAGTTAGTTTGGCTTCGGTGTTGATGATGCGTGGTGTAATTGCAGAAGTAGATTGTTGTGAAACTGCTGCTGTATCATTAGCACTGAAAAACCACAAATCGTTATCTTCATCAGCGCTTAATTCTGAGTTAGTATTGGGATTAATTGCATCTATTTTGGCTTCTTGGATCTCTTCAAGTTTTCCACCAAAACGTTGCTGGAGGTCGTTGATTTTGCCTAAAAAAGACTTGAATTCTAACTTTTCTAAAATTGGTGTCAGGACGCTTGTATCAAACCCTTTTAATTTGCAATCTTCTAAATTAATTTCTATAGGAACATCCAGAACTATAGTTGCCAAATAGCGAGACTTATCGGCATCTTCTTTACCACTTGCTAGTTTTTTCTGAGTTGCTCCTTTAATTTCATCTAACGCAGCATAAATATGATCAAGGGAACCATAGGTATTTAGCAGCTGCACTGCTGTCTTTTCGCCAATTCCCTTGACCCCAGGAATATTATCCGATTTATCACCACAAAGAGCTTTGAAATCAACAATTTGTGAAGGTAAAACGCCCATTTTTTCTTTGACTTGTTCTGCTTCAAATTCCGTGATGCTATTTGTAGAGCGCTTTAGGGCATCTGGACTAAAATTAAGAACAGTGATTTCTTTGTCAGAGTCGATCAGTTGAAATAAATCGCGATCGCCAGTCAGAATCTTCACCTTATACCCAGCAGCAGTTACTCGTTGTGCTAAGGTTCCCAAAACATCATCTGCCTCGTAACCAGGGGCAGTGAAAATTGGTAGATTGAAGCCATTCAGCAACTCATGCAGGTTTGCTAAGTCGGGAATGAAGTCTTCTGGCGTTTCAGGACGATCAGCTTTATAAGTATTGTCAGCTTCGTGGCGAAAAGTTGCCTCACCCAAATCAAAGGCGATTGCCATTGCTTGAGGCTGTTGTGTTGCCATTACCTCCAACAGGCACTTCACAAAACCAAAACATATACTCGTAGGAATCCCCGTTTTGGTACGCAGTCCTCCATCTCGCCCTTTGGCGAAAGCAAAGTATGAACGATAAGCTAGGGAGTGTCCATCTACAAGGATGAACGTGGGGCGTGTTGCGGTTGCAGAAGTGAAAGTTTCAGACATAGCCCTATTTTAGCCAGAAGCTTTGTCACATAGTTAGCAATTTCAGATGCTCGTTCAGCTTGGCTTTGGCGACAATATGCTAATTCGTTTCAGAGCAACTGAATCCTTGACAATGTTGTAGGACGCTGCGCGATTTATTTATGATCGAGAAAAATGAAAAATTTAAAAGCCTGTGGGGCAACTCTAGAAGAATTGTGTATACACGGTAGCCCCATTCGCTCATTTCCCCCAGATCCGCATCCTCACGGTTGGGAAATGGGTTGACTAGAGATCCCAATTTTTTCTTCTACTCCCCACTAGTCGCTAGAGCCTGTTAACCTCTTACTGGAACTTAAAATCTAGGAAATTATGCAGAAAGCATCTGCCACACATTTGACATCTAGTGATAATCAGGCTGCTGCAAAAGACATTAAATTACTAGTTTTGGATATAGATGGCACGATCGCCGGACATTCTAACACCCTCAGTACAGGTGTAAAGCAAGCTATTATTGCGGCCCAAGCACGAGGAATTCAAGTGGCGATCGCTACAGGTCGAATGTATTGTTCAGCCTTGCGCTTTCACCAAGAAATCGGCTCTACCCTACCATTAATGGCTTATCAAGGAGCCTGGATTCAAGACCCGATCACCCAAAAAATTCATCGCCATTGGGCTGTTTCCAGGGAAATTGCCCACCAGCTAATCGACTATTTTGAACAGCCTGAGTTGCGATCGCTTCTATCTATCCACTTTTACATCAATGATCAGCTATACGTCCGTGAGTTAACTAGAGAAACCCAAATTTATGCCGAACGTTCTGGTGTTATCCCGATTCCTGTGGGTGATTTGCGCCAAGTCTTAACGAATGAACCGACAAAAATTCTCGCTTTGTGTGATGACACTGATCTAATCAACCAGCTATTGGGGAATTTGCGCCGCCAATATACACCGGCTGAACTTTATCTCACAACATCTGTTGCTACCTTTTTTGAAGTAACTAACGCCTCTGTGAATAAGGGAACTGCTGTGCGTTACCTAGCCGAACAATTGCTGGGATTACAGACAGCCAACGTTATGGCTATTGGCGATAATTTCAATGATGTGGAAATGCTGGAGTATGTTGGACTTGGTGTAGCTATGGGCAACGCACCAGCAGGAGTGCAAGCGATCGCGCAGTGGGTAGCTCCTAGTGTAGAGCAAGACGGAGCAGCAGTAGCGATTGAAAAGTTTTTGCTCTAATGAGGGCACTTTTTCAAACCTAACCCATATAAATCAGAAAGGACACCGACGACTGGCCGTGTTTCGTCTCGGTGCCCCTGCTGGTTCGCTCCTCACACACCTGCTAATGTAGCTGAGGTGATGCATTGAGTCAATAGCTATTATAAAAGTTTTTATTTTTTACCTAAGCGACATTACCGATTTATAACTCCAAGGGCGCAAAAACCCCTAAGTTTCCCTCTAGCACATATCTTAATACTGACTGAGTAGCCATCAGCAATCCAAGTCTGGCTTGGGCTACCTCTGGTGGCGTAATTTTCACCTCACCCCAAATTCGGCAATTAGACCAGAACTTTTCAAAAGCTTGGCTCAAATTTAGCCCTACTTTTTCCCATTTCACAGAACCACTAACATCAGGGCACTCTATGTTATCTACCACTTGCACTAACTCGCCAATGAGACGACGCTCATCTGGGTGATTTAGTCGCAATACCCCATCACTGGTAAGCCAAGGTATAGGGTTGGGGGCGATAACACTCCAAAATGCTGGACTACTATTTGCAACTGGTTCTCTAAGTTTAATCAATCCCTCTCGGTGAGCTAGAAGCACTAGCGAGCAGCAACGTGCATGTGCATATTGAACAGCAAACAACGAATTGGGCACTGGGTATGGGGCATCAATTGTCCCCTGATCTCCCCCCTGCTTCCCTGCTCCCCCTGCTCCCTGTTCCCTGCTCCCCTGCTCCCCCTTTCCCCGTAAACTCCCGACTGCAAGACTTTGTAACCAAGTCGCTAACGTGGAGTGAGTCAATTCAAAATGTATCCAACCAGGGGGAACTATTTTGATGCTAAAAACATCCTCACAGATCCCTAATATATCTGAGGCGATCGCACTGGCAAGCTCCATAGCTTTTCGATTCTGAGATTTTGACAGCCGTAGAGCCACACCTGAAATATACAAAACTTTATGATCATCTCTACCTTTATATAGATTATTTTTCTCATTTTTTATGCATGTTTTTTCACCATTGTAAGTATTAATGCTTATAAAATTTTCTAAGCAACTGCATACTAACTGTTTTATTGACGTATATTTGCTAATTAGTAATTTATGATGCACGTAATTTTATTTAAACAATAATGTAAAATATATTTGTTAATTTTCTGTCATCTATCTTGAGGTGTAAATTTAATCTAGATAAAGAAAAATGAGAGAAGGATAAAATTTGATGAATAATCGATGAATAGTAAGTAAACTTTACTACCATCATTGTACAGTAGGAAGTATAACAAAAGAGTAGAGAGTAATTTGCTTTCTATTCTTTGGATTGGCTGGCGCTGTTAGGCGTTAAGCCTGCCTCGCCAACTACAAAGACACTCCTTGCACCTTTTTATTTACGTCTTTGTTTTCAGCCGAACGCTCTTTGTTACCTATGCAATCTCCATCCTCCTTTTCTGAGGCATCACGGCCTTTTCTGACTTGGCAACGAATTCTTGACTGGGCTCAAGAACACTACCGCTGCCGCACCTTTAGCAAAGATGAGCGCATTCCAGCCAGACCTGGATTGCTGTATTTGGTGCAAAGGGGTGCGATCCGCATGGTAGGAACCGCACAAGTTAGTGCGACTGCTAGTCAGCTAACGTCTCGACGAATCAACAGAACCCCAGAAGAAGCGTTCTTGGGTTTTGTCGGAGCGGGACAACCATTTGAAATTGTTGCTCAGTCACCATTCACACTCCAGGCTTACGCCCATGTTGACCAAACTGCGGTGCTGTGGATGTACTGGCACGACTTAGACAACTGGCCTCACTTCCGTCGCGAAGTAATGGATGCCTTTAGGTATCAGCACCAGCGTAAGCTGCTGTGGCTGAGTGCCTTGGGACAACGCCGCACAATTGATCGACTCTTAGGATTTCTCACATTGTTAATTGAGGAATATGGAGAGCCAGCAATGAGCGACACTGATCCTGATGTGATTCGCGGTTATTGTCTGCCCTTCCCCCTCACCCATGCCCAAATTGGTAGCGCGATTGGTTCCACTCGTGTTACCGTCACCCGCTTGATGGGCAAGCTGCGTCAACGTGGCTTAATCCTCACTCAAGGGGATAATCTCATTTGCTTGCCAGCAGAATCGATTAATAGAGCTGGTTAAAGCACAGTTCAGAGCGGCGATTTCCGCCACTCTGTCTGAGTGCGATGGGTTACGCCCCGCCGGAGGCGATCGCTCCTGTCAGCGAATTTTGACAAATCCCGCTTGGGTAATCAGTTCCTGTCCCTGTTCAGTCAGCAGTAAGTTGGCGTAAGCGACACCTGCTTGCTGCTCATTCTGACCATTCTGTTTGACCACCACAAACAGATTGCGGGTAATCGGGTATTTTCCTGATTGGAAAGCCTCAATGTTCAATTTATTCCGTTTACCAGGACATTCAGACGGGAGGACAGATGGTTCTTGGTAGGGAGTAATATATGTCCCTTGCGTCCGCCCCAACGGCAAGGGTTTGATTGAACATTGAGGAATCACCTCTGGGGCAGAAGCGTAATAGATACCACCAGGACTATCAGCCAATTTTTGCAAGGCTTGGGTGGTTGTGGAGATAAATTCCACATTCGGGCTGAAAGCTTGACCACCCAAGATGTCTTGAACAAAAAGTTCGACCGTACCGCCATCAGCAATGCGACGAGAATAGGGCTTAATTGGGATATTGGGGCCGCCCACCTGGCTCCAATTATTGATTTTGCCTGTGTAAATTGACTTTAACTGGTCTAACGTCAGTCCTTGGATGTTAAGGTTGGGGTTAACTGCGACTGCCAAACCATCAATTGCCACAGGAATTTGTTTCAAACTGAACCCACGCTGCTGGGCACGGCTTAACTCCGGATCTAGAACTGGTCGAGAGGACTGAGCAAAGGCTAGTTGACCGTCTATCAGCGACTGGATACCAGTACCAGAACCAGGAGATGCACTGCTGGGTTCTACATAACGCAGCCGAAGCTCTGGTCGCGCCGCTTGAATTGCTGGATCAACTACTAGTCGAATCGGTGCCCAAGATGTACTGCCTCCGTAATTGAATAATCCTGTAGGAACATCCTGTACTGAGGTGAAAGTATTGCCACTAGGTTGTTCTGATGCAGTTTGGGGCGTTTTGGTGCTACCAGAATTAATTGTATTTAGGTCAACACCAGACTTTCTACTAAACCACCAAAAACCGCCAGCTATTAGCCCGACTGTGATTAGGATGGATAAGACAAGAATAGGTATTTCATTTTTTTGAGACATAGTAAATTACCCGCGCGTCCATTCAATATAAGTGCTTGACTTGATAGGTGCTTGCTACTTGAGATTGTATTGGGAGGACGGGTGTTTTGTTAACGAATTATGATAAATCCTAACTTCTGACTACAATAGATGCCAAGGTATAATAAATTTCCCCATCAATACCTTCGCCAAAAACTTTGTCTGACACTTCTATGCTTAGTTGAAATTACTCAAGGAACGGGCTTAGAAGAAGTCCTCCTCGGAGATGGTTCGCATTTAATCCGCGGTCGAGCTTGAGTTGGGAGCCTTTCCCTAGATGGCGATCAAAGATGTCGCCATAGTTGCCTACAGATGCAAGAACACGGCGCTGCCACTCCTTGTCGAGACCCAGTTCTGGTGCAAAGATCGGCATCACCCCAGCACCGCCCGCATACCAGGGTGTTTCCGGTCTTTCTGCGTTGATCAATGTATCCACTGTCCACGCGACGATCGCAGACCACTGAGCATCCGCGGTTCCGGTTGCAGCGATCACCGGAAAGGTCGTCAGTGGCTCCGGGAGGATGCGGCTCGATAATTGGTTAACCCCAGGGTCGAGGCGGATATTTGCAAGGGTCGTGATCTCACCAGCGATCGCGTGGCAATTTTGCACGTTGTATGTATCGATCATCTCCCCGTCTTCAGAGAACGGCCGACGGAACCAGTTCTTGTGGAGTGCACCGAAGTAAGCCGTCAGGCTCCGCTCGACCGAACTGCCAATCATGAAGCAGATGCTTTCTTTGGCCAAGTCGCTGACGTGCTGTGCAGCCGAGGTGGACGCCACCATCACCGCATTGGATTCTACGAAGATAGTAGGGCCAGGCACCAACTTGCCGGCCAGCTTCTGCTCGTCAATCTCCGATCCTGTAAGGAAGTATACGTCGTCCTGCTGGTTACGCACAGCATCGAAGTCCTTCGGCGTTTCGTACTCATGATATTCGATGCGGTCAGAAGATCCCAGCACGGCGGCGGCGATCGCCCGGCAGACGTCGACGTTGAGACCACTCCAGCCTCCTGGCTCGGCTTGAGTTGCCAGACCTGTCCGCTCGACGCTGCCACAGCGAACCACATTGTGTTCCTTGACACGTTTGATTACAGAACCCGCCTGAGCGGTGGAAATCGAGCAGCTTACACCAAGCAGAGTCAGCAAGACTAAGATAAAGCGCATGAATTCTCCTCAGGGAATGTCGAAAAATGGGCATATTTGAAGAGTGCTGAATAAGGAAGTGAGATTCCCCACTTGTTTACTCAGCACTTAGCACTTTAAGGGTTAGCCACTGGATAAGTACTTGGTAGTGGGTTGAAGCCCTTGGGGATTTTGTTGACTATCCCCTGGCGCTTGTCCTCCGGCGTGACTCCGATCGCCCGGCAGCCTTGCCCACCGTAGTGCGGGAGTGTGTTTATAACGCTGTCTGGAATCTTCGCAAACGAGGCTGGCAGTGGCGGCGAGATGCCGAGCAGGCGCTTCGGATCAAAGCCTGACAGTAAGCTGTCGGTGATTGGCGAATTGATGTCCCGTGGGCCGAGGTACTTCTGCTCAAATCCTGGCGGCCCGAACTTGTTGAACTGTGGGGAGTTGCCAGCAGCAAGTGCCTGTGCTTCATCGGGCAGGCTGGCAAGCGCAGGTAAACCAAAGATCGTGTTGATCGTCTCAATCACCGAGTTGTGATCGCCCTCGACGTGTGAGACGGCGTGCGTCCGGGCGTAGGGTGAGATTAGGAGCAGTGGCACACGGACACCACGGGAGAGCGGCAGCCCGTCAGGGCCATAGGACAAGATCCTCGGTGGCACATGGTCGTAGAAACCATCGGACTCGTCGTAGGTAATGATGATAGCACTCTGCTGCCAAAGCTTCGGATTTGAGGCGATCGCGTTGATCACCCTGGCCGCCATCGCTTCGCTGAGCTGGCGATCGGTGTAGCCCGGATGGTCGTCATCGCCCGACTTCGCCGCATTAATCGCGGCGATCTCATCCGCAGGCGTATTGGGGTTCGTGATCGGCGGTTTCAAACCCTGCTGGTTCGTGTAGCCACCACGAATGTAGAACACGCCACTTTTGGGCAGCGCATTTTTGGCTATGTCGCTAAAAAAGTCATTCAGCCCACGGAGATTTTTGCTCACCTCCGGCGTGTTGGCGATATAGCCGAAATACTGTGCACCGTTGTGATGGGTGACATAGGCATCGTGCGAGGCGACTCCGTTAGCATCGGTCGGTTCGAGATCGTAGCCTTCTTGATACCAGCGCCAATTGACAGGCTCAGCTCGGAGTTTCTGGATATAAGGGATATCCTGCTGGATATCGGCTAGATCGAATAAAGGATTCCTGTTACCAGCTAAGACTGACCGAATATTGCGCCCCTGGAAGGTGAGCGGCAGACTGGCGAAGGTCAGGTTAGAGGAGATGTTGTTATCGGCGTAGCTCTCTTTCGTGCCAGCAGGTTGCTTGTTGTTCGTCGTTGTGTCGAATTGGGAGCCATAGAATGGCTGTGGGTCGTTGACCAGGGGTACTCCCTGCGTCGTGCCAGTGTGGCTACCCACGGTGTAAGATTTGCCATTTGAACCGTGCTTGACCCATTGCGTTTCACCACCCTGCCCCGCGATCATCGCCACCGCATTCGGGGTTGAGGGCGTGTCCTCGGTTGCAAAGATGTTGTCAAAGACCGTAAAGCGACTAGCCCACTTCCAGAAGAACGGAATGGTATCGCAGTCGATGTGCGACATGACAAGGCGGGCAAACTGCTTGCCCTCAGCAATGTTGGCTGCTCCACCCTTCGATGCGAAGCGTGTGTACTCGTCGTAGGCGAACTGATCCATCTGTGGCTTGCCGTCCACAACATGGAGCTTGGTTGCAAGTCCGATGTGCGAGTGGTCAACGCTGTCAACGGCGCTGGCGTTCTGTTCAGACCCGATCCGGAATGGCTGGACTGTGACTCTCAAGCCGTCCGTATCCGTATAGGTCTGAGTGAAACCCGGCGTTTTCTTTGGGTCACGAGGCTTTTGTCCATCTGAGTAGAGTCCGTTAACACCGGGCAACGTGCCATACTCGTTGTCGAAAGAGTGGTTCTCGTTAAAGATTACGAAGACATATTTGATCCGCTCGTGAAGCAGTTTCGTGAGCAACTTCGGCGGCAGCTTGGGTTCCTTGTGCGGATCATTTAAGTATCGCGTCACGTCTGGCGTTACATTTGGCTGAGTTGTGACGGTTGAATTTGCTGGCAATGCTTCATGTCGAGAGGAATCCTCTGCGATCGCCGAGCCGAGAAACATCGACGGTATGAGCGAAGACGGTAGTAGCAAGAGTGTTAGAGCAAAATAGAACTTTGTAAATCGTTTCAAAGCACATCTCCTTGGTAATTCTTATTCATATACCGCAAGCGTTTGATTGATTTAAAATAGGTCTTTTGCTTCCGCCGTGCTTTATTGGTTCCGAAATTCCGAAAAACTTAACACCTTTGAGCAGAAGCAAAATTATGCAGCTATTTAAGCTTTTTGCTTTCTTTTCAGCCACAAACCGATAGTGGCAACAACTACTGTTCCAGCATAAGTTTCAGGTTCAGGAACAGGCTCACTTTTAGCAAAAGTAACGCTAGTAATGCCGGAGCTTTGGACACTTCCCAGGTCACTGTTGTCTAAAAATTTTCCATCATTGGTACTACCCGTACCTGTGAAATTTCTGTCAAAATATAGTTCCAAACTGTACAAATTATGGTTTTGCTTTGTCAATAAGCCTGCGTCTGCAAAAGCAAGTATGTTCTCTTGAATGTAAGCTGTATTGCCAACCAACCTGTTGGATAATGTTTGCAAAACAGTATTGTTATTGACTAAGTTGACAGTCCAACTTGTCAAATCTACAAAAGAACTAGAAGCAGCTAATTGATCCACATCCACTGTGTAAGTCCCATTAAAAGAACCATTTGCTAAATTCACAGGTAGTCCTACTGAACCATCAAGAGCCGCAGGAGCAAAATTTCCTGAAATATTAAATGTTTTCAAATTGACAGCCTGGGCAGGATCTGTACCAATAGCTGCAAGCATAACGAAACCAAGCGCTGCGGTAGCAGTTGCTTGCGATAACCTTCTTAAAGGTGTTGCACTTAAGATAAGTTTGCTGTTAGTATTTTTGCCCATAGTTTAGAAAAGTGCGTTTTTTGCACACCGAAAATAATGCCAAAGTGAAGACACTGCTATGGCTAGGCTTGAAGGTATAAAGAAAAATCCAGAAGTCAGAAATGACTGCACCCATAATTTGGTACAATTTCCATCGCATCAAATTATTCTTAATTTTCCTTACAAGGGACAAGGTATTAAACAACTCGTCCATTAGCCCTCTGGGTTCGTCAGTTACTCACTTGGGAAAACCTCAAGATTGCACTACCTCACCAAGTGCTAAAAATCCCCACTTCTGTATTTTGTTACCTGAAAATTAATGAAAAGTTAAGGAAAAGCAAAGTTTATTAAATAGTCGTGGCAGTATTACTCCGATTTCTCACAACTGAGAAAAAAGCATTCAGACAATCTGGATAGCAGATAAGTAAGTTGGCATCATAAAACCAAACTATGTAAAGAAAGATAAACTAGGCTAAAACCCTCTTAACTCCTGCTCTCTGCCTTTCTTCGATGGTTATCGAACTGGTTCAAAGTCATAACCAGTGCGGGAGCGAGAACCAGGAACGATTTTCACAAGTTGGACTGGGGCATTGCGATCGCCTGATGCTAAAAATCGAATTGTACCAGAAGCACCGATAGCAGAAAAGTCAGAGGAGGTTAGTGCTTGTTGGACTCCCGATCGTGTGGGATTGCGTTTTAATGCCTCAATCAGGGCTACAGTGGCATCATAGCTGAGGGCGCTTCGCCAACTCACATCACTGCCCCATAACTGCCGAGATTTCTGGGGAAAATCTGACTTAGGATTGCTATCAATATGCCAGGGAACCGCCACTATCATCCCCGTAGCTTGCTGTCTGCCAATTTCTAAAGTTTTGACGGTGTAAACATCATCTCCCCCCAGCAGAGTTAACCGTTTCTGGTTAATTTGTACTACTTGCAGCGCTTTATCCAAAGTTTCAGTGTTAGCAGCTAACATCAACACTTCTGCACCTTGCTTAGTTGCTTGTTCTAGGCTTTTAGCCGCACTAAAATCCGCCTTGGATAAGTCAAATTCGCTCGATACTTGTCCACCTTCTAAAGAAACAGATGAAACAAACTCAGACTTTAAAGACTGGCTATAGTTACTCTGAGAATTAAAGAAAACAACTGCATTTTTTTTCTGCAAGGTTTTCACCATGTAGTTGGCTAAACTTCTAGCAGCCATAAAATCACTGGGAACCGTGCGAAAAACGTAGCGGCTAAAGTTAGAAATTTTTACAGATGTGCTGGTAGGAGATATGGCTACAAGTTGTCCCGAAGTATAGATAGTACCTGCGGCTAAGGTGGAATCACTAGTATTCGGCCCAACTACACCTAATACTTCTGAATTGCTGACTAAGTTGGAAGCGATTTGCTTGGCTATTTCTGGATTGTCGTCGTCGTTAGCTATTCCTACCCTCAATGGCACTCCCTTGACTCCTCCAGAGCTATTAACTTGATTTTGGGCTTGGGCGATGCCACGTAAAATTTCTAAAGAAGTATTGGGGTCAGTGCCTATTGGTACAGAAGCCACAATGGTGTAACTTTTGGAACCGATGCGGGCATTGTTAAGAAAGATTAATGCTTCTGGATCGTTACGGTTGAGTTTTAGGGCAGCGGTGAAATTGGCGATCGCTTTATCATAACTTTTAGCAGCGATCGCCTGTACTCCTTCTTTTTTAACTGGAGAAATGTCACCCGGAGTCAAGGATTTTTCCCCAAAACTAATCCGGTCTTGTAAAGATAGATTGCTACCTGTTTCCTGATTTGGAATAATGGTATTAGCAATTTTGACCCCATTGTTAGTAAACCACCAAAAACCACCGCCAACTATTCCAACTGTTAGCAACAGAGCCAAGGCTAAAATTGTGGTTTCATTCTTTTGTGACATGAACAAATTTGAATAAAGTAAAAATGTTTATTATTTGATTATTTTGATAAATCTAACCGCTTTGATTATTTAAGTCTGACAAATCCAGCCTTTTCGATCAGTTCTTGACTCTGAGGTGTCAGCAGCCAATTTGCATAAGCTTCTCCAGCTTGCTGATCTGTTTGACTATTCTGTTTAACAATTACAAATAAATTCCGGGTAATTGCATAGTCCCCACTACGAAACGCCTGAGTATTCAACTGATTACGCTTACTAGGACATTCAGATGGAGATACAAGGGGTTCTTGGTAGGGAGGCACAAATTGACCGCTTGTGCGCCCTAGTGGCAGGGATTTAATCATACACTGGGGTACAACCTCTGGGGCAGAAGCATAGTAAATTCCGCCAGGACTTGCAGCTACTTTTCGTACTGCTTCAGTGGTCGTTCCAACATAACTAACGTTGGCAGCAAAATTTTCTTTATTTAAAATATTTTCGACAAAGAATTCCACTGTACCCCCAGCTTCTTTGCTACGAGAGTAGACTGTAATTGGTAAATTTGGCCCACCCGCCTGTTGCCAATTAGTAATCTTGCCCGTGTAGATGTCTTTGAGTTGGGCGACAGTTAAACCAGGAATGTTGAGATTGAGGTTAACAGCGATCGCAATGCCATCAATCGCCACCGGAATTTCTTTCAAACTAAATCCTTTTTGTTTAGCTTCGGCATTTTCTTCAGCTTTGACTGAGCGAGAAGATTGAGAAAAAGCTAGTTGATTGTCTATCAACATCCGAATACCAGTTCCAGATCCTGGTTGACCTGAAGGAGGTTGAGTGTAGCGTAAAATAAACCGAGGGCAGAGGCTTTGCAGCACGGAGTCAACCTCTTGACGGATGGGTGCCCAGGTTGTGCTACCACCATAGTTGAATGTCCCCTCTGGGAGGTTTGGCACGTCACATTTGCTGATGGTATTACTTGTCTTGCCAGTTTCTATAGGTTTAGGAACAGAAATGGTATCTTTGGGATTGCTATTCTCCGACTGGTTAGCAACAGGTTTATTTAATTGCGCCCAGCGTTCCATAAAAAACCATAAGCCACCAAAGATTAAGCCAATAGTGATGATAGCGGCTAAGAAAAGGCTAAGTGTTTCGTTTTTCTGAGACATAGGTGGCTCTTAGCACCAGGAGTTTTTTAAAGTAAGTAAGTTGGTTCAAATAAACCTAACTATATAACAAAATGTAAAATAATCTAAACCCTTGTGATTGTTTCACTTCGCTTCGCTCCGTTCGCAATGACATAGTTATAAATTTTCACAACCACCTACTTAAAAGAGATAATAATTTATAAATAAGTCGAAATACGGCTGTCAGTGAAATGGCTACTAAGCCTGCTGCAAGTGCTAAAACAACTACCGCCTGTATGCCAAGCCCCCCTTGTAAAAACGGGAGAAAAAAAATAATCGCAAAAGTAATTGTCGGAATAATTAATAAATCGAACTTTTCAATCCACCGCCTGGTTTGGGCAAAAATTAGTATACCTAAAATCAGGGCACAAGTAGTTAAAGTAATTATTGGTGATTTTACTAGACTGAAGAGGGCGATCGCTATCAATGCCCCCTCAAACCCACTAAATGCCGCCCCACCTAATAATTCCACTGTAGAAAACGCTGGTTGAGTTGGTAGACGGCGGGGGACGACAGGACTAGAACCTTTGGGTGGTTGTGGCGGAAGTGTTACAGAAGGCGAATTAAGTTGTGTAGGGGCTAGAGGCTGTGAGTTAAGTGCTTCTATTACCTCCTGGGCTGACTGGAAGCGCTGATTAGCAGCAGGTAGCAGCATCTTGTCTAAAATGTCAGCAAGGCGAGGGTTAACACTCACTTGCGTTCGCCATTTCCACTGATTGCTATAGGCATCAAATAGTTGAACTGCTTCCTGATTTGTCAACAAGGTAATAAGAGTTACAGCCAAGGCGTATAAGTCTGTAGATGGGAATACTTGACCCCCAGCCATCTGCTCAGGTGGTGCAAATCCCATAGAATAAATTCCTGTGGAAGAAGCAGCACCAAGTGCAACATTTGTTACTTGCTTAACTGCGCCAAAATCTAGTAAAAAAAGTTTACCATCACGACGGCGCATGATATTAGAGGGTTTGATGTCTCTGTGAATAATGCCTCGATCATGGACAAACTTTAGCACCTTCAGGATTTCTTGCAGCACCTCCAACACTTGCTGTTCAGAGAATTTACCATTTTGAACTAATTCTTCCTCTAAGTTTTGCCCATTAATGTATTCTTGTACCAAGTAAAAAAACTGGTCTTGCTGTCCTGGTTGCAAGCTATTAACTATCACTGGAAAAAAGGCAAACAAGTCAGGAATTTGCTCGTGATCGTTGCCAAGTTGTGCTAACACTTCTGCCTCTCTCTCAAACATCAGCTGCGCTTGTTGCAGTTGAGTTAAGGTTAAATTTCCCGCTGGTTGAAACTGCTTAACCACGCATTGACGCATTCCCGGTATTCGGCGATCGCGTGCCAAAAACGCTGCTCCAAATCCCCCCCTTCCCAGCAGCTTCATGGGTACATATCGACCATCTAGCATCAGTGGCATACCACAGGTAGTACAGTACTTTTGCTGCGTTGTTTTCAGCGTCGTAATATCATCTAAATCGGCAAAATAGTTTTGTGGGCGTGGGCAACGTGGACGAGTACAGTAAACTTCCATTTTCCTGATTAGTCATTAGTCAAAATAATTCGTAATTGATAATACTCGCCAAGGCGCGAGAAGCAAGCTACGTAATTCGTAATTCATTTAGGTTACATAGAAACTAAATTTATTTAAGAATAACAGGAACCTTTTTTTCCTGATGTCAAACCCCTAGCTTGCCTACGGCACACTGCACGAACAGCTATGAGGTAATAATTACGAATTACGTAGGCGCAGCCTGACAGTAGGATATTACGAATTATTTGGTCATTGGTCATTTACAAAACAAGAAGTATGAGCGCCGACTTTTGGTCATAGCGCAGCCTTTTCGAGTCCGCGAGTGTCTAAGCCTTCTTGTTCGCTGAAAGTGTCTCCTTGGCGCAGCCCAAGGTAGAGAAGAGAAGGGTACACAACTTCAAAGACCAATGACCAGATTTTAGTCTTTGCCGGAAGAGGTGGGCGTCGCTGCATCGAATGTAGTTACCACCATGCTTTTTTGTGCCAATGTTAACACATCTTGATTCCATCCTGGGTTAGCAAACTGGGGCAAAATTTCTTGACTAAAAGCTTCTGCGGCCTTGGATCTATAGCGATTAGGATTAAAAATCAGCCACAGTGTCCGTTTGATGACGACGCCTTCAATGTTGGCACAGTGCAGAACGCCCATTTGTAACTCTTTAGCGATCGCGCTAGTTGAGACAAAGGCAGCTCCTAAACCAGATTGCACAGCATTTTTAATTGCTTCAATGGAATTTAGTTCCATTTCAACTCTCAAACGCCTTGTATCAATCTCACAGCGTGCTAGCACTTGGTCAATTACTTTGCGGATAGTCGATTGGGAATCTAGGGCAATGAATTGTAATTTATATAAATCTTCTTTCTGGATTTTTTCATGTTTGGTAAAGGGATGAAAGACAGGTAAAATCAGTGCTAGTTCGTCTTCAGCGTAAGGAAGAATTTCTAAAGATTCTGATAGTTCACCGGGAATTTCACCGCCAATAATCGCCAGATCAACTTGTCCGTTAGCGACACTCCAAGCAGTTCGTCGGGTAGAGTGGACGTGTAACTGCACTGCCACATCTGGATATTTTTGTCGGAACATACCGATCATTCTGGGCAAAAGATAAGTGCCGGTGGTTTGAGAAGCTCCGACAATCAAAGTACCGCCTTGGAGATTTTGTAAATCCTCGATCGCGCGGCAGGTTTCCTGACACAGACTAAGGATTTTTTCACCGTAGTTTAAGAGTAGATGCCCTGCTTCGGTCAATTGGGCGCGTCGTCCTCCACGATCAAATAAGGGGACATCTAGCTGCCGTTCGAGATTTTGGACTTGCAAGCTAACGGCAGGTTGGGAGACGTAAAGACTATCAGCGGCACGCTTGAAGCTTCCTTCTTGTGCGATCGCTTTTAAAATACGTAACTGATCTAAAGTGAAAGGAAGGTCAGACATAAAACTCAACCCACAAACTTTTAAAGGAGCGGATGCACGCAACAAATCAGCTTTGACAGCAATCAGCCGGGCATGATTTGTTGGATATTAAACTTAAAGGCTTGACTCGAAAAAGACAGTAGCACAACATCTTGACTAAAGTCTCCTTTTGAATACTTTGTGGTATTGGTTGTACTGAATTCAATTCTATTTAAATTACTTCATCCGTGTATATGATCCTGACTCCTTGGTTGACCCCCAGTCATTTTGTCATACTGGGGTTAGAATTAGCTTTTGTGATCGCTCACAGTGGAGGTGCTGCTTTACGCCCTTGGGCAGAAAAATATCTTGCCCCAAGGCTTTATCGCATTCTCTTTGCATTAGTCAGCCTCCCGTTGGCTGTAATATTAATTATTTACTTTTTTGGGCACCGCTATGATGGTTTGCAACTTTGGCAGATACAAGGGGTGCTAGGAGTGCGAGAATTTGTTTGGGTGCTGTCAGCGATCTCGTTTTTGTTTTTATATCCTGCTACCTTCAATCTACTAGAAATTGCTGCCATTCAAAAGCCCCAAGTTCATCTTTACGAAACAGGAATTATTCGGATTACCCGTCATCCTCAGATGGTGGGACAAATAATTTGGTGTGTTGCCCATACTCTGTGGCTGGGTACTACTTTTACCCTTGTGACTTCCATTGGATTGGTGTTGCATCACTTATTTGGGGTTTGGCACGGGGATCGCCGTCTCGTGCATCGCTATGGGGAAGCTTTTGAAATTGCCAAACAGCGGACTTCAATTATTCCCTTTAAAGCAATTATTGACGGACGTCAATCTCTCAAATGGCAGGAATTTATCCGTCCTGCCTATTTGGGAGTTGCCATTTTTATAGCTTTGCTTTGGTGGTCGCACCCTCTGTTGCAAGAAGCAACTAGTAGGATAAGATGGGAAATTTAGGCGATCCCCAGTGTCAGCAGAAAATCCCAAATAGATGAAAATTTCAGCTTATCAATTGCCCCCAAATCAATGTAGGATAAATTCAAACATCTATCAGTGGGGGTGCGTTCAGTCAGCTTGAGATTTTATATTGGTAGTTGAAGGCCCGTTGTATTTCCTTGGGAGGGAGTGGCAGATTCAGTCAAATTCCCAGGTGGAGACGGCAATCAGGAGTTTAAGATCCAAAAAAGCCACCGTGAAAGTCGCGCTGGCTTTTTTGTCAGAGACACATCAACGCGCTCAATTTTTGCTTAATTATTCTGTGTCCTGAGATTTGTGTCCTGAAAGCATTTATACGGCAGTTACTGGCTTGCCAATCCTTCACTTCAGTGCGGATAGCTAGTTTAATATAAAAACCCTATAATCCAAGAGGCGTCATGGTGTTGTCGGTTAGTGAGCAGACATTTACTCAAGAAGTTTTAGAATCTCCTATTCCTGTTTTAGTTAATTTTGAAGCACCTTGGTGTGGCTTGTGTCGGGTTATCCACCCACTGTTGTTGCAATTTCAAGCCCAATGTGGGGAAGAAATTAAATTGGTTGGGGTTAACGCCGATCAAAATTTTAAATTGTCTACTACTTATAGGCTAAAATCACTGCCAACTTTACTATTGATTGAAAATGGCAATGTTCGCCATCGCTTGGAAAGCTTTCGCGGCAGAGAAGATTTACGTCTAGCTTTAGAAGAGATTAAAGCCAGCTATAGCAATTGCCCGAAAATCTACAAGAGTTCAAAAATAGTGGATTTAGAGTGTCGGTCAGCCTGAAGAGACTGCCAAGTCGTGAGTAATAATTAAACTCACGACTGGGCACTCACCACTCAGGGCTATGCTCGGCAAATCTAAAACCATGCTTAACACCCCACCCAATCACCCTTGGGTGGGTTATTTTATCCTAAAGGGTGTGTGTCACAATTATTAACAGTTCCGACACGCTAATCAAGAATTCTAAAAGTAGGCGTCAGTGATGGAAGTAATCTATCAGTATGCCTGGCTGATTCCGGTGTTACCTCTTTTTGGGGCAATGCTGGTCGGTCTAGGGTTAATCTCGTTGAATCAGGTGACAAACCGCCTACGGCAGCTTAACGCTGTGGTGATTATCTCCCTAATGGCAGCAGCTATGGGGCTGTCGTTTGCCTTGCTATGGAGTCAAATTCAAGGACACGCGCCTTATATCCGCACCTTGGAGTGGGCGGCAGCAGGTAATTTTCACCTGAACATGGGCTACACTATTGACCACCTGACAGCCCTAATGCTGGTGATTGTGACAACGGTAGCCTGCTTAGTCATGGTTTACACCGATGGCTACATGGCTCACGATCCCGGTTACGTGAGGTTTTACGCCTATCTCAGTTTGTTTGGCTCCTCAATGTTAGGTCTGGTGGTCAGCCCCAACCTGGTACAGATTTATATATTCTGGGAACTGGTCGGGATGTGTTCCTACTTGCTGGTCGGTTTTTGGTTCGATCGCAAGTCAGCAGCAGATGCCGCTCAAAAAGCGTTTGTGACCAACCGCGTGGGCGACTTTGGTCTATTACTCGGCATTTTGGGGCTATTCTGGGCAACAGGCAGCTTTGATTTTAATATCATGGGCGATCACCTCGCCCAACTCGTCGAATCAGGTTCGATCAGCAATTTTCTCGCTGTCCTGTTTGCGATTTTAGTTTTCTTAGGGCCAGTGGCGAAATCAGCTCAATTCCCCCTCCATGTCTGGCTACCAGATGCAATGGAAGGCCCCACCCCTATTTCTGCCTTGATTCACGCAGCAACGATGGTGGCGGCGGGTGTTTTCCTAATTGCCCGGATGTACCCAGTATTTGAACACGTCCCTGCCGCAATGAACGTCATTGCCTTTACTGGGGCGTTTACGGCGTTTTTGGGAGCAAGCATTGCGATTACCCAAAACGACATCAAAAAAGGCTTGGCTTACTCCACCATTTCCCAACTCGGTTACATGGTGATGGCAATGGGAATAGGTTCCTACAGTGCTGGATTATTCCACCTAATGACCCACGCCTATTTCAAGGCGATGCTATTCTTGGGTTCAGGTTCAGTAATTCATGGTATGGAAGGTGTCGTTGGACACGACCCCGCCTTAGCGCAAGATATGCGCTTGATGGGCGGACTGCGAAAGTATATGCCTGTCACAGCAACTACCTTTTTGATTGGTTGCTTGGCAATTTCTGGTATTCCACCCTTTGCTGGTTTTTGGTCAAAAGATGAAATTTTAGGGAAAGCTTTTGAGGCTAACCCACTTCTCTGGTTTATCGGCTGGCTAACTGCCGGAATTACGGCTTTCTATATGTTTAGAATGTATTTCTCGACATTTGAAGGCAAATTCCGGGGTACTGATGAGAAAATCAAGGAAAAACTTAAAAAAGCTGCGGCGACAATTGTCCTGGAATTAGAGTCAGAAGAACTAGCCCCGAATTTTGGGCCTGGGGCGATGAAGAAAGGAGAATTGGCGGCAACAACTGGTGAGCATCATGACTCCCATGACTCCCACGGGCATCACAGCGACTCCCCCCACGAATCGCCGTGGACGATGACGCTGCCGTTGGCACTGTTGGCTGTACCTTCAATTTTGATTGGTTTGGTGGGAACTCCCTACGCCAATTATTTTGAAGAGTTTATCTTTCCTCCTAGCGAAACTCTCACCGAAGTTCTAGAAAAGGCTTCCGAGTTTAATCCGACGGAATTCTACATCATGGCAGGTGCCTCAGTCGGAATTTCTTTGATTGCGATTACTCTGGCTTCACTGATGTATTTGCGCCATAAAATTGACCCAGCTGCGATCGCTGCTAAAATCCAACCACTTTACGAGTTATCCCTCAACAAGTGGTATTTTGATGACATTTACCACCGGGTTTTTGTCCTCGGCTTGCGTCGCGTAGCTAGACAAGTTATGGAAGTTGACTTCCGTGTTGTTGATGGTGCTGTTAACCTCACAGGCTTTTTCACCCTTGTTAGTGGTGAAGGTCTGAAGTACCTAGAAAACGGTCGCGCTCAATTCTACGCCTTGATTGTGTTTGGGGCTGTTTTGGGCTTAGTGATTGTCTTTGGTGTTACCTGATTTTAATCGGGGTGGGCGACTGTCCGCCCCTAAGTTTTTTAAGAGTCTAAAGATGAATCGTGTATTTTTAGAGATGGGGCAGGCTAGGCGATCGCATCGTTAAAAAAAAGATATCCACCAGATACCCATGCTATTGGGGAATGCCCAGAAATCCAATATGCTCTAGCATTTTTTGCCCTTGAGCAGTCAGTAGCAACTCAGCATAGGATCTTCCTGAAAGATTTGTATTTTTAAAAATCACATACATTGGTTCTATAAGCTCTTCTGGATATTTGGTATTTATAGGTGCAGATGTAATATTCTCAGTGTTTAATAAGTTATTATTGTTTAAGTCTTTACAATTATTTAATGGCTTAAATTTAAAGTTTGGATCTTCTTTATAGGGTAAAGCAGTTTCATTATTTTTATTTACAATGGGTATTGTTTGAAGACTTTGTGGAAGTTGATTAAAAGATAGTGGAGCCGGAACGCGATAGATCCCACCAGGATTTTTTGCAACTTTTTGTAGCCCTTCAGTAGTACTACTAACATAAAGTGTGTTATTACCCACTTGATCATTGCGTTCCACCATCACATTCCTCAGAAAAGTGAAAAGTGCACCTTTTTCAGCTATATGCACGTAAGGAGTGATAACTTGATCAGATCCACCCACATCATTCCACCATCTTATATTACCGGCGAATATACGTCTTAACTGCTCTAAAGTCAAACCTCTATTACTGCTAATATCAACATTAGAATTAACAACAATTGCTATTGGATACTTAGCTACTTTAATTTTCTCTAACTCAGAATTCTTGCTCCTGATTTGGCCTTCTTCTCTTGGTGTAGGGGTTCGCGAAGATATAACAAAATCCACCTGATCGTTGATCAACATTTTAATGCCCTCGCCAGAATTAGGTGGTTTACCATTATCAGGTAAAATATATTCTAGTTGTAAGTTTGGATGAGCCAACTTAATCTGATGATGAATCCCTGTGTCACCAGAACTATTTGGGCTACAAAGCAATACTGCTAAAACAGTACTGCCAGCAAACTTAACTTTTTTACCTTCTAAGAGACGTACATCAACTTCAGCAAAGCCTGATTTTCTTTTAGTAGAAGTAAGGGAACTTGGTTCAGGATTAGGTTTAATTTTTACTGGTGAAGAATTAATAGATACTGTTGAGGGTTGTGGAGTTGGGGGCGGTGTTGGTGGTTTTACTTTAGAGTTAGACAAGAACATTGCCACACCAGCTATCAATGCTGCTGCAACTGTGGCTATTGCTCCTATTGTAGCAACATTGATGGCTACTGGTGGTTGGATAGGGTTATCTATGTCATTCTTAATGAGTCGAATTTCTTCAAGATTTTTATTATCAATAGACAACTCACTAAAACGGTTATATGGTTTATATCCTTCAGCTTCTACCCTAATGTTTACGTTAATATTATTCCCACTAATGATATTAATTGCAAATCTAAAAACTCCTTCTCCATCAGTGTGGTTTACAAGTGGAATTCCTAGACCTTCTAATGAAACCTTAGCATCTTTAATAGGTAGATTTTTTTGATTAACAACTTTACCTATAAAATTCAACATAATCACCTGAATTTACTTGATTTTGCTAACGAAAGTGATAATCTTATTGAAAAGCCTCAGCTATGCGTGTACCAGTGTAAAGGCTGCCAAACAGGGCGCGATCTCGTGACGTTTTCAGTCCCGTGGTGAATAGTCGCGATATCTCGTGTGATGATAAAAAAATTTTAGCTTCAAATGGCTCTTGTTCATCAATCCAAACACCATCGTGTATTTTGAGCAATCCGGGAGGCTAGGCGATCGCACCCCTAAACTATAATTTTAGTGGCTTTTTGAGGGTAAATTTTTGACTTGACTGGGAGTATCTCAACCCACATTCCGCACCCCCAACTGTCAAAAAAGATTCTCAAGAGAAAAAATGGGAGATTGCCAATTTAATTAAATCAACCTAACGAGGAAGACGAATTCCCCAAAAAGCTGTTAGTTAATAACTAGTGACTTTTTGCCAAACATGATTTTGATAGCAGACGAATTGTGATGAATACAGCTAATTTTCCGTGGCTGACGACGATTATTCTGTTTCCGATAGCGGCGTCGCTACTTCTTCCGATCATCCCTGATAAAGAAGGCAAAACAGTGCGCTGGTACTCCCTGATCGTAGGGCTGATAGATTTTGCACTAATTGTTTATGCTTTTTATACTCAGTATGATTTCTCCAATCCAGGTTTGCAGTTGGTGGAGAGTTACCCCTGGGTACCCCAACTAGATTTGAATTGGTCAGTAGGGGCAGATGGCTTATCCATGCCCCTAATTATTTTGACTGGATTCATTACCACGCTGGCGATTTTAGCAGCTTGGCCTATTACCTTCAAGCCCAAGCTATTTTACTTCTTGATTTTGGCGATGTATGGCGGTCAGATTGCCGTGTTCGCCGTCCAGGATATGCTGTTATTTTTCCTGGTGTGGGAACTCGAACTGGTGCCGATATACTTTCTGCTGTCGATTTGGGGAGGCAAAAGACGACAATACGCAGCGACAAAATTCATTTTATACACTGCTGGCGGGTCGCTGTTTATTTTGCTGTCTGCCCTGACAATGGGATTTTACGGCGATACGGTGACGTTCGACATGCGATCGCTCGCCTTAAAAGACTTCGCCCTGAATTTTCAACTTGCCCTCTATGCTGGCTTCCTGATTGCCTACGCCGTCAAGTTGCCGATTATTCCCTTGCACACCTGGCTACCTGATGCCCACGGGGAAGCTACAGCCCCTGTACACATGTTATTGGCAGGGATTCTCCTGAAAATGGGCGGTTACGCCTTAATTCGGATGAATGCCCAAATGCTCCCCGATGCCCACGCTTTCTTTGCGCCAGTATTTGTAGTTTTGGGGGTAGTTAATATCATCTACGCTGCCCTGACATCCTTTGCCCAGCGCAACCTGAAGCGAAAAATTGCCTACTCCTCAATTTCCCACATGGGCTTTGTGATGATTGGTATCGCCTCCTTCACCGATTTGGGTTTAAGTGGGGCAGTCTTGCAAATGGTTTCCCACGGGTTAATTGGGGCGAGTTTGTTCTTCCTCGTTGGCGCAACTTATGATCGCACACACACCCTGATGTTGGATGAAATGGGCGGTGTCGCTAAGAGAATGCCGAAGATTTTCGCCATGTTCACCACCTGTTCAATGGCTTCTTTAGCATTGCCAGGGATGAGCGGTTTTGTGGCAGAATTAATGGTGTTTGTCGGCTTTGCTACTAGCGATGCTTATAGCTCTACTTTCAAAGTCATTGTTGTGTTTTTGATGGCAGTGGGAGTAATTTTAACTCCGATTTATCTGCTGTCAATGTTGCGGGAAATTTTCTACGGAGAAGAGAATAAGGAATTAGTTTCTCACCAAGCTTTGATAGATGCTGAACCCCGCGAAGTATTTATTATTGCTTGTTTGTTGATACCAATTATTGGTATTGGTTTTTATCCGAAGTTGCTGACTCAAATGTATGACGCCACAACTGTACAATTGACGGCAAGATTGCGTGATTCCGTGCCGACATTAGCACAGCAAAAAGACGAAACACTAAAGGTTTCTTTGAGTGCGCCCCAAATCGCTAATTAAGTTGCGATCGCTAGTTTAGTTTAAATATTTACTGCTTTGAGGGCGGGTTTTGTACCTGCCCTTTTTTGATGTACATTGCTTGGAGGCGATCGCTTAATCAATTTTCTAGTTTAAATCTTCAAAATCCTTTTATTTTTTTCTAATGCCAAGAAGGTTTCTTTACCTTTGTAGACAATATTAATTTATCCTCCAAACACATCATCAATAGCCAATTCACCATGAAATTGAATAGTCTGCGACTTCTGGAATGTTCTAGTTCAACAATATTCCACCCTTTTTTGCTATTGTCAGTTAGACACTCTGGTAGTCAGCACCGAAAAAATACGTATTAAATTAAGATATTATATACTTAAAATTACTTAAACACTGACAAGATAGACACAAAGCGATGTCTACGACGGGCTACGCCTATGCTAAAAATAGTTTTTGATTTTTGTTATGCGATCGCACATCAATAGATTACCCACAATCTATCTAAAATAAGATTTGGCAAAACCGCTCATGTTAAACTACAATCCCCTACATTGTTTGCCATCTTCCGAAGAACTACCCGACTCCGATGATACCCCTGTGGATAATCAACTACAACAAGTGAAAATGTTAGCGGAAAGGTTGAAAGCGCTAGGTGTTGAGCCAGAAACTTTGTTATAGATTTACCAAATTTTGTAATTTTTGCTGCCTTAATGTTAATTTGCTTGCTGGTTAGGGAATTCTATCTATAAAGTCATGTAATAACTTGACGGTAAAAATCGTAAAATTTACCAAAACCTTCATCAAAAATATGGAAGTGAAGTTAGGATTTGGAGCAGCCCCAAAACCTCAATATGTTTTTGTCAGCAAAGAATCCGATCATTGCTGGTATATGCTATCCGACAATACAAGACAAATCCCAATTTATGAGACAGCCTTGACTGGGGTGATAACAGGGATAGAAGTTAATAAAAAAGTGGAAACTTCATATGGAGATACAGAAAAAACTGATTTACAGATTTTGGCAGATAAACCTTACGTTATCCGCTCAGGAAGTGAATCTTACTTTTCTAAAAGTTTGTTGCTTTCGCTTGATGTCCTGACTTCGGAACAATTGCGTCATCCACTGACGATCGCCGTTAGCCCAGGAAATAGTAATGTAGTTTTTTGTAGTATTTATGATCCAGTCACTTATCGCTTTATAGGTGTTAGTTGGGATGGATACAGGGAAATTAACTGGGAAACTCTAGGGCAAAAAGTCAGTTTAAAAATTAATAGAATTCAAAATTTAAATCCAGATACCATAAAAGTATCTCCTTATACAACAGCATCAGAAATTCATGCAGTTTTAATAGCTCAAAGTGATACATATTTAGCCCAATTAAATTGGACTCCAGAGCAGGGAAGGGAGTATTTGCAGCAGAAATATGGCAAGCGATCGCGCCTAGAACTCACTGATATAGAAATTCTGGACTTCATTGATTACCTAAAGTTCCAACTAACCTAAAACTGCCAAACTTATACCAATTCGCAGCTTTCAGAAAAAATTGAAGTTGCGTACTGCAAGGCGAAGGATGCTAAATCAAGCTGATCTTGCTCAATCCAAATATCACTTTGGTCGATGACAAACAAGTTTTGCTGGATTAGCTCATTAAGAATAAGGTTTGCCAAGCGTAACCGCTCACTCGGTGACAAGTTACAAACAACTTGGCTGTATATCTCTTGGTCAGTACTAGACATAATAAACCCTCCTGCCCTTTATCCTAACAGTTGCGATCCCTGCGGCAAGCTGCTAAAAAGCGTTTACGCACAAGTAAAGTAGTTGCTAAAACATATATAAATTGCTAGGTTTTCTCAGATCAAATCAATTTACAGTGATGAGCGATCGCACTCAAGACGAAAAGGATTGACAGCTGCATTCATCGCAGTCTCAAATTTATACCTTCTGAATGTTAATTAGTTGGTATCTGCGGGAAAGATAAGTATAAGGGGATGCCTTTTTTTGATATTTAACCCGTAGACAAGTAATAACCAAATACTAATTACAATCAGGAGGATTTCATGATTCCACTTATCTTAGGTGCTATTGCTTTAGGAACCGCTGCTTTCGGAGGATTAAAAGGTGCTGAAGGTGTTGGTAATATGAATGAGGCAAAAGAAATTGGTGAACGTGCCGAAAACTGTCACTTATATGCAGTCAGTGAATTAAAAGGAGACTGGGAGGTGACTAACGAGCTTGCAGAAGAGTATGGTCAACTTCAGCTTCATGTGATGATGAGTACAATTGGGCGCTTTGTTGACTTTATCGAACGAAATATTGGTAAAGCAAAACAAAGCGAGAAGGACTTTTTAGAAGGGCTGGAAGGAATTTCAGTTCAGCAGATTAAGGAGTACAAAGCTGCCGCAGTAGAAGCTGAACAGTTTTTCAAAGGTGGCACTAAGGCGATTGGGGCAGCCGCCGCAGGATACGGTGGTGCAATGAGTCTTGCCACCTCTGTAGGAGTAGCCAGTACTGGGACACTTATCGGAGGACTTAGCGGTGCAGCAGCGTGGAATGCAACTCTAGCATGGCTGGGCGGTGGATCATTAGCTGCCGGTGGCGGAGGCATGGCTCTTGGTTCTCTTGTGTTAGGTGGTATCACTGTTGGCCCGGCTGTCCTTATTGGAGGCTTTGTGCTTGCTGGTGAAGGCGAAAAAGCATTGACAAAGGCATGGGAGTATAACGCTGAAGTCAATACTGCGATCGTTAAAATTGAAGCAGCAAGAGACTTTATGCAACAAGTAAGACAGAGGATTACTGAGTTAGGGGGTCTATTTGAATATCTGAATGAATGCACTATTTTAGGTCTTCAAGAACTTGAATCTTTACCATCATTCAACAAAAACAGGGATGCTAATAAGTTTCAAAAAGTAGCACTTTTTGTTAAAGCACTTGCAGAAATCATGAAAACTCCTGTTTTAGATGGTGAAGGGCAGTTGAATCCTATTACTGCGACTCTACAAGCCAAGTATCGTACTTGGGGAGGTAATTAGGAATGTCGTCCAAAAAAGTTACCACAGTAGTCAAGGAATTTATCAATCCTGCTGAATGCTTACAGCAAATGGTTTCAGCCTATAGTGAATATAAAATAATTGCCGAACAAGAACAGACAAAGCGGCGAGAAATTGAGGCTTGGGAAAAAGAAACAATTACCAAGATTAACGCCCAGCGAGAGTTGCTGATGGCGTATCTAGATCGCTCGTTTGATGAACGTGCAGAAAACTTTCGCACTTTGTTTGCTGTCGTTGATAATGCGATCGCATCCGGCAATAATGACCAAATAGCCCTTACCTTAAACTCAATTACAGAAATAGCTAAATCCAGTCCATTCAAAGACCTAGCTAACTTAGCTTCTGTTCGCGCCGCCCTAGATGATCCAGATCACGAATGGACATTTTGATTTTATAACAATGAGATCCCTCTCCAAAAACCTTTCAAAAAAGCTTGCCAACGCAGGCTTTTTTTATGTAGGTAAGCCTTCCACCTTGAGGCGCTCTGAGAAAATAGCGATCGCCACTATTATTATGTTGCAATGCAACATAATGCAATATATTATATTGCAATACAACTTCTAGAAGACGATGAGCAAAGAAAATATTACGTTTCGGATAGATAGCGATCAGAAAGCTGCACTTGATGCGATCGCAGCCGGAATAAACCGCGATCGTAGCTACGTACTTAATCAGGCGGTAGCCGCTTATCTAGAGATGTATCAGTGGCAAATTGAGGAAATTCAAAAGGGGATTATAGAGGCAGATGCTGGAGACTTTGCGAGTGATCAGGAAGTAAAGGCGACTTTTGCAAGACTCACGAATGCAGATTAAGTGGCTACGTCGTGCGCTTCGTAATTTGGAACAGGCCGATAGCTACATCCTGAAAGAGAATCCACAAGCAGCGCCGGAAGTGATATTGAGGATTCAACTTGCTACCAGTCAACTTGAGAATTATCCTTTTATGGGGCGAACTGGACGTATAGAAGGTACAAGGGAGCTAGTAATTTCTAGCACGCCATACATTGTTATTTACCGAGTCAAAGAAGAGTCAGTAGAAATTCTTCGAGTTTTCCACACATCAAAGCGCTATCCAGATTAGCGATCGCCCCTCACCTCATTTTCCGATTCGCTCAAGTTCCTCTGGCAATACTCGCCGTAATGTCTCTTCTAACGGTTCACCGAATTTTAAATTTTAAATTTTGGATAATGGTAGGACTTACGCAAGAACCCTTTAAAACTCCATTCCTTTGTGTCCTTCTCTACGAGACGCTACGCGAATGCGTCCTTTGCGGTAGCCTGCGGCAAGCCGCTCCGCGTCTACGTTTTTTCATAATTTTGCGTAAGTCCTGAATGGAAAAGAAGATTCAAAATCCAAAATTTAAAAAGGTCTGAGAGCAAGCGAACTTATACCCGCTCCGCTAGAAGCAAGCTAGGTGGAATAATTCTTTAATCCAAAATCCTTGCATTAATTGACTTGCCCACTTCGGCTCCCTTCTCTACCTTGGGCTTCGCCCTAAGCGTAGCTATGCCGCAGGCTTTACGACGCCGCTCAGGCTAAACTCAGGGCAAGCAGCTCAGTGCATCGCCTGACTTGATTGCTCTTTTCAATCTAAAATCTAAAATCTAAAATCCAAAATTGCTTGACGTTTGCATTGTCAGCATTTGCCGTTTTCGATCAGCCCCATAGCTTAGGCAAGCCAAAACATCCTCTTGTGTCAAATAAGGAAAGTCATCAAGCACTTCCTCGTAGGTCATGCCAGAGGCAAGATAAGATAAAACATCGTATACAGTAATTCGCATTCCTCGAATACAAGGCTTACCTCCTCGTTTTCCTGGTTCGATTGTAATAATCTTTTGATACCGCACAGCTATTCAGTCCTCAAAAATCTTCATCATCAACAAAAAATTCGGCATCGTCTTCCAATCGAGAATTACGCTGTCCAAAACTAGCAAGGCCCCAAAGAGGTTGCAGCAGCGCCATGCCAATTAACCCTACACCGGCACTAAAAGCTAGCACTAAACCCATTGGTATCTGAATCGATTGAAATGTTAAGAATTTTAACGATACGGGTGTGGCATTTTGGACTGAAATAATTGCGATCGCTATTACCCAAACCGCTACAACTAAAGATGTCAAAAAAGGAGCGATTTTCATACTTTGATAAAAGTTAGGAGTTAGGAGTTAATAATTCTTAACTTATAACTCCTAACTCCTAACTCTAACTGATTAAACTACTACTGCCTCTAGTTTAGCAATGACACTCTCTAACTCTTGGGCGATTTGGGTGAGTTTTTCGGGAGTGTTGGTTTCTAGGTAGACGCGCACCAGTGGTTCTGTACCGGAAGGACGCAGTAAAACCCAGCTACCTTCTTCTAAATACAGCTTAATACCATCCTTGCGCCCCACTTCCTTGACCTTAATTCCTGCTACCTCTGTAGGTGGATTTTTAGTAAAGGAGTCGATGACGGCGGTTTTGTGCGCCTCTGTGAGATGCAAGTCTAGGCGGTTGTTGTAAAGTGGGCCATCGGCTTCGGCGATCGCTTCTTTGACAAGTTGGCTCAAAGGTTTGCCTTCATAGGCGATCGCTTCTGCCACCAGCATATCGGCTAATACCCCGTCTTTTTCGGGAATATGCCCGATAATACTCAAACCACCTGATTCCTCTCCACCGATTAACACGGCAGTTTCCCGCATTTTTTCGCCGATGTATTTAAAACCAACTGCTGTTTCGTAAATTTGCAGCCCATTTTTAGCAGCGAAATTATCCAGCAGGTGGGTTGTAGCTACGGTGCGGACTATAGCGCCGGTTTTACCTTTGTTTTTGATTAAATGACGTGCTAGGAGTAGCAACACAGTATTAGGAGTAAGGACGGTTCCTTGTTCATCGACGATGCCAAAGCGATCGCTATCTCCATCCGTCGCCAAGCCCAAATCAGCTTGATCGCGGAGTACTGCTTCCACTAACTCAACTAATTGTTCTCCTTTGGGTTCTGGCATTCCACCCCCAAATAACACATCCCTCCAATCGTGGAAACTTTCTAACTGAACGCCACTATGTTGCAAAACTTCATCTAAATAGCCGCGAGAGGTAGAATACAAAGCATCGTACTTTACCTTTAAATTAGCGCTTTTAATTCTTTCTACATCAAGTAGGGTGTAGATAAATTGCAGGTAATCTGGTTTCGGATCGAAAATTGAAATTGAACCTGATGGACTGCTCCCAGGCAATTCATCCGATGCACTTTCTATATTTGCCACAATAGTATCAGTAATCTCTGGAGTGGCAGGCCCAGCATAATCGGGTATATATTTAATTCCACAGTAGGGTGCTGGATTATGGCTAGCAGTAAACATCAACGCCCCAGCGGAATTTAGGTGACGGGCGTTGTAGGCAATTACTGGTGTGGGACAATCCCGATCAGTAATTTTCACAGTCCAACCCAAGTCTGCCAGAACTTGGGCCGCTGTTTGGGCAAACTGGTCAGCTAAAAAGCGAGTATCGTAGGCAATAAGTACTGGTCTGTCTTGTGTGTAGGCTGTTTCTAAGTAAGTGGCTATTGCCCTTGTTACTTTCCGCACATTGGGAAAAGTAAAGTCATCGGCAATAATCCCTCGCCATCCATCGGTGCCAAATTTTATCTTACTGGACATTTTTGCCACTTGCTCCCGTACATTATCAGTACTATTAAAGCTTCTCGCAAAGCGTCTATAGCAGCAAGTATTCCCCGAAGTTCTTTTCTAAGGAAGCCTTAGCTGAAACTTCTCCCCACCGTATTTTCTCTCACTGTTTCTGAGCAATGTCAACCCCCGATCGACCTTTTGCCAGTTATCACCTTTGGTCTCTAGTTGCCCCAGCGACCGGGCAAGAACGCTGGCATTGCCAGATGAGACGGGGGTTTATCAAAGCGCGGCAACACGAACCACAAGTCAAAGCGCTTTTAGCGCAAGCCACCGCACCCCAGCGGATTGGGATACTCGCCCAAAAAGGCGTTTATGAGTTTCATCATCACAGGCATCTGTTGAAGCAATCAGATGGTGTAGAAAGAGTTGCACAGCTACTTAAATTAGGCAACTCAAGCGCTCAAGTTCAGCAACGCGTGCTGCAAATTTTGAAAAAATATCATGATGCTCCGTTGCTTTTGGATAAAGATATTATCCAATTAACTCCGGGTGATGAAGGCTTTCCTAAACCGATAGTAGTTGAACAAGAAGATTATTGCTTTCGCTTATATGCGGCTATGGACTGCGTTTTCATTGAGCCTGATAGCACTTTACATATTTTAGATTTCAAAACTGGTAAGTCCGCTTTTGACCGACGACAGGCGTTAGTTTATTTGCTAGCTGCTCGTTATCTTTACCCGGAACGGCAAGCTGTTGCATCATTTTATAATTTAGAAATATGTAAAAAGTCTGATTTAATTAGTATTAATAATAATGAATTAGAATCCTTAAAATTTGAGTTAGCTAATGTTGCCCATAAGCACCAGCATGATTTACAAAAATATCAGGAAGAAACTAGTAATTTCAGTAAAATTTTTCCTCCCAATCCTGGCTCTCACTGCCGCTTTTGCCCATTTAACTCAATCTGTGACTTTGCCGATTTTAAGCAGCATCAATCATATCCACTGCCCAGTTTAAGAGTTAATAGCTAGTTGGTTTACCTCTTTATCTGGTTGAGTCGATGGGGGATATTATTCCCCGCACCTCTGAGTTAGATCCGTGCGTACCCGTTTCCGTGTACACGGCTCCCGATGTTCTTAGCT
>NZ_JBALCZ010000049.1:0-6334 GCF_036917615.1 Nostoc sp.
GTCAGGATGCTTTAAGGCTGACAAGATAATATTTTTAACCTCTAATTCCTTTTGATTTGCGTTCTCTCATATCGCTTTTAGTCTAAACTCCAGTTGTAAGAGAATAAAGAGAAAGATAGGGGATAGATTTTCAAAAAATTTATATTGCACCAGTTGAATGAGCTACTAGGTCACTACAAAATCCAACTTTGACTAAATTCAATGATTCCGTCAAATAATGATTCAAAAATCCCCGTCGCCAATTCACAACAGGAATGCGGCAAAAAGCTTTTGACAGAGACAGAACGGCATAAGTTATTAGTTGAGTGGAATAACACTGAGAGCGATTATCCACAAGATAAGTGTATTCATCGACTATTTGAAGCGATTGTTGAGCGAACTCCAGAAGCGGTGGCGGTGGTATTTGAAGGGGAACAGCTGACTTACGGTGAACTGAATGCAAGGGCGAATCAGCTAGCCCACTACCTTCAAGCGCTTGGCGTAGGTAAAGAAGTTTTGGTGGGCATCTGTATGGAGCGCTCCCTAGAGATGGTAGTGGGACTGTTGGGCATTCTCAAGGCAGGAGGAGCGTATGTGCCGCTTGACCGGGCTTACCCAACTGAGCGATTGGCCCTCATGCTGGAAGACACACAAATATCAGTGCTGCTAACTCAAGCGCGGTTAGTCGAGTCTCTTCCTCCCCACTCTTCGCACGTTGTCTGCCTGGACAGGCAATGGCAGGAGATGGCTTTCCAAGGTGAGGAGACCCCAATCAGTGAGGTAACCCCCGATAACCTAGCCTACGTCATCTACACTTCCGGTTCTACAGGCAGACCAAAGGGAGTAGCCATGAGTCACTGTCCCTTATCGAATCTAATTATTTGGCAACGAGAAAACTCAACGCTGCCTATGGGGGCAAAGACTCTGCAATTTGCTCCTGTGAGTTTTGATGTTTCCTTTCAAGAAATCTTCTCTACTTGGTGTTCAGGCGGAACGCTGGTCTTAATCTCAGATCGAGTGCGCCTCGATGCTTTTGAGTTGTTGCGTTTTCTTGCAGCTCAAGAAATCAACAGACTCTTCCTTCCCTTTGTCGCCCTTCAACAGCTAGCTGAGGTAGCTGTTGCTCAGGGAGCCGTTGTCCCGACGCTGCGTGAGATCATCACTGCTGGCGAACAGTTGCAGATAACCAGACCGATTGCCAACTGGTTGACAAAGCTACAAAATTGCACTCTACACAATCACTATGGACCATCCGAAAGCCATGTAGTTACAGCTTTCACTCTTACTGGTTCACCTTCGGATTGGCTTGCACTTCCTCCGATTGGTCAGCCCATTGGTAACACACAGATTTATCTGCTGGATTCCCAGATGCAGCCAGTTCCCCCAGGCATCCCTGGGGAACTATACATTGGTGGGATAGCCCTGGCACGGGGCTACCTCAATCGACCCGATTTAACTGCCGAGCGATTTATTCCCGACCCGTTTAGCGACTCACTTCAAGCGCGTCTCTATAAAACTGGCGACCTAGCCCGTTACAATCGTGATGGTAACATTGAGTTTCTCGGTCGGAGCGACAACCAGGTAAAGATACGTGGCTTCCGCATTGAGTTGGGAGAAATTGAGGTTGTACTTGCAGCATACCCTGCGGTTCGACAAGCTGTAGTCAAGGCTTGTGAGGATGTACCCAGTGACAAACGCCTAGTAGCCTACATCGTACCGACTTCCCAAGAAAGCTCTCAAAAGAAGCAGAGCCAAGAGGCACAATTGCAGACCCAGCAAGTGCTGCAATGGCAGACCATCTACAATGACACGTACAGCAAGGCTAGTGCGGAGTCAGATCCGACATTCAATTTAGTTGGCTGGAGGAGTAGTTATACCAATCAGCCTATTCCTACCGAGGAAATGCGGGAGTGGCTCGACGATAAGGTTCAGGCGATTGTTGAAAAGCAACCCAGTCGTATACTCGACATTGGGTGTGGAACAGGTCTATTGTTGTTTTAGATTGCTCCCCACACAAGCTGTTATTTGGGAACGGACTTCTCGCCAGTGGCGCTAGACTACATTGAGCAGCAGTTGACCAAACTGGAGCAAAAACTGCCTCAAGTGAGTCTAGACCAGCGAATGGCAAACGACTTTGAGGGGTTAGATGCACAAGCGTTTGACGCTGTCATCCTCAACTCAGTAGCGCAACACTTTCCCAATATTAACTATCTGATGCGTGTCTTAGAAGGTGCGATGAAAGTCATTGCACCTGGAGGCTTTATTTTCGTGGGGGATGTACGCAGCTTGCCCTTGCTGGAGGCGTTCCATACATCCGTCGAGCTGCATCAAGCTCCAGGAGAGCTATCTATAGCCCAGTTGCAGCAGCGCGTGCAAAAGCAACTGTTGCAGGAAAATCAACTGGTGATTGACCCGGCTTTCTTCGCGGCTCTTGGGCAACGCTTCCCAAACATCACGCACGTACAAATCCAGCTAACTCGGGGTCAACACCACAACGAACTCACTAAGTTCCGCTACAACGCGATACTATATGTGGGAGCCCAGACCGATGCCCCGGAAGACTTTCCCTGGGTGGACTGGCAGAAAGAACAGCTAACGTTATCTGGTGTGCGTCAGTTGCTCAAAGAGTCGAAGCCTGAGAGACTAGGCATTACACGAGTCCCTAATGCACGACTGGCAGAAGACCTCAAAACCATAGAATTGCTTAAAAATCCTGAAGACGTTCAGACGGTAGGTCAGTTACGCTCTGTTCTCAAAGCCATTCCCCACCAGACGAGTGTGGAGCCTGAAGACTTGTGGGCTTTGGCTGACGCTCTGTCTTATTCCTTGGTTCTCAGTTTGTCGGATTCTGGTGCTTCAGGTCACTGCGATGCGGTATTTGTGCGCCGCCTAACTTCAGGGGAAGCCCCTGTAAGAGTGCTAACTCCCCTGACGAAGCAAACGAACAGCTGGCGTCCTTGGCATTTCTATGCCAATAATCCCCTACAACCAAACTTAAGCAGTCAACTAGTGCCGCAGCTGCGGAGTTATCTGAAAGCACGTCTGCCCGATTACATGATGCCCAGTACCTTTGTGTTGCTGGAAACTCTCCCCTTAACCCCCAATGGGAAGGTGGATCGCCGCACCCTGCCGCTTCCCGAAAGGTTTAGACCTGAGTTGGCAATGGTTCTCGTCATGCCTCAATCAGATATAGAGCAACTGATTGCTAAGGTTTGGCAAGGGGTTTTGCAATTAGATGAGGTGGGAATTCATGACAACTTTTTTGATTTAGGTGGAAATTCTCTACTCCTGTTGAAAAGTTGTAGTGAATTAGCTGAAATTTTGGGAAGAGAACTATCAATTGTGAATCTGTTTCGATACCCCACTATATCGGCTTTAGCTCAACATTTAAGCCAAACTAATGGAAAAATTTCTACCGACAAACACCAGGAGCAAAGCAGTAGACTTGACCGACAGCACTCTTCAGGAAAGCAACGAAGACAGCTAAGACAAAGCCATCGTTATAGTAAAGAATTATGATCGTTAGCAATATAATGTTTTTAATTTTTAGTTATTAACTTCCTGACTAGGATGATAAATCAAGCTAAATTAGGAGTAGGTAAATGTAAATTAGTCTGTGAGAGATTATACTACAAAAGTTGATGCGTAGCTTTTGTTTTACGGCTTACGTCACAAGATATTGCTGCTGGGTTAAGTGACTTGCATCTACTACTTAGTCAACTAATTCTTTACTCTTTTAGGAGCCAAACCATGACAAGCTTAACTGGCAAAGAAACCAAATCTAACGCTCAAATTCTAGAACAATTATCTAGTCATGACCTCAACCAAAAATTAAAAAATCATGAGGTACTCAATAAGATTAGGCAAGACTTTCTAAATGAGGAACAAGTGAGTTTTATCTTAAGCCAATACTGGCATCCTCTAGACAACTTTCCTTCCTTCTTAGCTGGGTTGATTTTTTGTACAAAATCCGTTGAGATTCAAACGTTTGTTTCAAAGATACTGTATCAAGAACTGGGTGAAGGAAATTTCCAAAAAGCTCACTCAGTAGTTTATAAAAAAACTATATATGATGTGGGTCTCGATCTAGAGAAAATTATTAATACTCCGCCTTTACCAGAAACAACTTCATTAGTTGAGATATATAATTTACTGCTAAACAATTTAAATTATCTTAGGGCTTTGGGAGGGCTTTATAGCACAGAGTTTTACGATCTAAAGATTGTTTCAAGTATCGGTAAAGCAATTAGTAATCATACCAAATCCCAGAAATTACATTGGGTCGATATTCATGTAACCCAAGAACCAGACCATGTAGCTAGTGTTGAGTACGCGCTATCTTGTCAATTCGATAGCGAGCAAGAGAACGAAATTCTTCAAGGAGCTAAAGAAATGTTTTCTGGATGGATTAACTTCTTTGACGCGATAGGAAATCATTTGTAAATTTAAAGTATTTATAAGATTTTAGGATTAGTTGATCAATTGATTGTGGCATTGTTTTAAAATCCCACTACACCATTCTTTAGCCCAACACTCGGTAGAACTTACGCACGCTTGTACGAAATTAGGTCTTTCTAAGCGATAGAGAAGAAGCTTAACCCTTTGTAATGGCCTTACTGTGTGAAAAGTCCTAACGTAAGTTAAACTATATCCAAAGTCTTTGCCTTCAAGCACCTAAAGCAGAGCGGTAGGTTTGAGTGTCAGCCTTAAGGAAAGTGACAAAAGTAGTAAAGGCAAAGCCATCGTAATAGCCAAAAACTATGACTGTTAATATCAGAGAATCAGATATTGCCATTATTGGTATGTCGAGCCGCTTTCCGGGGGCTAAGGATGTCGATGAATTTTGGGAGAATCTGCTCCAAGGAGTAGAGTCCATTTCCTTTCTTTCTAATGAGGAATTGAGGCAAAGCGCTCCAAATTGGCTTCCTAATCCCAACTACGTGAAAGCCAGTGCGGTTTTGCCAAACATCGACCTGTTTGACGCTTCTTTTTTCGGTTACAGCACTCTAGATGCCGAAATCATGGACCCGCAACAGCGAATTTTCTTGGAATGTGCTTGGGAAGCTCTTGAGAGTGCTGGCTACAATCCAGAAAATTATCGAGGCTTGATAGGGGTTTATGCAGGTTCAGGGATGAACACTTACCTGATTAATAACGTTCATCCAAACCGGGGCTTCTGTGCCGATCGCACCTTCTTAACATCAGCCAGTGATTTACAAATTAGGCTTAACAATGAAAGAGACTTTCTGCCCACACGGGCTTCTTACAAACTGAACTTAAAAGGATCTTCTGTTAATATTCAGACGGCATGTTCAACTGCATTGGTAGCTGTTCACATAGCGTGCCAGAGTCTGCTTAACGGTGAATGCGATATGGCTCTAGCAGGAGGCATTGCCGTCAGTGTTCCTCAAAAAGTGGGGTATCTGTACCAGGAGGACATGATTTGGTCGAACGATGGACACTGCCGTGCCTTTGATGCAGAAGCTAGTGGAACTGTGTTCGGCAACGGAGGTGGAATTGTTGTCTTAAAACTGCTAGAGGCGGCGATCGCGGATGGAGATTGCATCCATGCAGTCATCAAAGGGTCAGCGATTAACAACGATGGTGCTCGCAAAGTTGGTTATACAGCTCCCAGCGTAGAGGGTCAAGCTGCCGTAATTTCAGAGGCTCTGGCGAGCGCACAAATTGACCCAAGCACAGTCACCTACGTAGAAACCCACGGAACTGCTACCCGTCTGGGAGACCCCATTGAAATTACAGCACTAACTCAAGCCTTTCGCCAGAGTACCGAGAAAAACGGTTTTTGCGCGATTGGCTCGGTCAAAACCAATATCGGACATATTGCGGAAGCGGCTGGTATCGCAGGTTTGATTAAGACTGTGCTGGCACTAAAGCACAAAACCATACCACCCAGCTTGCACTTTAGTCAACCTAATCCCAATATTGATTTTGCCAACAGCCCCTTTTACGTTAATACGACACTTTCTGAATGGAAAGCGAATGGAACTCCAAGACGTGCTGGAGTGAGTGCTTTTGGGATGGGGGGAACCAATTGTCATGTAGTTTTGGAAGAAGCCCCACAGTCGAGCAACAATCAAGAGTCAAATGAGCGTCCGCTCCATATTTTAACCCTATCGGCAAAGACACCAAAAGCTCTCAATGAGTTGGTACAGCGTTATGAAGTTTATCTGAAGTCCCATCCAGATGTCTCTATTGCAGATATTTGTTTCACAGCTAACGCAGGGCGCAAGCACTTTAATCGAATGGCACTAAGAAAAGCTCTAACCTATACTCCATAATGATTACAGGCATTAATGCCTTAAGAGCAGTGGACGCTTTGCTGCGATCGCTATTT
>NZ_JBALCZ010000050.1:0-9953 GCF_036917615.1 Nostoc sp.
ACTGCCATTGTTTTTATACAGTTTACTGATGCCGTTACCAGTGAGGATGAGGTCGAGTTTGCCATCGCCGCTGTAATCTCCCCACGCTACGGAGCCTTGGCTTACACCAGGCAAAGATATAGAATTATCAGCGATAAGGGAGGGACTGAGGATACCAGCATAGGCACTTTGGGTATTTGGGGTAATGGCTAAAGGGGCATCAATCACTCCTATTTTCATTTCCAAAATCCAATTGCCGCCCAAATTAGCATTCCCAGTTAAAGTGACAGAAGCAGCAATATTTGACCCTGTTAACTGGTGCAATTTATTAACAAATTCTTCCCCCGCATCTCCGGCTGCAACATTACAACCGTAAAGCATCAAAGTCAGCCCATCTCTTGACCAACTTTGCAACTGAGATGTGTAAATATTCAGGGTATCAAGACTAAGTTGACTGTTACCCAAATACAGACAACCTGGTGAACCGTGAGAAACAATGTGAAGTGTATTAACTTCTGGACGGTGTTGTAGAATTTGGGTAATTTGGGCTACACCATCTTGCTCACCAGAAAGGACGTGCGCTTCAATACCAGGTAAAGCCCCCTGCAATAAAGTCTCAATATCATTAACAGTCGCATCAATAAAAAGTAGTTGAGTCGGTTTGTAATTCATGTTGTAATTCATCTTAGGGAAAATTTTTGGTTTACTGATTAAATGTTGCTGACTGTTTGGTATTTAAAAGCAAACGGAAACAGTGTCCTAATTCTTTCTAGAACAAGGACAAAGACTATACAATTGCTACCGTTATGCAACGCCTGAAAATCTTTAACTAAAGAAACCTCAAAATGTTAGTTTATGTAGCCTCAGCCTTCAAGTCACAAGTTATTAGGAGTAGTTTTAAAAGGCATTTTTTTTGTAATTTATGTAAATCTAACGACACTTTTACTTTTAAACTACAGTATAAACACTTAAAAAACTGCGTTTCTGTTCTAAGTCTAGTTTGAATATATATAGGACTTACGCACTAAAGCCTGAAACGTAGATCCCCCAACCTCCTTAAGGAGGTTGGGGGATCTGAGTGCGTAAGTCCTGATTGAGCAATAGTTATTCTTCCCTACTCCCAATTTTTTTATGTAGAACAAATGTACTAAATAATATGCTATAATTCCCATACATTGATCTTGAAATCATAGTAGAGGATATCCTCTAGCTGCAAGTTTCCTGAGTGCCAAAATTCACGGCATTAGTTGAGTCTGGCGCTATGGCAAAATCGACAAACAAAGCAGGTACGAGAGTTTAAAATAGTTGAATCCCAAACTCGACTCGGTGCTACTAATTAACTTTGAAAGGCATTGAAGTCTATATTTCCATGTCTTATGAACCCCTGCACCACAAATATCGTCCCAAAAGTTTTGCTGAACTGGTGGGCCAAGAGGCGATCGCTACCACCCTCACGAACGCGATCGGCACATCCAAAATCGCCCCCGCCTATTTATTCACTGGGCCTAGAGGTACGGGGAAAACTTCTAGTGCCCGGATTTTGGCTAAATCCCTCAATTGTCTTAAAAGTGACAAGCCTACTGCTGAACCCTGTGGCGTGTGTGAAGTTTGTCAGGGGATCACCAAGGGCTATGCCTTAGATGTAATTGAAATCGACGCCGCTAGCAACACTGGTGTCGATAATATCCGCGAGTTAATTGAAAAAGCCCAGTTTGCTCCTGTGCAGTGTCGCTACAAGGTTTATGTAATCGACGAGTGCCACATGCTCAGTACCCAGGCATTTAACGCGCTACTAAAGACACTAGAAGAACCACCGAGACATATGGTTTTTGTATTGGCGACAACAGACCCGCAACGGGTGTTGCCAACAATTATTTCGCGCTGTCAAAGGTTTGATTTTAGACGCATTCAGTTAGAGGCGATGGTCAAGCATTTAAGTGCGATCGCATCTTATGAAAACATTCATATTTCACCTGACGCTGTAACCCTAGTAGCCCAACTTGCTCAGGGAGGGTTGCGGGATGCCGAAAGTCTACTTGACCAATTGGGTTTGTTAGCGGGTGAAGTGACACCAGAGCGAGTTTGGGATTTGGTTGGGACAGTGAGCGAACAGGACTTGCTGGGGCTTTTAAATGCGATCGCTCAAGATAAACCGTCAGCAGTTCTCGACTGTACCCACAACATCTTAGATCGGGGTCGAGAACCACTAACTATTCTGCAAAATCTCGCCGCCTTCTACCGCGATTTACTCATTGCTAAAACTGCACCCAACCGCCACGATTTGGTTGCTTGTACTCAGCAAACCTGGACAGCGCTGGTTGAATTTGCTCAATACTTGGATATGAGCGCGATTTTAGTAGGACAGCAACACCTGCGAACATCAGAAGTGCAAATTAAAAATACCACCCAGCCGCGTTTGTGGTTAGAGGTAACATTATTAGGATTGTTACCCAGTGCGACGAATATTCAGCCACAAGCCCCAAGTGTCGCGCCGCAAGTTAACATACCTGCTGTATCTCCAAGCTATCATCCTCCAGCAGTTGCCCAAAATCAGGCAGTCTCTTCTGTACCTTTAGCTGAACCGCAAACAAATCATAATTCTGCAAGCTATCATTCTCCAGCAGTTGCCCAAAATCAGGCAGTCTCTTCTGTACCTTTAGCCGATTCGCAAATAAATCATAATTCTGCATCTCTCAATCATCTAGCGGCTGCCCAAAATCAGCTCGTCACTTCATCTCCTCCAGTTGAACGGCAAACAAATCACAATTCTGCTGCTAATTCAGTTTCACCACAAACCCCAGAACCTGTTGCTGTTCCTATATCACCTACGAACGTTGAATCAGTAACTTCAGAAGTTGTTGGGGAAGCAGAATATGACTTAACTCAGGTTTGGCAACAGGTGCTTGCTAACCTTCAGCCAAAATCAAGGCAAGAGATGCTGCGTCAAATGAGCCATCTCATAGAATTCGACGGTGTTATGGCTCGAATTGCTATCAAACAGGCATGGTATGACAAGGGGAAATCTTATCTACCGATGATTGCGGCAGCTTTCCAGCAGACTTTCCAGCGTGAAATCCAGATAAATTTAGAAAAAGGAACTTCTTCAAACTCTACCTCAGCCAAAAAAAATCCTCCTCCAAAAGACTCTACTCGTGTTCAGCAGCCACCAACTCCTAGTTACAACCAGCAAATTTCCCCTCCAGCGTCAGGACCACAGCCAGCTACTCCATCACCAGCACCGACACCAGCACCAGTAAAAAGCGAGTCGGTAGCAAGGAATGGAAATGGCGTTAATGGAAATGGCGTTAATGGAAATGGGGCAAATGGAAATGGGGCAAATGGAAATGGCGTTAATGGAAATGGGGTGCAAGCTTTGCCTCCACCGCCAAAACGAACACCTGCACCTGATTGGGAACCTGATGAAGTAGCGATCGCAGCTGGGCGTTTAGCAGAATTTTTCAACGGACAAATTATCCGCTTTGCAGATGATGCAACAGAATTCTCCGATTCCATAACTACATCTGAGTGGGTAGAAGAATCAGAAGTTGATGATGAATAAAAAAATGCAAAATTATTTTTGGTAATTTTGCATTTTAAATTTTGAATTTTTAATTCCCTTTTGGGGGGGGCTATTCCCCATTCCCCGTATGCAAGGTTTTCACCCATTTCAAGCGCTTTTCTCTTACCGACATGCGGGCAGTAGTACTGCTCATGACCACTAACCAGTGCAACATATATAAACTGCCACGCAGGGTTTGCACCAGCAACAGAAAATATGTAGAAAGTGGGAATTTTTGATCTTGACGTATCCGTTTCAAACCTGTAAACATCCCTACCATCGACATAGAAATGGACAAGCCTGTGATCGGACTTAACATTGGTGGACGATGACGAGCGATCGCCATTAATAAATCTGGTACTGTTGCTGTCGGCAAGATATACATAATCAGCAGAAAAATCAGCAAATCCCAGCTTTTGCGCGTTCCCATGCGGTTTTTGAGAATTAAATCCCAGTAATCCAGATAGCGTTGATAACCGCCTTCTGCCCAACGGTTGCGCTGATGCCAAAGTGCGATCGCACTTGTCACTCCTTCTTCTTGCACCGCTGGATGGAAAACACACTCAATATCCCATTTATCCAAATGTAAACGGATTGTCAAATCCAAATCATCGGTAATGGTTTCCTCATTCCAGCCACCGCAGCTTTCCAAGGCTGAACGCCGGACAAATTGACCATTGCCCCGCAGTTCGCCAATACCACCAAGGGCAGTCCGCTGTTGCTGAAACCAGGTATCAAGTGCCATTTCTGCCATTTGACCCTTAGTCCAAAAGTTTTCTTTGGCGTTGGCGTTCGCGTTAGCGTCTGCTTGCAGAATCGCTTTTCGCACCTGCACCGCCCCCACCTTTTCTCTTTGAAATAAAGGTATTACCTGTAGTAACAAATCTGGTGTCACTTGGGCATCAGCATCAAATACTGCTATAATGTCGCCCTTTGTCAGCGGCAATACCTGATTCAACGCCCCCGATTTGCCACCACTAGCTTCTGCTGAACGCCTTAGTATTTTCAGTTGCTCGTGTTTCTGCTCTAGTTCTGCTAATAAATGTGGCGTGCTATCACTGCTGTGATCGTCAATTATCCATACTTCGTACTGCCCACCTGGATATTCCAGATTACAAAGATTTTTGACTAATTTAGCAATTACCGCTTCCTCATTTTTCGCAGCCACTAGCACAGATACAGAGGGCAAATCTCCCTGTATTTCTTTTGGATAGCGACGGGATTTAGTAAACACTACCACCAAAGCATGAAATCCTAGAATGGTGGTCAGTCCTAGAATAAATATGGAAGCCCAAGAAACTAAATGTAGAGCGATCGTGCCACTCCAGACGATAGTCAAGACTAGAGCTGCTTTGCGTCTACGACCTTGAAACCGGGGTGTTAAAGACACAGGCTGTGTCTCTAACACTGACTCCTCATCTACTGATAGGTCAGACAATAAGGAGTTGAGCGGATCAAGCTCTTGATAAGAATCTTCTTCGGGCCAGGAATTCGCTGGCATAGGTTAGGTTGCTTGATTCAAAAACCAGTATTTGTCTACAGTTAGTAATTTTACGGACAAATATCCCTAAGCTACTTTTCCCGATATTAATCGGAATGGGCAAACTGCAATACCCACTATCCCTAAGCCAAAAGCCGCTGGGACTACCTTTGTTGTCACCGCCACTCTGCCTAATTACCTCGCATTAACCACGTTTGCTACTCTTAGACAGAGGCTTGATTCCTTTGATAGCCACTTGGGCAGGAAGCTTGTAAAGTCGGACTTTCTCCAATGAGAACTCCGGTTTGGGCAAAGTAATAGCAAGGTAGCAGCAGCTTATTGTTGGGAGAAACAGCAATAACACCATCCACCACTTTACAGTCGGGATTTTTAGTGTTATAGTCTCCAACTTCGGTAACAGTTAATGCAGGATCATTGTAACCGAAATTTTAATATTTCTTAGCAGTAACTTCATTTATTGGGAATTGGGCATGGGGCATGGTTATTTTCTCCTTGTTTCTCTTATCTCCCACCCTGCGGGAAGCTAAATCTATATCTCCCCCAGTCTTTTTTTCTCTACGAGACGCTGCGCGTAGCTTGCTTCTCTGTAGGAGTACAATTTTGCGGAAAGTCTGATGCCTACGGCGGGCTGCGCCAACGGAGGAAACCTCCGTTCAAAATCTTTCCAAGACGAATGCATGAATTTTGAATTGATTTCTCCCCACTCCTCCCTATGTGCTTTAGACACATCTTTTGGGAATACTACTAATAGCCACTAATATCCCCAGTTGCCAACTAACTTGAGGAATATTTAACAATGTCTATTGAGCAACTCCAGCCTGCCACTCCACAACAAGCTAGTGTTTACTTACCTTACGTTCAGGGCGCTAGGCGCAATTTCTTACCCTATGCCATCAGTCTTTATCAAAAAGGGGTTTTGGAGGGACACCGGAAGATAGAAGCCAGTGAACATGTCCCCTTTGTCGCCTCCTGGAATGTTGCTACTTTACCCTCAGACTTAATCCGTTGCCGAATCCAGTTTGATGGCAACGCTGACCTGAGTTACGAACTGATGATGGCTAGTTTCGAGTTTATTAATTTTTTAGTTGAACTTATGGAAAACAATAAACGTCATCGCTTGACCGATTTTTCACAACCGTTTTACCGCAAGCTACTGCGTATAGACGATTGATTAAACTCAGCCGGATTTTTGCCAGTTCGGCTTGTCTTTAAAACCGTTTATATCTAATTTATTACTCACCTGAGCGACTAGAAGTCAGATGTCAGTTGCTCCTCCGTGGAAACTAAAAAGACCGCACTGGCTTGGCTACACGAGACTTTATCTGCCTTTGCAGGTTAGCAAAACCTTGATTTTGTATTAATCCACGGAGGTGGACGAGAGCTTGTGTAGTGGCGACTTATAGTCGCCCAATACTTTTAAAACATCTTCTTAGGACAGATGTCTTTTCTTATTTTTAAAACGATACCAAAACCAGCTACCATCAGGGTTCCGAGAACGCTTGCGGGTTCTGGAATAGAAGTTTCATTGATAGGTACTTTGATTCTTAAATTCCCCAAGGTAGCGTTAGTCAGAGTCAAGGATGTTACACTTGGCAAACCTGGGATATCGGACTGGAAATCAAAGACTGTGGGAGTTAAGCTACCATTGCGATTGCTATATCGCTCCCCATATCCACTTACTTCAAAAGTGCCCTGATACTGCTTTCCGGTGTCTGGGTCAGTGACAGTACCAGTGTATAAAGCTTTTGTGAGATTAAATTCATCTTGAACTACTCCTTGAAATGTCGTTCCTGGTAATTGTCCCTGGTATTTATAGGGTGTCAACTGACCACCAGAGAGAATCGGCGATGTGAGAACACCATCAAATGAGACAATCGGAATGCCTTTAAAGTCAACAAAGTAATGCAGACTTCCATCAGAGCGTGTTTTTACCTTTAAATAGTCTGACTGGTATACAGGAACATAATTAGGATTATTATTAGTACCTAAGTTCCGGTAATAAGTTCCAGTGTTATCCGTATCAATCCGAGTAATACTTTTATTGAAATTGGGATTATTTCTGGGAAGTTCGATTGTTCCTGATAATGTGCCAGTGCTTTCAATTGTGATGAATTGAGCGGCGGAAGCACTTGCTCCACTAAAACCGATCATCACTGCTGCTAAACAGGTACTGCTAACAACTGCACAACCTAGCTTGATCCCTGATGAACTTAGTTTCATTAACAACTTGCTCCTAGAATCGCCGATGAAAAAACACACTTAATCTGCTGAGATTCATTGCAAATATTTCTCAAGCATGATTTATTATTCCCAAGTTTATGAGCTAAGTTTCATCGGCAACAAAAAGCCTTGTCATCGGAGGCTGTAAGATTTTATTGAAGTGTTGCTTTAGCCACAAGCCTCTTCATATCGTTTATTTTTAGGGGAATTTTAAAACTTTTAATATTTAGTGAAGTTCAAAGAATATAACGTATCATGCCAAGCGTCGGTACAATTCGCCATTAAGATAGCAGTCTTATCAATGAAGCTTAGTATTAATTAAAACACTGACAGTGGTCTAAGAGCTTTTTTCAATATAAGCACTCAAAAATACCAATTGGTTTAGCATCTCCTCAGCCGAACGAGTAGCAACAAACTTGAGCAACCCTTATAACTGTTGACCTACGGAATAGCGTTGTTGCTGCAACAAGATAATGCCAGCATGATTTCTCTGTATTGCTAAAAACTCGTTATGCAAGCAGTAGAAGTCTCTCCGGTTGTAGCTATAGATGGCACACCCTTGCTCTGTTGCCCAGAATAGCTCTGCCTGCTCACATCAGTGACTGTTACAATATCCAAGTTTACATTACAGAAAGCTTTGATTAAAGACTTCTCAACACTGTCCTCATCTAAATACAAACGAATTTGGCTCACTGTCTCTTCGCCGTGTATTCAGCTTCCAAACGGTCGTATTCTTCAATTTCTCCGACAATCTCTGTGTCAATTACTTCCTTGTTAGCATAGTAGTAAGCTAGCGCTGCATAAACTTGTGCCAACATTAGCTGTGGTCTTTGGGCAACTATCTCTTCCGGTTTTATGCCTGCGTTAAAGTCGATCACAATGTTGTGTACCGTAATCCGAGGGCGACCACCACAAGTTCCCGGTGTGCTGACAATCAGCGTGCCAATGTCGGTAATGATTTGCATATACTCCTTGAATGCTAGGAAAGTGTAGCCTTATTAGTATTTCATGGGTCTTAGACAGGATTAGTATTTTATGGATCTTAGACAGGCGATCGCTATCTTTATTCTCGCTTGCGATCGCTGAATGCATCGAAGACAATTGCCTGATTACCCAATCTAAATATTGTTTAAATAGGAATGCGATTATTTATTTATTCTATGTAAAGGCGACTTGAGGCGAGTTAATTCACTTTCTACTAAGTTTTGACAACAATTATAAAAGTTTACTATATTTTCTTTTTAAGGATTATTTATCTGTGAGGATTTTGGCGTATGATTTATCACTATCTCGATTATCCCATGATGCCTTAATATGATCTGCTAAGGCGGGAATATCTTGTTCTAAACTTGACATCCATAGCCTTGGATTATAGTCATAAACTCTAAGTATGTGATCTACATCAAATATTAGTTTTGTACCTAATGCTCTAATCAGTGAAATAGGTTTATCTAAAGCCATTCTCCAACCAAGCTCAAATAAAACATTAGGATTATGTTCAGTTAAATCTACAATCACGAGATCAGCCTTACTCAAGTCATTTATAATTGTTGATTGAATTACATCACTCCCTTTCTTTTTTGCAGTTTCAGCTTTAAAACCTGCTTGTATTGCAGCAGGAGTAATTAATTGAGTTAATACTTCATCAAAGAAACTTTCGGGATATTCTTCGGTTTTTTCCGAAAATGGCATTGCTACAAATGCTACTAAGGTTGTCTTTTCTTCCGGCTCTCCAAGTATAAAGGCATCAGCAGAATGTTCTTTGCTCGTTGATATTTCTACCCTTTCTACCCTTGAAGATTTATTTTGTGTAGTTTCCTCCAACCTCGACAGAAAATTTAAATTAGCTTGGTATACTTTATAGAAGTCATCATGAAACTCTTCATCAATGTTAAATTCAGTTATTAAAGTATTTTTAAGATATGTAATTTGTGGAAGTGTTCGCCCATCATAGTAATCATGTACTGTTTTAAATAATGGAACACTAAAAAATGCTTGTCTGTAGCCATTTATTTCTTCTTCTGCCGATCTTGCATACACAATACTTTTTCCTATAGATGCAAGTGCAATTTTTGCAGTACTGCGAGTACCCTCAGTAAAACCATAATCACGAGATGAAGCTGTCAAGTAATAAAAATCATTACCTTTGCCCATTTATAAAGCTTTTACAATATCATCAGGACTCCAAGGATTACCACCATTAAACTGTCTTATTACTTTAGGAACTTTTATAGCATCCTCTAATATATAAGTAGGGAATGGTCGTTTTCCTTTAGAATTTTTTCTTCTTCTCTTTTCGGCAGAATTTTGTTGTTCTTCCGATTCTTCTTGTTCTTCTTGGTCTATCTCTTTCGGATTTTCATCTAAAATTCCTAGTTGCCGATGCATATCTTCACGTTCCATGAAAACTCCCCATTAAGTAATTTTTGACAATAAATGTATAAGACAATGCAATAGAAAGCAATGTTAATTTATACACAGTCATAACATCAATTTCCTAAAAGTGTGAACAAAAAATCAGAATATTCAACAGATACCATCATCGGTAGTCAATCAGTTTTGCAAACTTTCATAGTTACTATTTGTATAAGAAGGGTTATTAGAGCTGATTCGTAAAGAAAATCTAAAGAGAATTAAGTCTCGCTTTACTCAGGTTATAGGCTAAACCGAGAGCAGTTATGTTATTGTCGATGA
>NZ_JBALCZ010000051.1:0-31412 GCF_036917615.1 Nostoc sp.
AAGTTGATTATTCAGGCTGGGGGAGAAGTATCTGCTGGTACTCTTGCTTATAGTGAAGGGAATGGAGGAAATTTAACTATTAATGCCTCAGACTCGGTGGCGGTGAGTGGAGAATCAGTAGATGGTGAAGTCAATAGTCGTTTGACCACTCGAACTGAAGGTGGTGGAGACGCTGGAAACTTAATAATTACCACCGGGAAGTTGATTATTCAGGCTGGGGGAGAAGTATCTGCTGGTACTCTTGCTTATAGTGAAGGGAATGGAGGAAATTTAACTATTAATGCCTCAGACTCAGTGGAAGTGAGTGGAAAATCAGTCAATGGTGGAGCAAATAGCCGCTTGACTGTGCGAACTGGAAATAGTAAAAATGCCGGAGGCATGACGATTAACACTGGGAAGTTGATTATTCAGGCTGGGGGAGAAGTATCTGCTGGTACTAGGGGGGGTAGTGAAGGATCGGGGGGGAGTTTGATCGTGAACGCTTCTAACTCCGTGGATGTAAATGGATTATCAGCAGATAGTCAAAACAGTAGCCGCTTGACCACTCGAACTGAAGGTGGTGGAAATGCTGGAGCCTTGACGATTAACACCAAAAAGTTAATAATTCAGGCTGGGGGACAGGTATCCGCTAGTACTATGTTTGGTAGTACAGGGGCGGCGGGGAGTTTGACTGTAAACGCCTCGGATTCCGTGGAGGTAATGGGATTCACAGCAAAACCAGAAGATACTATTTTAAGCCGCTTGACAACTCGGACTGAAGGTGGCGGAAATGCTGACAACTTAACAATTAACACCAAAAAGTTAATAATCCGCGATGGGGGGCAGGTATCTGCGGGTACTGTGCTTAATAGTACAGGGAATGGGGGAAATTTAACCGTCAACGCCTCAGAATCCGTTGAGGTAAGCAAAGAAGTGGTAGGAATACCAGGTGGTTCGGTTAAAAGCCGTTTAACAAATCGGACTGAGAATAACCGAACTACTGGCAACTTGAGAATTACTACCGGAAAGTTAATTGTCCAGGATCAAGCTGAGGTAGGTGTTAATAGTAATCTAGGCTTTGGCAAGCCAGGCAACCTAGAAGTTGTGGCTCGTTCTATTCTACTGGACAACCAAGCAACCCTCAATGCTAGGGCGGCATCAGTTGATGGCGGTAACATAATACTACAAGTGCAGGATATATTACTATTACGTCGCAATAGTAATATATCCGCCACGGCGGGGATCGCAGGTGCTGGGGGAAATGGCGGTAACATCACAATCAATATTCATAATGGCTTCATTGTCGCCGTTCCAAATGAAAATAGCGACATCACTGCTAATGCTTACACAGGTAGTGGTGGGAGAGTAGATATTCAAGCCTTTGGTATCTATGGCATTCAACCCCGCCCTAACCAAACTTCTCTTTCGGATATCACCGCTAGTTCTGAGTTTGGTGTAAACGGCACTGTAGAACTTAACACGCCGGATATTGACCCTAACAGCGGCTTAGTCAACCTGTCAACAATACCAGTTGATACCCAAGTAGCACAGACTTGTCAAGCTGATGGAAATTTAGCTAAGATCAGTTTTACTATAACTGGACGCGGCGGGTTGCCTCCTAATCCAAGCGAAGCTCTTAACGCTGATGCAGTGCAGGTAGATTTGGTGACTCTCAATCCAAGCAACGATCGCCGCGATCGCACATTTGTTCCGAGTAAAATAACTACTACCACACCAGAACCCATCATAGAAGCTACTGGTTTGGCGCTAAACGAAAAAGGGCAAGTCGTGCTGACAGCAAATCTTCCCACCACTACGCCTCATAGTCCTTGGCTAAAGCCTGCATCTTGCAAAGCAATTCCTAATTCCTAATACTCGCCTCCGGCGAGAAGCAAGCTACGTAATTCGTAATTCAGAAAGTCAGATTGCAACGCCGGTTTTTTTTCATCGACCTGCAATGCGATCACATCGACTAACAATGCCATTGTATCGACTGACAATTCGATTGCATCGACCTGCATAAATGAGCTTACCTTACTCACTCTCTAAATTGCAGCACTCCACCCTTGGTTCAGTTGCAAAATCATTCAAACCAACAGCTTTCAACAGCGCTGTCCAAGAAGTATCTTGCAAATTGGTGCGACGCAATTCACTAGCAGCACTCAGCGTTTCATACCAAATACCATTAGCCGCATAAAGGTTTACTTGCTGGCGTGGTGTTGCTTTTTCCAATTGAGTTTTCAAAGCAGGGTTTAGTTGCTCCCGTTTTACATAACCTTCAACATTAGCAATAATTTGGTTATCCTTCTGACAGTAGATGTTAAAATACCATCGGTATTGCTTGCCAATCTCTAGAGGTGCTGCTTTTGATAGCAAGCGAAGGTTTACGATTCCAGGTGTCCCCGTTAAAGAAGTTTTGTAAATAGTCTGATTTTCTGCTTCATCTTCTAGCACAAACTCTCCATAGGCAAAGTCGGATGAATAAGGAACATAAAATAAGAAACTAGGATACTCAGCGATCGTTATTCCAAAGACCAATTCTGGATTTGAATAAACAGGTACTAAAGCTGTGAGTCGCTTTTGAGAAGAAGTCAGGGGCTTGTTCATGTCCTGACTACATCCACGGCTACCTGCTTCTGTTCGCTTACCTGGTTCCCCGATGTCTTTTGGTGGAGGCGGCGCAGCGAAAATCAATGATTGATTTAATTGTTCGTTGGGGTTTTGAGGCTCTGCCCGCACTTGTATACAGTTAAGGAATGTTAAACTAACGGCGAGGAAAATTTGCATCTTTTGCACAGACAATTTCATTTTTTTATGCCTTATACCATTTTGGATTTTAGATTTTAGATTTGGGATTGGGAATCGCCTTTAAGGTCTGAGTTTGTACATAATATTTGTCGCAATCATTTTTTAAATTAGTATCACTTTGTAGAAATAAATTGTTGCTGACTTGGTTGTAAAGATAGGTAAATCCTCACTGTAGCGCCAGTAACGACTAAAACCAAGGCTGACGGAACTAGGGGAACCCAAATCCCCTGGTAAAAGAGAATTAAGCAAAGAATGTATAAGACTACAAGTATGCATCCTCCTGTTAGTACTAAATATAGTCCTGAGCGATCGCGCCAAGGCAATATCTGCGACACGGCTACGCTGAACGCACCTCCAACCACAGACCAACCCCAAACCCATAACACTTCACCCCAAACAGGCCAAACTCTGATCAAAGCCCGCCCATCTTTAACCGCACTCACCAACTGACTCACCATTTGCGCTTGCAGAATCACCCCTGGTATTTCTTGGGTAAAACCCTGCTCATTCATGTATGGAGTAAGGCTATAATCACGAAAGCTTTGGGCAGTGGTACCAATAAGCACAATTCGGTCTTTGACTAGTTCAGGGTTGACTTTACCGTTAAGAACATCTCTAAGCGTGACTTTAGGAGCAATTTCTAAAGGAGAACCTTGGTAAGAGCGGTAATTGAGCAGTATTTGATAGCCAGCTGTATCCGCTTGTTCATAGGCTCCCATGTGCCATCGCAACCGTTTCAAAACGACGTTACCTAGCTGCAAGTCTCCAGAGGCAGTATATTTAGCAGAAATCCCTTCTTTATTTAAATAGTGGAATGCTAGTTGGGCGTTAAGGGCGTAAGGTGCAGTACATGGAGACGTTGGGTCTGCTGGTTGCATTGCTAATAAATGACGACGCAAAACATTGTCTGAGTCTGGGATAATATCACTAAATCCTTGGCGTTCTGGTGGAACCCCTTCTGGAGGCGAAACTCCCTGATAATTTTGTGTGCGATCGCTAACTTTGCAAATTGCAAAAAAATTGTCATCAGTTTTCCAACGAGTGGTTAGAGAAGCCTGGTTAGGTTGTACTGGCTCACTACGATAAATATCCAAGCCAACGGTTCGCGCTTGCAACTGTGCAAGTTTGTCCAACAGTCTCGCTAGTGCAAGATTTGATAGTGACCCACTTTTTTGCTTCTGCTCTGCTAGATAAAGATCATCTTCGGTGACAGTGACTATCAAAAGGCGCGAATCTTGCTTTTCTTGTGGACGCGATCGCATTAATTGATCGAATGAAAGCAACTCCCATGTTTGCAATCCTCCTTGGTGTCTTATCCCTAGTACACCAGCAGTTATCAGCAGGCTCAAAACTAATAAACTTTCAAGGCGACGGGTATTAAAAAACCATCGTGACTTTAACCAAGTTATTGGCACTACGGCAGGATGTTCGCTAATCACTGGCAACCAACTTGCACTAGGATATTCCTTTTCTATTCCCTTGAGCCTTTGTCTGGCAGTGCGAACCGCACCATATATAGATTGTCCTGATGAAAAAACCTCTAGAAAATACTTTAAAAATTTTTGAGCTACCAAGTCTGGCACTGGCTCCCGCATGACAATAATTTGCGGAATCTGCAAATCTTGTAGTTCTCGCGCTAATCCCAATCCATCACAGGAGTTGAAAATCGCTAATTGTAATCCGTTGGCTACAGCATTTGTCAGGGCATATCTGAGTTCATCAATTGTTAATTTATCTGTCTGATTAATATAGATGCAACCAGTATCACCCTCGCTTTTACTATGACCTGCGAAAAATAGGATATTCCAAGGTTGTTTCCACAATTCATCGCTGATGTTTGAACATTGAGGTTCTACTAAAAAAGTCGTAGTAGCACCGGGTAATTTTTCTAGTAACTGGCGGTCTTGTTCCACATCAATACCGTTACTATCGCCCAAAATCGCCAAAATTCTAATTTTATTTCTCCAGGTGGATGTCTGCAATGCGGCTGTCACTGCTTCTGATTCTGGAATACTAAGAACAATTTCAGCTTTTAGGTAATGTCGATCCACCAAATCCCATAAATGCCAAGGAAGTTTTTTTAGTTGCAAACAATGAGTGCGAATCAACACCCGCACTTCTTCATCTGGCATCAGGTGTTTGAGCCATTTTTCCCGCAGGGGACGGAAAGATTCAGACAGCAACCAGTTATTCAGATGCTCTTGCACCTCATTAGCTTTGTTGTTGCACTCCTTACGCCGCTGGGAGATAGAACCATCGTAAATAATTTTTTTGGCTTTGATCCGGGTAAATTTCCACAAGCTGCGATATATCGACTGCCACTGGTCAATTGCTGTTGCCATATCTAGATTAGAGGGCAGCTTGCCAGTAATTTCTATAGTAGGGCGTTTGCCCTCTTCCCCAATCTCCAGCGTCACCTGTACGCCTAAGTGCAAATCGCCATCTAGCTTCAGCACAACTAACTTTCTCATTGGCAGTACCTCTGCTGTTGTTTTCAACAAACGACAAAATTTTCTGTAATGCTGATATCTCCTAGAGCAAGTTTAACGCTGAAACGTTCTCCTACCTCACAACTAAACTCCAATTGAATATTTTTATTGCTGCTTCTAGTTTGGGCTTCCATTACAGATGCTCCCTCAAAATCCAGTACCATTAGTTGGAGATTTGGTGGCAGATAATGTTCTCCGTTTGTCGGATGTACTTCTACAATGATGTCCATTTCCTGCTCATTGTCAGGAGGCAGGGTAACAATTAAAACTACTGCTTGATCTGTTAAAAGTTTTCCTAAATCAATCAGCTTGCCCTTACTAATAAAAGCGCCTGTTTTACTTCTCATACTCCAAGCTGAATTGGCAATTTGAGTGCCTAAAAGAGTCTCAACTTCTTGCCAACCAGCTTCAAAAATATTTTCCAACCATTGCTTCAATTTAACTAAGTTCTGATTTAAGATAAGCGAAGTATTAGATGTTTCACTAAGTTTTAATTGAGAAAGTTCTTCTAAATACTCCAAGAAATATTCTAAAGGTTGTAGTTGATTAATGGGTAATAAATCAGTTTGTACCTGCTTGACAAATCCCAGCAACTTCGCTTCTCTAAATGATTTGCTGATCTGCACAGCTACATAACCAATTCGATTTGATTGTACTTCCGGCGGCATGTAAATAAATTGTGCATCCTCCAATACTGGGCGACATTCTAACAAGCCCAAGTTTTTTAACGACAAATCAGCTACATCCATCAGTGTCTGTTGTATAACATTCCAACTATTACTTTTTTCTAAGTCTGTCTCAAATCCCATGTATCGTAGATAAGAGTTTACGAAAGACACAGATAAAGTATTGAGATAAACTTGGTTACCTTTTTTTTCCGTGGCTTGTCGTCTACGCAACTCTTCTGCTCGATGCCTTCCATCTACAGGTATAGGGGCTGAAAATGTTAAAAAGTCTATGATTTCTCTCATATTTTTTGCCTAGCTAATTAGATTCTATTCCAGATTAAATATATAAATATTCTTGAAATTTCTCAGCAAATTTTTTCAAACAGCGTTGATAAAAATTATGTAAAGATGTGATTCCAATACCCCATTCTGCTGAAATATCTTTCCAGGAAATGCCAGAACATCTTCTTTTAGCTATAGCTTGAAAATTTGCCTCCGGATGACCTTTTATGTGTTCCTTGCAAAAAATCAACTCTGGATCGGATTCTATACATTCTCTTACTTGTTCAAATAGAGACATAGGTTGAGATGATGGGATATTTTCCAAGTGAGAGTTATCGAGATTTATTTCATTTTCTTTACCGATCACTTTCGGGATAGCCTCTGGAAAAAAACGTTTAGTTAATAGCATATTTACCCAAGTCATGACTTCGCCGCGTTCCGCGTCATACTTATTAATATTTTTATCTTGACAAAGGTAGAAAAATAAATTTTGTACTGCCTCATCATAAATATCCTCATAAAGTAGTTGAAATTGACCTTTATAAGGACGAACAAGCCTACCAGATTGCCAAATAGCATTAATCAGACGTGTTAAAGCTATTCGCTTTCCCTTAGCTAAATGTGTGTATTGTTGGGCTGCGAACGCTAATTCTTTAAGTTGTACATCTAGTTGTTTTCTTTGGTCATTAGTCATAAAAGACCTCAAATCAGAAGCTACCAAGTTCCGGATCGCACTATATCTCATGTATTAATCCTGACTTTTACACAAAGCAGCCACAATTGTTACAAAACTTTTTGATCAGGCATTAAATCTGATAATTAGCAGTGTATCGAGGTAAACAAGAGGATGATGCTTGGTATTTATTAACCAACTTGCCTGACTTAGAATCTGCCATTAAAATTTACAGTCAGCGTTTTGGAATTGAGGCGATCTTTAAAGACTGTAAAACTGGTGGTTACAACCTGGAAGGCTCTAAAGCAAATTAGCAACTTGGGTTACTAGAGTTACTTTTGCATAATATAACTCGATATATCCTTTTTTACATAGATGCCAAGCTAAAAGCTCAACACATACATTAACTTGGTACGCATGTTTAATATTATGTCAAGACTTGGTAAAGCAATACATCAGTATCGCTAACACTAAAAAACTTTTCTTCTAACAACTTAGGAGATAAATTTTCATCTGGCTCATCAATAGATATTTTCCTGAAATCATGGACAGGTTTACCCGGCTTCTACTGATATTAAGAAAATTTTTCACCTTTATTTTTATACTAAAAAAGCGGGATATGTAAAGCACTTTCCTTATTAATATCAACAGGATATGTATTTAAATAACGAGTTTTATAAGCATCAAAAAATAACTTTTTGATATCAGGAAAACGCTTGACATCTAAAATATTATCAGTGTCTTTGATGTTATTCTGTCTTAAATAGTGACAATCAACGCCCCGCAAATCATGCTACCTAAAAGTTTTCATGTTATCTAACAATTATATAGCAGTCCTAAATCATATGTGAAAACTTCTTTTTCTTTTCTTGGCACTCTTGGCGCTCTTGGCGGCTTGGCGGTTGGTTCATTTTCAAAACTCATTTAGGAGCGCTATAGTGGTGTAAGCCAATAATTAATGCCCCGAATAGCTTGTTTTTTAAAACCAAACAGAGGTAAATTTTCTTCAGATAAACCCACATAAGTCCAATGTGGAATATCGTTTTCTACAGTTTGAAACCAACCATTTTGATTCAGAGCTTTTCTCTGTTCTTGATTAGATATGCGTAAATCAATTGCTAATCCCCAGAGATGTTGTGAAGTTCCAGGAGGTGCAACCAAACCGAGAATTTTTGTTTCTCTGCCCTGTTGAACTTTCGCCAAAATTTGATTGTTAGCATATTTGTACCAAAATCTTAAATTCGTGTTGAAAGTGCGAGTACAATCACCAGAACCATAACCAGATTTTAGTGGGATATGTTGTTGGACTCGCGCTTTATTTAAAGCATCAGCCGCCGATTTTTGTAAGTAACAGTCGTTAGTACCATCAACATGACCCATTGTTAAAGTAGCTTGGAACTTTTGGGTTTCTTGTTCATTAGCAAAGATATCTTTTTGCGGCAGTTTAATCCCGACATCTTGATTTACAAAGACTGCGCCATATGTTCGCAGCAAAGTATATTCATAAGTACCAGGCTGGGGAATTGTAGGTAACTTTCTAGCGATCGCAGATAAAAAACGCTGTTGATCATTTAATTCTGGGTTGGGAATAAATGGTTCTAATATTGTCTCTTTTGAACCATTTGTACAAGGTAATGAATCAATACTCAAGCATCCATTTAATGGTTGGGGAGTTCTACCCAATTGGTGATGGGTAATCTCATTACTGGCTACTAATGTGAAAATTATGAAGAGAACTATAGTAATAAATTTTGTCTTTCTTAAAACTTTTTTCATTAATCAATTAAGTATTTAATTTAGATTTAATCATATTACAAAAATTTATAAAATCTTGAAAACTAGGTAAGTGGTATTTTTGATCTTCAATCCTTTTTAATAATTCTTCTAAGTAATATAGCTTCATTACATCACCAGGATTTTTTTTAGAATAGTTAATATTTTTTGCTCTAAATAATTCTTTTAAATAAGCTTCATGGAACTGAGCATGAGTGTTGAATTTATCATATTTACCCATTAGCTCTGGGCAATTAACTGAAATATCATAATAACGCGTATAATCTAATAATGGTTTGCTTTGGGGTTGCCTTGAGTGAATTTTTCTATTTCCTAAGAACCAAGTTTCAATACAACGATTTTGGATGATTACAACAAGCTCTGTACTTCCCATCTGAATTTTTTCCGCAGTTAAAAAATCATAAATTTCCTGCTGGACACAGCTAACTGTATTCTCCTCTGCATCAAGACAGACTACAAAGTAGTTATACTTGCCATTTGCATTGATGTCTGCAACAGCATTTGGAAGATGACCGTAAATAATCGAAGGATAACCTTCTGCGCTGAATAGATAATAGTTGTTTTTATCGACTTCATCGTAATTCTGAACTTGTTGCAGTTCTGGTAACAGATGTTTTAGCCAAGCTGGATAAACTTTTCTTTCAGTTTTTTTTCCTTCTACAAGAAAGTATAAATTCATCCGACTGCAATTCCTTCCTTGTAAGCATCAAGATTAATCAGTTGCATAAAGGCATGATGTCTAGATTTACCAAGATTATAATCTTTGGCATCCTTAGCTGTTACTACGCCACCTCGACGAGTCACAATTTTCCAATGTTCCATTCCAATTTTATTAATAATATAAGGATGATGGCTAGTGATTATGAATTGTAATTTTCTGTTCTCTAGTAGTAAGTCACTTAAAATATCAATACAGTTAACTCCCAAGCTATTTTCAAATTCATCAATCAAAATTACAGTCCCTTCGGCAGATAAATAAAGTTCACTAATATGCATTAGTGTTCTAAACATTCCAGAAGATATACGTTTTTCAGTAATCCAATTATTAACCCATTTTTCTTTGATATTAATCAAAGGATAATCTGCAATAAATTTAGGCAAATTCTCATTTTCCTTCGGTTCCATTTTGATATCTTCTATCTGATAAAATATATCTATGAACCGCTGTTTAATTTCTTGAAAAGTTTCTGGATGATAGTTATAAACTAATGCTAATTTGATTTGAGTTGGTAAGTTACTTTCCTGAATCTCTTCTAGAGAGGAATATTTTTTTGCCGCTAATTTATTATTAATAATTGGAGAATAAATCATATCATCTAGAGAGACAAAAGTTTCTCTTCTTGATTGATCGTTATAAATAAATTTGTTAAATCCATCTTTAACAGGTGCAATATTTTCTTCCTCGCTCAATATTTTTACAGCACTTTCAAAAGGTGAAAGTTTTGGTAATTTATTAGCATTAAATACTATTTGATGATTATTTCTTTCTATAATAACTTTTCCATTTACAGATAATTGTTCTCTATTAATTCTAAATTTATTCTTTTCTGCCTTTTCATCGTTAAGGATGAATGCATCTACTTCTTTGGTTTCAAATTCACCATTCCATTTATACTCATAATTGTTTGACGAGAAATCTATATCCCATTCCACACCATTCAATGAACCACCTCTAGCTATTGTTCGCAAGCTCATAATAGATTCAAGTATTTTTGTTTTGCCAACACCGGATATACCAACTAAAAGATTGAGTTCAGAAAAATGTATCGGTTCAAATTGCCACTCTAGTTCATGGTCATAAAAGGTTATTTTGTTGATTTTCATATTTATACCTACAAGAAATAAACGAAACCGAATAATAAAGCCATAAATTTGATTATAACTTACCCCAATTAGTCTTTTATTTATAGTAAAATTGATAACTTTATTATCAGAAAGTTACATCCATGAAACCACTGGAACAGTTAAAATTGAAAAGAACTCTAAGCTTGCCGATCCTGTAAGTATGACCATGCACAATTCCGTTGAATTCCAAGACGCTTTTGATGTCATAGTCGTCGGTGCAGGTCACTCCGGTTGCGAAGCAGCTCTCGCCTCTGCACGCCTCGGTTGTCGTACCCTGCTATTGACGCTCAACTTGGATAAAATCGCTTGGCAACCTTGTAACCCAGCAGTGGGTGGCCCGGCCAAATCTCAGTTGACCCATGAGGTCGATGCACTCGGCGGAGAAATTGGTAAAGTAGCAGACCGCACCTACCTGCAAAAACGTATCCTCAACTCTTCACGGGGGCCTGCTGTTTGGGCATTACGCGCCCAGACGGACAAGCGCGAATATGCAGCGGTGATGAAAAATATTGTTGAGAACCAAGAAAACTTGACAATCCGCGAAAGTATGGCAACAGACTTGGTGCTGGGCGCTAACGATGAAGTCATCGGCGTTGAAACTTATTTTGGTGTAGGGTTCCAATGTAAAGCAGTCATCTTAACAACTGGCACTTTCCTGGGAGGCAAAATTTGGGTTGGTAACAAATCAATGCCAGCCGGACGGGCTGGGGAATTTGCGGCTGAAGGATTGACACAAACCTTAAATCGCCTGGGATTTGAAACCGGAAGACTCAAAACTGGAACTCCAGCCCGGGTAGATAAGCGATCGGTGGATTATAGTAAAATGCTAATCCAGCCAGGGGATGAAGATGTGCGCTGGTTCAGTTTTGACCCGGATGTGTGGGTAGAACGGGAACAGATGCCTTGCTACATCACCCGCACAACCGCCGAAACCCATCGCCTAATTCAGGATAATTTGCACCTGTCGCCAGTTTATGGCGGTTGGGTGGAAGCCAAAGGGCCGCGTTATTGTCCCAGTATTGAAGATAAAATTGTGCGCTTTGCCGATAAAGAAAGCCATCAAATCTTTATTGAACCAGAAGGAAGGGATATACCCGAACTTTATATCCAAGGGTTTTCCACAGGGTTACCAGAAAATTTGCAACTGCATATGTTGCGGACTCTCCCCGGTTTGGAAAAATGTGTGATGCTCCGTCCGGCGTATGCTGTGGAATATGACTATTTACCAGCAACTCAGTGTTACCCCACACTGATGACCAAGAAGATTGCTGGGCTGTTTTGTGCTGGGCAGATTAACGGCACCACAGGTTATGAAGAAGCCGCAGCCCAAGGGCTTGTGGCGGGAATTAACGCCGCTCGATTTGTTCGCTCTCAAGAAATGATTATCTTTGCCCGCGAACAAAGTTACATTGGGACGCTAGTTGATGACCTGTGTACAAAAGACCTGCGGGAACCTTACCGGATGCTTACCAGTAGGTCAGAGTACCGATTGATATTGCGTTCTGACAATGCCGACCAACGCTTGACACCCTTGGGGCGAGAAATTGGTTTAATTGACGATCGCCGCTGGGAGCTATTTACCCAAAAAGAAGGTAATATTACCACAGAAAAACAAAGATTGCAAGCTACACGAGTTAAAGAACATGATGAAATTGGCATAGCGATCGCATCTAATACCCAGCAATTAATTAAAGGTTCAATTACCCTGAATGACTTGCTACGGCGTCCGGGATTCCATTACGTTGACCTCGACAGGTTCGGACTGGGAGACCTCAACCTCAACCGCGCCGAGAAAGAAGGCGCAGAAATTGACATCAAGTATTCTGGCTATCTCGCTAGGCAACAAAATCAGATTGACCAAATTGCCCGCCAAGCCCACCGCCACTTACCTGGGGATTTGGATTACACAACAATTGATACTCTTTCTAAAGAGGCACGGGAAAAGCTGACTCACGTAAAACCACTCACTCTCGGTCAAGCTGCACGTATAGGTGGTGTAAACCCAGCGGATATTAATGCTTTATTATTATATTTAGAATTGCGTAAAACCAAAAGCCAGTCTGAGTTTCCAGCATTAGCCTCATATAAACTTGATAAAGACTGAGTATAGTAGTAAGGAGGGGGATTGGTATGATAGATGACATAAATATTAGTACTGCCATCATCAACAATCCCCAGATGAAAGTTGAGTTTAATACCAACGCTCAATCAACTCGTCTCAATAGGATGGGGGATTGAATGTTTTATTAATAATCCTGATTTCCAGGCAGTAGGGGCGGCGTTTTCCCGTCCTAGCAACAAAGAGAGAACGTCTATGTTACAAGAAGCCAGCACCCGTCTCATAGTACCGGAACCATCAGAAGACTTAATCGCCAACGAGCCTTGGTCGATAGAAAACTATGCTAATGGCCTAATGGATGAACTCTTTGCCGATATCGACTACATTCTGGATGTAAGTAGTAATCTGCCTTCTCAAACCGTTAGGCACAGTAGTCAGAACAAATCGAGCCAGCCTGTTGCTGGGGTTACCCCCCAACCTCAACGCCAGTCGCCTCCAGAAAACGTGCTGCAAACAGTTACGATACCGCAGATTATCTTACCGAACACACTCAACCAACCAATACAGTCACTTGCTCAAGATAACCACAAGCAATTGAATACCGTTGTGTTTGACTCCGCCACCGTTAAATCAGTTAGTAATAAGCCTCAGAAAAGTAGTCCTACTTTGGGCAAACTGCTGATTGTGGGAACAACTTTAGGTGTGGCGATCGCTGGTATTATCTACCTAGTACAGTCTGGAGTCATATATCTTTTAAATACCAAATTGCCTGAGTCAGCTCTTCTAGTGCCGCAACCGCAGTTACAGTTGCCTGTAAAAACAGAAATTGAGGCAGAGTTAGTTGAATACATGCTCCAAGCGCTGGCAGTTATAGATAAGCAAGTAGCAAGTAATCAAAAATCTCTTAGCCCGCGATTCTTCAGTCAGACAAATACTAACGAAATAGCCCTTGCTCGTGAGCAAACAACTGGTAATCTACCAGCACTTCCACTTCTAGCTAACAATACACCACCAATCCCTAACCGTTCTGCAAGCGTTGTTGAGCGCATCTACGTTCCGGTTTATCAAGCGCCATCGCCAATGCGCTACGCACTCCCGGCTATTCCTGGTAGTCCCACACTTGTACCACAAGTTGCGAGTGTGTTGCAGCGTTCTCAACCTAATGTTGTGAAAACTGCCCTGAATACGGTGCGACAAGCTGGCAAGCCTGTAACCGTCAACATGTTAGCTGCGGCTGTACAAGCAGAACTCAAACCTGTGGCTGCGAAAACTGCACCCATTACTGTGCGGCAAACACCCAACCCTCTGCCTGCATTACCAGTAGTTCCATTACGGGCAGGACTCGAATCATCAGAACCAACTATTACCCAGGAACAAGTATATTCGCCAACTGCGATCGCAGTTGCTCCAAGTAATACCTTAGAGGGGTTGCTAGAGTTAGGCAACAAATCTGCTGCTTTGTTTAAAATTGATGGCGTGACTCGCCGCATCAATATGGGTGAAAGCATCGGCTCAAGCGGTTGGACACTAGTAGATGTTAGTAATGGCGAAGCTGTCATCCGGCGTAACGGCGAAGTGCGATCGATTTATGCAGGGCAGAAATTGTAAAAGTTATTCTCTGGACAACTCTTGCACGCACCAAAATATTGCAATGAGCAACTCTAAGTTACACATTGCGTCATATCATTTTTGCCTAATTATAACGTTTAACGAAATAGCTGATACAGATACATAGGTAGGGGTGTACACCTGTACGCCCCTACAGTCAGTTTATGTGTTGCCAAGATTTGGGAAATAGTATTACTTACAGAAAATTGCAAGTTATACGAATTAATTAGTACACTGTAGCGTCAGTTTGCCTACCTTTAATAAGGAGCTTAAGCCCCAAGTCTTATTAATTGAAATCCTAGCTAGATTTACGCCATACTGTACTAGTAAGATGCACTTAATATTTATTAAATCAACTGCCAAGTTCGCCATTAAGATAATTGTTGACTAAATCATCTAGTAATCACATAGTTTTGTCCTCTAAAAAAGTCTCGGAATACTAATTAAAATTGAGAGTCTCAAAACCCCGAATTCTCTAATAAGTCGAAGTTATACATCAAACAAGTCAGTTCTCAGTTGTGACGGAGACGTTTCCGTTGCTCCAGGCTTGTCTAGGACTTACGCAAAACTATACGCGCTTTGGGGCAATTCATGAATTGCCTTAATAAGAAAATCTTTCTTTTTGGATATTGTTTACCTAAGTCCTGTTGTCGTTAGAGTTTATGGTGAAGAATTAGAAGCCACTCATGAATTTACCTACCTAAAGAGGGTTCACAAAAATAAATTTCAATGTTAAAACTAGAATTTATGTTGATTATAGTTGCACGACGGTCGCTATCTGAAAACCTACATCTTGCACCTATCTTGCTTAAGCAAGATAACTTTAGCTAAAAAAGTTAGTTTGCTAATTGATGTAATCGTCAAACCTTACCAATATGAAACGGTCTAACTATTTTCAAAATATTTCCAAAAACTCTCTAATAGAAAAGTATCACCTTTACAAGGGCGAAAAATTGAACTGGCTTCAAGTAACTCTTCGGCTTGAAAGCTCAATTATTTCTATCATTCTTCCTTGGGTACTTTTTTGTACTGCATACGGTATTTTAATATCATTCCTCTATCATTTAGGATTACCAATAGCATTTTCAAACTCTAACAGTATTCTTACTAATGCTGTTTTAAGTTTTAATATTGGTTTTACACTACTATTAGTTTTCCGGACGAATACAGCCCATGATAGATTTTGGGAAGGTCGTCAACTATGGGGATCTTTAGTTAATACATCTCGTAACTTAACTCGGGGAATTTGGATAATAATTAAAGATAAGACACCGCAAGATAGACGAGAAAAAGAGGCAATACTTCGGTTAGTAACTGCTTTTGCAGTTGCAATGAAGTTACATCTAAGATCAGTACCTTTAGACACTCAGTTAGCATCCTTAGTGTCTGAAAAACAATATTTACAACTCCAAGATAGTAATCATCCCCCACTACAAATTGCTTATTGGATAGGAGATTACTTGCAGTCTCAGCATGACCGGAATTTTTTAAATGTCTATCAACTGACTACTTTACATAACTGCGTAGATGATTTAGTAGATATTTTAGGTGGTTGCGAACGCATCCTAAAAACGCCACTACCTTTGATATATACTATTAAACTCAGACAACTGTTATTAATTTTTTGTCTGATATTACCTTTGGAAATTGTTAGCTTTTTGAGTTGGTGGACTGGTCTAGTAATGGCTTTTGTAAGTTTTACATTATTAAGTATTGAACAAATTGGTTCAGAAATTGAAGAACCTTTCGGATTTGATCCCAATGACTTACCTTTAAATATAATTTGTAATACAATTTCAAACAATGTTGAAGAATTAATCAGGCTTGCTTCTAACAATGTTCGTTCTTCCTAAATCCAGATGCTCAAGGAGAAATTTTCTGATCTCTTATTAAAAAATAAGACTTGGGTTAAAAATACCCAAGAAGTAGCCCGCCCTGAGACCTCGCTTAATAAATGTTTCGCCAAGCTTTCACCGTTTCTTTGCCAATTTCACTATCAACTGTTTGACCTCCTTCCAACACTAGTCTGATGTCTAAGTTCTCATCTGGAGCATTTTTCAAAGCAGTGGCTAATTCTTGACTGACAGCAAACGTCCCGGTTGAACCGTCTAATTGAAAAATCTTTCCCCTGACTTTAAGCAAAAGTTTATCGACTTTCTTGGTAGTGACAAACCTATTATAGTCAGGTCTGGGATACACACGACCTGCGGTGTAGAAAGAAGAGCTAGCTTGATCCAAATTCACTGTTACGAGGACTCGAATGCTCGAAGGAGTCCACAAACTAATAACTTGCTTTGAATCCTCACGGTACAAATAGCCACCTAAGGAGTTGCGGTCGAAAACCCCAAGAAACTCCCCTTCAAAAGGGTCAACGATTCTCACGGGTTTCGACCAAGGCACATCCATATCAGGGGACAGTCCTGCTGATTTGACCACTGGCAAATCGCTTGATGCTTTGGCAAGACTAACTACCTCTTGAACGGTGAAAGCAGCACAAAGTTGAGGGGAAAGCACAGCCAAGGTAGCCCCAAAAAGAAGAACTGGAATTGTCTGCGGTAACTTGATCATGAGTCAGGGATATAATCTTCAAAAACAATAATCGGACAACCTTTATTAGTCATCCCCCGCAAGACTTTTGTTTAAGAGAAGCTTTGGCAATTGAGCAAATCCCAGTGTCTTGGGGCGATGTCTCTTGACTGTGCCAATTTTAGATTTTAGATTTTAGATTAAAGAATTGAAGAATTAAAAATTATTTCGGTTCATCCCCCGCCCAAACGTGGGCGGAACAATTCCATTATCCAAAATTCGGCTTGCCCTACACCCAAAAGCATGGGGTCAATCCAAAATCCAAAATCGTTCGACTGAGCGAAGCCGAAGTCCAAAATCCAAAATTAATAGACTTGCCGCATTCTCTACGAGACGCTTTGCGTAGCTGATTATTAATGATACGTTAGTACTAATATATCTGGTTACTTAAGTAATATTATTTAATATTGTTAAAGAGTTTGAGGTTTTTGTGCAAGAGTTCGTGAAGGCAATTTTATTTTTGGTATACAGATAAAAGCAGACATTCCCAAACTAGCCGTGGTTGAGCGTAAGCAAGTAAATATTTACGAGCTTGTTCTAGCTGGTTGATGATGCTGGGTTGGTGCCACTGCTGCCAGTAGAATTGCTGAAGATAATCAACTAACCACAGTTGTGCTTCTGTATCTAAATCTTTATCAATTTTCTTAGCTAACTCCAAGGCTTTGCGGTACGAAGCAGGGGCTTTTTTCAGGTCTTCGAGTAACTCAGGGGGAATAGTTTGTAATTGCTCGTAAGATGCGATCGCACTTCCGGCACTACCAGCTGCTATGCTCAATACTGCCTGATTTGGCAAAATTTCCTGATGACCTGTTTGTGTGAGTACAACAGCCAAAGACTGTGCATTTAAGCGATAAAAAGGAATGCGTTGACAGCGTGACACCAAAGTTGGCAAAACAGACTCAGGTGTAGGTGCAATTAAAATTAATGTCGCCTGTCCCGGTTCTTCCAAGGTTTTAAGTAAAGCATTCGCTGCGGCTTCTGCCATTGTTTGAGCTTCTTCCAGCACTACCACATTCCTCGGTGCTTCCAAGGGTGGCCGACTTAGAAACTCGGTAATTCCCCGAATTTGCTCTAGCCGAATTACAGGTGGTGCTTTACGCTTGAGTCCTTTCTCGGCCGCTTCTGCTGCTGTTAATCGTTGTCCCTGATATTGGTACGTTGGTGACACCCACAACAAAGCTGGGTGGTTCCCCTGACGCAAACGGTTTTGTAAAGCCGCAGTGACTCCCTTGTGACTAGAAAATAGCAATTCCACAAAACATCTGGCTGCTAAACTCCTTCCGACACCATCTGGCCCCACAAATAGATAGGCTGGAGCAACCCGGTTTTGTCTGACAGCCTGAGTGAGTAATTCTATGGCTTGCTGTTGTCCTACAACTGGTGCAAATGGGTTAATAGTTCAGTACCTTCGCCAAAACAAGAATATGATAACTGATAAGGAATCACTTTTGCTTTCAAGGACGTAGTACAGTTTTGCGTAAAATCGTAGCGTTTTTAAATGCAGAGGGAAGCAAAGTAAGCGCATAGGCGCTTCGCCTTCCCGCAGGGTAGGTACGCAGACAATACGGTTTGGTTAGCTTGTTTATCGCTCGAAGATCCCCCCAACCCCCCTTAAAAAGGGGGGCTTCTAACCCTCTTTTTAAGGGGGTCGCCGTAGGCGGAAGGATCTTATCCGAACCGTATTGGGTACGCAGAGTCTTTTTCAAGAGAATTTGTTACAACAAATTTATGCAGTGTTGTACTTAGGAAGTCTTAGATGTCGCACAAACAATTTATTTATTGCTGGCAAAAATGGTTATCTCCCATCTTGGTACGTGTTGCTGTGCGTGCAGTGGTAATAATTTGTCTCACAGTAGGGGTGTTGGGCATATTGGGAAGCACTGCTCCTATGAGTAATGCTCAAGCTGTTTTTCCTGGTTCTGTTGCAGCTAATGCTCAACTGGTAACTACCACTGGGCATATCCAGAATAAACAAACACCATTCAAATCAACAGTGCTAAATGCCACTGTATATCACAGTCCCGATTGTAATTGTTGTGGCGGGTGGATTGATCACTTAAAGGCAGAGGGTTTTCAAATCACAGACTTTCGCACGCCTGACATCGAAACAGTCAAACAAAAGTACAACGTGCCGGATAACTTGTCATCTTGTCACACAGCAATTGTTAATGGATATGTGATTGAAGGACACGTCCCAGCAGACGACATCAAACGTCTGCTTCAAGAAAAGCCAAATGTTGTTGGTTTATCTGTTCCCCAAATGCCTGTAGGCACTCCTGGCATGGAGATAGGAAATCGAAAAGACCCGTTTTCTGTGTTTTCCTTTGATCGCAATAACTCAGTTGCGGTATTCAATAAATATCCGTCCTCTTGATATAATCTTGCTGTATTCAGAGGATGTTTTAAAAGTGGATTTTCTATGTATTATGGCGATTTCTAATCGCCAAAGGCTTTAAAACATCCTCACATTACCTGAATAAGTAGTGATATCATGTCCGGCAAATTACTTATGATATGTCATTACGAGTGCAACGTACTCCTACGGAGAAGCAAGCTACGCGGAGCGTCTCGTAAAGCCTGCGGCATAGCTACGCTTAGGGCATAGCCGTCTCGTAGAGAAGAGAAGTGGAACAAAGTGCAACGTTCGCAATGACAATTGTTCAACCGGACATGATATGAGAGATGTTACTGTTTAGAACCAGCTTTGATCAACTGCGACAAATTACTTAACCACCTTCCAAACCAGAAGCCAGATCCTGGGCTTGCAACATTTTGAGAAAGAAGCTTGATCGCATGGTTACAATCTTGCAGGCTTGCATCGAGTCCCATTGCGTGATATATTTCGCGGGCATTGCAAAAAGCATCCATCGCTTCTGATTCTCGATTGATTTTTTCTAACACCAGACCTAAATTAAACCAGGCGTTTGCTTCCCCATTTCGGTCATCAAGATCCCTTCTGATCTCTAATGAATATTGATGAAACTCAACCGCCTTTTGGTACTGTCCCAGAGCCTGATAAGCACTCCCCAACCCACTTAAGGCCATGTCTTCCCCATTGCGATCGCTGATGAATCTTGCCATCTCTAACCATTGCTGGTAAAACTGAATTGCCAGTTGGTACTGCCCCAATGATTCATAAGTATTGCCCAAACTTCCCAGGCAAATGCATTCCCCAGTCCAATCGCCTATTTTCTTGGTTATACTCAACCACTGCTGATAAAACTCAATCGCTTGCTCGTACTTGCCCAGGTATTCATAAATATTGCCCAAACTTCCTAAGCAAATGCCTTCCCCAGTGCGTTGGCTTTGCTCGCCGTAGGCATCGCCTATTTTCCTGGTGATACTCAACCACTGCTGATAAAATTCAATCGCTCGCTGGTACTTGCCCAGTGATTGGTAAGCGTTGCCCAACCCAGATAAACATTTGGCTTCCTCGAAGCGATCGCCTATTTCTCTAGCTGTATCCAACCACTGCTGATAAAACTCAATTGCCAGGTGGTACTCCCCTCTTGACTGGTAAGCATTGCCCAAACTTCCTAAAGAAATGACTTCCTCATTGGGTTGGCAAAGCCTCTCCTCTGGAGAATCACCTATTTCTCTAGCTTTTTCTAAGCACTGCTCTTCAAACTCAATGGACTCAATGTGATTTAGGCTCCCGGATCTAATTACTTCTGTCATTCTCTATAGAAAACGAAATTTTTGGTTTCTAAGTTGTTGATCATACAATTTTCTGTGGCTTCAGCACACGAGAAGTGCAACTTATTAGGCCAATACGCTTAGTACAGTTTTGCATAAAAGCGTAGCGTTTTTCATTGTCAGCCGACGCATTAGCATTGTCAGCTGACGCATTGGCATTGCAGGGTATTGCTAAATTTCATTCGCTACGAATTAATCAAATTCTGTACTTAGTGTTAGTGATATTTTGCACCGGAAGATCCCCCTAACCCACGTCAGTCGGTTATGGGGAGCTAGTGCGTTGGGCGGCGAACCACTCTTATTGCAACTGGTGTGGAAAGCATTTTATACGCTGCGATCGCTGTGTATAAAATATTTTTATTTATATAGCGCTTCCCATTCATATGCGGTACAAGATTATATCGCTAAGTGTAAAGGCACGGCAGTGCCGTGCCCCTACGGGTGTACCTCACGTAAACGAGAAACACTATATAGCAGTCCTAAATCATTTGTGAAAATTATATATCTCTTTCTTGTTTCTTTCGTTTGTGTCCAACTCTTGGAGAGGCTGCGCGTACCCTTACGGGGAAGTAAGCTACACATAGTGTCTCGTAGAGTTGGCGGTTCGTTTCCTTATCTATATTTTTCACAACTCATTTAGGATTGCTATATTTAATAACAAGCGCACGAATATAGTATGAGTATGCTGATAAATTTAGCTTTCTAAAAAGATATAAGAAAAACCAAATCAATCAGCAGCAGTATAATCAGGCAATGCCTTGAGTTGTAAATTAACAGCACTGAGATAATTTTGGTCGTTTAAAACTTGCGATGGTAATTTGTCTGCATTCACAGCAGCCTTCACCAAATCTTTTGCAATAATATTTCTGTTCTGAGTTTCAAATACTAGCTTTTCTCCACTAGGAATACCGTGCTGTTTCAGACCTCCCTGATAAGCAAAAGTAACTAGATTGAAAGGCTGGAGGTAACTAACAGAAGTAGAATAACTAGATAAATTATTAGAGTTAATAGCTATTTCACTGCTCTTGGTAGTAGCTGTTTGAGCGCCAGCGATTCCAGGTACAAGAGTTATAGAAGCAAAAATAAGTGCAGAATTTATTAAGGTAATAAGTTTCATAAGGTTATTCTTAGTTAAATGCGATCGGTGTTCTTTAGTAATAGAGTCCTCTTTATTATTAATCTCAGCTTCCTCCGGTCAGGTCACCTGATCGGTGGATATCTGACTCACCCAAAAGGGTGAACTAGTTGAGGGACACAAAGAGCAATGGAGACTCGATTAAGTCTAGACACAGAATAGATTGGTTGAAATTTTCCAGTACTTAACTGAGGTAAGTTGAACATTTATGCAATTTTTAATTCGACTCTTAAGTTCCCCAAGCATTGCAGAAATTGCCGCGATCGCACAAATTCTTATATCAGGCGATCGCGGCAATTATCAAGTCTCCGAAGATTAGCTAAATTACTATTCTTCAAACAGGCGATCGCCTTTATGCAAGCGTTCAGCAATTTGATAGGTTTGCCCTTGCGATCGCATTGTGGGCGCGTGTGCTGCTAAATAACGAGCGGCAGCAACTAGTACATGGATACCAGCCGGGGTTTGACCTAACAACGAGTATTGTCTAAAAGCTGCTTCTATTTCCTGAATCACATGAAAGTCCCGATTTTCTCGCAGCATCAACTTACCCAACATTGCCATCAGCCGCTCAACAGAGCCGCCACTATACAAATAATCAGCCACTAACTGACCTGTCTGATTTACTTGTTGTTGGCGATTTAATAAATCCGGTAGTTGCTTGAGCAATTCTTCAGGATTTTCAGCAGAGTTTTTTGGTTCTGGGAGTCTTGCTGGTGGCACATTCAAAAAACGATTCAGATATACACTCATGGCAGCATCAAACACACCTCGTAGTAATTCCACCGAAGGCACTCGTCGTAATCCTTGATGCACAGCATTGGCAAAAGTGAACGGATGGTGCGCTGAATTCCAGTCGCCAAAGTCGTTGTTAGTGTGGAAGCGAGCTACCCGAAGTGCTGCTGTGTAAGTAACTACACCTGCCAATTGTTCTTCAGTACAACCATTTTCCAGAGCAGTCAGAAGAGAGTTGATAATTTCCTGTGGGTCTTCCCCTAACAAAATCGGCACCAACTCCTCCTGACCTGACCAAGTTCCTTGTTGAGGTCGTCCTGCTGCCAAAACCATAGGTAACTCCTCAAAGGCAGATTTTAGAATTCCTACTAAATCCACAGGGTAGCACCAGGAATTGGATTCTTCCATGCGGGAAGCAGTTGCTAAACCAGAAACTAGACTCGCCAAAACTGACTCTGCCCCTTGCCAATCAACAGCATCCAGGGCTTCCAGTGCCTTGTTAATGAAGTCGAGTACATGACCGCTATCGATGTAACAGTGGTCTGTGGCAGATGTGAACAGCATGTCTGCGATTTGCTCAGAATTAGCTCCTGCCTGAATTGCAGATATCAAACATCTCTCTGCTGCTTCACTATCTCGCACCTCAATAAACTGGCAAAACCAGCTTTTGAGGGTACTGAGGTCAACAGTAGAATTGGGCAATGGATGAACTACAAAATGGGGCGGCGCTCCAGCGCTATCACTAGCGACTGCTGAAAGTCCTTGAAAAAGGGCGCGGGGTTTATCTTCTGCATCTAGATAAGGTAGCAAATTCATCATGCAAGTATGGATAGTTAAGCCTGTACTCCAGCCTGCTTTGTTGTAATGGGTGCCAAATTCTAGTCCTAGTTGAAATGGTTCGCTAAAATCTGTCCCCATATCCAATAATGCGATCGCTGATTTGGCAATAACTAAAGAAATATTTTGTTCTAAACCATCCTGAAGACGTTGGCTGTGGTGGGCATGGAGGTCAACTGGGGGATCTAAATTTACCCAAACTTCCCCATCGCGGATTTCTACACCAAAGGAGGGAACATCATCTGCCCAAGAGTCAAATGTTCCGCCACTGGCGAGGTCGAAGCGGGCATAGTGCCAAGGGCAAGTCACAATGCCATCTTTGCAAGTGCTTCCGTGGAGGGGAAAGCCCATATGCGGACAACGGTTATCAATTGCATAGACTTTATTGTCTGAGTAAAACAGAGCAATGGTATGTTTTTCGCTGCGAACCAACAAACTACCTGCTGCTTGAACATCTGCAAATTTAGCAACACGGATGTATTTGTCTCTATGGGTTGGGGGTGCAAATTTTTGAATCATTTACGTAAAAAGTTGATTGGTGACGACAATATAACAAGGCAGAACACCACTGCATTAAGACAATTGGCAAAATCGCTACCTACGACTAGAACCAGTACAAATTCTGTGAGCCTCAGTGCATCAACACAAACACGTGAAAAATTTTATCCTCTTCACCTCTTCCCAGTCCCTGATTTTAAGTCAAGGGTTGCTTACTTATTTAGACCCAAATTATTGCCAAACTTTATGCTATAGCTTGCTTCTAATCAACATACTGATAGTAAGTAATTGATTATTACTTGTCAAATTCATAAAATAAATAATATCTATGCATGAAATTAATTTGCACAAATTGGATCTTAATCTTTTACTGGTGTTATATGCCTTGCTGCAAGAGCGTAACGTCACGAATGCTGGAGAAAAAATTGGTTTGAGTCAATCAGCGACCAGTCACGCACTTGGGCGATTACGCCAAGTGTTCAACGATCCACTACTTGTGCGGTCTAAGAAAGGCATGGTTCTTACACCACGTGCTCATGAACTACTCGAACCACTACAGAAAATTTTGTTAAATATTGAGCAGTTAGTTCAACCAACCGTTTTTGAACCTAAAACAGCACAAGGCACAATCCAGCTAGCTGCATCAGATTACGCAACCGTTTTGATTCTTCCTATGGTTTTGAAGCAAATTTCTCAACAGGCTCCCCAACTGAATTTGGAATGTCATCATTGGCGTTCTGACACATTAGATTTACTGAGAAATGGAGCGATCAATCTAGGCTTAGGAGTTCCTAATCTCCCAAAAACTTCGGAGTTTAGGTTCCAAAAGTTATTTGTAGAAGATTATGTATCTTTGGTTCGGGCTGACCATCCGATCACTCAAACGGATCTTACAATTGAATCTTATGTTGCTTGGCCACATGCCTTCATTACGCCTATAAACGCAATATCGAGTTCAACTAAAACCCGTGTGGATACTGTGTTGGAAGGCTTAGGTGTGAAGCGTCGAGTGATGTTGAAGTTACCACATTTTCTTTCGGCTCCTCTGATTGTCGCTCAGACTGATCTCATTGTTACGTTGCCTAGTCGAATTGCAATGCTCTTTGCTGAATATACAAACCTTGCTATCTTTAAACCACCGATTGAACTTGGTAACTACAATTTTCTACAGATTTGGCATGAGTGTTGCGATCGCGATCCGCTACACACTTGGCTACGCGAACTAATAGCGTCCCAAACTCAGCGGCTTTGAAACAAAAAGAAAAAGCGTCGTTCCAGGCACTTGTAGCCTTGAAGGAGCGAGGAATGGAAGCGAGGTCTGCGTGTGGTCTATTCATTTGAAAACTGCATTCAGACAATTGGCAAAATCCACACCTGAAAGTATCCGGTTTTGCTCACCAGCTCTGAAGCTAGCTTGTTAAGTTAGAGAAGTGCTAAATTGCAAGCTCAATCTTTACTCATAACGATAATCATCAACCACAGTTGTAAAAACTGTAACCTTTATGGTTTGCAGAAAAGTTTAATGCAAAGAAAAAAGTGGCTTTTAAGAACAGGACTTGCTCTGCTAATTTTTATCATGGTTGTAGCGGCAAAATTTATGGATAAAACTCATCCGATCACAGAACTCTACGTATTTGGGGACAGTCTTTCGGATACAGGGATGGTATTCCGGGCGACAGCAGGAATGTATCCACCTAATCCAACTTACTTTCAGGGGCGTTACTCGAATGGTCGGGTTTGGATTGAGTATCTTGCCGAGTCGCTTCATCTCTCCTCCAAGCAAACTAACAATTTTGCTTACGGAGGATCGACTACTGGCAATGTTGGCAACAGCTATGTACCTAGCTTGCTAAATCAAGTGCAGTCGTTTAGGCAGACACATCAACAGACGAATTCAGATGCTTTGTATGTCCTGTGGGCAGGGGCAAATGATTATTTACAAGGGGTAAGCAGTGCAACTATTCCTGTTAAAAATCTGACGATCGCCATCAATTCTCTAACTGATGTGGGTGCTAAAAAGATTCTGGTAGGAAATTTACCAGATTTAGGACAGTTACCTGCCACTAGAACCAGTAAGAATTCTGTGAACCTCAGTGCATTAACACAAGCACATAATCAAGGCTTGAGGCGATCGCTTAAAATCCTAAGTCAACAGCATTCCGATCTGGAGATTGTGATATTAGATGCCAACACCCTGTATCGAGATGCAATCGCAAATCCGGCAGCTTTTAACTTTACCAATGTCACCACTCCATGTCTGTCTGGCTCTGACACCTGTAGTAACCCAGACCAGTTTTTGTTCTGGGATGGCATTCATCCGACGGCTGCGGCTCATCGGATCATCGGGAAAACTGCTTTTTCAACAATTCAAGAAGCAGGGATGATTAATCCGGGTTTAATAATGGTTCCATGAAAGGGGAAGGGGAAGGAATTAAAGCTTTTTCCCTTCGCCTTCTTCGGTAATATTAGTTTTTCCAGGGTAATAGATTTTTTGTGTCAAAAATATTTTAGAGTAAAATACGGTAAATCTAACGAATTACCGTTGATTGCTCTCACAGAATGCTCAATTATTATATTCTTTGCTTATATAATAATTGAAAACTAAAATAACTGCTTATGTCTGAACAATATCGTTTTGAAACCCTGCAAGTTCATGCTGGACAAGAGCCGGCTCCTGGAACTAATGCTCGTGCTGTCCCAATTTACCAAACAACTTCCTACGTTTTTGATGACGCTGACCACGGAGCGCGGTTGTTTGCTCTGCAAGAATTGGGTAATATCTACACCCGGATCATGAACCCGACGACGGATGTATTTGAAAAGCGGATTGCTGCCTTAGAAGGGGGTGTAGCAGCATTAGCAACCGCTAGTGGGCAGGCGGCGCAATTCTTGGCAATTACTACCATCGCTCAGGCTGGGGATAATATTGTTTCCACTAGTTTTTTGTATGGAGGAACATATAACCAATTTAAAGTTTCTTTACCGCGTTTGGGTATTAATGTCAAGTTTGTCGAGGGAGATGAGCCGGAAAGTTTCCGTCAGGCGATCGACGATCGCACCAAAGCCCTATACGTTGAAACTATTGGCAATCCCCAATTCAACATTCCCGACTTTGCGGCTTTAGCTCACATTGCTCACGAAAACGGCATTCCTTTAATTGTGGATAATACTTTTGGTGCTGGTGGGTATCTAGCTCGACCTATTGAACATGGTGCAGACATCGTAGTGGAATCTGCAACTAAATGGATTGGTGGGCATGGTACTTCCATTGGTGGCGTAATTGTCGATTCGGGTAAATTTGACTGGGGTAACGGCAAATTTCCCCTATTTACTGAGCCATCACCCGGCTATCATGGGCTGAATTTCCAAGAAGTGTTTGGCCCTAGCGGTTCCTTTGGCAATATTGCCTTTATTATCCGCGCCAGAGTCGAGGGATTACGGGATTTTGGCCCGTCCTTGAGTCCATTTAACGCCTTTCTTTTACTGCAAGGATTAGAAACTCTCTCCCTACGTGTAGATCGGCATGTGAGCAATGCCCTAGAATTGGCTCGGTGGTTAGAGCAGCAAGAGCAAGTATCATGGGTTAATTATCCGGGACTTCCCAATCACCCTAATCATGAACGAGCGAAAAAATATCTTCGGCATGGGTTTGGGGGAGTTTTAAACTTTGGCATCAAAGGTGGACTGGAGGCAGGTAAAGCTTTTATTAATCATGTGAAATTGGCGAGTCATTTAGCAAACGTTGGTGATGCTAAAACCCTCGTCATTCATCCCGCTTCCACAACCCATCAACAGCTAAGTGATGACGAACAGCTTTCAGCGGGTGTGAAACCCGATTTGGTGCGGGTATCGGTGGGAATTGAACATATCGACGATATCAAAGAGGATTTTGAGCAGGCATTTCGGCAAGTGAAAACAGAGGAAAGTTAGGAGTTTAGAGTAGCCCTGTCAAGATGACTTCTAAAATCTTTTTCTCTCTCTGGTTCCTCTGCGTCTCTGCGGTTTATAAGTTATTTATTTATTGAACCGCAGAGGCACAGAGAACACAGAGATAAGAGAGGAATTGATTTTCGAGAATTTTTACCCACCTTGACAGGACTAGAGTTTGGAGTTAGTTCTTCCCATTTCCCATTTTCACTGCCTCGTGAACAGAATCCTAGATATGATCTACTCAGACTTCATCTCACCGCAAACCCAGTTTTACCAAATGATAGTGCCATTTAAACTGGAAGGGGGCGAAGCATTAACTGGGGTTCAGGTTGCTTATCGGACTTGGGGACAGTTAAATGCTCAAGGCGATAATGGGGTACTGATTTGTCATGCCTTAACTGGTTCGGCTGACGCTGATGATTGGTGGGAACCTTTGTTTGGTTCAGGGAAAGTTTTCAATCCAGAACGCGATTTTATTGTGTGCAGCAACATCTTGGGAAGTTGTTACGGCACAACTGGGCCAACTAGTATCAACCCCATAACGGGAAAGCCTTATGGCGTATCTTTCCCGGAGATTACAATCCGAGATATGGTTCACCTGCAAGCTGCACTACTAAAATACCTGGGTGTTCAATCTCTGCGGTTAGTAATTGGCGGTTCACTGGGTGGGATGCAAGTATTGGAGTGGGCGTTATTATATCCAGAAAAAGTGAAAGCTATTGCACCCATTGCTGTTTCTGGAAGACATTCCGCTTGGTGTATTGGATTAAGTGAAGCCCAAAGACAGGCAATTTACGCCGATCCCAACTGGCAAGGAGGGAACTACACTCTGGATGCGCCCCCAAATCAAGGATTAGCAGTGGCGCGGATGATGGCAATGTCTACTTACCGTTCTTGGGATAGTTTTACAACCCGCTTTGGGCGGCAGTATGATGCATCTGAGCAGTTTGCTATAGCGAGTTACTTACAGCATCAGGGTCAAAAGCTGACAGAGCGATTTGATGCTAACACTTACATTACCCTTACCCACGCAATGGATCGCCACGATGTTGCACGCGATCGCACAGTTCCTAATTTATCAGATTATAAATCTGTTCTACAAAGCATCCAGCAACCGACTTTAGTTGTCGCAATTGATTCTGACATCCTCTATCCTCCAGTAGAGCAACAAGAATTGGCAAATTTAATTCCTAATGCTCAACTGGCGTGGCTGAAGTCAACCCACGGACATGATGCATTTTTAATTAACATGGCTGCATTGAATGAAATACTAATCTCTTTTCGGCAAAGTTTAGATTTCCCAGCCTCCTAGCTCCGCGTTTCGAGTTCTGAGTATGAAGTTCCGAGCTAAAAGGTCGGCCTTGCGAGTTCTGAGGTGGGATAGACTTCTTGCATGAATCAAAAGCCCTCACCCTAAATCCCTCTCCCAAGCTTGGGAGAGGGACTTTAAATTTGGCTCCCCTTCTCCCAATTTTGGGAGAAGGGGTTGGGGGATGAGGGCGAATTTTGCATTTGTGCAAGAGGTCTAATGATAAACTTGAAAAGGCGATGTCCGACGACAAATAGCCCCGCGTCCACGTTTTTAGGGTGAGTGGTGCAATCGCTCTGAAAAAATCCCACTTAGTATACACCCTTTCGCAGCACCGTAGATTATCATGATTATACTTAAGTAATCTAACTTGTATCTCAGCCTCTAAATGAACAAAGAACAACAGCGTCGATTAGAGGAAAAACGAGACGAACTTCAACAAGAGTGCGATATCCGGCGTGAGAAAGTAAACCGAATACGGCGTGACTTAGCGATTGAGACTGATACGACAGTAAAGTTTAAATTAGAACATCAGCTTCCAGAAGAAGAGGCTCAACTGGCGCGTCTTGGTGATGAACTCGATAAAATTGAAGCTGAACTGCGATCGCCTCTACAGACGAAAACAACAACTGAAAAACGGTTGGTGGGGAATCGAGCAATCCCAGAAGTACCCGTGTGGAAGGGGCGAGATCAACTCCTTGAAGAGTTGCAAGCCAAATTACTGCAACCAGAAAATCTGCTTAAGATATTGGCACTCATTGGACAAGGGGGTATTGGCAAAACCAGTTTAACTGTAAAACTTTTAGAAGCACTGGGCGTTAATTGTGGAAAATCCGCCCTAACTTCCGTTGAAAAAGGGGCGAATGTAGAAGAGTGTCCCTATGAATGCGTTATGTATTTCAAGGCGCAGGAGGGGACAAGTTTTGATGATGTCGCAGAATTTCTCCTAATTGAAGGCTTGGGTATTCAAACAGCAAAGACGTTAAAAACTGCTGATGAAAAGATAGCCAAAATTATTGAAGGGTTGGCGCAAACACGCACTCTTGTAGTGCTGGATAACCTGGAAAGTATTTTACAGCCTGCCAACCATCCCCAAGCGGGACGGGCAATTTCACCCGATTGGGGTAAACTGCTAAATGCTTTAGTCTATCAGCAGCATCAATCACAAACTTTATTAACCAGTCGGGAAGTACCAACAGATTTGGCTGATATCCGCTATGAAGGTGCGGAACCAGATTCAGAATTGGTGTATATCGAGAGAATTTCTGGAGTGGCGACAGTCGCGGGAGTTGAGATTTTGCGACAGCGCCAACTGAAAGATAGTGTAGCAGATTTGGAGTGGATATCTGAGCGCATTGAGGGACACGTATTTTTGTTAACCCAACTGGCGGCTATTGGTAAGGGTAAGCCTGGGTATCTGCGGAAGCATCCAGAATTGGTGACGAAAAAGGCTGAACCCATTCTCAGAGAACAACTGGCAAGGCAAAGTGAAGCAGCGCGAGATTTACTCAGCAGGATGTGTGTTTTGCGGGTGGGGATAGATATCCGAGGTTTAACTTTCTTGCGGTTATATACAGATAAGCGAGAGCAAGATGAGCGCTTTGAAACGGCAGCAGATTTAGAAAGACCTGCTGAATTGACAAAGGAAGAAATTAGTGAAACGCAAGCAATTTTAAAGCGATTAGTCGATAGCAGTTTGGTGCAGAGTCGCTATGATGAACAGCAATATGAGGTATTTTATGACTTGCATCGAGTAATTGTGGAGTTTCTACAAGGCGAATATCAAGACGAACTGCCCAATCTGCTCAAGAGTATTTATAAATTTTACTGCTCTGGTAAAAATGTTGAAAATCCTAAAACTTTAGAAGATTTGCGCCCAGTGCTGGAGGCTCAATATTTTGCTTTTCAGTTGGGTAATTATAGTGAAGCATCTGATTTGGTAACGGAAACTCTGGGAAAATATCTGAGACGGTGGGGACATTGGAGTTTATTAAAAGACTTGGGTGAACAAGTTTTGCCGCACATTGACGAGGAGGAACGCTGCATCTGCTTGCAATGGATTGGAGTAATTCATCGTGATTTAGGTAATTGGGATGAAGCAGCAAGATGTTTTCAGAATGCTTTAGCCATTGCACAAAAGCAAGAAAGTAAAAGTAATATTGCATATTGCAATGGATTGTTGGGAGATATAGAGCGCAATCGCGGTAGGTGGGATGCTGCCGAAACCCTGTATCGGCAATCTTTAACAGTGAGAACAGAATTAGGCGAACGCTCTGGAATGGCTTCTAGTTGGGGAGTGTTGGGAGATATAGAGCGCAATCGCAGCAACTGGGATGCTGCCGAAACCCTGTATCGGCAATCTTTAGAAGTGATGACAGAATTAGGCGATCGCTCTGGAATGGCTTCTAGTTGGGGAGTGTTGGGAGATATAGAGCGCAATCGCAGCAACTGGGATGCTGCCGAAACCCTGTATCGGCAATCTTT
>NZ_JBALCZ010000052.1:0-91778 GCF_036917615.1 Nostoc sp.
ATCGACAATAACATAACTGCTCTCGGTTTAGCCTATAACCTGAGTAAAGCGAGACTTAATTCTCTTTAGATTTTCTTTACGAATCAGCTCTTAGGTTAGCTCTAACGACTTTTGCCTCATTCAAGGATGCTTCGGTTAAGTTTGCAGAACTGAGTGTAGCGTCGCTCAAATTGGCATTATCTAGGTTGGCATTACTAAAGTTAACGCTACTCAAGTTTGCTCCAGTCAAGTTGGCATTATCTAGGTTTGCGTTACTCAATTTAGCGTTACTCAAGTTTGCTCCAGTCAAGTTGGCATTATCTAGGTTTGCGTTACTCAATTTAGCGCTATTTAGGGTTGCTTTACTCAAGTCAGCACTACTCAAATCTGCCCAACTCAAATTTAAACTAGAACTTTCTACCAAACCACTTAAGTTTGTGCTTATCAGAGATGCCCTAGTAAGATTTGTACTTTGAAGTATTGCTTTGCTAAGGTTTGCATCATTCAAATCTGCTCCTGTCAAATCTGCACTTGTTAGGTCTATCCCACTCAGATTTGCACCTTTGAGGTCTACTCCTCTCAAATTTTCTGAATGAAACTTCCGTTGTCCTGCGGCGTATTTATCCAACAGTTCTTCAACATCCATAATGCACCTTTAAATACCACTGACACAGTATAATCACAAAAACTTTGTGTCACAAGTATTCCTCTCCCCTCTTCTCTCTGCGCTCTCTGCGCCTCTGCGGTTCGTCCCTCCTACCCCAACCTCGGACGTATCCCATAATGCCGATATCGCCAATAATCCTGCAAAATGCGATCGTGGTCAAAACATAAATTACCAGGCACACACCAAGACTCAAAAATGCCTATACCCTTAGCATCATCCCCAGCCACAGGTTCCCCCGTCGCTGTTGCTAAAAATACAATGCTAATCGTATGCTGACGCGGATCGCGATTGGGGTCAGAATACACTAGTAATTGTTCAACTAACTCCACCTGCAAACCCGTTTCTTCCTGAGCTTCGCGCCGGGCCGCCACTTCTACTGCTTCTCCATAATCCACAAAACCACCAGGAATAGCCCAACCTAAGGGTAGATTATGTCTTTCAATTAACACTATTGGCCGATGAGGTCGATTTACAAGTTCAATGATGATATCAACTGTCGGTGTAGGATTTCGGTAAGTCATAGTCATTAGTCATTAGTCATTAGTCATTGGTCATTAGTCATTAGTCAAGGACAAATGACAAAGGACAAACAACATGAGTTTACTTGATTTACCCTACAAATGCTGTTTTGTGATAGATTCGATGCGATCGCGTAGCGTGTCGTTCAGACAATCGCTCCCTCTCATAATTCAGGTTAAATATGCCTTTTCCTAGATCAAGTGGCATTTTGCTGCATCCCACATCTTTTCCCAGTCGATTTGGCATTGGCGATTTAGGCTTAGAAGCCTATCGCTTTATTGATTTTCTCAAAGAAAGCCATCAACAATATTGGCAAGTTTTACCTTTGGGCCCCACTGCATACGGTAATTCCCCGTATATGTGCTACTCGGCAATGGCGGGAAATCCCCTGCTGATTAGCCCAGAAAAACTGCGAGATGAGGGTTTGCTAACAGAAGAAGACTTTGCTAATTTACCAGGATTTTTGGAAGAAAAGGTAGATTTCAAGGAGGTTGTGCCGGTTAAGATTGGGCTACTCAAAAAAGCCTATGAACATTTTAGAGCCAATGCCACACCCATCCTACAAAAAGAGTTTGAAGGTTTTTGCGACAGCAAAGCCTATTGGCTAGATAATTATGCCTTATTTATGGCGTTGAAAGATGCCAACGAGAATGCAAACTGGCACACATGGCCCTCAGAACTTGTAAAGCGTGATCCACAAGCAATGGAGGAAGTACAGGAGCGGCTCAATGGAGAGATTTCTTATTACAAGTTTGTCCAATTTGAGTTTTTCCGCCAGTGGTCAGAGCTTAAAAGCTACGCCAACATGCGCGGGATTGACATTATCGGTGATATCCCCATCTACGTAGCTCATGATAGCGCTGATGTGTGGGCGCATCCCAACATCTTTTGTCTAGATGAACAGACAGGAGCTGCCGCCCAAATGGCAGGAGTCCCACCAGATTACTTTAGCGCCACCGGTCAATTGTGGGGCAACCCAGTTTACAACTGGGAGGAATTGCAAAAACAAGACTTTAAGTGGTGGGTACAGCGCTTTGAGGCAATGCTGGATTATGTAGATATAATTCGCATTGACCACTTCCGGGGCTTCGAGGCTTATTGGGCTGTGCCTCAAGGTGAAGAAACTGCCATTAATGGTAAATGGGTGGAAGCGCCTGGAGATGCTTTTTTTGAAGTGATTAGGCAAAAGTTGGGCAAGCTACCCGTCTTAGCAGAAGATTTGGGAGTAATTACACCAGGGGTAGAAGCGCTGCGAGACAAGTATGAATTTCCGGGGATGAAAATTTTGCAATTTGCCTTTAGTGCTGATGCCGCTAATCCATTTTTACCATTTAATTATCCGCGCAATTCTGTAGTTTATACCGGGACTCACGATAATGATACAACTATAGGCTGGTTCGATACAGCTGACGACCAAGAAAAGCAAAACTTGTTGCTTTATTTAGGTTCTATCAGCCCTGATGGCATCCACTGGGATTTAATTCGCCTAGCTTTGAGTTCTATAGCCAACCAAGCGATTATTCCCTTGCAAGATATTTTGGGATTAGGGAACCAAGCGCGGATGAATTTTCCCAGTATTCCTGAGGGTAACTGGGAGTGGCGCTATCAACCAGGAGCGTTGACAGAGGAATTAGGCGATCGCTTAAAAGTTCTTACCAGACTTAATGGACGCGCCCCGCAAGCCCAGTGAGGAGATAAGAAAGCAGGGGGAGCAGGGGGAGACGGGGAAGACAAGCCAGAGAGAGGAGTAAATGCCTTCTGTCCTCCTTATACTCCTCATCCCCATCATCTCCCCCTGCTCCCTCATTTCCCTCATCTCAAAACTTAGGTTTAGCAGCAATCTTAACTTCTTCTTCTTTCCCAGGCTCTCCCATCTCCTTGGCTTTCTGTTGATTGACGCTCATCAACACACCACCAGCATTATCAGTTTTCACTGTCAATTGCTTTTGGGCTTTCCAAATCCGGTGAGTTCCCTCTGGCAAAATCCCCTCAAACTCGGTTTTGCCATCAGCTACTACGCGAATCCAAGATGACGCTTTCAAAGTGACACCAATCTGTACAGCTTGTCCCTGTTGTTCGCCGCTCAGGGTATCGCTGACCGGTTGAACCTTTACTGACTTTTTTAGTTGAGCTACTTCTGGTTTGACAACGGACTTTTGTTTTGGGTATGGCTGATTTTGGCTATTATTGGCTTGTAATACAGCATTATTTAATAACTGAGATAAGCCATTTACAGAGCATACAATTAGGAATATGTAAAGAAAGTAAAGATGAATTGGACGTAGTTGATTCAGGGGTGAAGTATTTCCCATAGATTGGGAGTTCACTCGTGCAGAACTGATCGGAAAAGTGCCAGAAAATTCTACTCCATTCAAGCCTAGTGCTTCGGCAAATTGCCTGATCAAACCCTGAATATAGATTGGTTCTGGCAGATCGTTTAAATTTCCTTCTTCGATCGCCTGCAATAATCGCCGGGGAATCCTGGTTAATACAACCACTTGCTCTAGAGATAAACCTTGTTCTTGACGCAATGCCCAAAGTTGAGCGCCTAATTCTGCCAACTTTTCGGCTCGTTCTTGCTCTAATGAAAGTGATGGCTGGTGATTATTGTTTTTTCTTAGCCATTTCATGCCTACTGACACTCCTTAACTCCGCTGAATCTTTAATAGGTTGCGTTATCTGCTCTTGTAAAAAGTGAATCTCATGATCTTTGAGGGAACGATATTTACCCTCTGACAAAAAAGGTTCTTTTGGAGTTTCTAATTGAATTGGGCCGATAGCAGTCCGATGCAGCTTGATTACTGGGTATCCTAACTGTTGGGCTATCCGGCGAATTTGGCGATTTCTTCCCTCCTGCAACACTATTTCTAAAAAGCTTTGCTCGGCACAACGTTCTATTAGGTGTACTTTAGCGGCTCTGGTTTTTCTCCCCTCCAACATCACACCCTGACGCCACATTTGCAGTACTGGTTCTGGAGGATGTCCTTTGACCAAAACACGATATGTCTTGGAAATACTGTGACGTGGATGGGTTAGTCCAAATGTCAGTTCTCCGTCATTTGTCAGGATTAATGCTCCTGTAGAGTCTGCATCTAAACGCCCAACTGGGTGAATACCTGAACCCTCTCGTAATTTTTTCGGTAATAGATCCAGAACTGTTGGTCTACGGTGAGGGTCGTAGCAAGTCGAAACCACTCCCGGTGGTTTGTGCAGCAATAGATATATTAAAGCCGGACGCTGCTTTTCGGATACGGGTTTACCATCCACAGCGATCGCATCTTTTTCGGGATCAACTTTTTGACCTAAATGTGCCAATACCCCATTGATCCGCACCCGTGAGTCCCTAATCATTTCTTCGGCTTCACGACGTGAGGCGATACCCCATTGAGCGAGAATTTTTTGTACCCGTACCTCCATGTGGAAATTGCTTATTTACTGTTAACAATTAAATGATATTTGGATTTTGTAGTGAGTAGGCATAAATGTTAAATTTAAGGCTTGTTTAATTTCCGTTCGGTTGTTCAGCAAATACTTATAAACAGATTGGTTAGATGCCACAAAATTCCCAAACAAAAAATACAAATAAAATCCGCATAATTACGCAGGTACTCACAACAGCACTAAAGCTCTGGTTGAGAGCGCAAGTGAGCCAAATATCTGAATTAGAAGTGGAGATTAAAGCCAGCGATCGCCAAATTTTCTCTGGGCGTATCCCCTCGGTATCTATTTTTGCTACTCATGCAGTTTATCAAGGTCTCCTGATTACACAAATTCAATTAATGGCAGAAAATATTCGGATAAATATCGGCTCGGTACTCAAGGGACAGTCACTGCGACTGTTAGAAACAGTACCAGTGGTTGGCGATTTAATCATAGACGAGAAGGATCTTAATGCTTCTCTCTCATCTGACTTATTATCGACTGCTTTGAGCGATCTACTGGTTAAGGTTTTACCAACACATTACCCAAAGTCACAATCAATTAATTGGCAAGAAATTCTCCTTGAGAACAACCAAATTATACTGCGAGGCGTGAGAGTAACCAATAGTGAAACAACACCTCTAGAGATTTGTCTTGGCTTACAGTTACTCAGTGGGCATGAGTTGCAAGTGGCACATATTCTAATCAAGCCCGACCAGGGAGATATATTAGAGGACAATCATCAGTACAATCTGGATCTTGGCTCAGATGTCGATATCCAAGAACTAACACTGATCCCAGGCAAGCTGGTGTGTCGTGGGCGGATTAACGTTAACCCTTGATGATTAAAAATTAAAAACTAAAAATACCAATTACTTATCTTAAATAATATAACGCTTCTCGAAATAAGGGCAGGGGGCAGGGAGACAGAGGAGTGGATGGAGTGTCAAAGACTCATTAACGGAGTTCAAAGACTCGTCGGCGAGTAAAAAAGACTCATTCACGAGTATCAAAGACTCGTCGGCGAGTAAAAAAGACTCATCCCCTATTCCCCATCCCCAATGCACAATACTTCTCTACGAGAGGCTGCGCCAACGACTACGCTCAGTACAAGTGCCCAATACTTCTCTACGAGAGGCTACGCCAATAACTACGCTCAATACAAGTGCCCCATGCGCAACTCATCTATCTGTTATCAGCGGCAAAAGTAGGGTTACGAAATAGTAAACCAAAGGAGCTGTGAAAATATAACTATCGGTACGGTCTAAAATACCACCGTGACCGGGGATTAACTGTCCAGAATCTTTGACTCCAGCATCCCGCTTGAGCATAGATTCGGTAAGATCCCCTAAAAGACTAGCAATGCCAATCAGCAAACCCAATGCTAAACCAGTGAAGAGAGATCTGGGCAAGTGGAGATAATAGGCTCCTGCTATGGCTACGGCAACACTTGAAGTAATGCCAAAGACAGCACCTTCTACAGTTTTTTTAGGGCTAATTTCAGATAAACGGGTTTTACCAAAGAATTTACCAATGGTGTAAGCACCGATATCAGCTGCCCAAATACACAAAAAAGTCAGCAGTGTTGCTGTAAAACCTTGTGGTAAAGACGCCGAATTTGCCTTTTCCCAGAAATCTGTCCAGGTTATGGGCCAGTAACCTCCGAAAGGAAGATTACTAAAAGCAGCACTATCAATCGCTCGTAACCGCACCCAGTAACTCGGTAAATAACCTACGTAAAATAGCCCCATAATAGAAGCGGAAACATCAGCGATCGTGGCAAATTTGGGCTGAAACAGCAGGTAAAAACAAATAAGTGTGCCAGCAATTGGCATTACAGCGTCAGCTAAACTGCCATCAAGGGTACAAATTACCAGCAAAACTTGGCTGACAGCCATAGTGGTTTTAGCGGCAGGAGCGATACCTCTGGCTCGCACCAAATTAAAATATTCCTGTTGACCCAAAAAGATGATAACTGCAAAGATGATGGTAAAGTACCAACCCCCCAAAAGGGTCACACAAAGAGCAAGAGCGATCGCAACAATTCCACTAATAATCCGAGACCAAGGCATAGAAGTATTTTGGATTTAGTCTAGTTTCTCACCACTGAGGATAAAAATGGGATCAACGGCGGTAAAGGTTTGAGAAAAGCCGCGTGTCTCTAAGCGGTTAACCGCAGACTGGACAACTTCGATATTTCTAGCTCTTAACAAGGAAAAGCTCTGGGAAATAGCATACAAGCTTTCTAGATTAGCCGCTGTGGCTACAACCCGACCGGATGGTGGTAAATAATGCCAAGCTGCTTGCAGAATTTCCTGAATGGGTCGTCCTCCCTCGATACAAATGCGGTGAGGAGTAATCTTAAGATCATGTAAACACTCTGGGGCGCTACCTTCAATTACTTCAACGTTTTTCACCTCAAAGCGATCGCAGTTACGCTTGATCAGATTAGCTACTTCTTCATCCCTTTCTATAGCGATAATCTTTCCGCCTGGACACAATAGCCCCACCTCTACCGGAATTGTACCTGTCCCTGCGCCAATATCCCACAACACAGAATCTGATTTTAATCGCAGTTGGGCAATTAACAGTAGTCGGACTTCTCGCTGGCTCAGGGGAATTCCTGGCAAGTGCTCGAATAAATCATCGGGAATACCAGGGGTAATATAAGGCCAAAGTTGGGAGGGCATAGAACTACGCAATTATACTAAAGATATGGATTTGCCAAATTGAAAAGCTATAAGTTCTAAAAACTTTTCAAACCTAGCATTATAAGAAACCATAATGATTGGCGAAATATTAGGCGAACGCTACGAAGTTCAGCAGCTACTAGGAAAAAAAGCAGGGCGGCGGACTTTGTTAGCTCGTGATTTGCAAACTCAGGAATTAGTTGTCATCAAGTTACTCTCTTTTGGTGATGATTTTGAATGGGATTCACTCAAGCTGTTTGAACGGGAAGCTGAAACTTTAAAATCTTTGTCACATCCCTTAATTCCTCAGTATTTAAACTATTTTGAGGTAAATTTACCAACCATCAAAGGATTTGCCCTAGTACAAACTTATATCCCAGCAAAAACTTTAGAACAATATTTACAAGGTGGGCGAACTTTTACAGAACCTGAAGTCAAACAGATAGCCAAAGCGCTTTTAGAGATTCTTATTTACCTACATGGGCTGTATCCGCCTGTAATTCACCGTGATATTAAGCCTAGCAATATTTTATTGGGGGAGCGTTCTGGTAATAATGTTGGTCAAGTTTATTTGGTAGATTTTGGCTCAGTTCAGACAGTCCTCGCCACAGAAAGCGGGACAAGAACTGTGGTGGGAACCTATGGCTATATGCCACCAGAGCAATTTGGTGGACGTACTGTTGCAGCATCTGACCTTTATAGTTTAGGCGCAACCTTAATTTATTTAATGACGGGTAATCACCCAGCCGATTTACCGCAAAAGGATTTTCGCATTCAGTTTGAACAAGCGGCTAATCTGAGTCCCAGCTTTACCAATTGGCTAAAGTGGATGATAGAACCCAGTTTAGAAGGGCGTTTTAGTTCTGCTGCTGGTGCGATGTCTACGACGGGCTCCGCCTACGCAGCCTTAGAGAAACCACAATCGACATTACCTGCTTTAGTTGGCAGCAAACCAGACGGGAGTAAAATTCAACTAACCAAAAATTGGGATTCTCTAGAAATTCTCATTCCACCGACTGGTTTCCATCCATCAATAGTATTCACAGGTGTATTTGCGATCGCCTGGAATTCATTTATCCTGCTTTGGACAATTAGCGTTCTCTCGGCCCCTTTTTCTACCAACATTCCCATTGCCTTATTCTCACTTCCTTTTTGGATTGCTGGCTTTCGGATGGTGTATAAATTTTTCTTTAGTTTGTTTGGACGCATCTGCTTACGCCTGAATGCAGAACAAATTGCCCTAAGCTGGGAGTTGTTTAGTTGGAAGTTTGAGCGTCCCCGTCCATCTCGAAGGCAAAGTATTAATAAGTTGGTTTACATTCCAAAACACTTTACTAAAGGCTCTCAAGGCACTAGAATTGCCGTTCCAGCACAATTATATATTTGCTCAGGATTGCAAAAATATCAGATTAGTGGAAACGATATCGGTATTAAATCCGAAGTAGAACTTGAATGGTTAGCTCATGAATTAAGTCAATGGTTAGGTTTGCCAATCACCAATCCAATGGGAAGTTAGTTGAGCAAGCGATCGCTTTGTTCAAGGTGTCTAATTCAATCTTGATCATACTAAGTACAGAACATAAGTACTATTATGAATACAGATTTTTGGCACATTGCCCTATTCATCCAGCAAATTAATCAAAAAAAATAGCTAACAGTTGGAAAACTTATGCTTTGATGGATGATACTGTCTTTATACGTACAACTGTACTAACAAAGTTTAGATGAGACTTAATTGTAACCCTTACTACGAAACAAAATTTGGTGCTGCTTATTTGGGAAACAGCCTAGATTTAATGACATATATTCCCGATGAAAGTATCGATCTAATTTGTACCTCTCCACCATTTGCACTGGTTCGTAAAAAAGAATACGGAAATGTTGATGCTGATGAATATGTTGAATGGTTTAAAGATTATGCGGCACAGTTTTACCGTATTCTTAAACCAACAGGCTCACTAGTTATTGATATTGGTGGCAGTTGGATTAAGGGGATGCCAGTTCGTTCTCTTTATCATTTTGAACTGGTTGTTGCTTTGTGCAAAGCAAAAGAAAAAGGTGGACTGGGATTTTATCTGGCACAAGAATTATATTGGTATAATCCAGCAAAACTACCCACCCCTGCCGAATGGGTAACAGTTCGTAGGGAAAGAGTTAAAGATTCGGTAAATACAATTTGGTGGCTGTCAAAAGAACCGCATCCTAAAGCTAATAATAGAAGGGTTTTAAAGCCTTATAGTGATGCAATGAAAAACCTTTTGAAGAATGGCTATAAACCCAAAGTTAGGCCATCAGGGCATGATATTTCTGATAAATTCGGGAAAGACATAGGAGGAGCTATCCCCCCGAATATTATTGATGGACGTTGTAGTATAGACAAAGAAGAAATAGGGCAACAGACTCTTATAAAAGAAACTTTATTTGAAGATTTAGTCCAGCCCGTAAATTTGATTTCTGCCTCAAATACTGCTTCCAACGATTATTACCAAAGGCGTTGCAAACAAGAAGGTTTTAAGCCGCACCCGGCAAGATTTCCTCAAGCTTTACCAGAGTTTGTTATCAACCTTTGTACAGAACCAGGTGATATTGTATTAGAACCTTTTGCTGGTTCTAATATGACAGGTCGAGTTGCAGAAACTTTACAAAGACGCTGGTTAGCTTTTGAGATTGATGAAAACTACATCAAAAGCTCAAAACTGAGATTTGAAGAAAATGCTCCTTTGGTTGTTGAACCTCCAGCAGATTTACCAGCAATAGCCATAGAAAATGCTGAGAATAAGCACTCAGTACAGTTAGGACTGTTTTAAAGAAGGCGCTCAAACTATCAGATGTTTTAAGGAAATTGCAGAATGGAGTCTAATAAATTAAAAAGGTTTACTTATGGACATCAGTTTGAGCCAGCAAAATTCTCTTTAGTTGAAATTCTGGAATTATGTAAAGAGTGTCAACCAAGTCGGGACATACTAGAAGCCAATATTGCCCAACGTTATTTTTCCCAACATTCTAAACGAGCATCATCCACGCTAGCTTCAGAAAATATCAGCAAATTGGCAATGAATTGTTTTTTATCCCTCAGAGCCTATCAGCTAATTGAGGATTTTGAACAGCCACGTCAATATAAAATTACCCCTCTTGTTGAGGAAATTTTATCGAAGTCGAGCAATGCTTTTTTTGTAAATCGACGGTTTGCGGATCACATATTAAATAATCTATCAGGCATGGCTTTATTAAAAGCTATCGACGCAATTAATTCCAGAGGAGAAGAACCACAGTTAGAGTCGATAGCTTATGAATTACAAGAAAGGGGATATGCCATATCGCCCAACGCTATTTACACAAGTACCATGAGAAGTTGGTTGTCCTTGGCAGGTGTTTTTGAACGGGAATACGAAATAAACTGGGATGTTGTTTCCGAAATTCTAGGTATCAATAAAGATTTTATCGACGAGCTTTATACCCTGACTCCCGGACAAAAACATTTTCTGCTGAGTCTGTTGAATCTTGATGTTAAAGAACTTATACCAGCTAATAAAGTTGCCCAGCATACCAGAAGTATTTATAAATTAAGACTCACAACTAAAAATTTAGTCAAGGATGTTATTGAACCTCTTGCAACTCTCGGTTTAATAGAAACAGAAAAAACCACAGGTGGCAGAGGAGCTAAACCGAATAAAGTCAGATTAACCAGCAAAGCCCAGTCTGAATTATTAGCACCCCTTCTAAAATCCATCGCCAATGAAACAAGGCTTTCGGAAATTGAACTCAACCGTACCTTTGATGATGTTGTAAATGAATTAAATCATCCAGATAAACATATTAAAGGCAAAGCGTTAGAGCTTCTGGCTGTCTGGATGATACGCCTAACCAGTCTACGTTTTACAAAATGGCGGAGTCGAGAAAATGGTAAAGGGGAAGTAGATGTTCTGGCAGCTTCAGACAGGTTTGTTTATAGTCGGTGGCAGATTCAATGCAAAAACACAAATAAGGTTGATATTGATGTTTTAGCCAAAGAAATTGGGCTGACATTTGTTACAGGGGCAGACGTGGTAATGGTTGTAACAACTGGTGAGTTTACAAGGGATGCTTATCAATATGCTTACAGAATGATGGAAGTATCCCGCTATTATATGATTTTGCTACAAAAAGATGAGATTGAAGCAATTAAAAGGGATAAGACGAATATTGTTGAAATTTTCGATAGAAAGGCTAGGCGAGTTTTTGCGAAGAAAGAACTCGACGTGTCTGATGAAGAGTTAAATGAAATTGAACAGGAAGAAGATTTGATGGCTGAAGCTATTGAAGAAGAAATAGATGATAACATTTGAGATATTTCTTTGGCAATATCGGTATTTATATAAGTAAAAATGCAAAGTATTATTAATTTTATTTATACTTTGTTTTTGCAAGAGGGTCGAGCGCTTATCAGTGGCTAACTCATCTGATTTGAGCCATCAATGTCTATATTTAATTAAAGATGCCTTAGAGGAAATTTATATGTTTGGACTGGGATGGCCAGAAATCGCTGTAATTACCATAGTCGCTGTTCTAATTTTTGGCCCTAAAAAAATTCCCGAACTGGGAACCGCACTGGGCAAAACCCTACGAGGTTTTAAGGAGGAGATGAAAACTCCCAGTGACGAAACCAATTCGGAACCAGAAAAACAATAGTCCAGGGTCAAAAGTGAAAAACTTTTAGATGCTGAACTTTGAACTCTTGACTTTTGACTACAGGAGTGTATTAACAACAGAAGAAGGTGCGATCCCATTTTGGGAATCGATGGCAGTTGTGCCAGGATTTGGTTGATGTGTCTCTTCTTTCACTACACCACGCGCCCTAATTAACTTAATAGCGCGAGTGACGCTTTCTGGTAAAATTACCACCAGACTGTTATTAGGAGCCATGTCTAAGCCTTTATTTATCGCTTGGGTTTCATCCAGAATTGATTCATAGCGGCTATCAGGCTTAACTTGGGTGATGCCTTGAATAATCAACTGGGCGGCTGAACCCCGTTGGCGTCCCCGTGTGTCATCGTCTTCTTTGACGATGATGTAGTCAAAAATTTGCGCTGCTAATTTGCCCAAAGTAACAAAGTCTTCGTCGCGGCGATCGCCTGGGCCACCAATTACGCCAATCCGTTGTCCTGTAGTCCAGTTCCGAACAAAGGAACCTACAGCTTCGTAACTGGCTGGGTTGTGGGCATAGTCTACCAAAGCGTGGTAGTTTCCTAAATTAAATAAATTCATTCGTCCTGGCGTTTGACTAACTGAAGCCCGGAAAGTCCTCAAACCAGCCCGAATCTGCTCAATTGTGACGTTTTGCACGAATGCTGCCAAACTTGCAGCTAAAGCGTTGGCAATCATAAACAGTGCGCGTCCGCCCATTGTTAAAGGTATATTTTCTGCTCTTTCTATACGATGTGTCCAATCACCTTTAACAATTGACAAATAGCCATTTTCATATACTGCTGCTACTCCGCCCTTTTGGATGTGCTTTCGCACTAATTCCGAGTCGGTGTTCATTGTGAAGTAAGCAATATTAGCCTTAGTTTTTTCTGACATAGCGGCGACGCGGCGATCGTCGGCGTTAAGTACCGCATAGCCATCAGGGAATACAGCTTCCGCTACTACGCTCTTGAGGTTAGCTAACTGCTCAATGGTATCTATATCGCCTATTCCTAAGTGGTCAGAGGCTACATTCAATACCACCCCCACATTTGCGGCTTCAAAGCCCAATCCAGAGCGGAGAATACCACCGCGAGCCGTTTCCAGTACCGCTACTTCCACTGTGGGATCTTGGAGGATGAGGTGGGCACTTTGGGGGCCTGTGTTATCGCCAGCTTCCACTAAGTAATCACCGATATATGTTCCATCCGTAGTAGTATATCCTACTACCTTACCAGTCTGTTTATAAATATGTGCTAGTAGTCGGGTAGTAGTAGTTTTACCATTAGTACCAGTGACGCTGAGGATCGGAATTTGGCTAGATTGCTCGTTGGGAAACAGCATATCCATCACTGCGCCGGCGACATTGCGGGGGATACCAACGCTTGGAGCAACGTGCATCCGGAAGCCGGGAGCGGCGTTAACTTCGACAATCACGCCATCCACTTCCCGCAGCGGACGACTAATATCCGTGGTGACGATATCGAGTCCGGCGATATCCAAACCGATAATCTTGACTACTCGTTGTGCCAACCAAAGATTTTCTGGGTGAATTTCATCGGTACGGTCTACGGCACTACCACCTGTACTTAAGTTTGCCGTTGCTCTAAGATAACAAAGGGTTCCTTTGGGTGGGACGCTATTTAGGGTATAGCCTTGCCTTTCTAGCAGCTGGTAGCTGGTGCGGTCTAGTTCAATCTTCGTTAGGACGTTATCATGTCCTTCACCGCGATTTGGGTCAAGGTTTGTTTCTTCAATCAGTTCGGCAATGGTGGATCTACCGTTGCCAATCACATGAGCCGGGACGCGTTCGGCTACTGCTACTACTTTGCCATTTACCACCAGTACCCTGTGGTCGCGTCCAACATAATATCTTTCGACAATAATTGACCGAGAAACCTGTCTGGCAGCTTCGTATCCGGCTTCAGATTCTTCCCAAGTTCTGATATCAATGGTGATCCCACGTCCATGATTGCCATCCAGGGGCTTGATGACGATCGGATAGCCGCCAACATATTCAATGGCTTGTTCCAAATCATCTAAGAAGTTGATCACTGTACCTCTAGGTACTGGCGCACCAGCGGCAGCGAGGATGCGTTTAGTGGCTTCTTTATCGCAAGCTAGTTCTACGCCCAGAATGCTGGTGTTGTCTGTCATTGTGGCCTGCATCCGCTTCTGATTCACCCCGTAGCCTAGCTGAATCAAAAAGCGGGCTTCCAGAGACATCCAGGGAATACCTCTTTTTTCTGCTTCCTTGACGATCGCTTCAGTCGAAGGGCCTAAAGAAGCATCACGGGTAAACTCTTTTAGATCTTGGATATCTTGCTCTAGTTCTGCCTTGGGATAACGGCCGCGATCAACGATACTCTGGCACAGTCGCACTGCTGCTCGTCCAGCGTAACGTCCCGCTTCCTCATTCAGGTACTCGATCACAACTTGGTAAATTCCGGGTGTGGCAGTTTCGCGGGTGCGACCAAAGCCGACATGCATACCAGCTAATTCCTGGAGTTCTAGGGCTACGTGTTCTACGATATGGCCGATCATCGTGCCTTCTTTGACTCGCATCAGAAAACCACCACGACAGCCAGGCGAACAATAGTGACCCTCCAGACTCGGCAGCGCCTCAACTAATCCTTCATAAAAACCAGGGATTTCATTCGAGGGCGTCTCGCCAAGGGTTTCTAAATCGAGGCGCATGACGATCAGTTTGTGGCGTCGAATGCTCCAATAGTTTGGGCCGCGTAAGGTCTGGATCTTGAGGATTCTCATGGGAATAGGTAGATGGAGATTCGGAACCAAAATTCTAGTTTCTTACTGGAATTGACCGCTAAACTGTTCATTGCAAACAGTTTTTTCTTTTTAGATGGTATTCTTATCATTTTTATACGGTAAGAAATAAATGTGCGGTCAACTCAGTGTAACCTCAGATACTCTATCCCGTCAGCTGGAGATTCGGTGTACAGCAGGCAATACAGTGCGCTGGTACAAGTGGAAGCGATCGCCGTAGCTGAGGATATGCAGACGTAAATTATGCACGGTTAGCGGTTCATTAGCACCGACATGGGGTTCGTTGGTGTGGGTAAGTTCAGTGGGATCAACAATGGTGACACTGCCTTTACCCATAACTTGTAGCCAACCATCACGTTCAAACACTGCACAAGTATCTTCGTCAATGCCAATACCTAAGCGATCGGGATGAGCTGCGATCGCACTAATTAGTCGTCCCATCCGATTACGGTTATGAAAGTGTTGGTCAACGATTACTTCCGGAATAAATCCTAAACCCGTTGCCATATCAACTAGGGAACGATTTGGCGTCTCTCCACTACCGCCGCCAGCAATCATATGATGCCCCATCACTGCTGCTCCTGCACTGGTGCCTGCTAACGTAAGTTGCCCCGCCCTCACCCGTTGCCGAATAATTTCCATTGCTGGCGTATCTGCCAATACGCCACACAGACGCAGCTGGTCTCCTCCTGTCAAAAATACCCCACTACAGGCTTCTAAAGATGCTTTGATCTGAGAGGCTTCACACTGTTCCCGTTCGCGGATGTCTAAAATTTCTACCTTCTGGGCACCCATTTCTTCAAAAATGCGAATATACCGACCACCGATGATAGCGGGTTCGCGAGAGGCAGATGGAATAATTGTAATATAAGCCTTACTAGCACCAGCACGTCCAAAAAAAGTTCGTAGGATTTCGCGCCCATGAACTTTATCTTCTGCGCCTCCGATAACCAGAACGGCGGTTTTAGTTGCTTGGGGTGTCCTCATTTCTAGCGATTTAGCTTGTAATTGCGGCATTGTGTTTCTCCTGTCAACAACTTCAGGTGAATTTAACAAGTTCAGAAGCCTGATGATTTTTGCGCTTTGCTTCTTTGAGAGGACACTTTTTTGAAGTTTGGAACTGGGTCAGCCACTCTCCAGATTCTCGCTTAACGCTCACGTTGCCTCAGTCTAAGCGTGTTCGTTCCCATTCCTCAAAGCCAGCGCCTTGTTTTTCACCTGTCCACTTGCAGCAGGGCAAAATAGTCTTTAGGGGGCTAGATTCCCCCTTTAGGCTTGGGGACGAGCAGTTAAGACTATGCTTTTTTCTGAGGCTGGCTCAATGCATCCTGGAAGTTGTTAACTTGATATGATTATTAATTTAAATGTAGTTGTGACAACATTTAAACATAAATTAAGTAATTAGAAAAACTTTTGATCCCATCTAAAATCCAAGAGGTCTGGTAGTTTTAGATACTATTGATAAAGTTTAACTGGAGTTTGACCGGACGTTGACCCGACCTTGGCTGGGTGGTGTTTGCTAGACATTCAAATTTAAGATTAGTGTCCTCGAATACGAATAACTGTGCGCTTTGATATAGTTACACTTTTTCCTGACTGTTTTAACTCTGTTCTCAATTCTGGGTTACTGAGTAAAGCCTTAGCCAAACAGATTGCCCAAGTGCATCTGCTTAACCCACGGGACTTTACCACTGACAAGCACCGGAAGGTAGATGATCAACCCTATGGCGGCGGTGTCGGGATGCTAATGAAGCCAGAACCTATTTTTACTGCTGTGGAGTCGCTGCCGACTCTACCCCGAAGAGAAGTAATTTTGATGAGTCCACAGGGTCAAACAATCAATCAACCACTTTTGAAAGAATTGGCGACAAATTATGACCAGTTAGTAGTTATTTGCGGGCATTACGAAGGAGTGGATGAGAGGGTGCTGCATTTGGTAACTCGGGAAGTATCTTTAGGGGATTTTATTCTGACCGGTGGGGAAATTCCAGCAATGGCTTTAATTAATGGTGTAGTGCGGCTAATACCAGGAACCGTGGCCAAAACAGAGTCACTGACAGCAGAAAGTTTTGAGGAGGGGTTATTGGACTATCCCCAATATACTCGTCCTGCCAATTTTCGCGGGTTGAAAGTGCCTGAAGTATTGCTCAGTGGAAATCACGCAGCGATCGCCCGGTGGCGTTACGAACAACAAATTCAAAAAACCCGCGATCGCCGCCCTGATCTTCTAGAGAAATGGGAGCAGGGAGAGCAGGGGAAGCAGGGGAAGCAGGGGAGCAGGGGAAGCAGGGGAGCAGGGGGAGTAGGGAAAGCAGGGAAAGCAGGGGAAGCAGGAAAAGCAGGGGAAGCAGGGGGAGAATAATAATTCCTAACTCCTGACTAATGACTAATGACTAATGACTAATGACTAATAACTAATGACTAAAATTCGTATTGGAAACGGCTACGATATCCACCAACTGGTGAGCGATCGCGCTTTGATTTTAGGGGGAATTCAAATTCCTCATGAACTGGGTTTGTTGGGTCACAGTGACGCTGATGTGCTGACCCACGCGATTATGGATGCCATGCTTGGAGCATTATCTTTGGGAGATATTGGTCATTATTTTCCGCCTAGCGATCCCCAATGGGCGGGAGCAGATAGTTTAGTACTATTAACTCAAGTACATCAACTGATTTGTAATCAAGGCTGGCAGGTGGGAAATATTGACTCGGTGGTAGTAGCAGAACGCCCAAAATTAAAACCGCATATTCACAATATGCGTGACAAACTAGCGGCGGTTTTAGAATTAGAACCAAATCAAATTGGCATCAAAGCTACCACCAATGAAAAATTAGGCCCCGTTGGACGTGAAGAAGGTATATGTGCTTATGCTGTTGTCTTGCTTTTGAAACAATAAAATTATGAAATATTCTACAATTTTTAACATAATTAAGCGTTTTTGCTTACCATTAATTCTGGCTTCGGCAACAGCAATTACAGTTACCGCCTGCAATCCATCTAACTTTAAAACCGCAGCTGCACAAGTTCCTCAGTTGGTGGTTTCTACTACGACTGACCCTAAGACCTTTAACTACGCCCTCATCCAAGAATCTCCCAATATTTCTGGTTTAACTTATGAGGCATTAGCCACTCAAAACGGAATAACTAAGGAAATTGAGCCAGCTTTGGCTGAATCTTGGGAACTTTCCCCAGACAAACTGCGGTTTGTCTTTACCTTGCGAGAAGGATTGAAGTGGTCGGATGGTAAGCCATTAACAGCTAATGATGTCGTTTTCTGTTTCAATGACATCTACATGAACAAGCGCATTCCCACTTATATCCAAGATGCTCTCAAAATTGGAAGCAGTAAGACTTTTCTCAAAGTCCGCAAAGTCGATGATCGCCGAGTAGAATTTATTCTGCCAGAACCGTTTTCTCCTTTCTTGCGATCTATTGCAGCAGGTGTAGGAATCCTACCAGAACACAGCCTACGTGCAGCAGTTGAAGCTAAAAACTCTGACGGTAAGCCTGTGTTTATGTCTACTTGGGGAACCGACACAGACCCGAAAAAAATTATTGTTAATGGCCCTTACGCAATCGAGAGTTATTCAACCAATGAGCGCTTAACATTTCGGCGCAACCCTTACTACTGGCGTAAAAAAGATGCACAAGGAAAACAACTGCCATATATTGAGCGTGTAATTTGGCAAATTGTGGAATCGCCTGATACAGCTTTGCTGCAATTTCGTTCTGGAGGGTTAGATTTACTAGAAATTGGCCCTGGAAATTTTCAATTGCTCAAGCGTCAAGAAAAACAGGGTAACTTTACTATTAAAAATGCTGGGCCTGACTCTGGGACAAGTTTTATAACTTTCAATCTCAATAAAGGTAGTCGCAATGGCAAGCCTGTTGTAGATCCGATTAAGTCCCGTGTTTTTAACAACGTTGCTTTTAGACAGGCTGTCGCCTACGCTATTGATCGCCAAACGATGATCAACAACACTTTGCGGGGATTGGGTGAACCGCAAGACTCTCCAATTTCTGTTCCCAGTCCCTATTATTTGTCTCCAAAAGAAGGTTTAAAAACCTATGACTACAATCCAGAAAAAGCTAAACAACTTTTACTGGGAGCCGGATTCAAATACGATAATAAAGGTCAGTTGTTGGACGCTGATGGCAATCGAGTCCGCTTCACAATGATGGCTGTTGCTGGTAATAGACCCACAATCACACCGAAAATTCAACAGGATCTCGCCAAGATAGGCATTAAAGTTGATTTACAATTTCTTGACTTCAGTATTATTGGAGAAAAAATCTCTAACACCCTAGATTGGGAATGTTGGTATGGAGCCATTACTGGTGGTATTGAGCCGCAAGATGGTTTCAATGTCTGGTCTGTAGAAGGTAACTTTCATGTATTTAATCAGAAAGCTCAAGCCGGACAATCTCCAACGCTAGGTTGGAAAGCTACTGATTGGGAGCAGAAAATTGAAGACCTCTACATCCAAGGGGCAAGAGAGTTCGATGAAACAAAACGCAAAGCTATCTATGCAGAAACGCAACAACTCTCACAAGAGTATCTGCCTTTTATTCACCTATTCAATTCCCTGGCTTTAGTAGCTGTGCGTAATACCATTGAGAACGTAAAATACTCGGCTATAGGGAGTTACGATTGGAATATTTATCAACTCAAAGTAGTAGATAAAAAAGCTAGTTAATTTTCATGGGCATTTGTCATTAGTTAAAAGTTAGGAGTTAGGAGTTAGGAGTTAGGAGTATAAGAATTATTACTCTCCCCTGCTCCCCCTGCCTCCCATGCTCCCTCATCTCCTACTCCTCACTTGCCACTTCCCTTAATGCAGTCAAGGCTAAACACGAGGTGTATTATGCAAACAGTTTAGTCTTTGAGTTCTATGATTTTTGCCCTCTTGCCTACCCGCCACCGTGGATTTACGGTTTTAGTAATATTCGGTCTATTCTTGATTTGTCAGATAGCTCTTATCAGTTGCAACCCAATTAATTTTAAGAGTCAGGCGGCGCAAGTATCGCAATGGGTTACAAGCACTATTGGCGATCCGAAAACTTTTAACTACGCCTTCAATCAGGAATATCCTCATGTTTTTCTGTTTACGACTGAAGGACTAACTACCCTCAATGGTATTACAGGCAAAATTGAGCCAGCTTTAGCTGAATCGTGGGATATTTCTGATGATCAAAAGCGAGTCGCTTTTACTTTGCGAGAAAATTTGAAATGGTCAGATGGCGAACCACTTACCACAGATGATGTCATCTTCACTTATCAGGATGTGATTTTCAATCCCCAGATTCCTACCGATTGGAAAGATAGTCTTAAAATTGGTTCTAGTGGAACTTTTCCGAAAATCAGAAAAATAGGCGATCGCCGAATTGAATTTATTCTACCTGAACCTTTTGCTCCTTTCCTTTCTACCACTGCTGGAGCATCAACAAATTCAGTTGGCATTTTGCCAAAACATGCTTTAGCTGAATCATTGAAATCTAAAGATGCTAAAGGTAATCCCAAATTTTTATCTACTTGGGGAACGGATACAGAACCTAGTAAAATTATTGTCAACGGTGCCTATAAAATAGAAAGTTATATTTCTAGTCAGCGTGTGGTATTTCGGCGCAATCCTTATTACTGGCGTAAAGATAGCCAAGGTAATCAGTTACCTTATATTGAACGCATCGTTTGGCAAATTGTTGAATCTACAGATACAATAATTCTTCAGTTTCGCTCTGGAGGATTAGATACAGTAACTGTTTCTCCGGAAAACTTTTCATTACTTAAGCGCGAAGAAAAGCGGGGAAAGTTTACTATTTACAATGGAGGGCCGGAATTCAGCAATACTTATATTTCGTTTAATCTCAACAAAGGTCGGCGGCAAAATGGACAGTCTGTGCTTGATCCAATTAAATCCCGTTGGTTTAATACCCTTGCTTTTAGACAAGCAGTTGCCCATGCAATCGACCGTCAAGCAATGTTAAATAACGTTTTTCGGGGGATTGGTGTGTTACAAAATTCGCCAATCGAGATTCAAAGTCCTTACTACTTTTCTCCGGAAAAAGGCCTGAAAGTTTATGAATATAATCAAGAAAAAGCTAAAAAATTACTACTAAGTGCAGGTTTTAAATATAATGCTAATAAGCAGTTACTAGATACTGATGGTAATCGTGTGCGCTTCAGTTTATTAACGAATGCTGAAAATAAAACTCGTGTGTTAATGGGAGCGCAAATAAAGCAAGATTTGAGTAAAATCGGCATTCAAGTTGATTTTAATCCGATTGCTTTCAATACTCTCACCGACAAGCTTTCTAATTCCCTCGATTGGGAATGTTATCTGCTAGGCTTTATTGGAGGGATTGAACCAAATGACGGAGCTAATGTTTGGTTACCATCAGGCGGATTACATACCTTCAATCAGAAACTACAACCAGGACGAGAACCGCTTATTGGTTGGCAAGTTGCAGATTGGGAAGCAGAAATCGGTCGTCTTTACATTCAAGCAGCACGAGAGTTAGACGAAGTAAAGCGCAAAGAAATCTACGCCGAAACGCAACGCCTCTCTCAGGAATATTTGCCTTATATTTATTTAGTAAATCCTTTGTCTTTAGTAGCAGTGCGCGATCGCATCCAAAATGTCAAATTCTCTGCACTTGGTTCTCAAAAAGGAACGTTGTGGAACAAATATGAACTTAAAGTAACAGAATAGAGTTTAAATGGAACACTGGAGATTCTACTTTTATAGATACCATTCGAAATGATTCGTGATATTTTATATTTATTTAAAGTACTAAAATCTCCGCCCTTTGTGGTAAGTTTGGGAACATTTATAAAATCAAAACAACTGACCAGTGTCTCAACATGAAACTTTGCGCTCGCTCCTCGAAGCGGTTGCCAATGGTAAAGTTACCTTAGATACGGCATTAGACTCACTCAAGGACTTAGCTTATGAATCTGTGGATGAGTTTGCCAAAATTGACCATCATCGCCAGCTAAGAACTGGTTTCCCAGAGGTGATTTGGGGCCCTGGTAAGACGCCTGATCAAATTGCTAAAATTATGGAGGTGATGCGCCTCCGCAATCCGGTGGTGATGGCAACTCGCATTGAACCAGCAGTTTATACAGCACTGCAATCAAAAGTTAGCGGTTTACGATATTACGAATCAGCGCGAATTTGTGCGATCGCTCCCCCTACTATCGAACCACAATTCTGGGGTGAAATTGGTATTCTTTCTGCTGGTACTGCTGATTTAGGCGTTGCTGAAGAAGCGGCTATCACGGCTGAACTTTCTGGTTTCCGGGTACAACGCCTCTGGGATGTTGGCGTTGCTGGAATTCACCGCTTATTAAGTAACCGCCACCTGATTGAGTCAGCATCGGTGTTAATTGTCGTGGCGGGGATGGAAGGTGCTTTACCCAGCGTTGTCGCTGGTTTAGCAAGTTGTCCTGTGATTGCCGTACCCACCAGCATCGGTTATGGCGCAAGTTTTGGGGGTTTAGCACCTTTATTGACAATGCTTAACTCTTGTGCTGCGGGAGTAGGCGTAGTAAATATCGATAATGGTTTTGGCGCAGCAGTGTTAGCAGGGCAAATTTTGCGAACAGCCGAGAAATTGCGGTTGGCATCGCCTGCATCTTGAGTTAAGACATTAAAGTCATACCTCAAGTTTCAGTAGATTATCAGGAATTTAGGTAAAAAATAAACTGATACTGAAATTTGCTACCCTCAACCTCTTAATCACCAAATATGAGCCATTACAACGATTTGATATCTCAGTTATTTTGGCATTTGCCTATAAATTTGACAGCCCTAGCACAAACAATTACCGACCCAGACCTGATGGGTCAGCTTCAAAAATCTTGGAGCCACTTTATACACACAGGTCAAGGGTGGGCATTGTTGATTGGTTTAATTATTGGCTATATGATTCGGAATCTAACTAGCTACGGTTAAATTTAAAAGTTAGGAGTTGAAAGTGAGGAGTGAGAAGTTAAGAGTCAAAAACTCCTAACTCCTCACTCTTAACTCCTAGCTTTCCTCCACTCCCCTGATATTTATGACCAAAGAACAGACTTGGAGTCAGCGATTTGAATCAGCTTTGCATCCGGCGATCGCTCGTTTTAATGCCAGTATCGGTTTCGATATTGAATTAATCGAATATGACCTGACTGGTTCTCAAGCTCATGCCAAAATGCTAGCTCACACGGGCATTATCTCTCAACAAGAAGGAGAGCAACTGGTTGCAGGTTTAGAACAAATTCGCCAAGAGTACCGCCAGGATAAATTTCAGCCTGGTATCGATGCTGAAGATGTACATTTTGCAGTTGAACGACGACTGACAGAAATTGTCGGCGATGTAGGTAAAAAGCTGCATACGGCGCGATCGCGTAATGACCAAGTTGGCACCGATACCAGACTCTACCTCCGCGACCAAATCCAGCAAATCAAAAGCGAATTGCGAGAATTTCAAGGTGTTTTACTGGATATAGCCGAAAAGCACATTGAAACCCTGATTCCTGGCTATACTCACCTACAACGCGCCCAACCCCTGAGTTTAGCTCACCACCTCTTGGCATACTTTCAAATGGCGCAACGCGACTGGGAACGCTTAGGAGATGTTTCTCGCCGCGTGAATATCTCACCTTTGGGATGCGGTGCTTTAGCGGGAACTACCTTCCCGATTGACCGCCACTACACAGCTAAACTCTTGGATTTTGACGATATTTATGCTAACAGCCTTGATGGAGTGAGCGATCGCGATTTTGCGATCGAATTCTTGTGTGCTGCTAGCTTGATTATGGTTCACCTCAGCCGCCTTGCAGAAGAAGTCATTCTTTGGTCATCTGAAGAATTTCGCTTTGTCACCCTCAAAGATAGCTGTGCCACGGGTTCCAGTATCATGCCCCAAAAGAAAAACCCCGATGTACCAGAATTGGTACGCGGGAAAACGGGGCGTGTATTCGGTCATCTCCAGGCGATGTTAGTGATTATGAAGGGGTTACCCCTGGCATATAACAAAGACCTGCAAGAAGATAAAGAAGGTCTATTTGATAGCGTTAATACAATCAAAGCCTCTCTAGAAGCGATGACGATTTTGCTCAGAGAAGGTTTGGAATTTCGTACTCAGCGTTTAGCACAAGCCGTGACCGAAGATTTTTCCAATGCTACTGATGTAGCAGATTATTTGGCAGCACGGGGCGTCCCTTTCCGCGAAGCTTACAACCTTGTGGGTAAGGTGGTAAAAACTAGTATTGCCGCAGGTAAACTCCTGAAAGATTTGAAATTGGAAGAGTGGCAACAACTACATCCGGCATTTGCAGCAGATATTTATGAGGCGATATCTCCCCGTCAAGTTGTGGCAGCCCGCAACAGTTACGGTGGTACTGGCTTTGTACAGGTAAGCAAAGCACTCATCGCCGCCCGCACTCAAATCGTTGTCGAGTAATAAATAAGGGCGCACATTTGTACGCCCTCAAAACTAAATAAACCAAATAACAAGGATTTAAGCAGGCAGCTTATTCAGTGTCAGCTGCTGCTGCGCCTTCTTCTTCCTCACTCTTTGGTGGTCTTTGTTGGAACCTTCTCTGCATTCTTCCTGTCGTAGTCCGTTTACGAAACTTTCTGGCATACGCCTGGTTCCGTAGCGCCTTTTCTTTTTTCGGGTTACGGCGCTTGGCCATGTTCACCTCATTAATAAACAACAAAAAAGTAGCAACTAGGCATCACGTAGGCAATATCAGCTACCAATGTTATTGATATACTTGTAGCCTAGTGCAGCAATCAATACGCATTAAACAACGTACTAGTCTACCGCATTCCACATTGTTGTGTCAATAACAATTTAGAATTCTCCCCACTAGCTAGACGAAAAATACCTTTTTTTAGATTCAAATCCGTCAAAGACATGTAAATTAGTTAACTAGTTGTTGTTCTTGGAACAAATCAATCAATATTATCAAGAATTAGGTGGCGGTCTCTAACCCCGCTTAATTTTCTCTTCTAAATTCTGAATTATGCATTCTAACTTATTATTCAGATGAATTTTTTGAATGTGTGCTGAAAAACTATTAGTGATAACTGCTTTGGGCAAGACTAATGTTAGTTATAAACTGAAAAATTTTATGATTTAACAAATATTATGTATAGATTAATACAATGCTTCTATTTAAATTTGGTGTTAGAATTAATAATATTCTACGTAAATCGTGAGAATAAAATCTCAAACCACAAACATATTTGTATAAAGCAAAACTCAACAAAAATTTTATTAGTTGAGTCTATGTAAGTGGTAGAGAACTATAGAATACAATACATAAATTTTGAAGATTGAACGTTATTGCTTTTTTTCCAGCAGCTGTCCAGTCCACACGTAGCTTATGGCGTATTGGACAAACAGTATTGGGTATCATATTTCGTCATCCCATTACTGGCACTAGTATCATCCCAATTTTACCCGATGGTCGCATAGTACTGATCCGGCGACGCGACAATGGTCTTTGGGGATTGCCTGGAGGGATAGTGGATTGGGGAGAAGATATTCCCAATACAGTCCGCCGGGAATTGATGGAGGAAACCGGGCTAGAATTGGTGAAAATTAACCGTTTGGTAGGAGTTTACTCCGCACCAGATCGCGATCCCAGAATCCACTCAATTTGTATTCTGGTTGAAGCCGAGGTACATGGGACAATGGAGATTCAAGATACTTTGGAAGTCATGGAAATCCAAGCTTTCCATCCCAATTTACTACCTCCAGGACAAATGTCTCACGACCATACTCGGCAGTTGCAAGACTATTTGAATGGCTTGACAACATTGGCATAACAATATTTTTTTCATTAGTTATTAGTTATTTGTCAGATTCTAATGACTAATGACTAATGACTATTTATTATGGTGCTAAAAGTTAACTACTAAATTATAATGAATACACTATTCCGTAACTCCCGGAGAAAGCTCTCTCAAGGGCTACTATTCTGGCGTGAAGTCGGTGAAAAAACTCCTATAATTTTTTTACATGGTGCTTGGAATGAGAGCAGTCAATGGTTATCTGTGATGGAGTCCCTTGCACAAGATTTCCATTGCTTCGCACCTGATTTATTAGGGTTTGGTGAATCAGAAAATCCTAATATCCACCATTCGATAGATTTACAAGTAGAGTGTTTAGCTGAGTTTTTGCAAGCTGTCAAGCTAGAAAAAGTATATTTAATAGGGCATTCTCTTGGGGGTTGGATTGCTGCTAGCTATGCTTTAAAGTATCCAGAGAAACTTGATGGTGTGGTACTGCTAGCACCAGAGGGTGTAGAAATAGCAGGACAAGAACAGCATTATCGAAAGATGCGGCGATTATTGAATTATCCACCACTAGTAGCTAAATTGTTGCGATCGCTAACTCCCTTCACTAAAATCTTAGGTTGGCATGAAAAAATTGCCCAGGACTTGCAGCTGCGTCAAGCGCTATTGCCGTATCCCATAGGTTGTCAGTTACTTTTCAAACGGCAACAAGCAGAAATTGAGGCGGAATTAGTGCAAAAGCGGCTTTACATGATAGATGTCCCGGTTTTTATTTTACAAGGTGGTCAAGATACGCCAGATGCTTTAGCTAAGAGCCGGGTTTATGCCCAACTAATGCCGAAAGCCGAGTTGAAAATGATTGCCCATGCCGGAAACGATTTACCAAAATCTTGTGCTGGGGTTGTGGCGGTTGAGATTCGGGAGTTTATTAAAGCTATCTTAAAAAGCCATAATTTAAACGAATTAAACTAGCTCATTAAGAGTTTGCTGCCAATCTGCTACACATATTCCTTCGCTCTCAAAGCGTGATATGTGTTTCAAGTTTGTTGTCACAACTATCACCTGAGCAAAACTCTTCAATTGGAGAATTGCTGGACTAGCAAAAATTACATCACCATCCAAGCAAGCTGTCATTGCTTGCCGTAGGCTTCCCCTGGTTTCGTACCCATGCCCATAATTCGGCTGCTTTTCGCATCGTTTCGAGAGTCAATGGTATAAGACAAATTTGGTTAAATAGTTGAGGTGGCCAATACTTTTTTATTTATGTTCTCTCAAGAGTTTACGTCGAAGTTAATAATCGGCTATCTCATACTAATTCTGTATGAAGATGCGCCAAACTATATGAGGAACGAACCGCATTCGCGCAGCGTCTCGTTAGAGAAGAACGCAAAGGACACAAAGAAAGAAAGAAAGAAAGAAAGAAAGAAGAAGCCAAGAAAATTTGGCGCAGCCTCACAAATAAATGGTATCAGGCATACGTATAACAGTTTTATTTTCTCGTAAAGATTTCAACCACTGCTATATTTTTGGGTCGATTTTAGGATGCGTTACTTTACTCAGGGGATGAGTGTTTAGCAATATGACTCTACTCATCTTTGTTACTATACTGACAGCCGATTCTGAGTTAAAGCTGTCTCAATCTGAGGATACGTTTCCTCATCGTATCCTGATTCCTCAGCCATCCATTCATTAACTAGTTCTATTACCTGTTCTAAGGAATCATTCTCTTTTGCTTCCGATTCAAAAAATTGGGCAACTTGATTTTGTCTTAATTCTTGTAACAGGGATCTGTACAACTCTTGCGATCGCATACAAAAAGCAAATACATTTGCTCGATCACAAAAATGCCAAAAACTCTTGAAGAGATTCCAGGCTAAGTCTGGAATCTCTGTGGTGTTTGACAAGTGATGAAGGCTAAAAGCAGCCTTCTTAAATACGGTCTTTGGGCAACTTACCAGTTTTTTCCTCAATAGTACGACCCTCAGCATCAACATCTAACTCTTCACGTCGAATAGTCTCTTCAACTTCAACGATTTCTTTGTCTACAACTTTCTGCACTCTGACTTCTTCCCGTAAAAAAGCTTCTTTGTGGATATCAGCAACTTCTTTATATAGTTCCACATGTGCTACTTCGCCCTCGCGGAAGTTAGCTATTTCAGCAGACACAACTTTGCCTGCATCTTTAGGAGTAACTCGCTCAATCACGACTCGCTCTGTTTCCACTGGAACAGAAACTCTTACAGTTTCTGTTTCAACGTGCTTGCCAATTGTCACTTCTCCAGTTTTACGGCGTTGTTTGTTGGCAACCAGCCTTTCTTCGTAGAGTTTGAAGGTTTGGTCTTCATGAGCATTGACATCATACAAATCCGCGTCGTTTGCATATGTGTAGTTGTTGCGATCATAAGTGGGAGCAGTACGGACATCTGTCGATCCTACCGCAGCTGAACTTTCTACAGACGGTGTACGATATCCTCCACGCACCCGTTCTTCATAGTCGTAATCAAGCGCTGTGTGTTCTTGATATTCAGGCAAATTTTCCGCTTGCTCTTTTGTGATACCAACGGCATATACACGGTTTGCTCTAGAGTCAATACGCGATTTCCCTACTGGTAGTAATACTTTCTTGCCAAAAATCCAAAAGCCCAAGTCAACAATTAAATAGCGAAATGCTCCTTGTTCATCTACTACAGCATCATTTACTGTGCCAATTTTCTCATCAGTTCCCTGAACATATACATCCATTCCTTTGATGTCGTTACCTTGAATAGCATCCCGGTAGTCTGTATCAAATTCACTTATTTTTTGGAGAGGCATTATTTTATTCCTTAAAAACGTACTGTTTCTTTTTTTATAATCTAGCACATTCAATTTAGATAAATTTTTTTTCCGAAGATTGAGTTAAATTATGTTGAGCTTTCACAAAAAGTAGTAATTCAATCTAGCTTTACTTACATTCTGAAGAAGTCTTATTTCAACATCTTGACTTTTGTGACTCTGATGATCAAATCAATTATAACCAAATTTTTCCTAAAGGTAGTCTGGCGGTAGTTTTCAACTGGAGATTTAACCCCACTTGAAAATAAGCCACTTAAAAAAGTAGGGGTTTAAACCTTGCTCATGACCGTCGTGGCAGTAAACTCTAGAGGGCAGTATTGGTAAACCAGGACACCTCTATTGTTAATATTTTTGTGACTAGGTTCTAGCCGGAAATATCAGGTTAAAACTTAGCCAAATTCATATATATTCAGAAGTTTAAGTTAATTAAATTTTTTAAAACCTTACATTTCAATCAAATATCCTGATATTTTTTTAGCGCTTATTGTTTGAGTTGAAACCCTGATCTCCCTCTAGAGAAAAAAACTTACTCCAAGAGATTGATGATAAAGTTATATAAAAATGCCTTAATATTATCAAAGCCCTAATAAATTAAGCGATCGCTTCAATTGATCTGATTACTTAGTAATAATTCAAGGCAATGCTACTGAGAGTAAGCGTGCGGAAGCGATTCTGAAACGGCAAGGAATTGAGGATTTCATTATTGATGATGCCTCCGCAGGTGACAAATGAGGAGTTCGTCAAACAGTGAGTAATGATCACAACAGTGAAGACCCTGCTGTGATCATTACTAGCTGCCGCCATGAAACTGTTTAACTCACTGTATAGAGTCAAAAGTTCATAGCTAAGGAAATAAAAGGCGTTAAAAATATTGTTGTTAAAGCAACTATTGCCAAAGTTGATAACAACAAAGCCTAAACTTTAAAATTGTTCTCATTGCAGAAAATTAGGAGAGAATTATGGAAACTGAATTACAGCAACAGCAATACGTCGATGCTGCCTCCCAAAACCGGATAGAAGCACTTAAAGGTTCAGAGGCTGTAAACTTGCCAATGTTACCGCCTGCCTCAGAAACTGAAGAACAATGGCAAATAATTGGTAGACAGATTTCTACATTTTTGGCACAACTACCTGAGTACATAGGTAGGTTCTACCAAGAATACAAACTACCAATTATCAGCTTTACTTTGCTTGTGATAGCGGTTACGGCACTGAGAATATTTCTAGCAGTACTGAACGCAATAAATGATATTCCATTAGTTTCTCCACTTCTACAGTTAATTGGGCTTAGTTACACAATTTGGTTTACTTTTCGCTATTTGCTCAAAGGTTCCACTCGGCAAGAATTAGCAGCAGAAATTCGTTTGGTTAAAAAACAAATTTTAGGCAGACAAGAATCACAAACTTTGAGCTAACCACAGGATAGTGGCGAATGAAAAACTTTTTTTTCGCCATATATGTATATTTGAATATTTGTGGTTAAGTAAAACTCGGCTTTTTAGTTGATCATTGTACAGATATATAGGGGTGTCCGTTAAATTAAGCTGCCCCATCACCAGCACGAGCGCTAATTAAAATTGCTCAAACCATTGCTTAGGGAAATCCAAATAATCAAATGCCCATATTATTTGTTGAATTTATTTATTTTTGAAGAAAAAACTGAGCGATGGCATATGCGGGTAGATAGAGATGTACGTCCAATTAATAATGATGTAAACAACTTTGTCTGATTTTTACAGCCAGCTTGGCGATAAAAAAACAACAATAAAGTAAGAGGAAAAAATGCCTAGACTCGTAGGACAGCGCTCTAATACTGGAGCAAACATCACCGTTCTCATCATCCTTGTCGCCATTTTTGGGGTATTCATGGAATACTTTGGTGTTATTGACATCGTTCCCGGTTTTGGCAGAGAGGGACGATATTTTCAGCTAAAAATTCAGCCAACCAACGAACAAGTCACTAAATAACCCAATCAATAATAACTGCGAGGGATAGAGAAATGCGTAAAGGTAGTGATGTGATCGATAAAGTAGTCGTCACCTCTGACAAGGGTAAGAAAATTCAGCGAATTCTAGATTTAATTTTTGATCACAAACGCAATCAACTTTTGGGTTTCCTGGTTGAAGAGAAGGGACTGTTTCGGAATGCAAAAGTCATTCCTCTACAAGAGGTGCAAGCGATCGGGTCAGATGCGATTATAGTTAAATCGAAAGAATCTGTTGTTAAGGCACATCGTGTGCCTGCAATAAAAGAGATTCTGCACCAAAATATCGTACTAAGAGGAACAAGAATTCTGACCACTGAGGGACTTTACCTTGGTGGACTGGTGGATTTGTTCTTCGATGAGCATAGTGGACTGGTGGAAGGATACGAAGTTTCTGGCGGTGTATTTGCTGATGCTTACTCGGGGCGATCGTTCGTTCCTGCTCCCGAAGCACTGACAATTGGTGACGATGTTGCCTTTGTGCCTCCAGAAACTGCTCAGATGATGGAAGAACAGGTTGGTGGTATCCGGGGAGCCGTCCAAGCAACTGAAGACAGGTTGCAAGAATCGGCTCAAACGGCTAACCGCAGGCTACAGTCAGCCAGCCAGAATGCAGGTGAGCAACTACAAAGCTCAGTAGAGAACATGAACCGCAGGCTACAGTCAGCAAGCCAGAATACAGGTGAGCAACTACAAAGCTCAGTAGAGAACGTGAACCGCAGGCTACAGTCAGCAAGCCAGAATGCAGGTGAGCAACTACAAGCCGCAACTGATGCTACCAGCAGTAAACTGCAAGAACTGAATCGAGATGCAGCTGCCTCCCTGACAAACAATTTGGTTGACCCTGCCGAGCAAAAAATATATGTGATTGGCAAACATGTCGAGCGGGATGTGCTAACTCCAGACGGTAGTGTACTGCTACTACAGGGGCAGTCAGTCACGCTAGTCGATGCAGAAGCGGCCGAGCGCATAGGTATCCTCGATGAACTCTATCGAGCCACGGGTGGCAGTCTGACTGCCAATATCAGCCGCAATTTGCAAGCAGCAACAGAATCTGCTAGCAATCGAATCGGGAGTGCAACGATGAGCAGTGCTGCTAACCTACGTCACTCCGTTAATGGGCTGGCAGCACAGGCGATGCAGCAGGCAAGAGGGCGCAGAGTCCTGCAAACAGTGCGTGCTGACGATGGCTTAATTATTGCGGCATCTGGGCAGATTGTAACTGAATCCGTCCTTGGTCGTGCCCAGACTTACGGCAAACAAGCAGAATTACTCAACGCTGCTGGTCTGGCTCTGGCAACCGCAGTTCGTTCTACCACAAGTGACACATGGTTAGAAACCAAAGTTCAACTGCGCCAGGGGGCAAGTGTCGCCCAAGCAAACCTCAACACTTTCTGGCAAGCCTTGAAACAGAAGGCAGAAATGCTACAAACACGCAGCACACGGGCGATGAGGAAGCAACGAATTGAACTTGCACTGGGTCGTCCTGTTACCCGCGTCATTCTTGATCCAGAAGACAACGTGATTCTGAATGTGGGTGAATTGATTACGCATTGCGCTGTGCGTCAGGCTGAAGAAAGTGGAGTCCTGAATATCTTACTTAGTTCGGTCTATATTAAGGAGCCAGAAATATCTGATCAAGAGCTACGTGCCCAAGAACATGGAATGGCGGCCCTGTCGCATCACGATAATGGGCGATCGCAACTTGAATCCAAATCAATCTCAGTAAACTAATGCTCGACTTTAGCACTTTAACTGAATTTTCTCACTGCATTGGGATTTCTGGCTTTTTAATTCCAGCCAACCTGTTTATTTATATTAATTAACAATACCTTTGCCAAAATAAGAGCCTACAAAAATTTTGGCAAAAACGGCAAAATGACTCATATATAAGAGTTTAGCTGACAAGCTACCTTGTCAGCTAAAACCCTTGAGACTGCTGGGAATACCTGAAAAAATGCTTGCGAGAAACCTTGAAGTAATTTTTAGGACTTATTGTTTTTGCCAAACCTTTGAGAACAGGACGTTAATATATCAACTCAGCCTCGTAAATTGGCGAAGGTATTGAATTAAATAAACGTAATGGTTAATAGAATAGCTGGGTCAAAATTTAAGTTATTGATTTTCTGCCATATCGATGCTTAGTCTATCTCCAGTTTCTGCATCCACTACCATTAAAATTTTCGATTTTTTAAATTTTTCTGAAGGTGGTGTTTTTTGATCACGGACTCGTTGTGCTACATCAATCCCGTTTGGTGCATCAATTTCAATTAACCAGACACGACGGTTAGGGTGTACTTGAGCATTTTCGACGCTATCGCCGCCAAGTTTACTTTTAAATTTGATGTAATCGGCGTAAGTTACAAGCCGTGCATTTTTGAGATTCAACCCTTGTCTTAATTGTCCAATCGCACGTTCTTTTGTAATCATCTGCAAAACGGGTTTTGCGCTGTTATCTGGATAAAGATATTCTGTCGGCGTTGTTGGTGACGGTGGCTCGGGAATAATAGGGTGCTTTAATTCAGGGGGTCTTCTCAATCCCGGAGGATTACTATTATCTGGGTTATCTACTGAATTTTGCGCTAATAATGATGTCGTTGGAATTGTGATCCCAATCGCCAAAATACCTAAAAACAAAAGCTTTTTCATCTTTTACTCTGTTGATTACAATCTATTAAGGATGTAAGAATTGAATAGCATTTGGGTTCCCATTTTGTACAGGAAACCAACCCGAATACCACCCACGGTTATTATTATCTGCGACTACAGGTGCAGTTCCAGTGTAATTCTGAAATCCTGATGCACTTACAGGATAAGACCAGATATTCTCGACAGAAGTTTCGTTTGTAAATGAATGTTGGTTATCTTGTGACTCGATACCAATATTTAACTGTTTCCCAACATTCTAATTACTTGCACCTGCGATCGTAATCAAGTAAGCTGCAACCTTGTCAACAGAGGATTGATTAACTAACGAAATTTTATGAAGCTAATCTAAACACATTCCCAAAAAAATCAAATTTGGTTCTACAATTAAAAATGCTGCAATTTCCGGATAGAGGGCTTGTAGATAGTTTAGTAATAAAGTGCGATCGCCTCCTTTAATCGCAATCTTCCCATTAGGAAATAATTGCCACCACGCTTCAAGAAAATCTTTGATTCCAGCTACTAGTGTGTAAATAACTCCACTTTGAATTGCTTCTGTAGTATTCAAGGCAAAACGTAATGGTAAAGAGGCAAACTTTTGCATTTCTACTAATGGTAATTGTCCTGTTTGTTGACCGAGAGCCGCAAATTGCAAACCTATTCCTGGCAGAATTGCACCTCCAACTAGACACTGATTCTCATCCGCAGCCGTAAAAGTCAGCGCTGTCCCAGCATCAATCAGTAACATTGGAAAACCCCACGTTTTCCCCGCACCCCACAAAGCTAAAGCGCGGTCAATTCCTAGTGTGGGATACATACCTTTGAGCGGTACTTGGTCTAAGGTAATGACCCGAATGTTGGGGTAAGTTTGCCAAATAGCAGTTTGGCTGGGAACTACGGAGGCTATGAAAAGAGGAGGGAGACGCAATGACGTGGGGAGGGAATTATTTCCGTGTCCTTCTTGTTCATCAATTCTCTGATGGGGTGAAAAAATTTTTTCTAGTAAATCATTTAGGGTTTGACATTCAGCCAACTGCTGTATAACAGACTCAGGTAGATGATCGGTATCCCAAGCTGAGGAAAGCGTCTCACCTAGAAACAATGCCCAATGCAGCCGAGAATTCCCAATTTCTAAAGCTAGCCAAACATTCTCTGTTTGTTCTGGGTGCTTATACGGTTTCACTGTTTTAACTTTTTTAAGTCAGTCATAGCTTTTTTAATAAAAATTAACATTCAAGCCGTGTAACAATAAAACTAGAGGAATAAATACTCAATTTGTCAAGGAGGGGAGTTATGGTAGCGCTCACCGAAAAAACTGAAAAACGGCTCACCATAGAGACTGTGGAAATCGCTCAAGAGACGACGGCTATTCGCTCATTAGATTGGGATCGCGATCGCTTCGATATTGAGTTTGGTCTGCAAAACGGTACTACTTATAACTCGTTTATCATCCGTGGGGAGCAGACTGCCTTAGTTGATACCTCCCACGAAAAGTTTCGTCAACTATACTTTGATACGCTTACCGGACTAATCAAGCCAACAGAGATTGATTATTTGATTATCAGCCACACTGAACCAGACCACAGCGGCTTAGTTAAAGATTTGCTGCAAATGGCTCCGGAAATTACCGTTGTCGGCTCTAGGGTGGCGATTCAGTTTCTTGAGGATTTGGTACATCAGCCATTTAAACGGCGGATTGTGAAAAATGGCGATCGCTTAGATTTGGGCAATGGTCATGAATTTGAATTCGTGATTGCTCCAAATTTACACTGGCCAGATACCATTTTCAGCTTTGACCACAAAACCAAAATTCTCTATACCTGCGATGCCTTTGGGCTGCACTATTGCTCAGATAGCACCTTTGATGAAGATTTGGCGGCTATCGAAGAAGATTTTCATTACTACTACGATTGCTTGATGGGGCCGAATGCCCGCTCAGTTCTGTCTGCCCTAAAGCGGATGGCGGAATTGAAAACCATCGATATGATTGCCACAGGACACGGCCCATTATTATCCCATAATGTTGAGGAACTAACTGGACGTTACCGCACTTGGAGCCAAACACAAACCAAGGCAGAAACAACAATTGGGATATTTTACGTTTCCGAATACGGATATAGCGATCGCCTCGCGCAAGCAATTGCCAACGGGATTGGTAAAACTGGTGTCGCCGTAGAAATTGTCGATTTGGGATCTGAAGTCGATTTCCAAGAACTGCGGGAACTAGTTAGCCGCTGTACTGGGCTAATCGTTGGTCTACCTCCGGCTTCTGGCGCTGCTAGCATCCAAGCTGCACTCAGTACAGTTTTAGGATCTGCCAAAGAAAAGCAAGCCATAGGCGTGTTTGAAACTGGCGGTGGCGATGATGAGCCGATAGATCCTTTGGTGAGTAAATTCCGGAATTTGGGTTTGACAACGGTTTTTCCAGCGATTCGGATTAAACAAACACCCACAGAAAATACCTACAAGCTGTGTGAAGAAGCGGGTACAGACTTAGGGCAATGGGTAACACGCGATCGCAGCATCAAAGCCATGAAATCCCTCGGTGCAGACTTAGATAAAGCACTCGGTAGACTCAGCGGCGGACTATATATTATTACTGCCAAAAAAGGCGATGTTTCCAGTGCCATGCTAGCCTCATGGGTTAGTCAAGCCAGCTTCAAACCTTTGGGATTCTCCATTGCAGTCGCCAAAGATCGGGCAATTGAATCACTCATGCAAGTAGGCGATCGCTTTGTTCTCAACATCTTAGAAGAAGGCAATTTCCAACCACTAATGAAGCACTTTTTGAAGCGGTTCGCCCCTGGCGCAGATCGCTTTGAAGGTGTAAGAACCCAGCCAGCCGAAAATGGTGCCCCCATCCTCAACGACGCCCTTGCCTACATGGAGTGCGAAGTTGTCAGTAGAATGGATTGTGGCGACCATTGGGCAGTATACAGCACCGTCTACGCCGGACGGGTTTCTAAGCCAGATGCTTTGACTGCTGTGCATCACCGTAAAGTCGGAAACCACTATTAATTTTGGATTTTGGATTTTGGATTTTAGATTAATAATCCAAAATCCATAAACATTCAATAAAGCATTTGTGTAGTATGTCCCTCCCTACTTAATATCCAGAATTTGGATGTTTAATTAACAATCCAAAATCTAAAATCTAAAATCTAAAATTATTTCAGCCATGTCAACAAATAAACCCCGTGACGTTCAAGTTTATCCAATAGCTACAGATACAAGAATACTGCGATCGCGCAGTTGGTCTAGGCTCAGATTTGAAATTGAATATGCTCTTGCTAAGGGTACAACTGCTAATTCTTATTTAATAGAAAGCGATAAAACTGCCATAATCGATCCTCCAGGGGAAACCTTTACGCAAATTTATTTAGAAGCATTGCAGCAGCGTTTCCATGTCGAAGAGTTAGATTATGTAATTTTGGGACACGTAAATCCTAACCGGGCTGCGACTTTAAAAGCTTTACTAGAAATTGCCCCGCAAATCACTTTTGTTTGTTCTAATCCAGGGGCGAAAAATTTACGTGGGGCACTGGAAAATCCAGATTTGCAAATTCTTGTGATGCGGGGCGAAGAAACTCTGGATTTAGGTAACGGGCATAATTTACAATTTATTCCCACCCCCAATCCCCGCTATGCAGATCAACTTTGCACCTACGACCCGCAAACTGAAGTTTTGTACACAGATAAGTTATTTGGGGCGCATGTTTGCGGAGATCAGGTATTTGATGAAGGCTGGGAAGTATATAACGAAGATCGGCGCTATTATTTTGATTGCCTCATGGCTCCCCACGCCCGTCAAGTTGAAACAGCGCTGGATAAACTTGTCGATTTTCCCGTGAGAATGTATGCCACTGGGCACGGGCCTTTGGTACGCTATGGCCTAATCGAACTGACCAAAGCTTATCGGGAATGGAGTCAACAGCAAACATCTGCTGACTTGACAGTAGCGTTGATTTATGCATCAGCTTACGGGAATACAGCCACATTAGCCCAAGCGATCGCTCGTGGGATCACAAAAGCTGGCGTTGCCGTAGAATCGATTAACTGCGAATTTACTGAACCAGAAGAAATCCGGGCTGCTGTAGAAAAAGCCGGTGGTTTTATCATCGGTTCTCCTACCCTCGGCGGTCATGCACCCACACCCGTGCAAACAGCTTTAGGAATTGTGCTATCCACGGCTACTAACAATAAACTCGCTGGTGTTTTTGGTTCCTTTGGCTGGAGTGGGGAAGCGGTTGATTTAATCGAAGGTAAATTGAAAGATGCTGGCTATCGGTTTGGTTTTGATCCGATCCGCGTAAAATTCAAACCCAACGATGCTACCTTACAATTGTGTGAAGAAGCTGGAACCGATTTTGCTCAAGCACTGAAGAAAGCTAGAAAAGTGCGTTCTGCGTTTCGCAGCAGCGCTTCGCTATCGCCAAGGCAACCTGCAACAAGTGTAGAACAAGCAGTTGGTCGGATTGTCGGTTCTCTTTGTGTTCTCACAGCAAAAGAAGGCGATCGCTCCAGTGCCATGTTAGCCTCTTGGGTGTCTCAGGCTAGCTTTAGTCCCCCTGGTTTAACCATAGCCGTCGCCAAAGAACGCGCAGTAGAAACACTGACACACTCAGGCAATAAATTTGTCCTCAATATTCTTAAAGAAGGGAATCACTTGGGGTTTATGAAGCATTTCCTCAAACCTTTTGGCCCAGGACAAGACCGATTTGCCGATGTCGCCGCCCAAGAAGCTGAAAACGGTTCTCCCATACTTACAAATGCCTTAGCATATCTCGAATGTTCCGTACAAAATCGGATGGAATCTGGCGACCACTGGCTGGTTTATGCGACTGTTGAGAGTGGCAAATTGCTAGATAATGATGGCGTTACAGCCGTCCATCATCGCAAGTCTGCAACTCATTATTAATCAATCATGGCCAATTTTCGACCCCAGCCGATTTTTGCTAGTACAATTGTTCCCCTCCTTGCTTGCGGGGAGGGGTTTGGGGTGGATTGCTTTAATTTTGGGCATACTTGCTAGGGATCAGATTATGTCTGATAGCGAATCTTGTTGAATGTATGAAATAAAAATATACCAATATTAGTATATTTTATAATAAAATTATGAAACTTATAAAAAACCATGTAATTAACAATACTCCGGACAAAATCAGGCAGCGATAACGCCATAAAAACGGAGCGCTTGGTAATATGTAACTAAATTGCATAAAAAATAAGTTAGAAATCATTGCCATGACGTTACGTGAACTTGAAGATCAAGCACTGAGATTATCTGCCGAGGATCGTTGGCAGTTAATCAATACATTAATGCGATCGCTCCAACCAAAACTCCAGCCAACGTCAAAGCCGAAGGGTTTAGCTGCGAGTTTAATCGGCATTGCGAAGACTGACAGCCTGCCACCTACAGATGAAGAAGTGAAAACCATGCTAGATGAGCGGTTGGTGCAAAAGTATCTGTAATACGAATTTTATTTGATACAAACATTTTGCTGGATGCTTTGCTAGCGCGTGAACCTTTTGTGGCGGATGCTGCTTTTTTGTTAGAGACGATTGAATCGGGGCAAGTTGAAGGGTTTATGTCGGCAACAACGGTTACGGATGTGCATTATTTGGTTGGACGCCAAACCAAGAGTGCTGAAGTTGCGATTGCCGCAGTGACTCGATTGTTGGCACTGATGGAAATTTGTGCAGTGGATCGCGAGGTGCTGGAACAGGCGATCGCATTGGCGTTAAGTGATTTTGAAGATGCGGTGCAGGTAGCATCGGCGATTAAGTTGGGCTTAGAGGCGATCGTTACTCGTGATGTAGATGGATTCACAGGTTCACCGATTTCAGTACTCTCACCTAAAGATATAAGAAATCGGTTGATGTAACAGAATTACTGAAAAGTTCCGGGGGAGTGTAAAAAACTACCACCACTGACACCAGACTTTATAATTGAACTCAGGTTCCAGAGTGATCGCTTGATGCTGCTTAAAAGTAGTCAAGAAAGTAGGGTAGGTAATGAATACCCATCTTTTTTGCGTAGGGTAGTATAAAGTTAGTTTCGGAAAAGCTATTAAGCATGACGGCATCAAGTGGAAAAGCAGACGAATTAGAGGAATCCTTTCTCCATAAGTTTGAAGAGTGTTTGCTTCAACCGGATGTACGAAAGTCAGCTAAAGATATCATAGACTTACTTGCTGACGAGTTCATTGAGTTCGTCATCTCAGGATGTGTTTTTGATAAACAGCAAATTATCAACAGCTTGCAGAATGAACCCATCGAACCCCTGACTCAAAAAGTTTTGGCAACAGGGTTGTTTTAGTAACCTATCGTATAGTCAGACATAGTGGATCTGGCGAACAGCCTGTTCATTCGCTGCGAAGTTCCACCTGGCAATTGAACAATGATCGATGGAAAATGATCTTTGATCAGGGGACTCTGGTTAGAGAATCATAGATGCGGTATAATAAGCAACTTTCCGAAATTATTCATAGTTCAAGTTTTGTATAGAAAAGGCTCAAGCATTGCTGCTTAAGCCTTTTCTAAATTCAATTAAGTTACTTTAGTAAACTTGGTTTAGTAGCGGTTGTTACGGAAGTTGCCGCCGCCGCCACCACGGTTACCACCAAAGGAACCACCTCTGTCTTCTCTGGGCTTGGCCTTATTTACTTTCAGGTCACGACCCAACCATTCAGCACCATCAAGAGCTTCAATGGCTTTTGTTTCTTCATCTTCTGAACCCATTTCCACAAAAGCAAAGCCGCGTAAACGGCCTGTTTCACGATCAGTGGGTAGCTGAACACGCTTTACAGAACCATATTCTGCAAAAACAGCACTCAGCGCATCTTGCGTAACTTCATAGGAGAGGTTACCTACGTAAATTGACATGGAATGTCTCCAAAATCATAAGTTTGTAGAGATTTAGATTTCGGAGAGAAGTCTGTAATACCAAAAGGGAAAAGCCTGTCAATACTAAAAACAAACACTGTCGCCGAATTAATTCTCATTTCACATCCCATGATGACATAGCAACTAACTTTCTGGGGAAAAGTTTAAAAAACTGTTATAAAAAGTTATGTTACCAGTTGATAGCTAGGTGCTGGCTAGTCTGAAAACGGGTGAGGCTGTAGCCAGCTGCACCCATCCGATAAACTAATCCACTCTTTTTTCTAAATATTGACCAATCATCAACTGCTCACCGGCACGAGAGATAATAGTTTGTCTAGTGCGGTATTTCCTGCCAATTAACTTTAACTCTTCCTCAAACATTGAACCATTGTATTCAGTTCGTAAAAACAGTGTTTTCGGGTTAGAGAAATAATACTGAGCGGTGACTGGTTTGGATATGGCAAAACCGCGATCGCGATACAAAATGTTTCCCATCACCCCAAATATCGTTGAACCTTGCGACTCTTTCCTTGCTTTGGGCACATCCGTACTTTCCCATGTAACTGCTGCACCACAGATCAAACTGACTGGATCAGGCAAATCGTGCATCTGAGCTAGCTTTTGCAATTGATCACAGCCCTGCTCTAGAAAATTGATCGTAACTATACTCTCCATCTCCTTGGTTTCTCCCTGAGGTAGGGTGTAATAGCGTCGTTGCGATCGCCACTTCCCCACTGATTCCTGGAAAAATTCCGAAATTTGGGATTCGTCAGCAGTTTGTGCAATTTTTAGCAATGATGTCACTCGTAACTTTCCTCACCTAATATTTGGTAGCTGTAGTAGATATCGGCTTTTTCTTTGCTGTATATGCAATTGCTTAATCGAAATATTACAGCGTCAAAAAAAGCAACTTATCTTTACTATTCTTAATATATCGTTTCAAGGGTAAAAATTACTAGGCATTTTGCTATAGTTAGGTTTTGCTATGTAAGCAGAAGTATAGTTATTTGATACTACCCATTTTAGAAGTAGGGGCGTGAAAGTCCGATATATTCAAGAAACGCTACTCTTCTACTAAGGGCAGATTGCAAGAAATTTAAAAGTATTTATACTAAATTAATAATTGCATCGGCAGCTAAAAAATTGCCTACTCGATGTAATGAGTTAAAGTTGTGAGAATTTTTCGTGATAAAAAGTAGTTTTTGATACATAATTCTGCAAGAAGATAGTTAATTGATTCTCGCCGCTTTTCATTGGTCATAATGTCTCAAAATTACTTGGTAATGCACGGCTGTTTAACCCCAAAAGCTCCCCAAATAGGAGAAAAATAAATGATTTTGGACAGAAATAAGCCGCAAAAGCAGGCGAAAATCTCACCTTTCGCAGCCGCTAACCAGGTAATTAATGTCCTGTTAGATTCAGTTGTGAAGACTGATGTGGCTGTCGCAGATGTCAAGAGTAGTGTTCACACAAAGGTGTCTTCCCCTTTTGCACCCATATTATTGATTCCGTGTTTGCTGGGCATAGGACTGCTGATGGCGAATTGCGGATCATTGCCCAAGGAATCGGCTGATGCAGAATCTCAAAGTCCTGGTAGTGGACAACGTGGTAGTGGTGCAACGGCTGTAGATGTGGCGATCGCTCGAACTGACTTGCTGCAAAAACAACCAGAATATACAGGTAATACAACACCCTTTAGGATTGTATCAGTGCGATCGCTATCCGCCAACACATTGGTACACTCATGCTCACCGTGGCAGTAATTGTCATTGGGGTATTTTTTCTCACAACCATCCAAGTCGATCTCCTACCCTCAATTACCTATCCACGAATTGGCATCCGACTAGAAGCCCCTGGTATTTCACCAGAAGTAGCAGTAGATGAAATCACTAGACCTCTGGAAGAAGCTTTATCGGCAACCGAGAATGTAGTGCAAGTTTTTTCCCGTACCCGTGAAGGACAGGTAAGCCTCGATTTATACTTCCAACCAGGGGGCGATATTGACCAAGCCCTAAACGATGCTACTGCTGCTTTTAACCGAGGCCGAGGACAACTGCCAGATACGATAGAGGAGCCGCGCTTATTTAAAGTCGATCCCTCCCAATTGCCGGTTTATGAATTGGCGCTGACATCTGCTTCTCTGCCAGGTAAAGATTTACGCGTATTTGCTGATGAAGATTTAACGCGTGAACTCAGTGTCGTGCCGGGAGTCGCTTCAGTTGATGTATCTGGTGGTGCTGAAGAAGAAGTACGAGTACTTGTTGACTTGAACCGATTGCAAGCTTTGGGTGTGGGGTTAAATGATGTATTAAATGAATTAACAGCCCGTAACCAAGACACTTCTGGTGGCCGGATTCTGGGGCAAAATTCTTTATTGACAGTGCGATCGCTGCTTCCCAAGAAGTAGAATCTGCTTTAGTTGCTGTTACAGGTGCCAACTTAGTTTCTGTAGTGCCATTTCTCTTAATTGGCGGCTTTATTGCCCTGCTCTTTAATGAACTGATTCTGACAATTAGCTTCGCAGTAGCAGCATCCCTAGTCGTCGCGATTACAATAGTGCCGATGCTGTCTTCTCGACTCTTGGGAATTCCCTGGTCTAGTCGAATCAGCGAATTTTGGCTGCTTAGACAGTTTAATCACCGATTTGAAGATGCTACGCTCTTATACGGTAACTTCTTAACCAAGATTTTACGCTATCGGCTCCTCGTAGTTACCGCTGCTTTGGTAATTTTAGGCGGTAGCAGCTTTTTTATGTTTGGTCAAATTCCCCAAGAAATTTTACCCCGGATCAGTACTGGTCAAGCTAACTTGAGAGCGCAGTTTCCTCCCGGTACACCTTTAGCAACTTCTCAGAAAGTTATGCAAATTGTCGATGACATTTTGCTCAAACAACCAGAAACCGAGTCTGCTTTCACAACTGTGGGTGGTTCTTTGTTTGGTAGCAATACTACAGAGAATCCTTTACGTGCCAGTAGCACTATCAATCTAAAACCAGGCACAGATGTTGAAGCTTTCGTCAAAAAAGTAACTCAGGAATTTAACAAACTCAATTTAGCAGGAATTCTACTGCGCCTCAATCCTGGTCAGGTGCGGGGTTTAATTTTGAGTAATTCTCCAGTGCAAGGGTCAGACGTTGACGTGATTCTGCAAGGTGAGAATGAAGAAAACTTAACGCAAGCAGGCGCACAAGTGCTGCAAGCATTGCAGGAAAGGGCAAAATTAGCGACATTCCGACCAGATGCAGACCCCCGACAACCGGAAATCCAAATTCGCCCTGACTGGGAAAGGGTTTCGGCTTTAGGGTTGAGCGCTGAACAAATTGGTGCAACAGTTCAAACAGCAATTGAAGGTTCAGTTCCTACGCAAATTCAACGCGGTAATCGTTTAGTTGATGTGCGGGTGCAGCTAAATAAAGAAGCGATTGCGCGTCCTTCCCAGTTAGAGCAATTACCGTTATTTACAGAAAACAATCACCTAATCCGCCTCTCAGATGTTGCAAACATTCAAGAAGGTCAAGCGCCTGGTGAGGTGCAAAGGATTAATCAGCGCCAAGCTTTTATTGTGGCAGGTAATCTCAGCGAGGGAGCTAGTCTTGGTGAAGCGATCGCAGAAGTCAACGAGGTACTTAAGGATGTAGACTTACCTGATGGCGTTTCAATTGTGCCTAGTTCTGCCCAAGAAACTAATCAGCAACTTCAGGATGCTTTAAAAACTTTGGGGGCGTTGGCAACGTTCTTAATCTTTGTAGTCATGGCGGTGCAATACAATTCGCTGATTGACCCATTGGTAATTATGTTCACCGTACCACTGGCGTTAGCTGGGGGAATTTTTGGACTTTACATTACCCAAACTGCAATTGGCGCAACTGTAATTGTTGGCGTTGTGCTGTTGGTGGGAATTGTGGTGAACGCAGGGATTCTAATGGTAGAACTAGCAAACCAAATTCGGGATGAAGAAGGTTGTACTCGCCAAATTGCGATCATGAAAGCTGCTCCTCAACGCTTGCGCCCAATTATCATGACTACAGTCACCACTATCTTAGGACTGTTTCCCTTGGCATTGGGCATTGGCGAAGGTTCGGAGTTTTTGCAGCCTTTAGGAATTGTAGTTTTCTTTGGGATGGCGATGTCTACGACGGGCTACGCCTACGCAACAATGCTGACATTATTGTATCATCCCCTGTTTTTATATCCTGCTGCACGATTTGCTAGGTGGGAATTGGGCGAAGCCAGTGTTAAGCCGATTGCGTGGATTTACGAAAAAATTTATCTGAATTCCTGATCAGGATTAACGCAAAAACAGTGTACAGAATTTATCGAATTACCCAAAACAAAAACCTCACCCTGTCCTGACAGACATCCCTCTCCTTACTAAGGAGAGGGACAGGTTTTGCGTAGCAGAACCAGGGTGAGGTTTCTTTGGGCTATTCGATAAACTGTGTTGTATACACCGTATTCGGGGAAATGGAGGAACAGCTTATTTAAACAATACCAAGCCATTTATTTGCTGTAAAGTAAAGCGGCGTTGCATCATTAACTAGCTGATGTCTCGTCTATAATCTTCTTAAATCTCTCAATCACATCCTTTCGGATCAACTTAAAATCTGAATTTTCTATTTTATTTTCAGCTTGGTCTGTGCCATCAATATTGAATTTGCCGTAATAAACCCCTACAGGAAAATACAATGGACTACCATTCAAACCTTTCTTAAGGAAAAGAATGTATTTCGCATTTTTGACTAGCGGTTGGTAATCGTCAAGTACCTGAAGGGAGCTTTTAGCGGTGATTCTGTCTGCAACTATAGCTGCTTGTTGTCCGATCAATAGCGTGTCAGAATATGACGCACCTTTCAGCACACCTTGTACTTTAAATTTAGTTTGGGAGATCGCTTCAGTAACGTAACCCCCAAAATCACGTTGAATTAAGGGTGTACTTTCTGTGATCGATTGCGTTGGTTTTCCAATAGCGATAATATCGGATTTTGCAATTAAATCCTATACATCTTTTGGTACAATAATACTCCCCTCTGTTCTTGTAACTGTCAAACCCTTAATCATTTTAGTACTTGCAGATACTTTCTCGGTACTTTGTGCGAAGGATTTGGTTGTATTGTTTGCAGTAACTAGACCAGCACCAAAGACAGCGATCGCTGCAATAGTTGTAAAATAAATTCTCTTTTTCATTAGTTCCCCCATTTCGCTTTCAAATTCGCTTTATCATATGCCTGTACACCTAAACCAGAGGGCCCTAGCGTCATAACCGTAGCAGAACCATTACTGACGTTTATTTGCTTATACATAGAATTGTCCGGAGTGGATACTACCGCAGTAGCCCACACCCACCCAAAACTGACAACTACTTCCAGTTAAGATCATCGACTGCTGAAATTAGTAGGCTATCTGGAGAAATTTATTATGCTACAGTCATTTATCCGCAGCCCTTTTAATCCTTTTGCCACGTTAACGATTTGTATCTTGTCCGCAGTCACTATTCCGAACTTTGTGAATCTGCACAAAGCTGAAGCTGAATCCATAACGGATTGTCGCAAATTTGTTACAGGCACATACCTCACGACAAACTCTGGTAACTTCGGTTCATTTCGTGGGATAACAACGTTCACTCAAGATGGCAACTTTGTCTCCACTGCCTCAGTCCAAAGTAATGTTCCCCCTTTTCAACCTTTTGGTAATATACAGGGCAGTTGGAAGTGTACCTCCGACAGAGAGATTACTGCCACCGGACTCGACTTTAATTACCCAACAGCGACATTACCCGGCAAAATTACCAGAACCGATTATCGTGCGACATTTGATCCGAAAGCTGGGATAGTGCAAGGAACAGTAACACTGAGGTTGTTCTCACTAAACGCAAATCCGCTTAAAGATAATGTCCCGCTAGAGGAGACGTTCACTTTCACAGGGCAACGTATAAACCCTCCACAGTAACCCCACTTTAGTAATAAATGCCGCAGCAGACACTTATCAAGACAACAAAGGATAGCTAATCATTTCATGGTTAGCATTTTAACGACAAATTAAATTTTGTCAGCATACTTGCACACTGAGAATCTGAATCAGATTTTTAAAATACACATATTGCCAAATCTGTCAACATATAACTTCTAACTTAGATTTTTTATAAAGATTGCGTGAAATTACTAGTTATGGTGATAAAGCATTACAATAATTGCTTTATAAATCAACCTATGAGTAGATATAAACTCAGTGAGCAGGCACACATTAACCACTATTTATCTAGCAGGTAGATAGCACTTTAAAAGTGAGTTTTTCCTGTTTGATTTAACCCAGACGGTATAGCATTCTCTCAATCAATATAAAGAGGACAGAAATATGACTACAATAGCAACCAAAATAACCTTGTCTGTTCTAGGAGCAGCAGGAATTAGTTTTTTGTTTTTGGCACCAGCGAGAGCCGTCATTTTCGTAGAACCGATTGTGACGAGTAAAAATCAAGATATACTCAACACGAAAAAGCCAAGAACCCTTACAGACTATCAACCAGGGCAAGTAATAGAATATGGTGTCCCAGATGTAGCTAATAACTTTCTCAATGCGACTGGGTACGATATAAATAGCTTGGTGTTTGATTTAAAAACGCTGTCCTATAGTAATCCGAATTCCACTCCACCACTTGATAATGAACTAGTGCAGTGGGGAGATGTTAATGGAGATGGCAAGATTGGTTACTCTAATAACCCTAATCTAAAGGATATTTTTACAGACATTACCATCGGTGGTAGTACTATCACTTTTAGTGGTGGCGTAATCCCAAACGGAAGCCTATTTTACAATCCATTCGCTACCTTGCCCAATCTAGCGCCAGGTACTGGAATCATTCCATCAGTGCCACCAGAGAAAGCGGATAAAGATGGTCCTATCAGAGTAGCTGGTTATTTTACCGCTATTCCTGAATCAACTAGCGTTTTGAGTGTACTGGTCTTTGGTGCTTTAGGTATAGCTTTAAAACTAAAGCGATCGCTACCCTGTTAATCTGTAACTAACTCACGATATACTACCAATGTTTCCTGATGGACGCGGGCAACAGTTAGCCACTCTAGGTTTTGATTTGCCCGCTGTTTCCACTTATGCAGCATATCGGCATTACTCAGTAATTGTACTAAAACCCCAGCTAAAACATTACTATCTTTTGGTGGTACTAAAAGACCTGCCTGCCCATTGTCCAAAGCTTCAGGAATCCCATCTACTTGAGTGCCAATAATTGCAGTTCCAGCTTCTCTAGCCTCCGAAAGTACCAGAGGGCAAGGGTCACGATGGGAAGCCAACACAAATATGTCACAAGATATGAGATAGCGTTGAGGTTCCGGTTGGAAGCCTTCAAAATGAATGCGTTTTTTTACAGAAGTTGCTTGTGCCTGTGCCTCAAATAGCTGTTTATCAGGGCCATTTCCGATCAAATAAAGATGTGCTTGGGGAAAATCTGAGGCAATTTGTTCAAAGGCAGCGATTAACTCAGTAATTCCTTTGCGTTGATACATTCCGGCTACGGTAGCGATCGCTGGACGCTGTAATGGTAAAGGTTGATAATCTTGTATTTGTCGGGTGCGGGGACTGCCCAAAGTTCCATTGCATACCACCCGTAACTTGTTTTCTAGGATACCGCGCCTTGCCATAGAATCTCGTACAGCTTTGCTGACGGCAATTACCCTGTCAGCTAAACCCATCAGCAGGCTAGCACGCTGAAATTCGTTGTGGACTGTGGAAACTAAAGCATACTTGTGCCCTTTAAAAATGCGTGCTAGTATGACTCCTGTCATCATATGTGCATGAACAATATCCGGCTGAAATTCTGCTGCGATCGCCCGGTAACGTACAGCTGCTTTGATAATACTTATCGGTTTCCTGGTTTGATCTAGTTGGTAGTGTTTGACGCCACAAATATTTAGTAATTTCTCATATTCACCACCAGCAGAAATAACCGCTACCTCATAACCAGATTTTGCCTGTAAACAAGCCAGGTCTACAGCCACATTTACAATACCATTACCTATTTCTTGAACGTGGTTCAAAATATGTATAATTCGCATAATCTTTCAGATATGTATAAGAAATCAAGATAAGTAACTGTGTGTAAATCAACATAATTATTGAGGTCTTCAGCGACAAATCAAAAGTAGTCAGTAGTGCGTAACAATGACCACTTGCTACTGACCAAGAGCGCTTCTAACCAGTTACTTAGCTTAAAGACTTATTCAGTAACGGCTCGATAAATCGGGGTAAAACTCCAAAATTTTGAAGACCAAATCTGCTACTTGAGCCGCTACAGGTTTATTTCCGATTCCCCAATAGCTACGACCAGCATCAGCCAATACCCTAGCATCGGACTCTACAAATATGGATACGATTCAACACAGCGAGTGCCAAAGCCTTTTTGAGTTCCGAGTCATCTTAGGTTGAAGCAAGCTATGCTTACCATCTTCTGAAGGAACTGAGTGGCACTAAGAGGAACTTTAGCAATTTAGTCAAATTACATACTTTTCTGGCTTTACAAAAACCGCAACTTAGGTGACGATAAGAAAGAAGGAAATTAATAGTAATAAATAATTCATTATAACTGTTAAAAATTGTGTGAAAACCCGGTTATGACAAAGCTTCAGTCAGTTTTAGATCAACTCATAACCTTAGTTTAAAGTAACAAAATGGCAATTTTACACACTCCACCCTTCCAATTAAATTCCATAATTACCACCTCATATACGCATAGCCTCGTCTTCATCGACACGGCAGTTGAAGACTATCAGAATTTAGTTAACGGTATTATCCCCGACACCGAAGTATTCGTTATTGACTCTACACAGAACGGTGTTGAGCAAATTACGGAGATTTTGGCAACTCGTGCTGACCAGAATCTTAGCAGCATTCACATAGTTTGCCACGGTGCCCCCGGTAGCTTGCAACTGGGCAACACTCACTTGGGACTCGATACCCTCGAATACCATAGCCAGGAACTGCAACAATGGCAGAAGATATTTTCCGCCTCGTCAAAAACCGATAAATCATTGGTGACATCCGCTACAAAATCTGTAGCCAACTTACTCATCTATGGTTGCAATGTAGCTTCCGGTGATGTGGGGGCAGAATTTCTTGCCAAACTGCGCCAACTCACAGGAGCAAATATTGCTGCTTCGCGTCAGCGGATAGGTAATGCAGCATTAGGCGGTAACTGGGAGTTAGAAGTCCACACCGCTGATATGGAAGTAAATCTTGCGTTTGCAGAAACGACGCGAGAAGCTTACCCAGGAGTACTAGCAACGTTCACGGTGAATAATACTGGAGACACAGATGATGGTAATGCGAACAACGGCATCACTACTCTACGGGAAGCAATTAACTTAGCCAATGCTACTGCTGGGGATGATACCATTACCTTTGGGGGAGTGTTCAACGATACAACACAAGATATCATTACCCTCACCTCTGGGCAACTGACGATTACCTATGATGTCACCATCTTGGGTACGGGGGCATAGAACCTCACCGTGAATGGAAATAATGCTTCCAAGGTGTTTGAGATATCGGGAATAGGGAGAGATGTCAGTATTGATGATTTGGCGATCGCTAATGGGAATGATAGCGGTATTTTGGTGAATACCAATACCATCCTTAGCCTGACCAATACTAATGTCTTTGATAATACGGCAGCCTCCAGCGGCGGCGGTATCAATAACAAAGGCACCCTTAAGCTTACCAATACTAATGTCTCTGGCAATACGGCAACCTCTAACGGCGGCGGTATCGCCAACCAAGGCATCCTCAGCCTAACTAAAAGCAGCGTCTTTGACAATACGGCAACCTCTAGCGGTGGCGGCATTTATAGCGAAGGCATCCTCAACCTAACTAAAAGCAGCGTCTATAACAATACGACAACCTCCATCGGTGGCGGCATTTATAGCGAAGGCGACTTCAAGCTGACCAATAGCATTGTCTCTAACAATACGGCGAACAATGGTGCAGGTATTTATAACGGAGGAGATGAGATTCCTTTTAACGTCGGTACAGCTACCCTGACTAATAGCACTGTCTCTGGTAATAAGGCATTAGAGGATGGGGGTGGCATTTATAACTTTAGCAACCTTAGCATCATCAACAGCACGATTACCAATAACATCGGTGACTCAAACCGTGATGGTGTTGGTAACGGTGGTGGCGTTTTCAGTGGGGAGTTTGATACATACAAGTACCCACTCAGCGTTGTGGGCAACACCATTATTGCAGGCAACTTCGACAAATCTAGCTCCGGGAATATCAACCCCGATGTGTCCGGCAGCAGTTTCAAAGATTCGGGCAATAATCTGATTGGTAATCAGACTGGTAGTACTAATTTTACCACCAGTACCTTAGTGGGCACCAACGCCAACCCCATTGACCCAAAGCTCGGGCCGTTAGAAAATAACGGTGGTGCAACCTTAACTCATAGCTTACTTGCAGGTAGTCCCGCCATTAACGCAGGCAATAATTCCCTAGTTGCAGCTAATTTCACTACTGACCAAAGAGGTGTTGGATTTAACCGAATTTTCAGCAATACAGTTGATATTGGTGCTTATGAAGTCCAGTCTCCCATCACCCCACTACCTGTTAACACTGACACAGTGGTGACTAATACCAACGATTCTGGGGCAGGGTCATTGCGGCAGGCGCTTCTGAATGCTAATGCGACTGCTGGGGCGGATACGATTACCTTTGCAGGCGGCGTGTTCACTGATGCCACTCCAGATATCATTAACCTTACCTCTGGGCAACTGACCATTAGTGATGATCTAACCATTGTGGGAACTGGAGCATCTAAGCTGACCATCAGCGGCAATAATACCTCCAGTGTATTGGAGATCACGGGGGCAGGAACAGATGTCAACATTGATGGCTTGAAGATTGCCAATGCCAATGATGTTATATATGGCAGTATTTTGCTCAATAGCAATGCCAGCCTCAACTTAACTAATAGCACTGTCTCAGATAATCAGGGAGCAGTAGGAGGCATCTTTAACAGAGGCAACCTCAGCCTGACCAACACCACTGTCTCAAGCAATCAGGGGTCATCATTAGGCGGTGGTATATTTAACACAGGTACTCTCAGCCTGACTAACAGTACTGTCTCTGGTAATAGTGCATACATCTACAGATCATTCAATGCCTACGGCGGCGGTATATTTAACACAGGCACCCTGAAGATAACGGGAAGCACTATCTCTAATAATACGTCATACGCCAAAGGTATAGAGTACCGATTTCCTAACCCCTATCCGTCCTATGCTGGTGGCATTTATAACTCCGGCACTGTTGATATATCGGGAAGCACTATCTCTGGTAATGGGGCAGGAGACGGCGGTGGCGTCTTTAACGATGGTACTTTTAGACTGACTAACAGCACTGTCTCTAATAATAATGTATATACTAGAGGCGGTGGCATCTATAACAACAGCGGTACTCTCACCCTCACCAACGACACTATTACCAATAACGAGGCAACAGGTGGCTACAACGGTGATCCTGAGAATGGGGGCGTTTTCAATGAATCTGATGGCACTGTTATCGTTGGAAACACTATCATTGCAGGTAACTTAAAGTATAGTGTTTCCAGCGACGTTGAAGGCAACTTCACCGACCTCGGCAATAACCTAATTGGCGATAACACTAATAGCACTGGCTTTACTACCAGCACCCTCGTCGGCACCAGCGCCAACCCTATCGACCCCAAACTCAGCCCTTTGCAAAATAACGGTGGTGCAACCTTTACTAATGCCTTACTTGCGGATAGTCCCGCCATTAACGCGGGCAATAATACCCTGATTCCAGCAGGTATCACCACCGACCAACGCGGCGCTAGATTTGACAGAATATCTAAGGGTATAGTTGATATTGGTGCCTTAGAGTTCAATAGTCTGATTGGAACCAATGACGCTGATAATCTCGTAGGCAACAATTATGGTGACATAATTAACGCTCAAGGCGGGAATGATACCATCACAGGTAATCAAGGCAACGACATCCTAACTGGTAGCGGTGACAAAGATAAATTTGTTTACAATTTAGGTGACGGTGTTGATACCATCACCGATTTTGGTGGGCTAGGTAAAGGCTCAAATCCCTCGGCAACAATTATTGGCGGATTGGATACCCTGAAATTCCAAGGTACTGGATTGACATCCCGAAATCTGCTACTCACTCAGAATAGTAACAATCTAGAAATCACCTTTGAAGGGGTGGCTGATGATAAAGTTATCCTGCAAAACTTTCCCCTGGAAAACCTAGACAACCTCTCTACCATCGGTAATATCCTGTTTGATGGGCAAACCAGCATTCGTGACAGCTTTGATGTCTTTAATGCCAACTCCACTCAAAGCAGCATATTCAACAAAAACACAGTCACCTTTCTCAATGACCTGAACAACAATGTCAATGGCTTTGACAAATCAGATGATGTGATTAATGGTCAGGGGGGTGATGACCGCATCGACGGCAAGAGTGGCAACGACTTGCTACGCGGTGGTGCAGGTAATGATACCCTGCTTGGTGGTGCTGGCAATGACACCCTGCTTGGTGGTGCAGGTAACAATAGCCTCATCGGAGGTGCTGGTGATGACATCCTATTTGCTGGTGATTATAATGATACCCTGACTGGCGGTAGCGGTTCTGACCAGTTTATCGTCCAAAGCTTGAACTATCCCGGTGATACAATCACTGACTTTAATCAGAGCGAGGATAAGTTAGTCCTTACTAACGTGTTTAAGAATCGGGGCTACATTGGCAGCAATCCCATTTTAGATGGCTACCTACAGTTTGTGCAATCGGGTACTTCTACACAAGTTAATTACTCTTACTATGGTAATGGTTCTTCCGATTTCATATTGGCGACTTTGGATAATTTCACTGCGACAAATCTGGTAATTGGTAGTAACGTCCTCGTCTAGCGCTCAGTCGAACTCTGAGCGCTCACGCAGAAGTCCACCAGTCGCACAGAATTAAATTCTGAATGGCGACTGGAGCTTTTATTCTATGTATTTTGCCAGACATCATAATTACGACTCAATCAACACAAGTTTGCGAATCTGAGAATTGTTTCCCTGAGAGCGGCGTGATGAGGCAGCAGTTAGCAAAAATTTCCAAGACTGAGGAGAAAGTACAGACGGATCGATCATTGAAAGAAAACTCTTGAGATTTTTTTGCTTCAGTGCTACTAAAATCCAATGGAGTTTCAGGTAATTTTTTATATCCTGAAAGACGGGAATCTTTGAGCGATGTTGGTCATTTACCAAGGCGTAAATTTTTTCCTTCATCAAAATATTTGTAGCCAACCGCCGAGACAAAGAAAACTTTTGATTATACGCACCAGGCCAGATAGTCCGGTAAGCAAGACACTGATTGAAGAAAATAGCATCACCAAACTGAGCAATCCGAATCCAGGAATCGATGTCATCACAGTTAGCATCGAGTGTGGAATCCCAACCACCAGTTTGCAGGAAAGCATCGCGTCGGCAAGCTACTTGTACAGGTGTGCCAAAGGGTACAACCTCTAAGAGCATACCGTAGTGAATATCGGCTTGGGGGACATAAAAAGCTAATCCGGGGCCGACTTGGGGGGTGCGACTGAGTTCAACTTCATTGCCATCCACCTGAGCCGCCACACAAGAGCAGATTACAGCATCAGGACGAAGTGCGATCGCCTTCGCCATCTCTTCTATGCAGTTGGGCGCTAAATAGTCGTCATCATCTAAAAACTTTATCCAGTCGCCGCTAGCTTTGGCAACTCCAGCATTTACCGTTGCTGCATGACCTTGGTTAACTTCGTTACGATAGTAAACAACTTTGTCCCCTAAGCTATTGACATAGGTTTGGGTGTCATCAGATGAACAGTCGTCGGCAATAACCACCTCGCACTCGATTGTTTGGTTACGAGCCGAGTCAATTGCTCTTTGCAGCAAGTTCACGCGATTATAGGTACTGATGACGACGCTAAATTTCATAAATTTACACCTGTGGTACAGCATTCTGCAATATAGCTTTGATATCTAGGCTGTTGTATCAGTAAAATTATCAATCCCAACAAGTAGACTGAAATAGGATTATCGATTTATGATTGATGATTGTGAGTTTTTTTAAGCAGACAGAAAGACTATGAACGCTCAAGAAATTATCCGCTCGATTGAAGCGGAACAGATAAAATCAAATGTGCCCGACATTTATGTGGGCGACACAGTAAAAGTCGGAGTAAAAATCAAGGAAGGCGAAAAATACCGCGTACAACCCTACGAGGGAGTAGTGATTGCCAAGCGCAATGGCGGCATCAACGAAACTATTACAGTCCGTAAGGTTTTTCAAGGTGTGGGCGTCGAGCGTGTGTTTCTATTGCATTCTCCCCGGATTGACAGCATCAAGGTATTACGTCGCGGTAAAGTACGCCGTGCTAAACTGTATTATCTCCGCGATCGCGTAGGTAAGGCAACCCGGATTAAGCAACGGTTTGACCGCCCTTTGTGATTCGTCCTGCAAAAGTATGGGAGAAATCTCAAGCCTCAAGCGGCATCTGCCGCTGACTTGTTCCCAAGGGCAAAATTGAGGTATGATATAAATCGCATATTGCGTTAAACTGAAATTTAGTTCAGCGCAATGACTGAATCAAAAACAGCTTGTGCGCTCTTAGTTCAGTTGGTAGAACGCAGGTCTCCAAAACCTGATGTCGGGGGTTCAAGTCCTCCAGGGCGCGCTCAAGAGCAAAAAATAAAGCCCGAAATAATTACGCAGCTGCTAACATAGCAGTTAGCGCTAATAATTTCGGGTAAAATTATTGTATTTGCAGTTGTTTTGCTGACAGTAAGTGAAACAGAGTCGAAGCTGCAAACTGGGATGATCGAATTTTAGATTTTAGATTTGAGATTTTGGATTAAAAAGACAAAATCTGCCGATTTGAGATTTTAGATTAAGAAGAAATCTAAAATCAACAACCCAAAATCTAAAATCAAGCGCCTTTGCCTTAAGGCATGGGTAAATCTAAAATCCAAAATCCAAAATCCAAAATCCAAAATTGAGTGATAAAGGGGGGATAAACGGTCGTGGCCAAAAAAAGTGAAGCAGAATTGCCAGAAACCACAAATGGGTTTAGCCCTGGCAACTTCATACAGGGAATCAGAGAAGAACTTGAGAAAGTAGTCTGGCCGAGTCGGAAGCAGATAGTGAGCGAATCCGCCGCTGTGTTGTTAATGGTGGCACTCTCCGCATCTTTGATATACTTGGTCGATGGATTGTTTGGTTGGGCAGCAAAACAGGTGTTCTGATGACTTTTGCAACAGACGAACCCCGCAACTCCACCTTGCAGTCAGAGGAAACAGCAGAAACAGCAGAAGCAGCGTCAAAAGAAGCACGCTGGTATGCAGTGCAAGTAGCCTCAGGCTGTGAAAAACGTGTAAAAACTAACTTAGAGCAACGCATTCAAACTTTTGATGTAGCTGACAAAATTGTCCAGGTAGAAATTCCGCAGACGCCAGCGGTGAAAATCCGCAAAGATGGCAGTCGCCAGCATACAGAAGAAAAAGTTTTCCCTGGCTATGTGCTGGTGCGGATGAAGATGGATGATGATACCTGGCAGGTGGTACGAAACACCTCCCATGTAATTAATTTTGTCGGTTCAGAACAAAAACGTGGTAGTAGCAAGGGTCGCGGTCATGTCAACCCGATACCACTGAGTTCTTCAGAAGTCGAACGTATATTCAAACAAACCAGCGAACAAGAGCCGGTTCTCAAAATTGACATGGCTACTGGTGATAAGATAATGGTGCTTTCTGGTCCATTTAAAGACTTTGAAGGCGAGGTGATTGAAGTCTCTCCAGAGCGGAGTAAGCTCAAAGCCTTGCTCTCAATTTTTGGCAGGGATACACCAGTAGAATTGGAATTTAATCAGGTAGAGAAACAAAGCTAAATACAAATGGCGAAGAAAATAGTGGCGGTCATTAAACTGGCCCTGAATGCTGGAAAAGCCAACCCAGCACCGCCAGTGGGTCCCGCCTTGGGTCAACATGGCGTCAACATCATGATGTTCTGCAAAGAGTACAATGCCAAAACAGCAGACCAAGCTGGAATGGTGATACCTGTTGAAATTTCGGTTTTTGAAGACCGGAGTTTTACATTTGTGCTCAAGACGCCACCAGCGTCAGTGCTGATTCGGAAGGCGGCGAAAATTGAAACAGGCTCGAATGAACCTAACAAAAAGAAGGTTGGGTCAATTACTAAAGCGCAATTGCAAGAAATAGCCCAAACGAAACTCCCCGATCTTAATGCTAACGACATAGACGCGGCAATGAAGATTGTGGCAGGAACGGCTAAGAATATGGGCGTAACAATCACGGATTAGTCATTAGTCATTAGTCATTGGTCATTAGTATAAGACAAAATACAACTGGCAAATGATCAAGGACAATTAAGTAAAACTTATTGGGGGAGAAGCGAAACTTCGGAATTACCCCAGGAGAAAAAAATGGTAAAAATATCGCGTCGTTTGCAGACGCTGCAAGCAAAAATAGAAGATAAGGACTATCAACCCCTAGAGGCTTTAGCCCTTCTCAAAGATACAGCAACAGCTAAATTTGCCGAAGCTGCTGAAGCGCATATCCGCCTGGGAATTGACCCCAAGTATACAGACCAACAGTTGCGGACAACGGTAGCATTGCCCAAAGGTACAGGACAAATCGTCCGAGTGGCGGTGATTGCCAGAGGCGAAAAGGTAAACGAAGCAAGCAATGCTGGTGCTGATATAGTAGGTTCAGAAGAACTGATTGACGAAATCCAGAAAGGTAGGATGGATTTTGACAAGCTGATTGCCACACCCGATGTGATGCCACAGGTGGCAAGGCTGGGTAAGTTGCTTGGGCCACGTGGTTTAATGCCATCGCCCAAGGGTGGAACCGTGACATTTGATTTAGCAAGTGCGATCGCCGAATTCAAAGCTGGTAAATTAGAGTTCCGAGCTGATCGAACTGGTATTGTCCATGTTATGTTTGGTAAGGCAACCTTCTCGCCTGAAGATTTGTTAGTCAACCTGAAGGCATTGCAGGAGACGATTGACCGTAACCGTCCTTCAGGAGCTAAAGGTCGTTATTGGCGCACATTTTATGTGGCAGCCACTATGGGGCCATCAATTAAACTTGATATCAGCGCCCTACGAGATTTGAAACTGAGCGAAGCAGGTTAATAAGAGTTAAGAGTTATGAGTTATGAGTTTTATTCCTAACTCCTAACTACTCACTCCTAACTACTTGCTACTAACTCCTAACTTTAAATTGAATAGGCAAAGCCGGAGACAGCAGGTGCTAATAGCTTAATATCCTGCCGAGGTTAAAACTCTAATTGTCAAAATTACCACCCGTAAAGGTGTGATAACTTATGGCATCAGGAGTCTTAATACTCAACCCCGGCTATATTAGCTGGGGTTTGTTGTTTGGGTTCAGGTTTAGAAAAAACGCACAACTAGGGCAATCGCCGGTTGTTTTAAGGAGGTGAGACTGGAATGGGTAGAACAATAGAAAATAAAAAAGAAATAGTAGCTGACCTCAAAGAAACTTTGAGTGAGTCAACTCTGGCACTGGTAATTGACTATCAGGGGCTAACAGTTTCTGAAATCACAGACTTACGGCGGCGGCTGCGTCCCAGTGGCACCGTTTGTAAGGTGACGAAGAATACCCTGATGGGCATTGCCATTAAAGATGATGAAAAATGGCAACCTCTGTCGGAATTGCTTAATGGTGCTTCCGCCTTTTTGCTGGTAAAAGAAGATTTTTCATCGGCAATTAAGGCATACCAAGAATTCCAAAAAGTTACTAAGAAAACAGAACTTCGCGGTGGTGTACTGGAAGGTCGCCTACTAAAAGAACCGGATGTCAAGGTACTGGGAGACTTGCCATCTAAGGAACAACTCATAGCCCAAATTGCTGGAGCTATCAACGCTTTGGCTACCAAGATTGCTGTGGGTATCAACGAAGTCCCTGGTTCACTGGCTCGTGCTTTGCAGGCTGTGGCCGACCAAGAGCAAAGTGGTGGTAGCACCGAAACCGCTGCTGTACAAGATAGCAGCGCCGAAACCGCTACTGTACCAGATAGCAGTACCGAAACCGCTGCTGTACCAGATAGCAGCGCCGAAACCGCTGCTGTAGAAGACAGCAGCACCGAAACCGCTGCTGAATAGACTTCGTGGTTCATCAGTCAAGAGTCAAGAGTCTATAGTTAAAGACCAATGACAAATGGCTAAATAAATAATCAAAATTACAGGAGTTATATCAATGTCTACTGCAACCGATCAAATTTTAGAACAGCTAAAAACCCTTTCTTTGCTGGAAGCTTCTGAGTTAGTCAAGCAAATTGAAGAAGCTTTTGGCGTGAGTGCTGCTGCACCCGTTGGTGGGATGATGATGATGCCCGGTGGTGGTGGTGCTGCTCCTGCTGAGGAAGTTGTTGAACAAACCGAGTTTGAAGTGGTTCTCGAATCAGTCCCAGCTGATAAGAAGATTGCCGTGCTGAAGATTGTCCGCGAATTGACCGGTTTGGGTCTGAAAGAAGCTAAAGACTTGGTGGAAGCTGCGCCCAAGGCAGTTAAAGAAGGTATTACTAAGGATGCTGCTGAAGATGCTAAGAAGCGCATCGAAGAAGCTGGCGGTAAGGTGACTGTTAAGTAGTCACAATTCTATTAGTAGTTTTTTATTAAGGAGTCTGAGTCAGGCTCCTTTTTTTATATCAAGCTAGGACAGCACGGCGTAAATCCAGCTACCATCTCAATTAACCAGAATAAATCAAACTATGTTACGCAATCTAAAATTAATTAAATTTGCTCGTAGTAAGCGGCTCCAGTCCTATTTTAAGATCTGGAACCGCTTACTACAAACCTTTAATTATTCACGCCCACTTACTTAAGTTCTTGATAATCAAAAGCCGGGGATTATATTGTTATGGCAAAACTCACCCTTCCGAAGCTGGAACGTCACCTTTTTGCGGCGGCTGATATTTTGCGCGGGAAGATGGACGCTTCTGAATATAAGGAATTTATCTTTGGAATGCTGTTTTTGAAGCGGGCTGCTGATGTATTTGATGTGCGCTATCAGCAAATTGTCAAAGATTTTATGGATAAAGGGGAGACTGAGGAAGCCGCCAAGGAAAAGGCGGAAAATCCTAACCGCTACATTGCAACTGATGCTGAAGCTTATACGTTATTTGTACCTATAGAATCTCGTTGGACTACGATTGTTAATACCTTTCATCAACAGATAGGTAACAAACTTAATATTGCCCTACACAAACTTGCTGATGCTAATCCAGCGGTGTTGCGCGATGTTTTTGAGCATATTGATTTTAATAAGCAGGTGGGTGGTAAGAGTACGTTAAGCGATTTGCAATTACGCCAAATGATAGAACATTTTGACAAGCGATCGCTACGGAATGAAGATTTAGAATTTCCCGATTTATTGGGTGCGGCGTATGAGTATTTAATTTATTTCTTTGCTGACTCTGCTGGTAAAAAGGGCGGTGAATTTTATACTCCCCGTGGAGTCGTGAAGTTAATGGTGCGAATTGTCAACCCCCAAGAAAGGATGGAGGTTTATGACCCCTGTGTGGGTTCGGGGGGAATGTTAATTTTATCTAAGCAGCACATAGAAGAACACGGTGGAAATTCCCGCGATTTGAGACTCTACGGACAAGACAATAACGGGGGAGTTTGGGCTATCTGCAAGATGAATTTATTGCTGCATGGAATCCCCAATGCTGTGCTTCAGAACGACGATACCTTGATGGTGCCGATTAAAGAGGGCGGGAATTTAAAGCATTATGACCGAATACTGAGTAATCCACCGTTTTCGCAAAACTACAGCCGGGGTAATAAAGATAATGATATGGAGTTTAAAGACCGATTCCGTGTTTTTTGCCCTACGAGTGGAAAAGCTGATTTGATGTTTGCCCAGCACATGCTGGCGGTGTTAAAGCAAGATGGAATTATGGCGACAGTAATGCCTCACGGGGTACTGTTTCGCGGTGGTGAAGAAAAGAAAATTCGCCAGTTATTTATTGAAGAGGATAATTTAGAGGCGGTGATTGGCTTACCACCACAATTATTTTATGGGACAGGGATTCCGGCCTGTATTTTGGTGATGCGTCCCAGAGGTGCAAAACCGGAAGCGACTCAAGGTAAGGTGTTATTTATCAACGCTGATGCTGAATTTCAGGCTGGACGCGCTCAAAATTCTTTGCGTCCTGAACATATAGAAAAAATTGTCTCGGCTTATGAAGATTTTACCACTAATGCCGATTATCCTGGGATTCCTGGTTATGCGGCGGTAGTGACTCAACAACAATTAGCTGACTACGAATACAACTGCAATATTCGCCGCTATGCTGATAATACTCCACCGCCAGAACCTCAAGATGTGCGATCGCATCTTTTGGGTGGTGTACCCAAGTCTGAGGTAGATGCAAAGCAAGAATTGTTTACCAGTCACGGTTTTGACCCAATGACTTTGTTGCAACGAAGGGTAGGGTAAACCGTTATTCTGTAACAAATGCGATCGCCAAAGTAACAAATGCGATCGCCAAAGTAACAAATGCGTTCGCAAAAGTAACAAATGCGATCGCAAAAGCAGCAAATGAGTTCGCCAAAGCAGCAAATGAGTTCGCCAAAGCAGCAAATGCGTTCGCAAAAGCAGCAAATGAGTTCGCCAAAGCAGCAAATGCGATCGCAAAAGCAGCAAATGAGTTCGCCAAAGCAGCAAATGCGATCGCCAAAGCAACAAATGAGTTTGCAAAAGCAGCAAATGAGTTCGCCAAAGCAGCAAATGCGATCGCCAAAGCAGCAAATGCGATCGCCAAAGTAGCAAATGCGATCGCCAAATCTTTGGTGATGAGGTTTTTCGGAGTTGTGTGTACACAAGTCATATCACCCCCCTTAATCCCCCCTTATAAAGGGGGGAAACAATAAATCCGGTTCCCTCCCCTTCACAAGGGGAGGGTTAGGGTGGGGTAATTCGATAACTTGTGTGTACACCGTAGCCTTTCTAAGGGAAGGGGTTGGGCGTGGGTTAAATAGCAATCAAGTAGACATGATATAACAAGCTGATACGAATTAATAAATATGGAAGAATATTTAGATTTTCAGCCAACGTTAACGGAACGCGCCCAAATTAAGCAGCGCATTGAAACTGATGCAGGGATTGTACAACAAGAGGATAAACTACGGCAAGTTACTCTCAATTGGTGGCAGCAACATCAACAGCGTTTAATTGATTTGCCTAAAAACAAGCAGTTGATGAAGCTACGGGCAGAATTTTTACAGACCTTTGAAGCGGCGGTGCGTCCCATTGGTTTGTTAGATAGGTTTAAGACTATGGGAGTCATTGCTAGCTGGTGGGAAGATGCTTATGAGGTTTCTGCTGATTTGAAACGTTTAGCGAATTTGGGTTTTAAAGGTTTGATTGATTCTTGGGTGGATACAATTCGGGATGCTTTGGAAGATACCGAAAGTAAGCAATCTGGTAATAAGTTTGACGCTTTGAGTCACAAAATTGTCCCGGCGCTGGTTCCGCAGTATTTGCAACAGTTGGAAGATGCTGAGGCGGAAGTTGCGACGTTGGAACAGGAAAAGGAAGCCTTTGAACAAGGGGACGAAGGGGAAGTGTCGGAAGATGGGGAAGCTGTTAACTTTGTCAAGCAATTAGAAGAACAACTGAAGGAATTGAAATATTCAATTAAGGATGGTCAAAAACGGCTGAAGGAATTGCTGGGAACTGACCGCAAGAAGGGGTCGATTAAGTATGAGAAAAAGCAGGGGAATGATCCGACTGATTTAGAAGAAGAATTGGCTAATCTGCAATCAACAGTGATCCCAAAAGAGCAGGAAATTGCCGAGATTGAGGTGCAGTTGCAACCTTATAAGGATATTTTGGAAAGGTTGAAGGAAGCACGTAAGTCTGTGCGGGAGTTGAAAGGGTTGCTTGTAAAAGAGTTTGAAACTGCAAGTGTAGGTTTGAGTGAGGAGAAAGCGCAGGGGTTGGTGTTGGATTTGTTTAAGGCGGATTTGTTGATGCAGTTGGAGAGATATGTCAGCGAACACCGTCAGATGGTGATTGCTGCGGTTGAGAATTGGTGGGATAAGTATCGGGTGACGTTGGGGGAAATTGAGAAGGAAGAGGAGGAGGTTAATCAAAGGTTGAGTGAGTTGTTGAAGGGGTTGGGGTATGTCTGAATCTTTAACAGCTAAAGAATTTAAAGTAGACTGCAACTATATTCTAAAAGAATGGGAGATAAAAACTCTTGGTGAGCTAGGTATTTTCCAGAATGGACTCAACAAGGGTAAGCAAGATTTTGGTTTTGGTACTAAATTCGTCAATATCTTAGATGTTTATCCATCAAGGTTAAACGTGGACAAACTTGGCCGAATGAATGCTAGTAAATCAGAAGTAGTAGTCTATAATCTGGAGTTGGGCGATATTCTAATTGATCGCTCATCAGTCAAATTGGAGGGTGTAGGTTATCCAACTGTTTTTGAAGGTGCTGATGAACCAATTATTTTTTGTGGGTTTATTATTAGATTTCGTTTATTAGACTCTAATGTAAATTCTCGATTTTTATGCAAATTAATGCGGAGTGATTTGTTCCGTAATCGTGTTTTTCAAATTGCAACCAAAAGTGCAAACGTTAATGTCAATCAAGAGCAACTGAGGAGATTAAATGTAACTATTCCTCCGTCCGCAGAGCAACAAAAGATTGTTGAAATACTCGACACAATTGATAAAGCGATCGCACTCACTGACACCCACATCACCAAACTCAAAAAAGTTAAAGCCGGACTGCTGCACGACCTGCTCACACGCGGTATTGACGAATATGGCGAACTGAGAGATTATACATGCAACCCTGAATTGTTTAAGCGATCGGCATTGGGGATAATTCCGAAAGATTGGGATTATGTCAAAGTTGCTGATATTGCAAATGACGTTACTGATGGAGACCACCATACACCTAAACGAACAGATTCAGGTATTTTTCTTCTTAGCGCTCGTAATATTTTACATGGAAAGCTTGCCTTAAAAGATGTTGACTTTGTTCCAGAGTATGAGTATGAAAGAATGATTCGCAGATGTTATCCATAACCAGGAGATATTTTAATTTCTTGTTCTGGAACAATAGGGCGTGTCTGCGAAGTTCCGTATAACTTTAAATGTGTCCTTGTTCGTAGTGCTGCATTAATTAAACTGAACACTAATAAATGCTTTTCCAATTTTATTGAAGCAACCTTACAATCAAATATTGTTCAATCGCAAATTTTAGTGCAACAACTTCAAGCGGCTCAACCTAACCTTTTTCAAGGGGCAATTAAATGCCTGATTTTTCCACTACCCTCAATGAAAGAGCAAAAGCGCATAGCTAAATCCCTAATAAAATTTAATAGCCAAATTAGTAGTAAAGAAACACGATTAGAAAAACTCAAACTTTTAAAAAAAGGCTTAATGTCAGACCTCTTAACCGGACGGGTGCGCGTCAAAATTTAACCAAAAAAGGAGAAACCTAAGAAGAATATAAAATACAAGAAAAACTGGGAGAAAAGGCAATGATTGCAACACCCAATAAATACCACTTAACCCCCGACGAATATCTCGAATGGGAAGCGACACAGCAGACTAAACACGAGTATATAAATGGCGAAGTTTACGCCATGACAGGAGGGACAATTTCCCATAAGGTTTTAGGAACTGAAGCCAAAGTGGGAATTACAGAAAAAGGTTCCTTCTTCTATCCTGATGTACTTGTAACCTGCAACGCCCAAGATAGACAAGCGATTCAAGTCATTCAATTCCCTAAATTGATTGTTGAAGTTCTTTCTCCCGGAACTGAAGCCTACGACCGAGGTGCTAAATTTGCCCAATATCGCCGCTTAGAGAGCTTGCAGGAATACGTACTAATTAATTCTGAAAGCATTGGCGTAGAAATCTTTCGCCTCAACGATCGCAGTAAATGGGAACTAACTTCTTATACCAACAGCGACGAAATTGAGTTAATTTGTATTGAGTTTAAATTTCCGATCGCACTGCTGTACGAAGACGTAGAATTTCCAGGGGCGCAAAATGACGGGACTTGAATATACATATACAGAATTACCCACAATAGAACAACTCCAAAAAATGCAACAACTTCCCGGCGGTTTAGGCTGGGAACATATCGAAGCAAACCCCTTCGCCACAACCCCCGAACAACGGGACGATTACCACGAAGTTCTCCTAATTCCCCGACTCCAGCGCCAACTCAGAGAAATCAACCTCGACGACAACGGACAACCCTGGCTAGACCAACGCCGCATCAACCAAGCCATCAGCCAACTGCAAAACCTCGGCCCCGGTAAACTGATGGAGAAAAACGAAACCCTGACAAAACTCCTCCTCACAGGCGTGAAAGTCGAAGGACTCACAGGTAAACAAATTACGATCAACCTGATAGACTTCGACCACCCCGAACGTAACGACTTTCTCGCCATCAGCCAATTCCGCATCGACCCACCGGGAGTAAAAGGCCCCAATGGTCACTATCGCCCCGATATTATTTTGTTTGTCAACGGTATCCCCCTCGTGGTCATCGAATGCAAAGCCCCAGGTGCAGATATGCTCAAATCTGGGATTCAAGACTTGCTAAAATACTCCAACCAACGCCACAGCCCGCTACCAGAAGGAATTGAGCGGCTTTTTCACTACAACCAATTGATGATTTCCTGCACCTCCGGGCGGGCTGTTGTGGGTACGGTGGGGAGTCAACCCAAGCATTATCTGGAATGGAAAGACACCAGCCCTTTTGATTCCGACTTAATCGCCCAGGTTTTAGACATCACCAACCCTACCCTTCCCGATGAGGAATTAATCTCAAGTGCAGCTAATTACTTATTACCTGATTCCCCTACTCAGGAAGGCGAGATAACAGCAGTCAAAAGCGGCGAAAAGTTAGAAGATTTAATTGACCCATCCCAACTTAACCGCCGCCAGCAACTCATCGCCGGAATGCTTCACCCCGCCAACCTGCTGGACATCCTGCGCCACTACATTCTGTTCACAACCAAACACAACCGTCGAATCAAAATAGTCCCGCGCTATCAACAATTTCGTGGCGTATCCAAAGCCGTTGACCGCTTGCTACACGCTAAAACTAAAACACAACACGGTAGCCAAGACCAGCGCGGCGGTATTATCTGGCACTATCAAGGCTCTGGTAAAAGCTTGGATATGGTGTTTATCCTCCGCAAACTGCGGACAATTCCCCAACTTCAACAGTTTAAAGCTGTCATCGTTACCGATCGCACAGATTTAGAAGAACAACTTCAACAAACAGCAACCCTTTCCGGTCAAACTCTGCAAGTAGCAACAAGCATCAAAGACTTAGCGAAGAAACTGCGACAAACAGGGCCGGGTATTGTTTTTGGAATGGTTCAGAAATTCAACAAAATTAATGAACGCAAAGACCTCTCCCACCCAGCCTCCCTCTCCTACGAGGAGAGGGAGGAGCATGAAAATCAAGATTTAAAGCCTCTCTCCGCTTCGGGGAGAGGTTTGGAGAGGGGTCTTAATATCGAAAAATACGCTGATATTGAGGAGTTAAACAATGCTCTCAATCCCTCAGAAAACATTTTACTATTAATCGACGAAGCTCACCGTTCCCACAGCAACACCCTTCACGCTTACCTTTCCAAAGCTTTACCCAACTGCGCCAAAATTGGTTTTACAGGGACTCCCATTATCTCAGCAAAGAAAAAGAAAACAAAAGACATCTTTGCTAATGACGAAAATCCTTATATTGATATCTACAGTATCCGGGATTCCCAAAAAGATAAAGTTACCGTTCCCATTTTCTACGAAGGGCTGGAAACAATGGGAGCAGTCAAAGGAGCCAACACCCTAGACCAACTTTTTGAGGTGCTATTTCAAGACTATACCGCAGAAGAACGCGCAGCAATTAAATCCAAATACGTTGGTAAGAAAAACGTCCTCAACTCCAAAGAACTGATGAAGGACAAGGCTAAACATATCTTACGGCACTATGTCACCCGGATCATGCAGGGTAAATTTAAAGCTCAGGTAGCAGCAAGCGATCGCGAAGCTTGCGTTTTGTACCAGCAATATCTTACCGCAGCCAAAGACGAACTGATTCAAGATTTAGAATCAAAAGCCCTTATTCTGCAAAGTCTGAAATTAGAATCAGCACCAGCCGAATACCGCACCCTGGTACAAGCTTATTTTTACCTCGATACCATCAAGCGTTTAGAATTTGCAGCGATTATCTCCGCCAACAGTAAAAATGACCCCCAAGCCTGGAAACAATGGACGGATGAAAATAACCACACCATCTACAAAAACCGCTTTTGGAAAAACTTAGATGAAGATGGTTTAGCTTTTTTAATTGTGAATAATAAACTACTTGTGGGCTTCGACGCACCTTTAGAACAAGTGCTATATGTAGACCGCAGCTTAGTAGAACATGATTTATTACAAGCGATCGCTCGTACCAACCGTACCGCCGAAGGTAAAGACTACGGTTTAATTGTAGACTATTACGGTATCGACATCGCCGCCGCGATGAGTGTCTACGACCAAGAAGATGTTGATGGTGCTTGGTTTGATATCCAAGAAGAACTACCCAAACTACACCAAGCCTATCAACGGGTAATGAACTTTTGGCAAGAACGCAATTTAAATATTGACGATGACAAAGAAGCTTGTGTAAATATCCTAAATCATGACGAGCAATCGCGTGCAGAATTTTATCAACTTCTGCGGGAGTTTCTGCAAGCAATGGATGCCTTTTTACCTCGTCCCCAAGCTTTGCGCTACCTGAAGGATGCGAAAAAATTGGGAGAATTAAAGAAATTAGTCGATGATATTTTTCGAGATGAACGCCCAGAAGACGCTAAAGAAAAAGTTCAAGCGCTGATAGACCAACACATCCAATCTCAGGGGATTAACCTGAAAGTCTCACCAGTAAATATCCTTGACCTAGACTTTGAGCAACGGGTACAACAAAGACGTTCCGTCCAAACTCGTGCGGCCCAAATGGAACACGCTATCCGCTACCATATCCGCACCCACCTAGACGATGACCCAGTTTATTATCGCAATCTCAGCGACAAACTAGAAGAAATTTTACAACGTTTGGGTGCAGATTGGAATGCGATCGCTACAGAATTTTTAAACCTAGCGCAAAAAGTTCGAGCCGAACAAACCGAAGTCAGCGAAAATCAACCATCAGCCCGAATTCGCCCTTTCTTCAATGCTCTCATCGATACGCTGGAGTCATCAACACCCGAAATTGCCACCCAACTCCAAACCTTTACCACCGAACTGGTAGACTTTATCTACAACCAAAGTTATGTAATCGGCTTCTGGAACGACTTGGTAGCCAGGGAAAACCTCTGCAAAAATATCTGGCTGAAATTAGAAGGTTTAAATATCTTCCCAGATAGTAAACTGGATGGTTTAGCAGACCAAATCACCCAATTAGCCGAACGACACGATGCAAATCGAGGGCGATGAAAACCATTAATGTTGGAGAACTTTCCTTTGAACTGCGCGAAAGTCCCCGTCGTCGCACAGTTGAAATTACCATCGAACGCGACGGTAAACTAATCATCACAACACCACCTCAAGTCCCTGTAGAAAAACTAGGACAAATTATCGAACAACGCCGCTTTTGGATTTACAGCAAACTGCTGAAAAAAGAAGCTATCAAACCGCCAAGTGAACAAAAAACTTATTTACCTGGTGAAGGCTTCCACTATTTAGGACGCAGCTATCGCCTAAAATTAGTAGACAGCGCAGACAACCCTCTTAGACTTTACCAAGGACGCTTTGAACTTTTGCGATCACATCAACAGCAAGGTCGAGATTTATTTATCCAGTGGTATCGCGGACATATTCAACAACATTTAGAATCAATTATTGCATCTCTTATTAACAGAATCGGCAAAGCACCGACTTCTATGCAAGTGCGCGAACTCGGTAATCGTTGGGGTTCATGTAATCCAAAAGGTGATATTTATTTCCACTGGCGGGTTGCTTTGCTTCCTACTCCTATGATTGAATATGTAGTAGTGCATGAAATGGTTCACTTAGTTCAACCCAACCACAATAGAGATTTTTGGGACAGGGTAGAGCGAATCTTACCTGACTGCGTGGATAGAAAAGACTGGTTGGCGAAAAATGGCGCAACTTTCAGTTTATAAACAAATGGAGAATAACGGATTTGAACCGATGGCCTCTGCGGTGCGATCGCAGCACTCTACCAACTGAGCTAATTCCCCTTAATTAGTGTAAAGTCAAGAGTAATATTACTTATTAACTCAACACAGTATCACCATATAGTATTCTAACATTCAGTTGCCGATGGCTGAGGCTCTTTTTGGGAATAAACCTTCTGCACGCGTTCGAGTTCCAAATCACTGAGATAATCAACAGTCCAGTTACAGCAGCGCTGAAGCATATGGAATGGGTAAGTATTCGCTACACCAACAACTTGCATGTGCGATCGCTTCGCTGCTGCTATACCTGCTGGGGTATCTTCAATTGCCAAACACTCCTGTGGTTGAAGATTCAATTGAGGATATTCTTGATTCAGGTGTTTCACTGCCAGTAGATAACCATCAGGTTCTGGTTTACTGGTGGTGATGTCATCACCCGCGACGATAATTTTAAAATGTTCGGCTAGTTTCGCTCGCTGGAGTACCAATTCTATTTCTTTACGAAAAGCGCCACTGACTAATCCTAGTTTTAGATTCTGCGATCGCACCTGAAATATCAAATCTTCTACACCTGGATATAAAGGCAGTCTCTCTATTTTCTCTAGTTCTACCACATACGCTTGGGCTTTCCGGTACAGCAACTGAGTTAAATAGTTTTCGTCATTTACTCTACCACGATTAGCGAGTAATTGCCCAAAACAAGCGCGATCGCTGCGTCCTAAAGAAGCTTGACGCTCATTAACCCGTTGGGGTTGGAGATTTTCTTCCATGAGAATCTCATCTATCAGTTGCAGGTGGATTGGCTCATCGTTAATGATCACACCATTAAAATCAAAGAGAACTGCCTTTAAACTCATGCTATTATGCCAAACGCTGGAGATCCGAGCTTCTCCAAATCATTATTATCTATTGATGTGGCACTATACTGGCGGACATTTTTGGTTGACAGCGGTTTAACGCCGCTAGTTACCTGATTTATCCACCATACATCCTGCGATCGCACAGCTTCAAATCCGGCTGCACCCATATTCGCCTCCATGCTACCAGCAGCATACTCACGAATATATGGCTCCTCAAAAACATCATTAAGCCATTCTAACTGACGCAGAGTCTTCTGATTCCCATCTAGAATTAATACTTGCCCTCCAGTTACCAGCAATCGGAAGCTTTCCTGCAGAATTGCTAGGGACACCGCATCTGGTGTTTCGTGGAATAGCAAAGAAGCTGTCACTAAGTCAAAGTCAGCGTCACTCAAACCAGTTTTTTCAGCATTCCCGTGTCGCCAGACTATATCTAAGCCAGCATTTCTAGCTTTATCTTCTGCCCTTACCAGCATATAGGGTGATAAATCCAAACCAATAACTTCCGCTTGGGGGAAAGCCTGCTTTAACATTAAAGTAGTGGAACCTGTGCCGCAGCCTAAGTCAAGTATGCGTCGTGGTTTTACCTTGACGGCATCAACTAAAGCCTGACGGACAATAGTTTCATTCGGTGGCACAACATATTGGGTAATCGGATCGTAAGTAACCGCTGCACCGTAATTGAGATATCCGCCAGCAATACCGTGAAAGTTTTGGTTGCTGTAGTACGGGGGAACTATGACATCATCTCGTCGAAAGCGATCGCACTCTTTCTCCCAGTCAATACTATCAGCGTAACGCCGTAATCCATCTTCATCAATCAAAAGACGCACTACAGGGGATAAAAAACGTTCCCAGATTGTATCTTGACGTACTGCCATATTGTGTCAGAACTTTAAGGAGTTATTTAAGCAGAGTTATTTTCTTTACAAATTTTAATACATCTGGGAAACACCTGCTTTCTGTCTGTGGTATGGGCTTGACGTTTGTAGCTTATTATGCTACAACTGTAGTATAATAATATTACTCCTAAAAGTAGTTCTTCAGCTTCACGAAAATTGAGCGAGCCAAATGAAAGACAATACAACATTTAAATTGCTACAACTAACTAGGTAAAGGCTTATAAAGCATAGCGATAATTATCAGTGCTCAATCCAAAATCTAAAATTTAAAATCCAAAATAGAATAAATTATGCCCTACGAAAAATTAGAAATTACCACACCAGCACCCGTATTATCTTGGGCAAATCATTCTTTAGGCCCAGAAGAAACTAAGATGGCAAAGAATGTGGCATCGCTACCATTTGTGTTTAAGCACGTGGCCTTGATGCCAGATGTTCACTTAGGAAAAGGTGCCTTAGTGGGTTCTGTAATTGCAACTAAAGAGGCAATTATCCCAGCTGCTGTTGGTGTGGATATTGGTTGTGGAATGAGCGCTATCAAAACAGCATTTACCGCTGAACAACTGGAAGGGAAACTGAAGAAAATTCGCCTGGATATTGAAGCAGCAATTCCTACTGGATTCAACGAAAACAAAGACGTTGAAAAATCTGTTATCAACTGGCAACACTGGGATGATTTTAAAGACTTGCATCGCGGGGTGCAAGACCTACAAAGTAAAGCGATGAAACAGATGGGTTCTCTCGGTGGAGGAAACCACTTTATTGAAGTGTGCCTTGATACAGAGAATCAAGTTTGGCTGATGCTGCATTCTGGTTCGCGTAACATCGGCAATAAACTCGCCCAGTGTCATATTCACACAGCCAAAGAATTAGCAAAAATGGCTGGTAATAAATTGCCTGACCCAGATTTGGCTCATTTTGTCGCTGGTACACTAGAATTCCAGGCATATTGGCACGATTTACAATGGTCACAAAACTATGCGCGTGTCAACCGTGATGTGATGATGGCGCGTTTTAAGCACATAGTTGAGAAGCATTTAGCCGGTGGGAAGGCAACTAAACCTTTATTGCAGGTTAATTGTCATCACAATTACGCCGAAAAAGAAGCGCATTTTGACGAGGATGTATACGTTACTCGTAAAGGTGCAGTCCGCGCCCAGACTGAAGATTATGGGATTATTCCTGGTTCAATGGGGGCAAAGTCTTTCATCGTTAAGGGTAAAGGTAATGCCTACAGCTTTTGTTCTTGTTCTCACGGTGCAGGACGTTTTATGTCTAGAAATAAGGCAAAAAATGTCTACACACTTGATGATTTGATAGAGCAAACAAATGGCGTGGAATGCCGGAAAGATGAGGGTGTGTTAGATGAAATTCCTGGTGCTTATAAGCCGATAGAACAAGTAATGGAAAATCAAGCAGATTTAGTTGAAGTTGTAGCAACACTTAAGCAAGTTCTTTGTGTTAAAGGATAAATTATATAGGGTGGGTAATGCCCACCTTTTATATTAACTTAACAAAGTTGTAATTATATCAATATTTTGAAATTTTCATAATTATAAAATGAACAAAAATAAAAAAAATAAGACCAGTAATAAAAGTGAAAGTATATATCAAGAATTGGTATTTTTAAAATATGAAACAGCTAAAAGGAAGCTAAACAAAGGAATTGCTTTGTACAACTCAAATCCAAAAGCAGCATTGGATGCTTTACGAAAGGCAATAAAGCTTTGTGAGAAACTCGATAAGTCTAACATAAATACTTCTTGTTTATTTGGTATGGGATATGCTTATGCTTTACTAGGGAAACATAAAGAAGCAATTGAACAGCTTAACCATATTTTAATTATCGCTGATAAATTAAATAATAATGATATGCAGGCTGGTGTATTTAATATACTTAGTCAGTGCTATAGCTATATAGGAGAATTTCATAGAGCAATAGATTGTGAAAATAAATTTATCATTATTGCGAAAAAATACAGACAAGTTGAATTAAAAGCAATTTCATTAAATAATTTAGGGAAATATCATAATTGTATAGGATATTATCGAATTGCAATTAATCACTTAACAAAATCTCTATCACTTGCACAAAAAATTGGCAATCAAGAATGTGTGGCTTCTGCACTTAGCAATCTTGGTGATTCTTACTATCATCTGGGAGAATTGCAAAAATCAAGAGAGTATCACCAGCAGTCTCTCGCAATTGAAGAGAAAATTGGTAATCATATAGGAGCAGCACTTTCTTCAGGAGGTTTAGCTAATACTCACCATGAATTGGGACAAAACCATCAGGCTATTGATCAATTCCATAAGTTGCTTAATGTGGCACACAAGATGCAGCATTCACAAGGAAAAGTCAATTCACTTCTTGGTCTTGGTAATGTTTACTTTGATCTTAGGGATTACGAAAAGGCAGTTAATTACTATCAGAACTGTCTGGAAATCGCAAGAAAGGTTGAAGATGCCCAAGGAGAAGCTGATTCACTCATTGGTTTTGCTAATGTCTACTTTGCCCGTAAGGAATATAAACAAGCAATATATTATAATAAGCAGTCATTAATAATTCTACAAAAAATTTGTGATCGTAAAGGTCTATGTATCGCTCTTGGGAATTTAGGATCTGCTCACTCTTCATTAGGCGAATCTAAACTAAGGATAAACTACTATCAAAAGTCTCTAACCATTGCGCGGGAGATAGGAGATTGTATTAAACAGGGAAAATGTCTACATAATTTAGGCTTGATTTTATTAAGTAATAACCAACTTACAGAAGCCGAGGCAAATCTCAGTGAGGCAATTCAAATTTGGGAAAATATCCGCTTAGAATTAGCTAATGATGCCGACAAAATATCAATCTTTGAAACTCAGTCAGTTACTTACACCCTATTGCAAAAAGTTCTAGTCTCTCAAAATAAAATATTGGAAGCCCTAGAAATTTCTGAAAGAGGACGTACTAGGGCATTGCTAGAGTTACTGGCAAAACGTTTAGCCACCAAACCTTTAGGTTCTATTCAGGAATTACGCTTAGACGAAGCTATTAAACCACCTAACATTGACACAATTAAACACATCGCTGAGGTACAGAAATCCACAATTGTTGAATATTCGATTATTGATGCAGAAAACCTATATATTTGGGTTATCAAACCAACGGGTGAAATTATCTTTCGCCAGGTTTACCTGGAAGACGAAACATCTTTAGAAGAAATACTATTAGAAACTCATGAAAGGATTGCTAATTCCTCTTGGCCGGATGTTGCTCAACCTTTTGCCCAGCAGATATATCAATACTTGATTCAACCAATTTCTGACTTACTTCCAACTGACCCCAATGAATCCGTTATTTTCGTGCCACAGCATCGGCTATTTTTAATTCCTTTTTCAGCACTGCAAAATAAGGCTACTGGCAAGTTTTTAATCGAGCAGCATAGTATAGTAACAGTTGCTTCTATCATGATGCTGAACTTAACTCATCAACAAAAAGAAAGAGTAAAAAACTTGAATTTGGGGGTGAGAAAAGACTTCATTGATGCTCTTGTGGTAGGGAATCCAACGATGCCAATAGATCCCTCTCAACCACCGAAGCCGTTAAAACCATTGCCTCATGCTGAAGAAGAGGCAAAAGAAATCGCCTCATTATTGAATACAGAAGCTCTAATTGGCAATAACGCTCTTAAATTAAATATTCTGCAACAGATGCCTAAAGCGCGGCTGATTCATCTGGCTACTCATGGGATATTAGATATTACTGAATCGTCGATACCAGGAGCTATAGCCTTGGCTCCATCAGACAATGATAGTGGCTTCTTAACCTCTAACGAAATTCTGGATTTGGACTTGAATGCTGAATTAGTTGTCCTAAGTGCCTGTGATACTGGGAGAGGCATAATTACTAGTGATGGCGTAATTGGCTTGTCTCGTTGTTTATTTCTGGCTGGTGTTCCCAGTATAATCTTATCTCTTTTGAAAGTTCAAGATAGTTCAACCAAGTTGTTGATGATTGAATTTTACCAACATCTTCACAGTGGTATGAACAAAGCTCAAGCTTTACGCCAAGCTATGTTAGCGCTCATGCAACAATATCGTAATTGTCCGAATAGATGGGCAGCATTTACCCTCATTGGTGAAGCTGAATAATACTATACCAGGGACATGAAACTGAGCAAAAGGATAATTTTGTTGTAGCTTGTAAGTGATTAATCGCTCTAAGCTTCGACTCTATTAAGCCAATTGATTAAATCAGCCTCACTGGCAAAATCTAGTAATACTTCACCCAAGTTTTCTAACTGAGCCAAGGACAACTCTTGCAACCGAGATTGTAACTGAGAATTAATTGAACCGAGCCGACGATTTAATAGACGTATCACTAGCCTCAGTTCTGATTGTCTCCCTTGTTCAATGCCTTGTTCAATGCCTTGTTCAATACCTTCTTGAAGTCCTTCTTGGAGAATTTCTTGATAAATGGCAGATTCTCTCATATCTTCTCTCCTCAAAAACTGACGAATGAGTTCTGGCTCGAATACCAACCCTGCTAGAAGTTGGGTACATACCGAGATACTTTGCTTGATGGCTACTTCTTCAATCATACTCACCTGAACTGCTACCTGTTGAAGTAAGCTTTGAGGAGAATCTGTTCGCGCCAAAGTTGCCATTTGGTGTCTTTTCAAAACTACATTGTCAAAGATTGAGGATTCGTCTCAATCAATTTCGCTAAATCTTGCAAGAATGCCGCAGCATGAGCACCGTAAATAATCCGGTGGTCAGAAGTAATATTTACTTGCATTTGTTGCCGCACGCCAAATAAACCGTCGGGTGTTGCAACCACTTGCGGACGGGATGCCCCGATCGCTAAAATTGAACCTTGTCCAGGCGGTAAAATCGCATCAAATTTGTCTACGCCAAACATCCCCAAATTTGACAGGGTAAAAGTACCACTGTTGTATTCTTGGGGCTGTAGTTGTTTTGCCCTCGCACGTTCTACCAAAGACTTCCAAGTACGCGATAGAGAATATATATCCACTGCGTCAGCATTTTGCAGCACAGGCGTAATCAATCCGCCATCATCCATCGCTACTGCTACGGAAATGTTGATATCAGAATGATAGACAATGCCCTGGTCTGAGTAGCTAGCATTTAACAATGGGTGTTTTTGCAATGTCACCGCTACAGCTTTCGCCAGTAACGCCGTCATTGTCACGCCTTTGGATTTAATTTGTTTATAAAGTTTGTCTAATCCATCGGTGGTAATTGTATAACCGACACGGAAGACGGGCACGGATATGGTGGCTACCATGTTCCGCACTACGGCATTTTGGAAGGTAGTTAGAGGCACGATTTGACCAGGAACAGCCGCTACCACTGGCGCGGGTGCTGGTGTCCGAGGTGCTGGGGGTGCAACTGGGGCGTTGGTTGGTAGAGGTGCTGGTGGGGCAACTGGAGCAGTGGCGGGTTGTTTGCCCTTATTGGACAATGCTTCCACATCTTCGGCGACAATGCGGCCGTGGGGGCCACTGCCTTGGAGAGTAGTTAAATCAACTTTGAGTTCTTTGGCCAACTTGCGGGCACGGGGTGAAGCTACAAGCCTTCCTTCTTTGTGGTTAGACCCGTTTTGAGACGCTAAGGCAGGTGTTGCGGCTGTGGCTGTCGCGGGGATTGGTTCAGGGGAAGAGGTAGTAGTAGCCACACCGCCGGAATTGGCAAGAGATTTCGCCTGTTCAATTTCAGCTTCCGTTTCGGCTATGAAGGCGATCGCAGATCCTACTGGGGCAGTTTCACCAGCTTCAACTATGATATGGGCAAGAAATCCCTCATGAAAGGTTTCTACATCCATATCTGCCTTATCTGACTCTACAACCACCACTGTTTCGCCTTTTTCCACTTTGTCACCTGGCGATTTCACCCAGGAGACGATTTTGCCTTCGGTCATGGTAGAACTCAGAGCCGGCATAAATACTTCGTGAATGCTCATAGGGTGGTTTGGGAATCAATGGTTTATGGACTTTAACAGCTTTTGTCAGATCGAATTGTATCTTGAGAAAAGAATTTTGGACTGGAGATTTTATATTTTAGGTTGGGTATTAGGCATTGGGCACTTGTACTGAGCGTAGTCGTAAAGCCTGCGGCATAGCTACGCTTAGGGCGCAGCCCAAGGTAGAGAAGTATTGGGCATAGGGCATTGGGCATGGGGCATTGGGAACTAATGACTGTTGACTAATGACTAATCGATTCACCCTTGACTTTAGGAACTTAAATATGACTTAGAGGTCTATAATACAGAGCTATCCTCGATGGTTAGCCAATATCTTGTTTTAGTCGTTGACTTGCAAAAACCACCACGAGTCGCTCACAGATTAAATGGGATTGCTATTTATATTCCTCATAACCACTGCTTAAGATACAGGAGCTTCTCACAGGTAGAGGATATGGGATGCAGTTCAATCTAGAATTCAAAATTGGTAATAAACCTATTTGAAATTCCTGTTTACTTTTATGTCGGCGAAGTTGAAATTCTTTTTGATTGTGATATTAGGTATCTTTGCCACTGCTGGCGCTGGAGCTTATATTATCCAGCGCCAGCCATCTGCACCGATTATTGAGACTAGTAATGGGCAAACGCAGCAGGTGAGAGCAATACATCAGTCTCAAGAGGTTGTGGCATACCCAGAGCGTTCCGATTACAAAACTATACCTCTAGAAAAGATGAACTCATCTCTCCAAGGTAGTGATCCTGCTACCCTCGCCCTGAATGCCTTTGACGACATAACATCAGTGGGAGGAACGCGAAAGGTAGAGGTAGCTTATCCGCAACGAAATCAGGCTTTTGTGACGATTACGCAAATCAACCGGGGTGATGATGCAGTTGGTATTAAATATCGAGTTGAGATGACCACCTTTGGGCGATCGCTTTTTATTAGCTCACCTCCAGTATGGCAAATTGTTTGGGCTGGCTCCCAGGTGGAATGTTGGGCTGGGAGCCGCTCCAAACTCAAGTTAAATCACATCTGTCGGTAATTAAAAGTCTGCCAATTTTAGATTTTGAATTTTGGATTTTGGATTAAAGGAAAAATCTAAAATCTAAAATCTAAAATCCAAAATTGAATAACTCATAACTTTTTAAATGTCGCCGCGAATTTCTTCTACAACGCCATCGCGCAGAACGATTTCGACCTGCATTTTACTAATCAGGTTATCACCAATTTCTACCCGGAAAAAGCCTTCCATTTGGAATTGGTTAACTTCCTGATCTTGCTGGAGAAACTGCACTTGCTGGAGGTTTTGCAGCAACTGATTTTTCTGCTCTAGAAATTCACTTTTCTTTTGATTAACTTGGAGTTGGATATTGTCAATTTGTTGGAGGGTCTGGGGGCCAGGTGGTTGCAGACTCTGCTTTTGAATTGCCGCGATCGCTCTTTGTCCTTCAACGTCTAGCTGTTGCAGTTGCTGGTCAAGTTGATTGATCTGCGTTTGCAGTTGCTGTTGTACTTCCTCTTTCCAGAGGGGAGTCACAATAACTTTGACGTTAACGACGCGTTTCAGGAGCAAATTAGATTTGGAGACATCCATAAATATTTCACGTTCACTCTTACAGTTAGCAGGTGGAATCATCAGGCAAACATGCCGTCAATAATATCGCGATAGTGTTCTGTGACGACGTGTCGTCGAACTTTCAGTGTTTGTGTCATCAAGCCATTTTCGATGGAAAACTGTTCCAGAATGAGTTTGAACGTTCCGATGCGGTCATCCGGTCGAAAGCCTGGACGATTTTGCACTTCCCGATTCAATTCTTGCCGAAATAAATCCTGGATCATTCTACTCCCCAAGTCAATTTTTTGACTATCTGAGGAAGTAACTTGATCATTCTGTGTATCCAGGATCAGATTCTGGCTTGCTGCCCATTTTTCTAGGGCTTCGAGATTGGGGACAATTAAGGCTCCCAAGCTGCGCTGATCTTGGCCGACGAGCATAATTTGATCGATGTATGGCGATCGCAAACAGGCATCTTCGATTGGCTGCGGCTCGATGTTTTCCCCGTTAGTCAATACAATCGTATCCTTCGCCCTGCCAGTCAGCACTAAGTCGTCTTGTGGTGTCAGCCAACCCAAATCGCCGCTATCAAACCAACCTTCAGCATCAATTGCTTTCGCTGTCGCTTCCGGATTTTGGTAATAGCCTTGCATAATCTGCGGTCCCCTCAACAATAGCAAGCCTCGCTTCTCTACTGGTAGAGGCGCTTTTGTCTCAGGATCTACGATTTTAGCTTCTGTAGCCGGAAGTGGTAGCCCTGAAGCACCAATCAAATTTCGCCAAGGACGCCGCACATGGGTAACAGGAGAAGTTTCTGTCAAGCCATAACCTTGCAAAATCTGCACACCAATAATTTCAAAGAAGTTATCTATGTGTCTGGGAAGCGCACCTCCGCCGCTAATCATCTGCTTGACTTCTCCTCCTGTGGCTTCTCGCACCTTGGCATAAACCAGTCGTTCTCCCAAGGCATGGAGGGGTAATAAAGCTGATGCTTGTATCGTAGCTGCTAATCGTTCGACGGGTGAAGCATGAAGATTATTTAAACTCAATCCCTGAGCAACTCGTCGCGTTTTGATATATTTTTCGCTAATGCCCAATAAAAAGTTAATTAGGCGTTGCTTATTCGCTGGTTGTTCGCGGAATTGCTTTTGAACTCCTTCATAAATCGATTCCCACAGGCGGGGTACACCCACCATGTAGTTGGGTTTAAATTGTCTCAAATCTCCTTTCACAGACCGCAAGTTGGTATAAACTTGTGTACAACCTTGAGATAGTAGGTAATACTCAACAGTTCGTTCATAGCTGTGCCACGAAGGTAGGATGCTGAGAACGATATCGCCCAAGTTTGGTTGCAATACTGTCCCAAATGTTGTTACTTGGTGCATCAAATTGTTATAAGACAGCATTACACCTTTGGGTTTGCCCGTAGTGCCAGAGGTGTAAATTAGGGTTGCCAGAGCGTCACGATTTTGCTTGACTGGCACAAAATTATGATTTACCCCAATTTCGATCAACTGGGCAAAGTTCAGCACTTTTAGGGTTTCGTCTGTTGGTGGTGCTTCATCCGAAAGTAAGATTACCACTTGAATTGGTAAATCTTGGAGGCGGTCTTGTAGTTTTTTAAATGTTTTTAAATCCTCAACTACTATTGCTGTGCTGCCACTATTAGCGATGATAAACAGCAGTTCTTCTTTTTCGGCTTGGGAGCTACGCACCGCATCAACTCCTCCAGCAGTCATGATACCTTGATCGGCAATAAACCAGCGAGGACTGTTGTCAGAAATTAAGGAAATGCGATCGCCTACCTTTACTCCCAACGCCTGCAACCCAGTAGCAAATAGTCGTATTTGCTCTGCCAACTGGGTATAATTAATCGCTACTTCTGGTTTACTGTGAGGGTTGCGGAGGGCGATAACATCACCAAATCGCCCAGCTGCCAAAGGCCAAATTTCTGGCAACGTTTCCACATTTGTGTAATCTACCAACCGCTTTAATGCTTGGCGTTCTCGCTCACTGATGTGAGATAAAAAAGAAGATGTGGTTTGGGTTTTTGACATAACACCTTACCTAAATATCGTAAACTGATTGTTTTCCAGTTTATTTTGTTATTCCGCTACAATCACCGTCCTTATTATCCACATTCCCTTGTGTGTATGATAATTCCAGGAATTCCACGTTTATATTTACAAAAATTTATGTTAAAGTTAGTTTACATAGACTGCAAGCAAGAGATTGACTGAACATCAATCTTACACGTATATTATGCTTGCAGCTAAAAACAGCGATCGCCTATTTTTCAAAGGAGATGATTACCTATGAATTTGATAGACACTATACTGCTAACGCTGCTCAATATTGCTGCTTGCATGGCGTTACCTAAGGTTTTAGCTATCCTTCTGGCTGATAAAACCAAACTTCCTGAAGCGTTGCCGAATGGTTCCAAATTACAAACAGTCAGAGTCGAACTTACCAGTTTCCCTTATTGTACAGCTTACCCACTGACAGGCAGTCAATTTTGTAAGTTTAGTCCTGATTTCTGTGCCAAGTGTTCTCCGAATTGATGGACTATTTACAAGTAAAAATTACTTGGCACTTAAAATTACCTTTCAATTAACTCTTTAAAACATATTTATTTCTAATTTCGGAAAATCTCTTAAGTATAGATCCGAGTAATTTTCTACCTAAGTATGATTACTGTGTGGGCAATTCCTTCATTAGACCTCTTGCAAAAGTCATTTAGGTAGAGTCAGTTTTGTGAAGAAGCAATTCATAATTAGACCTCTTGCAATAAGTTCCTAACACCCCACCCCCAACCCCTAAGAGCAAGCTCTTAGGGGAGACAAAGCGTAGCTTTGGCTCTTTGGGGTTTTTATTTTTGATTTATGCAAGAGGTCTAATTAACTCTAGGTCTGACCCTTCACCACTAAACTAGGACTTAGGGGCATCAAGTACAAAATGTATGGGCAATACCCTGCCCATTGGTGTCAACTTAAACCTAAACCCTTTTAAAACCTCGTTTCCAGCCTCAGGCTGGAAATGCTCCTTATTGGGCTGCTGCCGCAAGTCTTGAGGCGGTAGCCCCCCAATTAGGCATTAAGAGTCAGAGACTTCTTTTCGAGACAATCTCTAAAAGCTTCTTCTAAACTGGCTTTTACCTGAAATTGACACCAATGTACCCTGCCTTAAGCCGCTTCTCTACGAGACGCTCTGCAAATGCATCTATAGCGCTTCTGGGTTGAGTGCAATACAGACCTAACAAGAACAGCCCCTTCCCTTGTAGGGAAGGGGAGTAAAATTCAAAGCCTCTCTCCTAAAAGGAGAGAGGTCAAAGTGTATTGCATGCAAACGAGAACCGCTATACATGAATTGTCCCTACGGTAAATCAAGGCTTTCACTGCCTTTTTGCGTAAGTCCTGTAAACTTAGGGATTTGGAGGAAACATTTGCTTGAATTTTCTCCCCGTGCTTCCCCTGGTTCCCCTGCCCTTGCTATAACCCCTTATTAATCGACTAGTGCAATATCTTAGTTTTAACTGACTTCTGCTAGGCAGCCCAATACTTGAATCGCAGACTAACTCTAGCTATTGATTTCACGACAATCGGCAACCAAGGCGTGAATTAGCCACTCAACAAGACTTTCACTACATCTTTGCTTGCTTGCCGTTTGACTCAGTATAATTACCAATTGAAGTCCAGATCAAGATATAACTAATATAACAATTGACATAACACTTGTTAAATCTATTACATGACAGTCAAGCAGCTTGTAATGCCCAAGCAGCAAGAAGTTGGTCAGTTTATTCAGAAACTTCACAAACTTCTAGTAGGCTGTCAATCAACAAATGATCGGTAGGGAGCGAGGCAAAGAGGAGCCACTGCGTTGCGGTGAATCCAGCGCTGTAGGCGGGTTTCCCGCCGTAGGCGACTGGTGTTAGCGTAGCGGTAGCGAGTCCGCGAGCGTCACCCGAAGGGAGGTTCCCGACGCAAGGGTAGCGTTCGTGCAGGGTGGGAAGACACGGTGAGGAAGTCGGAGTCTTGGCAGAAGCTTAATCAGATGGGAGAAGAAAGCAAGGAATTGTTGGAGAAGCATTTAACGAGTTAACCATCAGATGAGAATAGGATTATGTACAAAAAATCTCTGCTAACTCTTTTGATGATTAACGCATTAAACTATTAGTTTTAAATACAAGGTTTTACTATGAATCGGAAACAAATTACAGAGTTTTCTCTCAAAGATGGCACGAAGTTCTTAGCTGAAGTTGATGAGCCAGAAAATAGCAATGCTCTTGTACGTGTTGCCAGGCCAGACACTGGGCAAATGGTAGTTGAAGCTAAAAAGAAATTTGACGAGGTATTAGATCAAATACAACCTGTAGCTTCAGCAATTATTATCAAACTGAGTCAGCTTAATACACCTGCCGATGAGATAGAGGTTAAGTTTGGTATTAAGTTAAATGCTGTTGCAGGTGCAATTTTTACTTCTGTAGGTGGTGAAGCTAACTACGAAATTACCTTGAAATGGAAGCAAAACAAGGCATAGTAACGTATGGCATCGATTGCAGATAATTATATTTCAGCTTTTAGGTCAGCGATCGCCCGGATTTTTCATCCTAATGGTGCGGTAGTTGGTGTAGGTTTTTTAGTATTGGGGCGAACTCAAAATTATATCCTGACATGCGCTCACGTTGTTACCTCAGCTCTATCTTTACCAGAGGATATAGTTGAAGCTGCTAGTGATGATATTTATTTGGATTTCCCCCTAATTGCATCGGGGCAACAACTAAAAGCTAAAGTTGTTTTTTGGCAACCTATTGTCAACAATATATCAACCTCAGAGCCTGAAGATATTGCCGGGTTGCAAATAGAAGGACAGTTGCCTAAAGAAGCCCAACCTATCCAGCTAATAAGAGCTAGTAACCTATGGGAGCATCCTTTTCGCATATTCGGTTTTCCTCACGGACACAATGATGGCGTTTGGGCCACAGGCGTGTTGCGAGACGGGCAAGGAAAGGGATGGGTGCAACTGGAAGACAGTAAGGTAACTGGCTACAGGGTAGAACCGGGCTTTAGTGGTGCTCCTATATGGGATGAAACCCTAGTAGGAGTTGTTGGTATGGCAGTAGCGGCGGAGAAGCAGCGAGAAGATATCAAGACTGCTTTCATGATTCCTGCGGATGCATTGATCAAAGCATGGGATGAAATAACCCTGCCGATTTCATCAAATGCATATACTCAGAATAATCCCAGCCGGGTACAACAACTCAAAATTAAAACTTTGCAACAACGCTTTGAGGTTCTAAGTAGTGATTATGAGGCAGCTTACAATCAACTTAACTATACACTCAGCGCGGGCGATCGCAATATCATCCAACGCCAAATCAATACCATACTACAAGAACTTGAACGAGTAGAAAGCGAACTTAATGCCATAAGCCATTAATTTAATACCTAAATCCCATGACAAATTCTTCAGATTTACGAAAGAACTATCTAGAGCAGTTAATAGCTCGTTTAAAAACTGAGATTGAAAGTATCACCAATCAAATAGGGTGGACGCTTAATGATGTAGATAAAAATAAATTACAAAGGCAACTTAACGATAAATTCGATGAAATAGAAAAAGCTGAATCCAAGTTAAGCCAGCTAAACCAACAATCTGTAGAGCTTGATCCTGATAAAATTCCATTCACTAATCGCGATGCTGCAATTAATGAGATTACAGCAACTAATTCTCCTCCTTATCGTCTGGTAACAGCTCCTGAAGGTTACGGAAAAACAGAATTTCTCAAACAGGTAATGGTGCGTTTTCAAGAATTGCAATGGTGTTGTGCTTATGCTTCTATGTCTAGTTATGAAACTATTGAGGACTTAGAAAAACGATTAGCAAGTTCTCTGAATCTGAGAATTCCGGAAGGGCATGAATTAAGTTGGGGAGAGGGTTTAGCCTTACTATTGCATAGAAATTGGGCTAGATGGCAATTTCAGGGGAAAAAAGGTATTGTGCTGCTAATCGATCTGGATGGAAGTGCCCCACAAAAACAACGTTTAAACGAAATTTTTAATGACTTTAAGGAATTTGGATGGAGAATTGAAAGATGTTTGAAAGAATTACAGTTTTTTAAAGATAATTCCCGGAGAATTCGAGTTGTGATTGCAGCTCGCTGTCTAATTGATCTCCCCTTAGATCGGATTTTTCCGAAACTAATACTCTCTCCTTTTAACTGGGAAGTGATTCAGGATACAGCAACCAAATATCTCAAGCCCATCGAGATGACTTATGAAAGTCTTGCTCTATTAGCAGCCCACTTACTATATTTAACTGGCGGACATCCTGGAGGAATTGCTGAAGCACTAAAAGTTTATCGACGTGGCGGTTACACAGTTAATTTGTTTTTAAACAGTTATGGCAACCAATTATGGGAAAAAAACCTCAAAAAGTGTAGAAACCAAATTAGAGAAAGCTTGACAAAAGAAAATAATTATCTATACGAATCCATTGAGAAATTAAGTATATTTCCCATACTAAATAGTCATTGGTTATTAAAGCAAGCCGTTCAGAGATTCCAGTTACCTTTCAGTGATGATAGTTTTAAATTAAATGCTGAACTGACAAAGACATCTATTTTTACTCGTGACAAAATGATTATAAAAGATGGCATGACACGGCGGCTACTAGTTATTGGTCTTCTCCGAGAAAGTTCGCCTGAGAGCTTTAAAGAGCTTTGTAGCGAAGCAGCTAAAATCTGCCGGGAGTATATTGATGATCTGAAATCAAAGAATAATTCTGCTGATGCGGGTGTCGCGGGTACTTGGTCTATGCAGTATTTTTTTCAAATTCTTCAACAACATGCTGGATTTATCAATCGTGGTGCTGATAGTCTGAATTATCGACAAGACCTCCGCAAAACTTTCTTCGATCAAACTGTTGAAGAAACTCTGGGAATATTCCGCAATACAAATCGAGAGCAAATCCATGAATTTCTTTGTACGCTGAAATCTGAAGTAGAACATGACTGGGAATTTCAGTTTGTTGTCAATTACTATTTGCACAATGACGAATATAATGATGCACCCTATAGATATTTAATTCAGAAGCTTGATGAAGCGATTCAAAATAACTAACTCAGGAGTCTATTATGTCTGAACTAGATAAATTAGAGTTTGTTGGTCGTGAAGAACATCTAAATCGAATCATTTCCCTTGTTCAGGAGACTAAAACGCTGCATATTGTTTTGGTGGAGGGCAGAGGTGGGATAGGTAAAACTTGGTTGCTTCATGCATTAAAATCCCGCCTAAACCAAGTTCAAATTGCGACAAGTGAAATTATTGATTGCGATAGCCCTGTTTTTAATGATGCAGAAGACCTATACACTCAAATCGCCAAACAATTATACGATTCTACATATAAAGAATGGTTGCTCCGGTTACGACAACTGCGAGAAGATGAAAACCGCCTCAGTCAAACCGCATACGAACAGGAACGCAGACAACTTGAAAAGTTTCTGGTTGATGAAATTAATCGAAAATCCAGCCAACAGAGACTAGTCTTTCTAATTGATACGGTTGAAAAATTAGGACAACCAGAGGTAAGAGCGGAAGTTTGGGAATTTATTGGTAATCTATGCCAGCAACTAGATAACGCCGTATTTATTTTAGCAGGCCGCCCTAGTATTGCCCGTCAAACTCTGGAAAAGTCATTCAAAGAAGAATTGACTTATTTAGAATTAAATGAATTTACTCATGAGGATGTGCAAACGTACATTCTTTCCAAGGAGCAGCAGCTTCACTTTACTCTCGGACAAGACTTAGTTAAAAAGATCATAGTTCTTTCTGGTGGCAGCCCAATCATGATTGAATTTGGAGTAGAGTATGCTTATCGAGAAGTCATACCAGATTGGTTAGAGAGTGAAGATATAGAAACTATTCCAGATAGGTTGGAAAAAACTGGTGGATTTGAAGCTGAGATGGTTCGACATATTACGCAGCTTCAAACATCAATGGATCGGCTAACCCTCTTGCTTTCACGTATCTACCCATTAGATAGCTCTGATATCGCTAATTTATTAGAAATATCTACAGAAGATGCTCAAAGATTATTTATTGATGCACAAAGTTACTTTTTTATCAAACCAGTAATAAGTGGTTCTCAAATATCATTGCATGATATTGTGCGAGACTTGGTTGATAAATATGTCTGGCCAGATATTGACCCAGATATGGAATGGAGAAAACGAGATAGTCGGATTGCTGCTAAATATTTCGAGCAAAAAGATTATGATCTAGGCCCACAAAAAAGGATATTAGAGGTTCAACGTTATTCTGATGATTTTTATCAAGTTGCTAATATTGAGTTTTTGATAGAAGAAGTGAAACAACTGCGGCAATTCAACACGAGTCGATGGCTATCGAATGCTTTATACGCCGATATGACAAAAGGCTTTCAAACTTGGCATGAAGTTACTGATAGGATACGCCGTCAATCCAAGAAATATAACTTTGTCAAGCAATTGTTGACACTTCCAAAACAGTTTGAAAAAGAGCTAACTCCCGATCAAAAACTTAAAATGATTATTTTTGAATCAAGGACTGTTCACGACCTTAAAGACAAGAGTACAACAGAACATGAGGTGAGAAAACTAGAGGGAATACTATCTGAACAATCTTCTAATTCTTCTCATAAAGCAGATATTTACAATGTCTTGGGAATACTGAATACCAAGTTACATCTTTATGACGAAGCTTTGAAATATCAGCAAGAGTGTTTATCTCTAATTCAAGGTAACAAGCTATCATCTGCTATTCCTAATGTAGCTAACCAAGTTGGTTATCTTTATCGACAACTCAATAAGTTTCAGGAAGCTGAAAATTATTACAAACTAGGTTGGGATGCTGCTATGGAAGTTGATACTCCTGACAAAGGCTTAACTCAAGTTATGGCTAGTATTCAGAATAACTTGGGATTCTTGTACGGACAACAAAAAGATTACGTAAAGGCTGAACAGTGTTTTAAGGCTGCTATTGATATGTGGTCAAGTGTTGAGAGTGAACGCGAAATAGCCCACGCCGAAATTGCCTCTGCTACTATTTCGGTAGAGAATGGTAACTATATTAAAGCTAAAGAGCTACTTGAACGAGCCTTAAGCCGTTGCGACAATGAGGAAAACGATCATCGAATATTGTGTAGGGCATACTTTCAATTAGGCTTAAATCAGTGGTTTAGTGCCGAGGTAGTAAATGAAGCCGTTTGGGATGTCACACAAGTACAGTGGGATCTTAATCTGCTAAATCTTGCTCAAGATGCTTTAGAAAAAAGCTTGAAACTGGCGGATAAATACGGAATTGAAGAGCAATTACCTGGAATTTTGCACCAAACTGCCAGTGTCTGTTGGCATCTTGGGTTTCAAAAGTGCGATCGCTCTCTGCAAGAACAAGCTCTAAAACTCAACGAACGGTCTTATCAGACTAGTCTAGAATACAATGACACGCGATATGCTATTTATAGCCTAGTAGGTAAAGCTGAGTTTGATTATTATGCAAAAGCCTATGAGCAAATTTCAGATTATGCACGAGAACTTAGCGATCGCTTCCAATCATATCAAAATACCTATCAACTATACTTTGGTCGAATATTACGGATAGAAGGTGATGTTGCATTTCAACAAGCGAACTATGATCTTGCTTTTGCGGAATATGCTCAAGGGATACCTAAAATCTTCCAGGATGGAGGTTTCGGGCCATATTCGATTCAACATGAGCTAAATCTGCTCCAAAAGAAAATCGAACGCTTGCCTATAGAACTTTCTAAAACTCTGATCCAGCAACTCAAATCTCAGTGGAATGATCATAAAGCTCTCAAGGAATGGTGTGATCAACAAATGTTTCTGACTAGAATACGTGCCACAAAACAGCCATCTTCTCATGCTTAGTAAAAAAATTGCTCAACCCCAAATTTTAGTTTCTCTCAATTCTACCTACGTACCAACTGGGCAATGCGACTGTGATGGAGGGGACTGTGCCTGTGACTTATCCTCTTTAGCAGAATTAAGCTCAGATATCCGATTATCTCTGGGGATGTTGGAAACAGAGTTTATGAGAGTTCCCAACTCGCAGATTATGAATCTAGATGATACTTATTCTATCTGTTATAGTACTGTTCATCAAGTAGCACTTCTGAATCAATCAGCACTATATTTATTAGATAAATTTACAAATCCTCATAAATTAGATGATATTGCAACAGAGCATCCTCAGATTGATCCAACAGACTTACAGACAGCTATTCAGGAACTATATCAAGCACGTTTGATTGTACCTAAGAATAATTGCTCATTTAATCTAAATGAAATACCAGAAACTTTAACAGCATGGTTGCATATCACCGATCGTTGTAATTTAAGATGCGACTACTGCTACCTTCCTCATTTAGCAAGGGATATGTCAATAGATATAGGTAGAGCCGCTCTTGAATCTACATTTCGCTCTGCCACTTTAAATCATTACCGCCGCGTCAAACTAAAATATGCAGGAGGAGAAGCCTTATTATGCTCTCCTTTAATTAAGGATCTCCATTTGTACGCTCAATCCCTTAGCAAAGAAACAGACATTATATTAGATGGAGTCGTTCTCAGTAATGGAACATTGATTACGCCTGAGATTATTGAGATGCTGCAAACATTGAATCTACGTCTCATGATTTCACTAGATGGATTATCAAATTTCCACAATATCCAACGAACTTACGCAGGCGGCAAGGGTTCGTTTCAAGATGTTGAACGAGGTATTAAGATTGCTTTGCAAAATGGGCTTATACCTGATATTTCCATTACTGTTAGTGGGCGGAATGCAGAAGGATTACCCCATTTAATTGAATGGATATTGGAGCATAATTTGCCCTTTAGTTTAAATTTCTATCGTGAAAATGAACTGTCAGCTTCTTACGAAGACTTGCAACTAGAAGAATCTAGGCTTATTCAGGGAATGTTGGCAGCGTTCAAAGTTATCGAATTGAAATTACCTAATCGGAGTTTACTAGGTTCATTGATTGATCGGGCCAATTTATCGTCTCCTCATAAACGAACTTGTGGAGTTGGACGAAGCTATCTTGTATTTGATTACAAAGGGCAAATTGCCAAATGCCAGATGCAGCTACATAAAACTGTATCCTCAGCTGACACTCAAGATCCTTTAACTGTTGTGCGACAAGATAAAGCGGGTATTCAGAATTTGTCTGTTGAGGAAAAAGAAGGCTGTCGGACATGTGAGTGGAAATACTGGTGTACAGGTGGTTGTCCTCTGGCAACGTTTAAGGCTACAGGTCGTTACGATATTCAATCTCCAAATTGCAATATTTACAAAGCTCTCTATCCTGAAGCTGTCCGACTAGAGGGCTTACGCCTTCTCAAATATAGTTACCCTACTAAGTAATACCAATTCTGTATGAAGATGCACAGAATGATCCGCCTGAAATCCTTGCTAAATAAAGGGACTGTTCTATGCAGGCTCACATAAAATTGGTATAAGTAGCTAAAACCAAGCAGTAGGGCAGAACTTATCCTATCACTACTAAATAGGGTTTCTAGCAACTTAAGTTGACTTTGTTCGCGCCTATAGACCTCTAGTTTAGGCGATCGCAAATAACTTATTTATGATCGGAACTCCGTTATGGATAAACCACAATGTCATTACTGTGACCATCTACTTGTTGTTGTTTTAATCAAAAACGAGAGTTTGATTATTTATGATTTATTTGTTCTTGCTGTAGTTATTTTAGGTCTGACGATCATAAAAAATGCCAGCAGAGTAAAAACTAACATTTGCCAAGTTACCAAATTCCAGCCACCAAGATGCCAGCATAATAGACCAATGCTAGTACCTACAGCACCGCCGATAAAATAGGTAGTCATGTAAACTGTGTTGATGCGACTATTCGATTGAGCATCAAGAGTGTATATCGTTGCGACATTAGTGACCTGCGTTGCCTGTACACCTACATCTAGTAACAATACAGCAACAGCGATCGCCAGCGCTGAACTAGAAGCAATTTTAGCAATTACTAAACTTGCAATCACCAGCGATACAGCAATAGTTAAGGAACGTTGGGAGTTACCTTGATCAGCTAATTTACCAAAAACTGGTGCCATCAATGCACCTGCGATCGCTACAAAGCCATACATGCCAATTGTGTCAGATTGGAAATTAAAAGGCGCTCCACTTAAATGGAAAGTCAGGGTTGTCCAAAATGAGCAAAAGACACCAAATAATAACCCACCAATTAAAGACGTTTCTCTCAAGAGTGAAAAACGTTTTAATTGTTGAAGCGTTGATTTTAATAAATCTAAATAATCACCACTATATTCATTCTTGACATTCGGCAAGTATTTCTGTAGTAAGATAGTAACAATTAAAATCATTCCTGCTGAAAATCCATATACATAACGCCAACTCAACCATTCAGCAATATATCCACTAAAAACCCTTGCTCCTAAAATTCCGATCAATATACCAGTAAAAATGTTGCCTACAGTTTTGCCTGTAGTTACTCTATCTATACTTGCTGCTAAGGGAAGAATAACCTGAGCTGAGACTGTTGCAATCCCAATTGCTACGCTCAATATCCAAACCTCGACGATGTTTTGTGAAAACGTCATGGCTATCAACAAACAGAACAAACATGTAAGTAAGCAAAGAATTAATTTTTTCTTGTTGATTTTATCGCCCAAGGGGATTAGAAAGAAAAGCCCAAAACCGTAACCAACTTGCGTAAGCACAGATATGCTACCCGCTTCGCCTTCACTGACTCCAAAAGAAGATGCAATATCTTTGAGGATTGGCTGATTATAATAAACGTTAGCAACACAGACACCAGCTGCGATCGCCATAATCAGTACCTGGACTTTAGTTAATCCGTTACTTGAGATTTGTTTTTGCATTCAAACTAAATTTATACAGGAAAAAACTGGTTTACAGTACAGCTAAAACCAGGCAATAAAGGAGAAATGATAATATCGCTACTAAATAGGGTTTCTACTAATTTAAGTTGATTTTCTTCGCGTCGATAGACCTCTAGTTTACGCGATCGCCAATCAGCAATCCAATATTTTTTTACTCCTCTAGAAGAATAAAGTTTCAGTTTAGCTTCCTTATCTCGTCTTAGATCTTCCTGGCTAGCAGACAAAACTTCGACTACCAAATCTGGTGCGCCAGTTAAATGTCCCGCTTCATCCAATGTTAGCGCCAAGGTTTCTTTAGTAGCCCAAACTACATCAGGAATCACATTATCTTATTCTGAAAACAAAACGCCGGGATTTATCACAGCTTCTCCTAAACCAGTAGACTCCGACCAAACATCAAGTTGTCGAAAAATTCTGCCACAAGTTTGCTGATGTTTAAAGTGAGGTGCCCTGGTCATAAATAATTCTCCATCAACTATCTCGTAGCGTGTCCCTTCATTTTCTGCCAAGAGTTCCACATCGTGAATTGTCCAGCGTACTCCTGTCTTAAGTGTCTGACTCATCGGCTAACTCCTTTAATCTTGCTCTTGTATTTTAATCATAAAAGAATGTTTGAAAATTCACAAAGTATACTAGACAGGGCTATTTTTTCTAGACAGAAATCGCCCAGAAAGACTTAGACATCCATATACTTGAGATTAGAAAAAACTTGGAGGTTAAATCATGCCTTGGGAAATAACTGCTGAGGAGTTGTTGGCTCGGTATGCTGATGGAGAGCGAAACTTTGCTGTGATTGAGTTGATTCAATCCGAAGGTGTTCCCCTCGACAGTTCGATTGACCTTGAAGGCGCTATTTTGAGAGATATCAACTTGCGCGGAGCCTATTTTAGACAAGCCGATTTAAGTCGAGCCGATTTGACTGGAGCCGATTTGTTTGGTGTTTCTTTGGAAGGCGCTTGGTTGAAACGTGCTATTGTCAGGGACGCTAATTTGTATTCCGCCAACTTGCATTGGTGTGACTTAACTGAAGCCGATTTGAAAGGAACCAACTTGGCTCAGATGAATGCTACTAGCGCTATCTTCTGTAGAGCTAATATCAGTGGTTTCGAGTTCGCTATTCTGATTAAAACTAACTTCAGAGATGCTTACATCGGTCCAAACATTATTTGGAGTTATGGAAATTTTGTTTACGATACTACTATGCCCGATGGCACTATTAAACGCGGCCCATTTTTCGGAGAATTTTAGTTCATCTCTAATTACATCCATGAGGGGTGCATTCGGAACAAGGTAAGAGGATATTTGGTTGAGTCGATGGGGGATATTATTCCCCGCACCTCTGAGTTAGATCCGTGCGTACCCGTTTCCGTGTACACGGCTCCCGATGTTCTTAGCT
>NZ_JBALCZ010000053.1:0-79576 GCF_036917615.1 Nostoc sp.
CTTTTTTGATAGCTACTAGAACTGTAAGAATTATTAAACGTCAATACGCCATTAATATTTTCAATTCCGGGAATGCGAATAGATGTATTGTTGTAACTGCCATCTATTTTTATACAAGTTGCTGATAATAAATTTCCATTTTCAACTTTAATGTTAGAACAGCTTTTTTGATAGCTACTAAATGTAACTTGGGCAGAAGCTTTTTGAGCAGGCTGGGCAACAAATGCTATACCAAATGTCAAAGTTAGTACAGAAGCCGAGGAAGCCAAGCGATCTAAACTAAAATTAGATAGCATGATAATACATCACGATAGATTAGTAACTAAGTGCAGAGGTTATTAAGCTTATACTACATTTCAAGAATCATAGTCCTGGCTAAACCTTGAATCTAAAAACTATAAACTTAAAAATTAATTCATTAATGTTGTAGCAGAGCTAATAGAACAGTGGTTGCACGCCAATGGGGATTGTTTATCTGTAGCTCTGCTACAATTATTTACATTCCAGCCTTCCTTCTATGTTTTCAATACCATATTTGCATTGCTTATACTCTAAACTACTTATTTTCCAGCTACCATTAGAATTTGCACAATCAGCAGTTAAAATACTATCTTTTACAGAAATATTTTTACAAGTAAGTTAATAGGTTCCTGATGGCAATTGCTGCGACTGGGATGTAGAATAATACATTAATCCTCCTCCAAAGAAAACTACAACACCTGTAATTGCTGCAATAATTCTTATATTTCCACCAAAAAATGAACCATTTGTTGAAACTTCAGTTAAATTTTGAGTATTTGAATAAATATTGCTAAACTCATGATTGCAATCACAATTGAGTTTTTCTACAATCTTTTTCAAGGTGGATTTACGATGGCTATATACTGATTTATTCAAAATAGGAAATAATTTTTGGCAACAAAGCTTACAAAGATATTCATGATACCCATATCGATTCAAACGATCAATTAGCTCTGTACAAAATGCATCATCCGAAGAATCTCTGATAAACGAGATTTCCTGGTGGTTGATACCAAGTTCTCTACATAGTTGTTTTCTTGACTCTTGGGTCTCGATCATTACGAGCATTAGTTTTGTTAATTCTTTGATATCGTTTTCGTCCAAAAGGAATTGAGTTGACATAATTTTTACTCTTAATACTACTTACAATTTAGTTTTGATTTAATACTTTCTAATTTAGCTGCGTGTTTCCCTCTTTTAAATACAACTTCAAGTTCCTTGCAGATTTTACCAAGAGCTTGTCTATCATCGGTAGTATGCAAATAGTCAATTAGCTCTAAAGCAAAGTCAGCATCGGTGGATTGTCTTAAAAATCCAAGTTGATTTGATTCAATTCCAATTCTTATACAAAGAGCTTTTCGTGATGAATATTCTGCACGTCCACTATATATTAAGAGTTCTGTAAGTACTTCTCTGTCAGAGTCATTTAGTTCTTGCTCGATTTCAATGGAAGAAAAACTAAGCTGTGAAATAGCTTGGGGGGTTGGCTGTTGTTTTAGCTCCTCTACTGCTTTACGAATTCCTCTAGCAACATCTGCAAACGCCTGATCACGATTTACCCAATTAGCCACAGGATCAGCATTTTTGGGCAAGGCTTGAAGCTTGCCAAACACTGCGCCCCTCCAATCAACTTCACGGAGAATAACGGGAATAACGCAAGCTTCTCCAGTTGCGTGCCGTTCCATCGCTTGTATAAGCTCAATGTCATAGCAATAATCTGAAGCTAGAAAATCTGAACTAATAAGCAGCAGAATCACATCGGCTGCATTCAAGTGTGTATCAATTTCACCTGCCCATTCTGTTCCCGCAGTAATCTCCCGGTCATGCCAAGCTGTAATTACACTCTGCCGCTTCAAAATGCTTAAGTGTTTCACTAACTCGTTTTTGAGTTCTTCGTCTTTATGAGCGTAGGAGAAGAAAACTTCTATAGGCTCAGTGGGTAATATGGACATAACTTTTTTTTGGTTGCACCTGATTATATAAATTGACAAAGTTTTCTTACTCAACTGGTTTTAGTAGCAAGACAATCAATTCGGTACTAGCTTCTTAGCTCTCTGTCTTCCCAGTTGGGGAACACTCGTTGCTTTCGAGCCATTGCTTGATTAGCTCAATTAATACTTGGCTCATTTTCTTACCCCGGATGACACAGGTGGCATGGAACCGCTTCTTCAAGTCATTCGTGATGCTAATGTGCATTTTTTAAATTGATATTATATGTACGTAATTCTTACACAAATCTACAAATGTAAAAAGGGCGATTCCGAAAAAATACTAGTGAAAAAGTGAAAGTACTCTACTAAAGAGTGCTTTCAGGGCAAACGCATTATGTCAACAAAAGGATTTTATTCTCAATAGGTTCGAAAATACTCGTATTAATCCCTGCTTATTGACACAAATTTAGCGTAGGCGTAGCCCGTCGTAGACATCGCTTTGAGTAGGAGAAAATAAATCAAACGAGAAATGCTGATTTTCTAGTTGATTCTTAACCTTGGTTGTGATCAAGAGTAATTTAGATGCGTTTTGTCCCGCGTGTGATTCCTAAAGCCGGACTAAAGCGATACTGCGAAATCATTGCTGCCATTAAAATACGTAGCTCTAACCGCAAAGGTCGCCATTTATCTACTGTGCAAGCAATCCGTTTATTGGAAGAAGATGGCATCAACACTCCAGACGGTCATGTCACAGTTCCATTGGGTTTGCGATCACTAGAAATCCTTTAACAGCAGTTAGGTCACAAGCATCCTAGTGTGGCAGCAAACCTCAATAATCTTGCAGAATTCTACGGAAAAAACTGAGCCTGCTGTATCCAGACGCAAGTCGCCAAATCAGCGCAGGTATAAGGGTGTGCGATTGCTCCTTTGATGAAACCGCGATTGCCTCCTCCACATTAGAAAAGCGATCGCTCTCTCAAGTCGATTGATTTCATTTTGACCCGCGATCGCCAATGACAATCAAAAAAAAGAATGAAAAGGAACGCGAATGCTATAACTTATGCCTAACCGCGATCACCTTTTGATTGACTTCCCAAAATACGATCGCTCCTTTAATGAAACCGCGATTGCCTCCTCCACATTAGAAAAGCGATCGCTAATTCAACTTATGCCTAAACGCGATCGCCTTTTGACCGACTTCCCAAAATACGATCGCCCCCTTGACTAAAATAGCGATGCCTCCCTACAGTAGGAAAGCGATCGCTCTTTCAAATAGATCAATATTCATTTTGAGGTGCTTTTCTCGCTATTCTATATATTTTGCCCCATGCCCAATTCTCAATTAATTCAACGGCTCCATAATGGCTCTTAAACCTTTGCTAGAAAGTGTTTTTAGCATTTCTTTAGCGTTATATTCACTGCTAAATACTCCTGCTTGCATAACTCTTTGACCATCCCAAACTGTGATAAACGCATCAGGAGCAAGCGATCGCACTAAATCTTGATCCCGATCAGTGAAGAGTGGAACTACCACGCGATAACGTACACCGAACTGTGTGCTAGAGTTCCGGCCATAGGGCATACTTGCAGAACTTGCAGGTACTGGTACTTTTCGCATATTGCGAGTATTGCCAATAGGGATATTGCGATCAGGAACTGGCAAAAGTGCTTCAGCAGATGGGGCAGCAGTTTCTAGTGTTGGTAATGGTTGTTGTGTTTGCTCCCTCATGCTCGGAACTGGTGGCTGTGCTACTGAATTGGATGGGTACTGAGGAGCAGTAAACTCAATCGTATTGGGATCGATCCGTACATAATTCAACTGTGGCGTATTAGGTGGCTCTGCTGAACTGGAAGTGTTAGTTGGTATTTGTCTAGCTGACAAGCTGCTAGGAGTAGGAAATCCGGCAACTTTAGAGGTGGGTTGCTGTTGATTAGATATGGGTATGGAAAGTGGCATATTAGCTGGCAACAATGGCAGCAGCTGACTGTTTAATTGTCCAGAAACAGGATTATTTGCTGAAATGCTGTTGCTGGTTTGCCCATTAGTAGTTTCAGAGATTTCGGGAGCCGAGAAGGTGATTTCACCGTTTGCTGGTATTTGTCGTAATACGTTGTTGGGAGCAGATTGAGAATTTTCGGTTACTAGTGCTGTTGTACCGTTAATATCTACCTTGCCAGTGATCCGATCGCTCACAAGATTGTTACCAGCAGCAGAAATCACCTGTTTGGCAGCGCTGGCGTTAATGTCGTAGCGGGCATTATTTTGAAATTGATTACCCCCTGGTTCCGATGCACTACCCAAATCTGGCATTGCTTGAGCGATCGCAACTAAACCATCTTCTTTATTATCTTGAATAGAATTATTCCGCAAAATTGGGCGGGCATTTGCTTGCACCACAATTCCCGATCTGTTGTGCTGAATTTGATTGCCTATGACTATAGGAGTGGCATTCTGGGCAATATTGATCCCAAAACCCGTTTGGTGAAATACATTTTCCTTCACTTGGGGACTGGAGTAACCAGCAATTGTGATTCCATTGGCTCCATTGCGATCAAAGTAATTCTTGCTAATGGTGGGTGCAGCATTACCATTGACGGAAATCCCATCCTGGGTACTACCAGTGAATGTATTTTCCGCGACTACCGGATTGCTAGATTCAATCCATAAACCGTAACCACGGCGGTTCGAGTTCGTTACCGTTACCCCAGTCAGCAAGGCTTGGTTTGCTCCCACAATTGTGACGTTTTGACCGGCAAAGCTCCGGCTCAGGTAATCACCACCTCCCTGAATGATAATATCCTTACCTTGATTGCTAGGGTTGCCTTGAATTGAAACACCTGGTTTCAGCATTAAGGGGAAAATCTCTCCTGTCTCGGCGCTATAAGTGCCCGTGGAGAGCATAATTATAGTATTGGCTTTAGCTAATCGCAACGCTTGGGTAATCGTTTTCACCGGAGCGGATTCGCTGCCATTGCCTGTGCTATTATCTCCAACACTTGGGTTGACAAACAGCACGTTAACGTGAGAAGTTGTTTTCTCACCCAGAGGTGCTGAATCTGGTGTTAATGGAATCTGAGCGATCGCGCTACCCAAGCTTGTACCCAGGAATGCCATACTTACCGCTCCCATGCCGATGGTAAAAGATAATACTGAAAAACTAAAAAACAAAAGCCTTGCTGATTTCAGAAACTTCAGCTTTGCAAACAAAACATCTACTCTACAGTACTCAGTAAACACACCAGGGAGAATCATATTTAACACAACTCCTTAGAAGTAACAATAAATTCTTATACTCTTAGAGAGTATTATGTCGATAATATTACTCACATATTGACCGATTGGCGATATTTAATACATAGTAATAAATGAAGGATTGGGGACTAGTACACAGTGGCGTCAGTTTGCTTACCTTTAACAAGGGGCTTAATGCCTTTGTCTGCACCAAGTCTGTTAATTGAGATGGTAGGTGGATTTACGCGCCCGCTGTACTAGGAATAAGTAGGGGGTAGCCCTGTCAAGGTCAAGCAATTTTGGATTAAATAGGATTTACGCACAAGCAACAGAAAATCGAACCACAGAGGACGCAGAGGACACGGAGAGAAGTCGGAGCGGCGGCTTCCGCCGATCTGAACTTCGGTGGGAATAGGAGTTGGAGAGGTTTTTTACGTAAGTCCTATTAAAGAATTATTCCACGTAGCTTGCTTCTTGCAAAGGGAGTATAAATTCAAGGGCAACTCTTGGAGACGTGCAAGGGACAAACCTTTTTAAATTTGGGATGCAAGAATCTTCTTTTCCATTATCCAAAATTTAAAATCTAAAATTTGGTGAGATGATCTTGTTTCATACCAAGCATAGGAACGAAATCAAACTTTTTAACTTGTTGTTTATTGGTTCATTTCGCCCAAACTTATGAAATGATTTACTTAACTAAATTATCTGTTAGTTATTGTTATATAAAATATTTAATCAAATTCCGATAGACTAAAAAAATTATGTTATAAATTGTTTTTTGGATTTGGTTTGTTTGTATTTTCCAGTCTACAAACTATTTCCCTAATTCCCCTAACTTTGAGAGTAGTTTAACTGTAACCAGTTGAATAATTGTAGCTAATTGCTTGATATTAAAATACTTAGCTAGGCTAGAGTCAAGTAATCTTGCATCGGCAATCAAGATCAGCTGATATTGCCGTGCTATACCTTCTGCCCACTGCCAATTTTCTGGTGTATCCGCTCTTCCCAATCCTTTGTAAACTTGTCGTTTACCCGAAAATACTTGACTAACCTTAGTACTAAACTGTAGCCTCAAACTACCCTGCTCACTGCCTATAAGAACATGGGATAATTGACTGTAACCCTGGCAACTACGTTGTTTTACGTAGATTAGGTAAAAATTGAGTAAAAAAAAGCAAATTAATTAACTTATGGTTACTAAGACGTATGATAATTCACACTTCGATGAAAGCACTAACGGGGTTGTTGTAATGGTCGAGCCATACAGCCAAAAAGAGCAAATACAGCAAGTTGTTTACCGGATTTTAGATGCCAATTTAGATCGCGCTCGTGAGGGCTTGCGAATTATTGAAGAATGGTGTCGCTTTGGATTGAATAATGCTCAGTTGGCTCTTGAATGCAAGCACTTGCGACAAGAGGTAGCCAAGTGGCATACCTCGGAATTACGGGCGGCGCGAGATACACCAGGCGATCCTGGGACTGAATTAACTCATCCTCAGGAAGAACAACGAGCTAGTATCAAATCAGTGTTGCAAGCTAACTTTTGCCGCATAGAAGAAGCATTGCGGGTGTTGGAAGAATACGGCAAGCTTTACCACCCAACTATGGCTAAAGCTTGTAAGCAGATGCGCTATCAGGTTTATACCTTAGAAAGTAGTTTAATGGGTCATCAGCGCCATCAATTATTGTGGCGATCGCGTCTGTATTTTGTTACTTCCCCTAGTGAAGCTTTATTGAACAACGTCGAAGCTGCACTCAAAGGTGGATTAACGCTCCTACAGTACCGCGACAAAACCGCCGATGATTCTTTGCGTTTGGAACAAGCTAGAAAACTCCGGCAATTATGCCACATCTACGGTGCTTTGTTTATTGTTAATGATCGCGTTGATCTGGCTTTGGCAGTTGATGCAGATGGGGTGCATCTGGGACAACAAGATATGCCCATTGCTGTCGCTCGGCAATTACTCGGTTCGCAGCGTTTGATCGGTCTTTCTACCACAAATAAAGAAGAAATGCAAGGAGCAATTGCTGAAGGTGTAGATTACATTGGCGTCGGGCCAGTTTATGAAACTCCCACAAAAGTAGGTAAGGCAGCAACAGGTTTAGAATATGTCAGCTATGCTGCCAAAAATTGCTCAATTCCCTGGTTTGCCATTGGGGGAATAGATGCCAATAATATCAATGATGTGATCGATGCGGGAGCCGAACGTGTAGCGGTGGTGCGATCGCTTATGCAAGCCGAACAGCCTACTCTCGTAACGCAATATTTGCTCTCCCAGCTCAATCGCATTAAACCAGAACCTTTATAAATTCAAAATTCAAAATTCAAAATCGTTTTTTGCAACTTAGCACAAATGATGAAAGTCTAGCTTCTAATGCCCAATTTGCAACATGACTTATGTTTAATGAGATTAAGGTTCAAGTAAATGGGGAAACCCATAACTGTTCGTTTCAAACTTCTTTACCCGATTTGCTCCAACAGTTGGGTTTTAACCCCCGCTTGGTGGCTGTAGAGTATAACGGCGAAATTTTACACCGCCAGTTTTGGCCGCAAACAAAAGTGCAGCCAGGCGATCACTTAGAAGTGGTAACTATTGTCGGTGGTGGTTAGTTAATTTAAGGCAGTTTTAGTCTGTTTCAACCTCAAGGGTTTTCGGTATATTTCTGAATCAACCTATTTTGGGTTGCAAAATGAGGGTAAGATTCTAAAAGTTGCATTATCTGGAAACTTAAAGTAAAAAAAAACTCTCTATAATCTGTATATATGGATTTTTACGTATTTATACTCAATTTTGTAAGTTTATTGTGAAGCAGATAATAGAATTTCCTCTTGAAAGTGGCGAATCCATTTTTGTGGAAGTAGACGAAGCAGCACAGATCGACGATCGCATCGGTTTGCGAGATCAAGTCGTTGATAAAGCTACACAAACTTTCGAGTCAGGCTAGGCATTCACCTGTCAGATTTTTTAATTATTCTTGTTCAGTGATTTTCCAGAACAAGAATAATTAATTTAGCCGAAAAAGACCGATTATCCGGAATACACATGCTGATTAATTTGTACAACACTTAAAAATTAGATAGTTAGATAGGATCAGGTAAAAGCTATTCTTGAAGTGAATCTTTGAGAAAGATTACTGTTGCTTAAGGATAGCAAAAACGTGTTATTGAGGCGGTTTCTTTGTGCCCAAAAGCAGCACTCAAGTCAAGGTTGATAACTGAAGTTACTGAAAAAATTGATTTAGGTAGGTAAAAGTTATGGCAAATATCATTGGAACCAGCAAAAATGATACCCTACTGGGTAGTTATAACGCAGACACGATTAACGGTAAGGCAGGTAACGATACCATCACAGGTAACGGGGGCAAAGACACTTTAACTGGTGGCGGTGGCAATGATGAATTTGTGATCACGGACTATGACACTAAGCGCATCACCGATTTTAGTGGCATTGGTAAAGGAATAAACCCAACACTAGGAGTCATTGCCGAAGTGGATACTCTAAAATTTCAGGGCGATGGCTTTACTGCCCAAAATATGCTGCTGACCAAGAATGGCAGCAATTTAGAAATCGGCTTTGAAAATGTATATGACATCAATGAAGGTGTATTTTATCCCAGAGTCATTCTGCAAAACTTTGCCTTGGAAAACCTAGATAACTTGAGCAAATCTACTGGAGCCACTGTAGATTTGGGTAATATAGAGTTTGATGGGCAAACTATCATCACGGACAGCTTTGATGTCTTCGATGCCAACTCTACTCAAAGCACTATCTTCAATAAGAATACAGTCACCTTCCTCAATGACCTATCCAATAATGTTAATGGCTTTGATAACTCAGATGATGTGATTAATGGTCAAAGGGGTGACGACATCATCGACGGCTTGAGTGGTAATGACATCCTCAGAGGTGGTGCGGGAAATGATACCCTTAACGGTGGTGCAGGAAATGATACCCTTAACGGTGGTGCAGGAAATGACATCCTTAATGGTGGTGCGGGGAATAATACCCTTGACGGTGGTACTGGTGATGATTACCTGAATGCTAGCGGTTCAACAGGTGATAACCTCCTCTATGGAGGCGATGGCAATGATACCCTTAACGGTGGTGCAGGAAATGACATCCTTAATGGTGGTGCGGGAAATGACATCCTTAATGGTGGTGCGGGAAATGATAGCCTTAATGATAGTAATGATGGTGTAGGCAATGACACCCTCAACGGAGGCACTGGTGACGATTACTTAAATGTTAAGTCTTTAGATTATGATTCCGCTTCAACCGGTAATAACCTGCTGTATGGGGGCAATGGCAATGATGATCTTAGCGCCTCTGGCGCCTACTTAGACTATCGTGGCGATATCACAATTTACAATTATCTATCGGGAAATAATACCCTTAAGGGAGGTGCTGGTGATGATAACTTGGGTATTGAAGCATCATCAGGCAATAACATCCTCTCTGGGGATGATGGGGACGATAGCTTGTTGTCTGAGTATTCAACAGGCAATAACATCTTCTCTGGAGGCAATGGCAATGATCATCTCTCGATCTTTAACTCCAGCTCCGACGACTCCGCCATTATCTACAAAGGTAATAACACTCTCGATGGTGGTGTTGGTAACGATAGCTTAGATATTTTCGATTCAGCAGGTAATAACATCCTCTCTGGAGGCGATGGTGATGATCAACTTAGGGTTGATTTTGATTCTGGCAGTAATACCCTCAATGGAGGGAATGGCAATGATACGATATATGTGTCTTATTCAGGATCTACTACTGATTCCTTAGTGACTCAAGCGGTAGATGGGGGAACAGGTGACGATTCGTTAAGCTTTGACTTGGGTGCAAAGATCCAGGGAATCACTTTTTCTTTCAATCCTACTACCAATATTGGATCGATTATAACAGGCATCATTAATCTGGTTACCTATAAGAATATAGAAGAATTAAATATCGTCGGTACAGACTATGATGACTATATATTAGGGAGCAATGGCAATGATACCCTCAATGGTGGCTATAGTGGCAATGACACCATAGATGGGGGAACTGGTGACAATTTGTTGAGTGTCAATTATTATTACAAAACTACAGGGGGGATAAGCTCCACAATCAATGCCAGTACTAACAGTGGATTGATTAGGGCAGGGAGCAATAGCGTTAGTTACAAAAATATTGAACGATTAGATATTTTTGGTACAAACTACGATGACTATATATTAGGGAGCAATGGCAACGATACTCTCTCAGGGGGGGTTAGTGGCAATGACACCATAGATGGGGGGACTGGCGACGATTTGTTGATAGTCCGTTATAGTAACGATACAAAGGGGATCACTTCGATGAGGAATGCCACTACTAACAGTGGATCGATTACGGTAGGAACCAATAGTGTTAGTTACAAGAATATTGAACGATTAGAGATTGATGGTACGGACAACGATGACTATATATTGGGGGGCAATGGTAATGATACCCTCTCTGCGGGGGTTAGTGGCAATGATACCATAGATGGAGGAAATGGCAATGATATTCTCTATGGTGGCGATAGTGGCAATGACACCATAGATGGGGGTAATGGGGACGATATTTTGTCTATCGGTTATGGGAATGCTACAAAAGGGATAACTTCCACAATCAATCCCACTACTAAGAATGGATCGATTACGGCAGGAACTAATAGCGTTAGTTACAAGAATATCGAAAGATTAGAGATTTATGGTACAAACTACGATGACAACATAATCGGGAGCAATGGTAACGATACCCTCTCCGGGGGCTATGGAAATGACACCCTGACAGGTGGGAACGGTAGTGATACTTTTGTTTTCAATAGTCCATATGGCGGAGGTGTTGATAGTCTTTATGACTTCAACCCCATTAATGACCTGATTAAGGTATCTTTTCTTTCAAACGGTGAGCCATCACCACGTCCACTTCTGACAAGTCAGTTTACCCTGGGAACATCTGCAACCACTAGCGATCAGCTATTTATATATAACATCTCTACAGGTGCATTGTTCTTTGACCCAGATGGCAGTGGATCTGCGTTGTCTCAACAACAATTTGCACAATTCTCTCCTGGATTGTTATTAACCAACAAAAATTTTGTGCTTGTTTAATCTTTATTAGCCCTCTGTTGTCACCAAGGCGTAGGGTTTGCGGAGTGCTATTTTTAGCACTTTGCATCTGTTTTGTTCAATGCAAGTCATTTTGGTAAGGCACTTACCAATAATAAAATACTATGAGCCTAGCTTTTCCCTCCAGGTGAAAGCGCCAAAGATATAACAGTCTGCAAACTCTCCTCTGGGAATCGGCGCTTGCTTTTATTTTTTATATTTCCCTAAGCGATAGCGATATCTGTCATCAGTGAGAGGTTAAGATTAATTGCACATTTGTCTGCGAGGGTGCAGGAAAAGGCGATAAATCGAGCTTGGAGATTGGCTTTCGCTCAAATAATTCTGCTGCAAATACTAAGAATCTTTCTGATAGTGACTGTTGAGCAAGATGAGTAGAACGACATCATAATAGGTCTTCTCTTGCCAACAAACGAGTTAACTCTTGTACTCCCGGAACTTGCCGCCACAATAACGTTAATACTGCTGCGACCATTAATGATAAATTTAGAACTTTATCACGTAATCCTAACTGTTTATAATATTTTTGTTGAGCAAAAATTGCTGGAGTTAACAAAGCTTCTAAATGATTGGCGATCACTTCATTATTTAGAGTAGGAGTAGTATGTCGTTGTGCGTGGTCAGAGTTTCGTTTTGCAGCTTTGGGCATGATAGTCAACTCAGCTGTTTATAAGCTGGTTTGATTACTAAATTAACTTAAGAATAAAACTCACTTTTAACATGCTCAAGCAACAGCAAGCCGTAAAACAATTTCTGGCTACAAATGAACCCGCAGTTCGTCACCGTAGAGCAGATGAACAGCAGCGGAGCCATTCTTGAGGCGGTTGACATCCCATGAATGACGCGCCCTCTGCCACTCATTGCTACTAGCCTACCGCGTTGCTTACAGCACCCTTAAGGGCTGCAATTCCCTAGCAACAGTCTGTAAACCAGTTTTTTAGATGTTTCGGATTAATTAAATCAAGAGCAGTCGCAATCAGAATATCAACCATTTTTGTTGTGGTTGGAGAGAATTGACGCAAAAAAGCTTTAAGTTGCGACCACCAAAGTTCAATTGGATTAAAATCAGGAGAATACGGTGACATATTAAGAACACTGGCACCTTTTGATTGAATCAAGGGTTGAATAGAAGCTACTTTGTGATATGGCACATTATCCATAACAACTACAGCACCCACCCATAATTGAGGGAGCAAACATTTTTGGATAAACACTTGAAATGCATTACCATCCATTGAGCCGTTCATAGTCATGACAGCTAAAACTTTTTTGAAGCTTATTGCACCAATAACAGTTACTTTCGCACCCCGATAAAATGCTTTTAAATCATACACTCTTTGACCGCAGGGGCTGCGAGCATGAGTTCGTGTTAAACCGAGTAAAACACCCATTTCATCAATGAAAACTAAGTTTTCTGGGTCTATAGCTTTCACTTTCTCCCAAAATTCACACCTGAGCTTTTGGACTCTTTGTGTGGCACATTGACTACTACGTAGCGTCTTTTTTTTTGTGTCAAGTTTTGTCTTTGCAACGCGCGACACATAGCACTCGTGCTTACCCATTTATCGGAAGTTTGTCCCCAATATTCACAATATTCAGATAAAGTTGCATCTGGATATTTTTCTACCATTTGAGCTAGCTCAATTTTATGCTTATCCAAATCACTCTTCATACCTCCACCTTGTTTTTGTGGCTCTACATGACCTTGAGTTCTTTTAAGTAAAAGCAGCCTTTGTACAAAAGCCTTACTTACATCGAACCTAGAAGCTATTTTTCTAATTGATGTATCGCCTTGAGAGTAAGCGTTAATTATTTTTTCTCGAAAGTCGATAGAGTAAGCTTTCATAGTATTCTAGCTACGGCTAGTGAAGACAAGACGGTAATTGTGTGGCGTATCCGGGGATTAGATGAACTGCTACATGAAGGATGCGATCGGCTTAAAGATTACCTTGTAACTAATCCTGATGAAAAGAAAAAACTGAGTGTATGCCATTGAATGTAATAAAAATTATAGTATTATTACTGAGATTAGTTTTTTACGTATTCATTGCCCAACCTAATTTATAATTCATAATTTAAAAATCTCACAAATCTGATTTGTAAAGCGATCGATGAAGGGTTCTACGCTTGGCTAATTCTTTACCTTTGCGACCGAGTTGCTCACGTAATTGTTGGTCTTTGCACAACCGATTGAAAGCTTGAAACACTTCATAACCAGAATTGGGATTAACCAGTATCCCATTCTCCTCATGCTGAACTGTGTCTATAACACCGCCTAAGCGAGGGGCAATTACAGGCTTACCGAAGTAACTTGCTTCTAAATAAACCATACCAAAACCCTCCATACTATTAGGTTTAGTATCCAATAAAGTCAACATCGCAAATATGTCGCAAGCTGCATAATAACCTGCTAATTCTCGCTCTGGCACATATCCGGCAAAGTGGACGCGCTTATCTACCCGCAACCGATGCGCCAGAGATTTCAGTTCCAATTCACTTGACCCTTGACCGCAGAGTATATAGTGGACATCGACCCCAAAAGTTAGCAAGAGTGGGATGTTATCAATTACTCGGTCGAAACCTTTATGTTTTACTAGCCTTCCGATGGAAAGAATAACTATTGCTGTTTCGGGAATGTTGTAAGTCTGACGCACGCGAACACGTAAATCATCAAGGCTACTGGGACTCGCTACATTATTACCAAATTTTTCTGGTCTGACTACCGGGTTAATCACGTGAGTAGGAGTATCTAATCGCAAAGCAGTTCTGAGATAGTCTTGTGTATAAGAACTGTTACAAACAATACCTTCGGCTCGTTTGAGTGTTAATTTAAAGAGCGATCGCAGCACGGGATTGTGTAAAGTACAAAGAAGATCGTTGCCGTGCAGATAGATAAAAAAGCGAATAGGTAAGAAATAGCTCAATAGCAAGAGTGAAGGAAAGTCATAGCCGTGACCCCACTCTATATAACGGTAGTGATAGCGAAAATAGAGTTTGATTGCTAGGAAAAATGAGCAGACGATATTGACCAAAGGCTTCAGGATATTTCCCACACAGCCAGTACGCCAGTATCTAGGATAAGACCAGCGATACACGGGAAACTGTTGACCTTCATCAAATACTTTATCTCCTGAGCAACTAGCCGCTAGCACAATAACTCGTTCTGGATCTTGGAGACAGCGATTGTAGATATATTCCCCAATTACAGCTTCTTTCGGCAGGAAGATCCGGGATATGACTAGGATATCTGGGTATGCAGCTTTGTCTCTAATTTCGGCTGTTAGTTGAGAAATATGTTCCATAATAAAGTTGATGACTATATTTCAAATAATTTTTAATTTATTTACAATTAGGATTACTTTCAAAGCCACAATTATTATTTTATTTCTTTTAAAACGAATGTGGTAGACAAATTTGAAGCCTATTTTAGAAGATTAGCCAGGAAAATTGTTTTTTTATTGTGTTGATTTTATTTTTGCTGCAAATTTCTCACTACTTGAGAATTCTATGCATGATGAACAATAAATAAAAGCTAGTACTTGTAGCCAAATTGTCCAGTGAACAACTGTTGCGAAAATTACGAAATTTAGCTACGTTCAATAGAATATCCTGAATCCTGTGGACTGTTGTGCCAAAATGCCAAAAAGTGGCATAAGTATTGGATAGCGATCTGGTGTCTGGCTGGGCTGACTGATGGGCATCACGGGCACTTATTTACCTGCTGTGTATACGTAAATTCAAAGCCGCTAGATGTAGTAAATACTATTCATAATTTAAAAATATCCTCCTGCCTTGTGACAAAACAAGTAGGTTCAGGAGTGCTAAGTCCTGAGTTAGAAGTAGTACTTATGAATCTTCCCACTTCAGCCGAGGCACTCGCTACTCGAAACTGATTTGATGCCTAAGCCTAGTCATTTTACTTTTTTACTCAGCACTGTTTCAGTAAAGTATTAAAAAAATTAGTCAAAATAATCATTAAGAATTAAAATCATCTGTATAATTCAAGACTGTAGTCTGAAAGTGCTAGTCCAAGACGTAGCAACAATTCCTCGTAGGCGTAGCCCGCACTTCTCTACGAGACGCTGCGCGTAGCTTGCTTCCACGTTCGCGGAGCGTTCCGTAGGAAAGTGGTACGACATGGTTCGACTGCGCTCACCAGCCGCTCAGTGACCATCGTAGACATCGTAAATTTCTGTGATCATGAACCTGTCTTCAGGTACGGTTCCCCAGTCGAGAAATCCCCCCTGCGATCGCTGCCTACCCAAGATCAGACGCGGTAAATTGAATATGTAGCCTCTAAAAGTGAATGCTACGTGAATGCTACAAAGCTTGCTTGTTACGGGCTGGCCTTAGCGCCATATCGCAACACTCCTAAGAGCATTGGGAGAAATCATAAGTAATTCCGTTTTTCAAGCGATTGTATTATGCGTAAAAAACTACAACAAACCATCAAACCGCTGTTAAAAACCTTCTTAGCCCTAAGCCTAGTGTTAGCTTTGGCTCTTGGTCACGCCGATGGAGCATTAGCGGCCCGCAGTGGGGGTCGGATTGGTGGTGGCTCCTTTAGAGTACCTTCCAGCCGCACCTATACACCACGCACCTACGCACCTCCTGGCGGGGGCGGATACTATCCTGGTGGTGGTTTTGGCTTTCCCTTCCTACTTCCCTTCTGGGGTATTGGGGGAGGATTTGGTGGTCTATTTGGCATCTTAATTTTCTTTGCGCTCGCTAATTTCTTATTGCAAACTTTCCGCCGCGTCTCTAGCGGTGAAACTGGAGAAGCAGATTACAGCAGTAACTCTCCTGTTTCCGTAACTCGTTTGCAAGTAGGTTTGTTAGCTCAAGCCCGTGAATTGCAAAATGAACTCAATCACATTGCTGAAACTGCTGATACTAACACCCCAGAGGGGAGAGCAGAAGTTCTACAAGAAGCCAGTCTAGCTTTACTCCGCCATCCCGAATACTTTGTATATGCAGGTGGTGGGACTCAACAAGCCAGTTTAAATTCAGCTGAAGGTCAGTTTAATCGGCTGTCACTAGCAGAACGCAGCAAGTTTAGCGAAGAAACTCTTTCTAACGTCAACAACCAGCTAAGAGCAGCCCTTACCAAAGATGCTTTACCCCCGGCTGGTGAACTCGACAACCCCACCCGCCTATTTACCGAAGGCGCTGGAGAATACATTATCGTCACCTTGCTGGCGGCGACACTCGGTAAGTTTGAAATCCCCACAGCGATTAATAGTGCTGATGATTTGCGTCAAGCTTTGCGGCAAATTGGTAGTATTCCTAGCGAAAAGCTTCTGGCAATTGAAGTTCTTTGGACTCCGCAAGCTGAAAATGATACCCTGACATCTGATGATGTGTTAGCAAATTATCCTGATTTGAGACTTGTTTAATCTTTAAAAGATTTCGTGTTAAAGCCCTAAGAAAAAACTTTGCATTTTGGTGCAACAAATAAGTTCCCCCTAAAGGGCAATAATTACAAAACCGCTTGTCATTGACAAGCGGTTTTTTGTAGAGACTATACCATTTTCAAAAATCTATGCAACACATGAATTGGCTGTAGTGGCGTACAGATGTACATTAGTGTCAACTTAACGTGAAAGCCTGTCTAGATAAGTTTTTCAGAGATTGCCTCGAAAAGAAGTCTCCGATTCTTAATGCCTAATGGGGGGCTGCTACCTCAAGACTTGCGGCACCGCTATGAGGTACATTTCTAGCCAGAGGCTGGAAACGAGGTTTTAAAGGAGTTTTAGCTTAACTTGACACGCATAGGCACTGCCGTGCCCCTAGTTTGGTAGTATTATCAAAATGCATTATACGCAAAGCGTTATCTTATGCCTAGTGTTGAACTCGACGAAAACCGAGAGCATCGGATTAAAACAGAGATCATTGTAGATGCTGAAGACAAAGAAGACCGGGCTATGGGTTGGTACTATTACCTCGAAGAGACTCTGAATTTTCCCTTTGTGGCTAAATGGACTAAGAAGGGACGCAAATCAGGTTCTGCCGAGGAGAAACAAGTCGAAGTGCTAGGAATGGCCCCAGATGATGAGTGCTTAAAAGATATGTTTGTAGAAGTGGCTTACATTAATGGTAAGGATGAAGATGTATATTCTGCAAAATTATCTGAAATAGCAGCCATTGAAACTGACAGTGAAACTCAAGAAGCGATCGCAGACTGGCTCTATTGGATTGCTAGAGGCTATAAGTTTTAAATTCTAGGATAAATACCGAATGACGCGGCAGGGATTGCCAGCAGCGACAACATTTTTAGGTATATCTTTGACAACTACACTGCCAGCACCAATGGTTGTGTTATCACCAATAGTTACACCTGGACAAATAATTGCACTGCCACCAATCCAGACATTGTTAATTGGGGCAGCTAATTCTTTACCAGTAAGACGAATTTCCGGCTCTGTAGGGTGATAAGCAGTATAAATTTGTACATAAGGAGCGCATAAGACATTTTCACCAATATGAACTGTATTACAGTCTAAAATTACACAGCCATAGTTTATATACAATCTGTCGCCAGCGAAAATATTACTGCCATAGTCACAGTGAAAAGGTGGCACAATTGATGCTTTGTGACCGATCTTTCCAAATAATTCTTGTAAAATTTGCTGCCGTTGTTGCTGTTCTTCTGTTGTAGAATTGTAACTTCGCAACAGACGATTAGCTCGCTTATTTTCGGCAGCCAATTCTGGATCTTCCGCCAGATATAATTCGCCTGCGAGCATTTTCTGTTTTTCGGTTTTTTCCATGAGAGACTTATGGGGCTTCTCGGTTGTATAGGATACACATTAGTAGCGGCTAGAATAGCATATTCTATCCATATAGACCTAACAAGAACAGCCCCAACCCTTGTAGCGTTGGGGAGTAAGATTCAAAGCCTCTGACGCCACATGCAAGGCTCGTCGGCAGAGTTGACGGCAGTTGCAAAGCTTGTCGGGAAACCGCAAGGGCGCACTGTCTCCCCAACGCAGTGGCTCCTCATTTTAGGAGAGAGGTGAAAGTATATTGCACACAAACGAAAACCGCTATGAATCAAAATTTCAGATAGTTGTCAAGACAATCAGAGTAATTTGATGGAAGTGGCAACAGAAAGGACTAATTAACTAAATATGGCATAAGTAGCTTTTCCCTGCCGTTTAGCTCGGTACATAGCAATATCAGCATCTCGCAGCAGAGTTGCAGGTTCCTCATAATTACTAAAATTCCAAGTAATACCAATGCTAGCTGTAGTAGATAATTGATGTCCATTGAGGTTAAGTGGCAATCGTAAGGAGTCTTGAATACGTTTGGCAACATTGGTGGCTTCGGTAACGTCTTTAATATCCTCCAAAAGAACAGTAAACTCGTCACCACCAAATCGTGCTATAGTATCGCCACTGCGTAAGCACGACTCTAAACGTCTAGCGATCGCTACTAAAAAATCATCCCCTATTTCATGCCCAAAGTGATCGTTAATCTCCTTAAAGCCATCTAAATCCAAAAATAAAACTGCAAAATAAAAATCGCTTCTGCGTTTGCTACGTTCAATGGTTTGTCTGAGCCGATCTAAAAATAAAACACGATTCGGTAATGCTGTTAATCCATCATAAAATGCATTACGGATCAGTTTCGCTTCTGTCTGCTTGCGTTTGGTGATGTCTTGAAAAAGTAAAACCGCACCAGTAATATTGCCATTTTGATCGCGGATGGGTGCAATATTATCCCCAATCGCTATTTCTTTGCCATCTTTGGTAATCAGTGTACAGTTTTCTGGGAAATTTAAAATTTCACCTGCTTCGATTACATGTATGGCTAAATTTTCATTTTTTTCTCCTAAATCTTTGTCAACTAAGTTAACGACTTCTACTAAATCTTTACCGAACGCTTCACTTTGCTTCCAACCAGTGATTATTTCTGCTATGGGATTCATCATTTGAATACTACCATTTGCATCTGTCACAATTACTGCACTGCCTATACTGTTAATAATTGCCGCCAGTCTCTCTTTTTCTTGGTATAATATCTTTTTGCTCTGATGTTTGTATAAAGCCATTTCAATCGCCAAATGTAAATCATTTTCAATAAATGGTTTGACTATGTAGCTAAAAGACTCACTTAGCTGATTTTTATGTAATGTTTTATATTCTGAATGCTCACTTAAATATACTATAAGTATATTTAAGTGATATTGGTAATATCCGCTACCTGCATAGCGCCAATTTCCCCAGCTAGGCAGATATCAATTAATACTAAATGTGGATTAGTTTCTGCTACCTTTTTTATTGCCTCTTCACCAGACTAAGTTATTTCTGAAACAGAATAACCTAGTTTTTGTAAACTTTTTCTAATATTTGAGGCGAGAATTTTTTCATCCTCAACAACTAGGATTTTACGGGCGAACATGTTACAACAACTTGTTTGCTAAGGTTCAGATTTTTATTGTGTCTGTCAACTCGATCTAAAAGTCATTATCTTATCATAAACAATCTCTAACTCCCTGTGTTTTTACTTTATATAAATACTGACTAATGGATCAAATAGCATGTTATTAAGCTCCGATAATTTCTTTGCTTGGCAAAGCTAATTTTGATTGAACCATGCAGTTAATATTATGTTATTGACATTACACATCAATTACCATGTAATCACCAGCAATCAAAAACTGATTCTCAAAAATATGCAATAATTTTTCTGAAAAAAGTATAAAGAGTAACTATAGTATTTATCTAAAAATTAATCAAGAATAGAATTTCATCAAATTACAGCATAGAAGTTGAAAAAAATCATCTAGTGTGTTGTGTCTAATAAAATAATATTCATTGACTAAATGACTACTAAAAATTAATCATTATTTGAAATTAAAGTGTTTGATACTGCTTTGTCTACAAATAGTTTTTGTCTTAACCGGAGTCCAAATTCCTGTCTGAAACTGTCTTAAATTTTGAATGGTGAGTGAAATGGTATTACTTAAAACTATTGATCGCTTCTGGTTAATACTTAATCACAAATCCTGTGATCTGAAAATATGCAAGTGAAATGCTCATCAGCAGATCACGTGATTTTTTTAGCTTTTTGAGAACTAGCGGGTGCTGGGGGCAATAGCAGAAAAGATTCTGTTTGTCAGATACTTCCACGCTCCACGTAAACCCCCTGTCTTTGCTAGTTTATAGATATTGATAAAAAACACGCTTTGTGATTTAGAGGTTGGACTTACTTTTAGTCAGTTCAATGCTAATTTTGCCACTAAAGTCTGGAATAGGTGCGGCAGGTTTGCTCAGAGTGACTTGGACTTGTGTCACACGATCGCATTCTTGGAGAATAGAATCTGCGATCGTTGCTACCAACTTCTCCACCAAAGCAAATTTAGACGTTTTGACTAGATGTTGTATCAAGGTAATGACGCTGCGATAATCTAAAGTATCTTCGATCGCGTCAGTCTTAGCTGCTGTGGAGATATCCAACCATAACTTTACATCCACCTCAAACCATTGTCCTAGCACCTGTTCTTCTGGCAGATACCCAGTGTAGCCATAGCAGCGAATTCCCGTTAAATGAATGCAGTCCATAAAAGTTTGAGAGCAAATTGTGCATTTTGTAGAAAGTGGAGCAAGTTTGCTTGGAGAGTTCCATCACCGCATTTGTAAGGGTTGGCTTGCAACCCAGCTTTTCACGGGATCTGGAAAACCTCTCTCCAAACCTCTCTCCTTTTAGGTGAGAGGCTTTGAATTCTCCCCCAACCCTACAAGGGTTGGGGGCTGGGGGTTAGGTTTCGCGTTGACTTTTCTAGATGACCTGAATTATCAGGCTTGCAACCCACCTTTAGGTCAAGCTGCTTTTGAAGTTCCGAGGTTCGGCTTCCCTGCTTCGGTCTTCTCTTTGCTCAACTTTCCCAGATGGATTTTAAATTGAATTTCCCTAGACAAAATCTAAAAATGTTTGATTTAATGCCGATCGCCTTTAGGAATGTTAATCAACTTTGGGCTTATATTTTAACAGAGACGCTAAAGCGGTTGGGATTGACTTGTGCGATCATTTGTCCTGGATCACGCTCTACACCCTTAGCAGTCGCCTTTGCTCAACAAATACCTGAGATTGAAGCGATTTCCATTCTCGATGAACGTTCCGCCGCCTTTTTTGCTTTGGGACAAGCTCAAGCAACCGGACGCCCTGTGGTACTAGTTTGCACTTCTGGTACAGCAGGAGCAAATTTTTATTCAGCAGTAATTGAAGCCTCATATAGTCGCGTACCACTGTTGGTGTTAACTACCGATAGACCGCCAGAATTGCGAGATTGTCACTCTGGGCAAACTATAGATCAATTGAGATTATATGGAAACTACCCAAATTGGCAAACGGAGTTAGCTTTACCCTCCACCGACATGGGAATGCTAGCTTACCTGCGACAAATGGTAATTCATAGCTGGGAAAGAATGCAAACTCCTACAAAGGGGCCAGTACATTTGAATATTCCCTTTCGCGATCCCTTAGCGCCTCTTCCTGATGGAACTGACTTGAATTATTTGCAATCACAGTTCCACCCAGAAGAGTTCTTCGCAGGAATAGCAAACACCACCACATTCCCTACTCCCCACTCCCTACTCCCCATTCCCCAAGAATGGAAGGAATGCGATCGCGGCATTATTATCGCAGGTGTTGCCCAACCACAGCAACCACAGGAATATGCAAAAGCGATCGCGCAACTTTCCCAAACTCTCAAATGGCCCGTGCTAGCAGAGGGACTCTCCCCAGTGAGAAATTATGCCGAACTCAACCCTTATTTGATTTCCACCTATGACCTAATTTTGCGAAATCAGCAACTAGCAAAGCAGTTAGCCCCCGAAATGGTGATTCAGGTAGGAGAAATGCCTACTAGTAAAGAACTGCGTAACTGGATAGATGCAACCCAACCGCGACGCTGGGTAATTGACAAGAGCGACCAAAACCTCGACCCTTTGCACGGGAGGACGACACATTTACGGATATCTGTAGAAGATATAAAGGCAGAGGAAAGAAATTTATCTTTCTCCCCAGACTATGGAAAGAAATGGTGTGATGCGGAAACGAAGGTCAGGTTAGTTGTTGACCAGACGATGGGGAAAATAGATGAAGTAATTGAGAGTAAAGCAGCTTGGTTAATTTCTCAGATTTTACCGCCAGGAACGCCTCTGTTTATTGCCAATAGTATGCCTGTGCGGGATGTGGAATATTTCTGGAAACCAAATAATTTAGGAGTGCGATCGCACTTTAACCGGGGTGCAAATGGCATCGATGGCACATTATCCACAGCTTTAGGAATTGCCCATCGCCAGCAAAGTAGTGTGATGTTAACGGGAGATTTAGCTCTGTTGCATGACACTAATGGTTTTTTAATTAGAAATAAGTTTGTGGGACATCTGACGATTGTGTTAATCAACAACAATGGCGGTGGAATTTTTGAAATGTTACCCATTGCCAAATTTGACCCACCATTTGAAGAGTTTTTTGGCACTCCCCAGGATATTGATTTCACTCAGTTGTGCGCTACTTATAATGTGCAGCATGAATTGATTACTTCTTGGGAGCAGTTACAGCAAAGATTAAACCCGCTTCCAACTATGGGGATACGGGTTTTAGAGTTGCAGACAAATCGGAAATTAGATGCTAAGTGGCGACAGGATAATTTACAGAAGTTTGCCGCAGATATTGCAATTTAAATATGGATGAGATTGTGTTCTGGGATAGTAGCTCTGAAGACTCAAGGTATCCCCTTGGTGATGGGAATAGTTTTTCTGAATGGAAGAGAATCAATCGCTGGCTTACCTTCAGTAAGCGAGCAAGAAGAAAGTTCAGCTTGTCGATACAACACCTTCTAGGTGATTTAGTTCGGTAATTACAACTTACAATTGTTACTTAATATTTGCGTATATTGCCTTAGTTGTGATATATTAAATTCATTAGAGAATAAACTTCCTACATTAAGGATGTTTTTAGCCAATAAAAGGAGAAAACACATGGCCTCAACGGCAAAACAAAATAAAAATACTAATTGTGATAATGACACAAGAAAATTCAATCCAGAGGAACGTATCCTCTTTGCCTTCTGCTCAAACCTTTCTATTTGGCGGCCTACCCCAACGGGAAGACTTACTTTTGCTGTTGCTGGAAGATCCAGAACAACTGGAAAAATACATACAGCAAGAAATTAAATTTGTAAAGTACAGGAAAGATCATCCTGCTAGGACTTTGGTTAGTACATGGATAGTGGAACCAATATCTAGACTCTTGCCTGAAAAGATAAAGAAAGAATTATTAGAGCGATTATATAAAGAAAATTTAGATGCGCTGATACTTGATCAGCCAATTTGGATGACAAATGTAGTTAATTTAGGGCAACTTACCTGCTGTGTTGCTTCCATTTTAAAGATACAGGCAAAAGACCTGATCTCAGCCATTACTCCAATAAATTTATCAAAATAGTAATTTAGATATTTTGACTCAGAGCAGAAGATTACTTCTGCTCTGTTTTCTTATCTCCACTGAGAACAAGTAGATAGCGGTCACTGGCATAACCTTACACTATAGATCACTTTTTTGCGTTCTTCTTTGCGCCTTTGCGTGAGATTTACCCGCTTGGTTGACCTTGTAACCATCCTTCCAAGTCAGTGATCGCAATCTCAATTCCAACAACGCCAAAGCTAACGCTTCCACGTTCCTCAGCAATTTCGCCAAATAGTCGGAGGAGGAGCGATCGCGCTTCTTCCACCGCTTCTGATGTACCCGCGTGTCTGCAACTGCTTCTTCACTACGAGAAACTTTATTTGTAGCCATAATTATTTTAGGGAGTGCGTAGGCGTAGCCCACCGCAGGTATCGCCCTTCTCTTCTGCGTCTTTGGGTGAAACTTATCCCCTTAATTCACCTTGTAACCACCTTTCCAAATCAGCAAGAGTAGAGAAATCCAACAAAGCATCACCTAAAGCTTCCAACTGTTCCACCGATAACTCTTGAATCTGGGACAGAAACGCATCAGGAATATTACCCACGCGCCGGTTTAATAGTCGTAAAACGACCTTTCTTTCTCCTTCGACCTTTCCTTCCTCTCGTCCTTCTTCCTTCGCTTCCAGAATAGCCCGTGGTTCTTCCAAATTCAGTCCCAACATTGCTCTAATCTCCTCTCGACTTAGGGTAGAAAACTTGTAGACGATAATCGTCGTCACTAAATCTATTATCGCTTGCTCCGATTGTTGCCGTGCTTGCTCCAGCAAAAACCGCGCCCCTTCCACTGCTTCCGTTTCAGAAGTAACATTTGTCAGCAACATCAAACCCAATCCCAAAGGTTGTTGTCGCAAATCCCCCAACTCATCCAGATAAACCCGCCTAACTTGACCACTTTCTAACAAAGCGCGGTGAATCGAAGAGGAAGAGGGTTCCAGGCTGCGAGAACCAAAAATTATGACTCCAAACCAGTCATCGTAACGGATAGAGTGACGGTAGAGAAACAAAAACAATTCGCTAAAGAAGCGGTGATATAAGTCTTCGTCCTTCTGAAACTGCACTTCTGCAAAAAAGACGGTTTTGGAAACTGCATTCGCCGGAGGTAAAAATACTCCATCAATCCGAAACGCTGTTTCTTTCACTTCAACTGATTCAAACTGGTAGTTTTCCGCTTCTGGGGGTGGTTCATCTACTAATTCAAATAGCAATCCTGGAAATTGCTTAAATAATTTGTAGAAGATGGTGTCACGCCGCATTTTTATTCCTCAACACCCAGACAATTACCAGATTGTAAACGGTTGAGACACCAATTTTAGCCTAGGCGTAGCCCACCGTAGGTATCGCTTGTCCCTAAGACCGCGATAAAATTCTTGAAGCAACAGCGCACTCCATACCAATGCAAATTAACTGGGAAACTGCCAAAACCTACGAAGATATTCTGTATCAAAAAAACGATGGCATCGCTAAAATCACCATCAACCGCCCCCACAAACGCAATGCCTTTCGTCCTAAAACTGTCTTTGAACTGTACGACGCTTTCTCTGATGCTCGTGAAGATACTACTATAGGTGTTGTCCTATTTACAGGTTACGGTCCACATACTGATGGCAAATATGCCTTCTGTTCTGGTGGCGATCAAAGTGTGCGGGGACATGCAGGTTATGTGGACGATACTGGCATCCCCCGCTTGAATGTGCTGGACTTACAACGCCTGATTCGTTCCATGCCGAAAGTGGTGATTGCTTTAGTAGCTGGATATGCGATCGGTGGTGGACATGTCCTACACTTGATTTGCGACCTTACCATCGCTGCCGATAACGCCATTTTTGGACAGACTGGCCCCAAAGTCGGCAGTTTCGACGGTGGTTTTGGAGCCAGCTATCTCGCCCGCATCGTAGGGCAAAAAAAGGCCCGAGAAATTTGGTTTCTCTGCCGACAATATGATGCCCAACAAGCTCTAGAAATGGGCTTAATTAATTGCGTCGTCCCAGTGGAACAACTAGAAGCGGATGGTATTCAATGGGCGCAAGAGATTTTAGAAAAAAGTCCGATCGCAATTCGGTGTCTCAAAGCCGCGTTCAACGCTGATTGTGACGGACAAGCTGGTTTACAAGAACTCGCTGGCAATGCTACCCTACTCTATTACATGACGGAAGAAGGATCTGAGGGCAAACAAGCCTTTCTCGAAAAGCGTCCACCAGATTTCCGCTCTTTTCCTTGGTTACCTTAAAATTGCAAAAATCGCACCCTTTACTGAGGTGCGATTTTTGTATATATCAACTTTTACTACACTAAAAATCTTAAAAACAAATCTTATTTTAAGCAAACGACAAACTCAGTTCAGTAATAATGAATGACTAAATAACCACTGCTTTAGTCTTTATTTGTTCAGATATAGAGGCAGTTATTTCCTCTACAGGCACAAGAGCAGCATTGTCTAAATCTGAGGCTAGAGATTGAGAAGATGTTAAAACTGGGGCTGCATCTGGCAAAATCCAGGCATCTTCTAAGGTTTCCCAAGAAGGTGCAAAAGGTGGAAGCGCCAAAGAGCAAGCCTTCCAAGTCGCTTGAACTGGTGCTCCCAACTGCTGGCAGGTTCCGCCACGGCGACCCTCTGGCTGGTAATGACGGCAATATTTACAGGCAGAGGCTAAAAATTTAATGGGTTTCATTTGGATTCATCTTTAGTGCCGTTTCCGGCTGAATTTCATTCTTATATTTTGCATCTATATATAAATACGGATAAGAGCCAAAAAGTCATTATTTCATCTAGGTTTCAGCGATCCCGAGCAAAAAATAAACTTCAGGATATTTTTATAATCTTGTTATATTTTTAAATAATCCTTAGAGTGGTTACCTATAGATTTTGGCTAAAAATTATTAGGGATCAAGACTAAAACTAAAGCTTTGGATTTATGCAGCCTTTTAACTTCCTCCTTAAGGATGGGTTAAGGCAGATAATTTCAGATAAATAGTCTGCTTGATATACCACATTCGGCAGATTTTAGCAGTAAAATATGTTTCTGCTCAAGAATCAGAACTATTTTATGGGGTAGCAGCAAGTTACTTACGGATAAATTCTGCTCAACGAATAATCGCTAAACTATTTTGCTTTTAATTCAGGTCAGGACTGACTCCCTTTAAAACTGTTTAGCAGCACAGACAGAACAGACTGTCCAGCGCTGGAGTTCGCCGGGTGGGGTGGGAGATTGACACTGGGGACAAAGGGGTAAGCCATGCGATTGCGATCGCATGATCTTAGCCCAATGTCCAAAAGCAGCATTTACATCCTTGGTGGGTGCAACATCAGGGCGGCTAATCTGATCACCAAGGTAACTGGGATGCTCATCAGGCGAAACCGTTTGTTGTTGTTTTCTCTCCACAGATGGATTCTGCCAGCCAGCAGTAGAGAAGCGAATATCAACCAAAGGCGTTGGCAACTTTTGATTCAACTTCAAAAGCAGAGACGAGCGACCAAAAGTCAGGTTTTGCGCCCAAGCAGCACTAAAAGTTGCTACCCACAAAACATCGCGCTGAATCGACAACGGTCGAGTATGTGCGGCAACTACTGGACCTACAACTTCTGGCCAAAACTTTAGCAGGCGTTGAAATGGTTGCTCTTGCCATTTAGCCTGCTTTTCCAGAACGCCTAAAATATCATTAATTGATTTCAACGACATCGTTAAAAGTGCTGTTAGCGATAGCGGGGCGTTTAGGCCGTGCTGTTAGCGGATAGCTATGGTTTAGTCCGTGAGGAGTAAGGAGTGAGGAGTTCTCCCCCTGCTCCATACCCTATTTCCAAAATATACTCCCATGAACTTATCGTTCACAACAAAGCCTGAAAATCTCTCTTTTATAGTTCATAATGCCCAATGCCGAATGCCCAATCTATCTATTTAGATAATTTCCGCTACTATTGTCACAAATATATCTAAAGTTAATTCCAGCAGCCTACGTTTGAGGCACAGAGGCAATGATTCAAAACCCCCTGAACGATTCCGGTACTCAATCGTCTAAAACACCTGGGTTGAAACCAGCACTAGCAGCAGCACTAGCGAGTTTAGAGGTGCCGCTAGATCAAGAGTTAGCTCGATATCGACGCACGCGAACTGGTTTGGTGTCATCGAACCAGTCCCGTGTTGCAAGTTACATGAGCAGTCAATCCCAGCCGTTGACTGCTATTCCTACAATATCCGGCACAACTCAGTCATCAGTAATGGAAATTAAAACTAACGTGCCGCCTGCATCTGTACCCGTGAATCATCAGGGAACCCCAGCGCCAGCTACAGCAAAAATTGACGTACCACCAGCATCTTCTGTAGCTGTGAATCCTGAGATCAACCCAGCGCCAGCTACGGCAAAGACTGAGAAACTAAATAATCTTAATGTGACCTCCACCTCCGATTCTGCTAAAACACAAACTCAACTTCCACCACCCCCGCCCAACTTTAGTAGCAGCATCGTGCCAGCAGTCGTTAAAGATACTAAGAGCAAAAATCTCTTGCAGCCAGATCATACCCCTAAGCACCCAGATGACTATTTAGAATCTAGTGAAGCACTGCTGCGAAGTCTGACAGAAGAACAACTACAAACCAAAAAGCCAAGCAATTCTAGCGACAGTCTGCTATCACCTTTGGGTATCGGCTCGATGTTACTGCTATTGGTAGCGAGTCTTACCTTGGGTTATGTAGTGTTCAATCCCAAAAGCTTCTCACAATGGAATTTAGGCAAGTTGTTTAACGGCAACTCGTCTCCCGTAGCAGAAAATACTGAGGAAGTTGGAAGTAATGTCCAACCTCAGATCCAGCCACCAAGTAGTTCTATACCCAAGTATCCCAATCTAGCTGCTGAGGAGTTTCCTGAGGTGAGAGACCCCAATGATGTAGTTGGCTTAAAACCCAAAGTCCAACCAACCCTCGCAGTCGTTCCCCAAAATCCCGTAAATCCTCAAGCGGCATTGCCTGCCCCCAACACAGTTCTAAAACCGACAAATCCGATCGCCTTAGCACCAGTACCGACGCTACAGCCCTTGCCTCCCCTGAATTTGCCTCCCACTTCAACCGCAAAAACCTCGCCCAAGCCAATTGCAACCTCACCAAAGCCGAATGCAGAAATCAAACCAGGAACAGATGGGTTCTATCATGTAGTGATAGATAATAAAGGCGCGGCTTTTGCCTCAGCCCGGCAAGTAATTCCTGATGCTTATTTATCATCCAACAAAGAATTGATTTATCTCGGTGCTTTTAAGACTAAAGAGCAAGTAAAACAACAGATGCAACTGTTACAGGCCAGAGGAATCAAGGCACGGGTTCAGGAGCCATGAGTTGCAAAAATCTACGATACCATGAGATAACAGTCCTGAATTATGAGTGCTGAGTTCTGCGTAAACAGGATACGTAGAAAAGTCTGAGCTAAGGCTTCCTTAGATCAGAACTTCTCCTAAGGGAGACGCTTCGCGAACGGAGGACACGAGGAGATTTTAATTATCCGCGTTGCCGCATCTACCACTTTTGGCGTCCTTTTGGTAAAGTCAGGAGTTTGAATACTCAGCACTAAGTTAGTTGGGATGTGGCATCCACATATGCGGTGATGAGTAATTATCAAAACTCATTACTCAGCACTGAATTTCGTGAATGGAGAGCCGACATGGAATTAATCAAGCGTATCCTGCGGGTGATTCGCGCTAATCTCAATAGTTTGATCGGCAGTGCAGAAGATCCAGAAAAAATTCTGGAGCAAACTGTCCTGGAGATGCAGGAAAATCTGGTACGGTTGCGGCAGGGTGTAGCACAAGCGATCGCTACCCAGAAACGCACCGAACGACAGGCAGCCGCTGCCAACTCTCAAACAGAAGAATGGTATCGCCGCGCCCAATTGGCGCTGCAACAAGGCAACGAACCTCTAGCACGCGAAGCTTTGACTAAGCGCCAAGCCTATAAAGAAACCACTACAGCCCTCTTTTCCCAGATAGAGCAGCAAAACGATATAGTAGCTAGGCTAAAAAAGGATATGCGATCGCTAGAGTTAAAAATTGCCGAAGCGAAAACAAAAAAAGATATGTATATTGCTCGCGCCCGTTCTGCCGAAGCGTCTTATCGCCTCCAGGAAATGCTCGGCACAGTTTCTGCCACCAGCAGTCTGAGTGCCTTTGAGCGGATGGAAGAAAAAGTTTTGCAGATAGAAGCTAAATCAGAAGCAATAGCTCAACTCAGTAGCGACGATTTGGAAACACAATTTACTTCTTTGGAATCTACTAATGATGTGGATGACGAATTAGCAGCGATGAAGGTGCAGGTTTTAAACCAGGCAGAAAACATACAGCACAACAGTCTCCTCACCCAGGAGAACCCGAAGACAGCAGAGCCTCTCCAACAGCAGTTACCCAAAACTCAAGACTCTTGAAGTTCGGCTAATTACCCCAGTTTGGAGATATCTTAACAATTAAGAGTTGTTAGAGGGTACTGATTCAAACCGGAAAGATTACATTGAAATAGGTAACGATTAAAAAGTAAAAAAGCTAACTGTCCAACAAAAAGCGTAAACCACACAAGGAAAAACAAAGTTATGGGATTATTCGATCGCATTAAGCGAGTAGTTAGTTCTAACCTCAATGATCTGGTTAACAAAGCCGAAGACCCCGAAAAAATGCTAGAACAAGCCATCCTGGAAATGCAGGAAGACTTGGTTCAGCTGCGTCAGGGAGTAGCCCAGACAATCGCCGCCCAAAAACGCAGTGAGAAACAGTATAATGATGCCCAAAATGAAATCAATAAGTGGCAACGCAATGCCCAACTGGCGCTGCAAAAAGGTGATGAGAACTTAGCACGACAAGCTCTAGAGCGCAAGAAGACTTATACTGACACCAGCGCAGCCCTCAAATCTAGTTTAGATACCCAAAGCACTCAAGTTGAAACCCTCAAGCGCAACTTAATCCAGTTGGAAAGCAAAATTTCTGAGGCTAAAACCAAGAAAGAAATGCTCAGAGCTAGAATCACTACTGCCAAAGCCCAAGAGCAACTCCAAGGCATGGTGCGTGGGATGAATACCAGCAGTGCAATGTCTGCCTTCGAGCGGATGGAAGAAAAAGTCTTGATGCAAGAAGCCCGGGCCCAGGCACAAGGAGAGTTAGCAGGTGCAGATTTAGAAACCCAATTTGCCCAGTTGGAAGGTGGTAGCGATGTTGATGATGAATTGGCAGCTTTAAAAGCACAAATGTTACCACCCGCTACTCCCCAAAATCAACCCCAATTGCCGCCGCAACAACAAACCACTGCTCCTAAGTCTAATGAGGTGGTTGATGCTGAGTTGGATTCTTTACGCAAGCAATTGGATCAACTGTAATAATTGGCAGAAAACTTATTTAAGCCAGTCCCACGCCTGTTGGCTGTGGGATTTTACGTCATTAGTCAATAGTTAAGAGTCCTAATAACTATGAATTATTGATTATGGACTATTGACGACTTTGGGATAAAGTATTGTGTGTGCCAACTTTGATCGCCACGTGATGGAGACTGCAATGAGTAAGGCTGTAATCACCATAACTGATGCTGAGTTTGAAACCGAAGTGTTAAAAGCCGAGCAGCCTGTATTAGTTTACTTTTGGGCTTCCTGGTGTGGGCCTTGTCAATTGATGTCGCCCCTGATTAACTCAGTTGCTACCAAATATAGCGATCGCCTCAAAGTCGTTAAAATGGAAATTGACCCCAACCCACTCACTGTTAAACAGTACCAAGTGGAAGGTGTACCCGCCCTCAGACTATTTCAAGGCAAGGAAGTTTTGATATCCACTGAGGGAGTTATCGGCAAAGATAAATTACTCGAACTCTTAGATACACACTTAAATAATAATTAGTCAATAGTTCATAGTCCATAGCAAATGACTAATGACCCTCACGGGTGACGTTCGTGCCTCTCTACGAGACGCGCAAGGGACGCTACCGCTGCGCTAACGCCAGTCACTCATGGGGAGCGATTCTGTTGCCGGGTTCCAAGAGTTGTACTCCTACGGAGAAGCAAGCTACACGCAGCATCTCCGACAGGAAAAGGAAGTGGCGTGGAAATCTCCTGTAAGAGCGCTGGCTCACTAATGACTAATGACTAATGACTAATGACTAATGACTAATGACTAACATGCAATTTGCAAAGCGTTTACAACCCCTGCAATCGAATGTATTTGCTGATATGGACAGGGCCAAGGCAGTCGCTTTGGCAGCTGGACAACAAGTAATTGATTTGTCCTTGGGGTCTTCGGATTTACCAGCTGAGACACATGTCATTGAGGCGATCGCCCAGTCTCTCCACGATCGCAGTACCCACGGCTATCTGTTGTTTAACGGGACCTTTGGGTTTCGCCAAGCCGCAGCCAACTGGTACGAACAAAAATTTGGCATCAAAGTTGATCCCCAAACTGAGGTACTACCTCTGATTGGTTCTCAAGAAGGCACAGCCCATTTACCCCTAGCATTGCTCAATCCAGGAGATTTTGCTCTGTTGGTCGATCCAGGTTACCCCTCTCATGCTGGGGGTGTCTACCTAGCCAGTGGTCAAATCTACCCGATGCCACTAAAGGCAGAAAACGGTTTTTTACCAGTGTTTGCTGAGATTCCTGCCCCAGTCTTGGCCCAGTCGCGGATGATGGTATTAAGTTATCCTCACAATCCCACAGCTGCGATCGCTCCAATATCATTCTTCCAAGAAGCTGTCGCCTTTTGTCAGCAACACAATCTCGCCCTGGTTCACGATTTTCCCTACGTAGATTTGGTATTTGAGGAAACTGGGAACTGGGCAGATTCTTCTCCCAATCCAAAATCCAAAATCGTTCGACTGAGCGTCCCTTGCGCGTCTCGTAGAGAAGCCGAAGTCCAAAATCCAAAATCCCTAGTCCCTTCAATTCTGCAAGCTGATCCAGATAAAAGCGTCTCGATTGAATTTTTTACCCTTTCAAAGTCCTACAATATGGGCGGCTTCCGGATTGGCTACGCCATCGGTAATGCCCAGTTAATTAACGCCTTACGCCAGGTAAAAGCCGCGGTTGATTTTAATCAGTATCGGGGGATTTTAAATGGTGCGATCGCTGCCCTAACTGGCCCTCAAGCTGGAGTAAAATCTGCTGTCGCTACTTTCGAGGGACGCCGTAATGCTTTCATCAGTGCTTTACACCGCATTGGCTGGAATGTTCCTACTCCCAAAGCCACAATGTACATCTGGGCAAAGTTGCCCTCAGCTTGGAGTCAAAACTCCATCGAATTTTGTACCCAGCTAGTCAAACAAACTGGTGTAGCCGCTTCCCCTGGTGCTGGCTTTGGCAAATCTGGAGAAGGGTATGTCCGCTTTGCCTTGGTGCATGAGCCACCTTTGTTAGAAACTGCTGTGGAAAGAATTGCCCAGTTCCTTCATTGAATTTCTTCTCAAGCTGAACGCCAAAGATTTTTGGCGGCAAAGCTCTACGAATGGAACATGCGCTAGGGGGTCACAAATGTGCATTGGTGTCAACTTAAGATCAAAGCCACTTAGAACAAGCTTTTAGATATTTAGGACTTATATCAAGTTCGGATAATTAGTTATGATTCCCACAGTCATTGCACCCCACCCCCAGCTCCTAAGAGCCTGCTCTTAGGGGAGACAAAGCGTAGCTTTGGTGGGGTGGGGTTCTTGAGGTTTTATTAAGTAATCAAGCGGACATGGTATTACGCATCAAGTAGGAAATGTAGGGGCAATACCCTGCCCATTGGTGTCAACTTAACCGTAAACCCCTTTAAAACCTCGTTTCCAGCCAGAGTCTGGAAATGCTCGTCATTGCGGCTCTGCTGCAAGTAAGAGGCGGAGCCTCTCATTAGGCATTAAGAGTCAGAGACTCTTGACGAGGCAATCTCTGAAGGACTTATTTAGACAGGCTTTCACTTTAAGTTGACACCCATGACAAATGTGCGTCCCTACGAATCCCCGTATTATACTGAACTTAAAAACATTTATTCGTTATTTTTAGAACTATGTAAATCAGAATAAATACTTATTTAAACCTATAAAAATATCGAAACATTCGTCATCTTTTTATTGATAATCAGCAGGAACTTTACCCAATCAGGTCTCCCCGTTTCTTAAACTGGGTTTGTATGCTCAGCTACCAAAGATGACTAACAATGCAGGTCGCGTCTTCAAGCAGCCGTATTGTCAAAAAGCTTGTAGTCAAGACAGCCCAGCCTAAAAACGGCAGTAGTTTAAAACTTAACTTCCAAACTAACAGAGACTTGAAAACAATGAAGATGACTTTTCAGAAACTTGTAATTGGTGCTTCAATGGCTATTAGTGTGAGCGCTCTTGCTACTGTACCAGCACAGGCTGGCACACTCACCGGCGCTACTATCGGTGGAACAGCAGCCAGTGATTATTTAGTTTATGATGTCGAAGGTAGCAGTACCAAGCTCGTGGACAAGCCCTCCGCAAATGATGTACAAAAAGTCCTAGATGGAGACGCCGCACATCCCACAGGAAACGTAGAGTTACGAGCTAGTAGTGAAGGAGCGGGTTTTGATTTCGCCAAAAACACCACCTTGACAGGGCAAATTGGGGGCAAAAGTATTATCTTGAGCAGTCTAACAGAAACAGATTGGTTTAGTACTGGGTCAATATTAAATAAAACCTATGGTGCACAGAACTTTGCAAATACTTGGTTTAACCAATTTTATGACGCAGCTGGTCTAACAAGTTCTGGTTTTATCTCTCGTAGTCAAGCCTATGCTTCGTTTTTCGGCATCAATGGCTTCCAACGCACCAGCGACCCTAATATCTCTTATGTTAATCAAAACGATATTACTGGCGAAATCAAAATTGGGTTAGCCGGTCACTTCAATTTAAAAGATTACTATAAGCCTCTGTTAGGAACCTCGGGTAATCTTCTCAAAGATGGATTCCAAGCCAGTGAAGTTGTTAAAGTTACCTACAATGACAAGACTGATTTCCTTTACAGCTTTTCTGCTACGGCAACTGAGCTAACCAACAGTTCGGGGGTAGGTGCTGATGGAAAGTCTCACAGTGGCAACTATGAAGTTAGCATAAAAGGTGTGCCTCCAGTAGCAGTGCCAGAACCATCAGTAATCCTGGGTCTGCTAGGTGTTGCTGGTGTGTTTGCTACCCAACGCACATTTAAAAAAGCATCTATTTAAGATTGTGGGTTCAAAACTACAAATAAGTCAGGGAGCTATTAGCTCCCTTTTTTGATGAATAATTTCTTCAGAATATAAGATAATTTAATCTTCTAGGTTATAATAATTATAAAAATATTTGCAAAAAATGAGTCGGTTGTAAAATTCTAGATATGTATGCCTCTACCAACGTGTTTGTAACATAGATTTCGTGAAATGGTATTACTTCCCCTCACATCCAGGTAAAAACTCTTTTAGAAAGGGCAATTACCATACTGTTAATTAGAGTATTACTTAAGTAGTTTTATTCCTAAAAATTGGAAAATTCACTTTTTAAAATTAGCCGTTAATTTTATACTATAACTTAGAAAAAGTTCGTAAAAAAAGCTTAGTTTTTGATTAAATTATATTTAATAATACGTGTGATTTAAGTATTGGAGTGCAGCTAAACTTAATTTATTCATATCTTTGACTAGATTACATAAGTCAAATTTATATTCGTTTAACCGTTTAAATGCACTACCGTCTCAGTTTATGGTAATAATTGTTGGCTTTTACTTAAGATAATCAGATAATAGGTAGCAATGACAGCACAATTACTCAATATAGATCAGGCATTGCGGTCACATAAGGTTAAACGAATTTTGCTAGTTGAAGACCATTATCTCAATAGGATATTACTGAGTGACTATCTAACTTACTGTGGGTACGATGTCCAAAGCTTATCAGAAGGCTCTACTTTTTTCTCAACTATAGATAAATTTCAGCCAGATTTAATGTTATTAGACTTGAAATTGCCAGATATTGACGGTTATTCGCTCTTAAAACAAGTCCAGCAAAAACCTGATTTGTCAAAAATACCTATTATTGTGGTTTCAGCTTTTGCTTTTAAAGCAGATCAAGAACTAGCTCTGAGTTTGGGCGCACGTCGCTATTTTGTAAAACCTTTAAAACTCAAGGAGCTGATCCTTACAATTGAAGAAGAGTTTACTTTTTGCCACAGATAAACTTTTCTGCTGGGCGTGCATTTATTCGGCTTTTTGGTTAGCGATGAACTCTTCCACGCACTCACTAAGATTTTGTACAGAACTGCCAATTATTGAGATTTTCTGTTGGACTTGTGCTAACAACAAAACTGCTGTTTGCAGCTCATTGAGAGTTTCAGCCATAGCCTCACGGTACTGGGCTTCAAAGTCTTGCAAATTCATAGTTTAGCTCTTGTCTAAAATCATTATAATAGCTATACTCACAATCATAATCATAAATTTAAGTTACTCAATCCGTTAATTCGCTTAATATTATAAATTCAATCAAAAAGCTGAAACATGGTTGATTAATCAATTATTTATCTGGCATTTATATAAGCAATATCTCCACAGACTATTTATTATTAAAAATCCCGATACAAACTTAGCAAAATCAAGTAATAAAATATTTTTATGCAAAATATAAAGTTTCAAATAATAAAGTATTATCGATTTACAAATCCTGATTATAGATTCAAAAAGCAAAGTTTTTATTCTGACAGTAGCAGTCGATGACTAAGGTCGCGGCTAGACAAACTCTCGTCTACTCCAAAGTTCTGATGCTTGCAGCAAGTTTTCTGGCAAGCGTCTAGTACCGCAAGGCGTAAGTCACTCATTCAAAAGTCAAAAGTATTATGGAATAGGCTTTTTAGGGATTTTAAATGGTTGCTCGTCTTGCAAAGTTCAGATGCCTGCCGCAGGCATCTGAACTTTGTAAGAGAGGTTTGAGATCAAGCGAATTTATTCCACGAATAAATCTAAAATCCAAAATCCTTGCATTAATTGACTTGCCCACTTCGGCTACTTCGACTACGCTCAGTACAAGTACGCTCAGTGCATCGCCTGACTTGATTGCTCTTTTCAATCTAAAATCTAAAATCTAAAATCCAAAATTGCTTGACCCACCTTGCCAGTTTGCCTTTGGCGTTCTCTTAGAGTAGGCGCAGAAGCGTCTAGAGACTTCTGTTTGGGTGGACTAAAAGCCTACCTGACTTGAAAGTGCTGTTAGCGGACTATGGTTTAGCCCGTGCTGAGTAAAAAATACTAGTCCCCAGTCCCTGTTTCATGTCTTCTGGTGTATGGAGTTGATCAGGGCAACTTTATATTTACTTGATAAATAGTCTGTGAAATCGGCACGAAAAAATAATTTTTCTTAAAATAGATAAAAATTAGCTAATTTTAGTTGTGACAATATCTACTCAAATATTACCACTGCTTAAAGAACCAGAACGACTGGAAAACCGTCTAGCCGAAATTCCACCGGAACCGGGGGTTTATTTCATGCGAGACAGGAGCGATCGCATTATATATATAGGTAAATCACGTAAGTTGCGATCGCGTGTCCGTTCCTATTTCCGGGATGGCTACAACAAGAGTGAACGCATCGCCACGATGGTCAAGTTGGTGACAGAAATTGAATTCATCGTCACTGATACTGAAGCCGAAGCGCTAGCGCTAGAAGCCAATTTGATCAAGCAGCACCAGCCATACTTTAACGTGCTGCTCAAAGATGATAAAAAATATCCCTATCTCTGCATTACTTGGTCAGAAGATTATCCTCGAATTTTTATCACCCGTAAACGCCAATTCGGCAAAGAAAAGGATAAATTTTACGGGCCTTATACTGATGCTGGTTTATTGCGAGAAATTGTCCGCATCTGCAAGCGGATCTTCCCACAGCGACAACGACCTCAACCACTTTTCAAAGACCGTCCTTGCTTGAATTTTGATTTAGGGCGCTGTCCAGGTGTGTGTCAACAGCTGGTTTCACCAGAAGAATATCGCAAAATTGTGCAAAAAATAGCGATGGTATTCCAAGGTCGAACTCAGGAACTGATTGATATTTTGACCCAACAGATGAACGCAGCAGCTGAGGACTTGAATTTTGAGTCAGCGGCGCGAATTCGCGATCAAATTTCTGGGTTAAAGTTGCTGACAGCTGATCAAAAAGTTTCCTTACCAGATGATACAGTTTCGCGGGATGCGATCGCACTGGCAGCCGACGAACAACACGCCTGCATTCAACTATTCCAGATTCGCGCTGGGCAATTGGTAGGACGTTTGGCTTTTGTAGCGGATACTCACGCGGAACCGGGCGCTATTTTACAACGAGCTTTAGAGGAACATTACCAAACTGCTGACTCTGTAGAAATACCTACAGAAATTTTGGTACAGCATGAGTTACCAGATGGAGAGATATTGGCGGATGTCTTAACTCAACGTAAAGGGAAAAAAGTCACAATATTGACTCCTTTGCGGCAAACTAAGGCAGAATTAATTGAGATGGTAGAGCGAAATGCCCAGTATGAATTGCAAAGAATGCAGAAATTAGGCGATCGCAATCACCAAGCAATGCAAGATTTAGCCGCCATTCTCGATTTACCAGATGTACCCCACCGCATCGAAGGTTATGACATTTCCCATATTCAAGGGTCAAATGCTGTAGCTTCGCAAGTTGTGTTTATCGACGGATTACCCGCCAAACAACACTATCGCCACTACAAAATTAAAAATCCCACTGTGACAGCGGGACACTCAGATGATTTTGCTAGTCTTGCTGAAGTTATTCAGAGGCGGTTCCGCAAATATGGCGTTGGGGAATCTGTAGCGTCAGACGACTCTACAAATCAGCAGTTATCACGTTTGGGTAATCCCGACTGGCCTGATTTAATCATGATCGATGGTGGTAAAGGTCAGTTATCATCGGTTGTCGCCGTCTTGCAAGAGATGAATTTATTAGAAGACTTGCGAGTTGTGAGTTTAGCAAAGCAACGAGAAGAGATTTTTTTACCGGGAGAATCCAAACCCTTGACAACTGATGCAGAACAACCGGGGGTACAGTTATTGCGGCGGTTGCGGGATGAAGCGCATCGGTTTGCAGTGAGTTTCCATCGTCAGCAGCGCAGTGATAAATTGAAGCGATCGCGTTTAGATGAAATTCCTGGCTTAGGACATCATCGACAAAAGCAGTTACTAGGACATTTTCGCTCAGTCGATTATATTCGGCAAGCAACAACTACACAACTAGCTGAAGTAGCAGGAATTGGGCCGCGTTTGGCTCAGGAAATTTACGATTATTTTCATCCATCTTGATATGGGTGAAAAGCATATGACATAAGTATTTGAAATTTTCAATGAGTGAAGTTTGAATTCCAAGGTAGCAGTATTACTCGGCATCTATGCTGTAGTATCGATTGTCAAAGGTTGTCGAATTCTTCTGTGCTTCCCTAGAAAGCAAAAACATCAGGTAGATGCCAAAATATTGTTGTTTTTCTTTTTCGTTATAAATCACAAATTTTTCAGCCTGTTGAGATCGCTCTAACGCTTGCCGAAAGTTCTTTTTTGTAACTTTCTCTCCTAATGCTTGAGATAGCAATTGCCATAAAGCAGACCCTACATCCTTCTTTATATAATCAAGGCAGTAGCCGCGATCGTTGGCAAACTGTTCGTATGTCTGATTTTCATAAGATGCTTTTAACAAATCACTTTGTAAATCAGTCAAGTGTCTGCCAGATGATTTCGATACTACTTGATCTGCAATAATTAATAACTCTTGAGTGTTCATACGTCAAACTTATCTGATGATTTTTATGTAGATGATTAATTATTAGTTGATATAGCAATCCGATTTGATTTATCAACTTACTCGTAAAAACAGGGAACATAAAAGAAGAGAGGTAAAAGAGTAGGTCGTTTTTTCACAAATCAAATAGGAGTACTATTAAATTTATTAACTTGAAAAGATTTCAAGTCTTATCTACTTAAGTATCACTAATATTACTGAAGTAGATAATCATGATTGTACTTGGAGTTAAGTTGTTTATTCTGTTATTTGGATTTTTTCATGATTTCATCATCATTGTTTCCGGAAATTAATCTTTATTGTTAAATACTGGTTTTCAATCTTTACAAAACCGAATTTGCCAAATTTACTTCCTAAGTACTATTGCTTATCACAATTTTTTATAGCACAAACTTTTCTATCGATTCTAATCTAATTGGATGTAGTAATTATTAATCTATAACAAACTATAGTAGTATTAACTATTTTATGAGAAAGTTTATTTTATCTTTAAAAAATTCGTTTAAATTAACTGACTTATCAAAAATTTTATTTTGTATTTATTTTATCTTTAAAGATTTATCATCGTTGCTTTAAAAAGTCCAATAGTGCCAAGTTGAAGAACTTGAAAAAAAGCTTGATATAAGAATGTTATTTGATTGATGAAAAGCTAGATTAGTTGAAGCTTTATCTAAACCAACATTAAAATCTCAGTAGAGTAGTATAAATCAAACTATTATTCGCTCTATGAATTTTAATATTTACCAATCTCCCACTTAATCCCACAAAACCCCCCTCGTGTTTTTTTTTGCTCTTTGGGAATATTGATTTGTAATCAAAAATGAACAGCAAAAGTTCATAAAAATCAACACTTTCAATAGTAAATAAAGTGGTCAATACTACAGATAGTAATGAGGTAAAACACCCAATTAGTAAATCAAGTAAGTCGGCGTAAAAGTTTGTCGTTAGGATAAGGCAGGAGGTAGGAGGTAGGAGGCAGGAAGAAAGACTGTTTTACTTTAATTTATCTTTCTTCACATAGTTTGGTTTGATTCTGCCAACTTACTTAATCCATGACTCTTAACATCCTTCTTTTGCAATATCTAAAAAACTTCAAATGTTTAAAAAAGCTCTACGACTATTCACTAACCATTCCTTACTGTGTCTACTCGGAGTAGTTAGCATAAATCTCGAAGCCCAAGCACAATCTGTCACTAACTCTGTTAATTCTCAATCTCAGCCTAATCAAGAGCAGACTCTTGATAACCAACAACGTAACTCTGCTGCAATTAATCAAACAGGAGTTTATAACCTTGGTGAATCGGCTACTTATAAGATTCAAGGAGTAGCTGGAATAAATGTTGTGTGTCCGCGACCATCTTTAATATTAGGGAGTTCTTTGAGTTCCTATGATGGGATTAGTTTCTCTAACAACGCCTCTTATGCTGTGAATGCTGCGATAGTTTTCCCTTTGGGTGGAAGCTTAGAGAGTACTTGCAAGCAAATGGCTGAAACTATAGGTCGTAAGACTCAATATGATGTAGAGATTATCAATGCTCGTGCCTGTGCTGAACTAATCAGCGCTGGTATCCAACTAAGCCCCGACAGCTTTCCTACTATTTCTGCTGTCTGTAAAGGGGTTGCTATAAACAGAAGTAATACAAATGAACCTAATAAAGTTCCCAGGTTTCAGTCTCAAGAATTACCTAAAAATGAGGCTGGAAGAGACAACTAATTCACAACGAGGATAAACTCATGAAAAAAGTTCTTAGTTTGGCTATTCTTGCTACCTTCTTAGCTACCCCTGCTTTTGCTGGTGAAACATTTGTGGGTAACCAAGATTCATCGAGTAACAGCGTAACAAAGACCAATTTAATGCTTGATTCTAAGACTTTTTCACAACGGGATGAAAAATACAGTTCTTGGGCTAACAAGGTTGATGTCGATGGTGATATTAATATCAGCCAAGGATCAGATGGTGATACAACAATTTCCTTTGATAAATTTACCAATAATACAGCAGATAGTGAGCTGCATGGTAAATATAGTGAAACTAATTGGACTACCCTTGGTGGTAGTATTAACACTACAATTAACACCTATACTGATGCTCACGAAACTACCGCAGGTGTTCGTTAGTTCTTAATAGTGCTTGATCTAATTTGAAAAGATTCTAGGGTGGCTAATCCACCCTGAGACTTCTTTTAGTTCCTTTGGCTAAATTAGTTTATCTGACAAAGGCAACTAATTTCTAATGAGGACAAAGTAATGAAGAAAGTTGTCGGTTTAGCTATTCTTGCTACTTTGTTTGCTAGCCCTGCCTTAGCAGATGAAACTTTTGTCTTGAACCAGTGGACAATTCAGGGCAGCAGAACAGAGACTAATATAAATATCGATAATGTAACCAATTCAAATCGCACTCAAGATTACAGTTCTTCGTCTGACAAGATGTATATCGATGGTACGGTTGAAACCGAATCCAACAATGGTAATATAAGAAAATCGTTTAAAAATTTTACTGCTAATCATGCTGGTTCTTACTTGAATGGTAGTTTTCACGAAGAGATGACAAATAGAGTATGGGGTACAATCAATACTATTATGAATTCATACACAAACTCCCACGAAAGCAGTGCAGGTATTCGTTAGTAAAGACCCCGCTTGATATAATTAGAAAAAATTGTAGGGTGGTTATTCCACCCTTTTTTTTATGAAATATTCAATATTGTTAACTGTTGCTTTATTGGCATGGATTGTGTTTAACTATTCCCATAGAGTTATATCTATGAATCAGATGCCTATCTTTTTTATGAACTCTATGTTCAAAGTCTTTAATCAAAATACCCACGATAATCTACAGATTCAACAGATAAATTTGTCATCTGAAATCAGGGAAAATTTATATAACTCTATATCTCCCGGTATGTCTTATGATCAAGTTCGTTCCATTATAGGCTGGGATGGTATCTTGATTTATGAAAACAATATTGATTCTGCCGATGGACAAATACATGAGAAGTTTTACCAGTGGAACAATCAAGATGTTTATTTAACTGATTACGAATCTCAAAGAGGAGATGTTATCAATCCATACTGGAGTGTTACACTTAGATTTCAAAACGATATCCTCCTCAATAAAGCATCCTTTAATCTACAACCTTAGAGGGACGATCGCTAATACCAATTGTATAAACACTTAGCGATCGCTGATTGATGGTACTCAACAACGGTTCACTAGACTTATAAACACTACATTGCTAACCCGTTGCTAAAAATCCTCTTGCACAGTCAAAACCTGATCGATAATTTCATCCCTTGTGGGGTTGCACTTGTAACCTTTTTTAGCAGTAGCACAGAAATCACATGCCAAGAGAATTTTGAGCAGCTCTTGTCTGAGCCGAGCGAAAAAAGCTGTCGCCTTAAAAGTTCGCACTTGGGATTAAATTATTTCACCAGAATTTAATCTCAAACATCTTGTTGGCAAATATTAACTAAATCTTAAGATAAAAATTTTGTTACTAAAGATACAGTATTTTATTGGTTTTAATTTTTGAATACAAGAACGGGTTTTTTTGTAGCCGTCTGAAATGACTATAAACAAGGCTCTCTCAAGGCATTAAGCATAGGGATCAGTAAATATCTAAGCAGCATCTAATTAAAAAATAATTTATGTATCTAAAGTAGGAGGGTAAAATCACCTAGATTATTGGATAATAGATGAAGATATCGAAAAGTTTTCTAACCTGAAATTTTGTTTAAAATAATCAGCCAATATTACAGCAGTTTGTGAAGTTGGGTCGAACCAGAATTTTTCCTGGTTTAGCTTCTAGATTTACCAAATAAAAAATAATTACAACCAGGGGTTTTAAAATGCAGACAGTACAAAAGATTTACTGCCCAAATTGTGGTAGTCACGCAGAGCGTTATTATATTTATGATAGTCAATTAACTCGCACACAATGCCCAAGTTGCGACTACTTGATGATTAGTTGCACTCGCACTGGCAAAGTCATTGAGGCTTATGCTCCTGGTATTTACGCACACCGCTAAATAATAAAAATTAAAAATTAGAGAAAACATTCTCCAATTTTTAATAATAAAATTACTGAACAGAAATTTTGAACACTTCACAGCTTATTCTTCTGTTGTCTGAATTGTTGCTGTAGTCTTTGTTATTGTAATCTAAATTCTTGCTGTTGTCTAATTTGTTGATCTTGTCTGAGTTGTTGCTGTTGTATTCTCAGCTGTTGCTGTTGTGTAAATTCTTGCTGTTGTAGTCTTGTTTCTTCCTGTTGTAGTCTTAATTGTTGCTGGCGTATCAGTTCTTGCTGTTGTCGTGTAAATTCTTGCTGTTGTATTATCTGTTGTTGTTGTTGTAGTCGTGGATCTTGAAAGTTTTGCCGTAGCCATGTTTCCTTAAACTGCTGTTGTGTTTGCTGATTTCGCTGCTCTTGTTGTTGTCTCATTCTTTCTTGAAAAGACTCGGTTTGTTGAGGATTCATCTGAATTACTTGTGCAGATACAGCAGAATTCATCGATAAAGCTTTTGCAAGCACAATCAATAGTAGCCATGCTTTAACCATTAATAAGCGATTCAACATACAGTTATTTCCTCAATTGTTATAGGTTGGGTTGAGCGATCGCTAAACCCCAAAAATGTCAAAATAATTCATAATTACCCTATACATAAATGCAGGAGCTTAAAATAGCTGAATAAAGCATTAGCTTTATTTAGCGTTATGGGCTTGCGCGATTCCTTCAGCGTCTCCAGTCCATAACGTTCTCTAAATATCAGTGCATTGATAATAACTTCCTAAATCAAGGTTATATCCAGTGCATTATCTTGATTTTGCATAAAAATATCCTTTTTTAGATATTCATCTTAATTAAATTATACATTTAAATTTTTTACATGGGTTGCCGGATTTCCGTAATCCACCTACCTGCGGCAGGTAAGTTAAAAAAAGGATTACAGGCGGTTTTACACTATAGATAAATAGAGATAATTTCTCAGGTTCAGGACTAGCCCTTTCAAGGGGGAGCATCCCAATGAAGGCTACTTTAACTCTCTTCCCTCACCCCCAGCCCCTCTCTCAAGCATGGGAGAAGGGGTTAGGGGATGAGGGCTATCAAGGTTTTTGCACATTTGGGATGCTCCCTTTCAAGGTAGGTAAAATTTTTGGATAAGAATTTTTCTGATCTCTGTGCTCTCTGCGTATGGAGTAGTTCCATAAATTACTTTTTAACCGCCGAGGCACAGAGAAGCCAGTGCATTGGGCGGGTTTCCCGACTTGTTCGCGCAGCGTCTCCCCTTCTCCTAAAGGGAGAGGCTAGCGCCAAGGGAGAAGCAACTGGCGCGACACAGAGAGTAAAGTAGAGATTTTATCGCCAGAACTAAGATTTTATGACTCACCTTGAAAGGGCTAGTCCTAATTCATAAAATTGACTGCAAAAGGTTTAATTTTTACTTGCTCTGAGTTGTCCGCAAGCTGCATCGGCTTCTAATCCACGGGAATAACGGACACTAACAGCAATATTTTGCTGCTTGAGGACGTTGACAAATGCTTGAATGCGATCGCGGTTGGGGCGTTTGTAGTCTACTTCTTGGATAGGATTATAAGGAATCAAATTCACATGACTTTGGAACCCTCGCAGGCATTTTGCCAGTTCCAATGCATGTTCTGGTAAATCATTAACACCAGCAAGGAGAACATACTCAAAGGTAACGCGGCGTCCAGTGATTTCTACATATTCTCGACATTCAGCCAGCAAATCTTCTAGAGGATAGGCGCGGGCGCTGGGGATGAGTTTTTCCCGCAGGGCTTGGTTGGGTGCGTGGAGACTCACAGCCAGAGTGATTTGCAAATTATTTTGCGCGAACTGACGGATGCGATCGCGAATACCAACAGTTGAAACTGTAAGCGATCGCTGCCCAATACCGACATCTTGATTTAGGGATTTCAGAGCTGCTAGGACATTTTCAGTATTCAACAACGGTTCACCTAGCCCCATAAACACTACATTGCTAACCCGTTGCTGAAAATCTTCTTGCACAGTCAACACCTGATCGACAATTTCGTGGCGTGCTAGGTTGCGCTTGTAGCCTCCCTTACCAGTAGCACAAAAATCACACGCCATTGGGCAACCCACCTGAGTAGAGACGCAAACTGTCAGACGGGCTTTTGGGCCTTCTCCTTTTTCTGCGAAGGTGGGGATGCCAACAGTTTCAATAATTTGATCGTCTGCTAATCGCAAAAGATATTTGACTGTACCATCAGGTGCCACAGAGCGGTAATGTAAAATTGAGCGCCCAATCGGGATTTCTGCAACTTCTTTGCGCCATTGCTTGGAGAAGACAGAAATATCAGATAGCGATCGCACCCCCTTGTCATAAATCCATTCATGCAGTTGCTTTCCTCTATAAGCAGGTTGTCCCTGCTGCTGCACCCAAGCAGTTAACTCGGTAACGTTCGCACCTAGTAGGGGTGGAATTAGTTCTAATTTTTGTGGGTTGTGTAACTCAACTTGAGATACAAGAGGCGTAGCAGACATAAAAAATCAAGAGTTGATGTAGGATCTCTATCCTACACCTGCCAGATTAACTTAGTCTTGACCAAAGAAGATGGGTAATTATCCAAAGGTTGTGCCGTTCCAGCCCCACATTGCACCTTTGGCGTCTGCAAACTCTATGTAAATGCGATTTTTCGGCACACCTAGAGTTTGGTTAATCTGCTGGCAAAAGTCCTGACTCATTGCTGCGGTTTGGTCTGGCTTCATCGTGCCAACGCTCTTAATTTCAATGTAGCAAACCGGGTCTGTATTGCCTGCAAAGGTCATGGGGATTCCCGGTTCAAAAGCAGTCATTACATATGATTCTGGTTTTCCCAAATGTTTTGCTAACTTGGCTGATAGGTTTAAAAGCATTGACTCAATTTCAGCTTTTTGAGGAGCAGATGCAGAAGTTTGCACTTTAATTAATGGCATAGTAGCGAATTGGAAATTTTAATTTTATTCACACTGTTAAGTTTACCGAACCGCAGAGGCTCACAGCAGTAATTAGGGATTGGGTAAGAGAGTTTGTAGTAAGCACTTTAGTGCTTAAATGAGGGCTAAAGTCCTCACTACGAACCTATTAAAATTAATGAGACGAGCGAAATAGATGACTATGTTCGGGATGATATAAACGCGATCGCCCTGTTGCTGTCGAGAGGGCTGGACTGATGATATAAAGTGTAGTGCGAATTAGTTTTTCTTTATGAGTGCAGTCTGCCATTTGATTAAGGGGAACAACTTTGATTTTTTCATCGGGCCATCCGATGCGAAAGCAAATCGCAATGGGGGTTTCGGCTGGGTAATGTTCGAGTAGTTTGGCTTGGGCATTTTCGACGTGACGCGCACTGAGATATAAGCAGAGGCTAGCCTGATGTGCTGCAAGAGTAGCTAATTCTTCGGCGGCAGGGACTTCTGTCCGTCCGCTGATGCGTGTCAGGATGATGGTTTGGACTAAACCAGGGACAGTCAGTTCTACTTTTAGTTTGGCAGCAGCGGCTTGAAAGGCGCTGATACCTGGTATAACTTCAAAAGGGATATTTGCCTCTCTTAGGAGGTGCATTTGCTCGTGGATGGCGCTGTAAAGACTAGGATCGCCAGAATGGAGACGGACTAGAGATTTGTGCTGCGATCGCACCCGATCTATCATAATCGGCAAAATTTCTTCTAAAGTCTGATTCGCAGTCCTAACGATCTCCGCATCTTCTCGGCAAAGTTCTAAAATCTGTTCGGGTACTAAAGAATCAGCAAATAAAATCACATCAGCAGCAGCTAGTAGTTTCTGCGCCTTCACCGTTAATAAATCCGGATCTCCAGGGCCTGCTCCGACAATATACACAGATGGTTCTACGGCATATAGTGTTTTTTTATAGCTCAAGTTTTCTATATATTCACTTTTAGAAGAACACACGGCAATCCCTCAAAAAACTTTTTTGGTATTTTCTCAGTATCTTTCCGGATTCACCCTCTTTCCCTAGTAGAGAGTAATGGTAGATGCACCCTGGTTAAGCCCTAGAGAATACTCTGGGGCATTTTTTTTGAGTCAAGGGAAGAGTAAAGAGTTAGTAATTCTCCCCCTACTCCCTCATCTCCCACTCTCCCCATTTCCCTTAAGAGTAGGAACTACATCGGGTAAAGGGCGTTTGAGTAAGTAAAGCCAAGCTAATCCAACTAATCCCAATAAAATTCCTAGACTACTGACTACTTGTGCCATTTTTAACGGACCCAGCATTAAGCTATCAGTGCGAAAGCCTTCGATCCACAAGCGTCCTAAGCTATAGGCTGGCCAGTAAACTAGAAACAGTGTGCCTACCTTCAGGCGTGGCTTACCGGATAAAGACCGGAAAAACAAGGTTATTAATAGCGTAAACACCATTAAATCCCACAGAGATTCGTAGAGGAAGGTGGGATGAAAGTAATCGAAACTAGCATACTCTAGAGGACGATGGTCTGGTGGAATATACAACTTCCAAGGTAAATCAGTAGGATCGCCAAAAGCCTCAGAATTAAAGAAATTGCCCCAACGTCCGATCGCTTGCCCTAAAATCAGCGAAGGCGCTACTAAATCTGCCAGTTGCCAGAAAGAAACCTGCTTGATTTTGGCAAAAATTAACGCAGCCAAAACGCCACCGAGAATCGCTCCATGAATGGCAATACCTCCTTCCCAGATAGCAAAGATTTTTTCTGGAGTTGGAGCATATTTTGACCACTCAAAGAAAACGTAATATAGCCGTGCGCCAGGAATTGCCCCAATCAACAACCAAAAAAATAAATCGCCTAGCAACTCCGGATTAATATTACGGCGCTTTGCCAAATGCTGGGAAAGGATGACGCCAATTAACACTGCTGTGGCAATCAATAAGCCATACCAGCGGATAGATAATGGCCCTATTTTCACCAGAATCGGTCCTGGAGAAGTAAATTGAAACGCCAAGGGCAAGGTGGAAAAATCCAGTGCCATGAAAAATTACCTAGAATTCGTTAACTACCCGCGCACTTTGTTAAGTACGGAGTTTATTATGTCTGGAATACTGGAACTACACTTGAATCTCCACAACATTGTAGGGACGTAAGTAAAAATCCAGTATCCATATTTAGGAGTCTAATTCCTAACGCCTAGTTGAGCATAACTTGTGCCACTAAAACAATTGAGTTTAGTATCCTTACTCAGAGCGCAAGATGGTAAATTTGAGTAAGTTACACCAAACGGTTTCGATATAATCACCTAAACAACTTTGATATATCTAAAATTGTGATTGCAATTTATCCTGGTAGCTTCGACCCCATCACCTTGGGACACCTTGACCTCATTGGGCGCGGTAGTCGGCTGTTTGAGCGGGTGATTGTCGCTGTACTGCGGAACCCTAACAAAATGCCACTTTTTAGTGTGCAGCAACGGCTAGATCAGATCCGTCATTCTACACAACATTTACCTAATGTAGAAGTAGACAGCTTTGATGGTCTTACAGTCAACTATGCCCAAATGCGACAAGCACAAGTTTTGCTGCGGGGTTTACGGGCTGTGTCAGATTTTGAAGTGGAACTGCAAATGGCTCACACCAATAAAACTCTTTCTACCCAAATAGAAACAGTTTTTCTCGCAACCTCAAATGAGTATAGTTTTTTAAGTAGTAGTGTGGTAAAAGAGATTGCAAGGTTTGGTGGCTCTATCGATCATCTTGTTCCCCCACACGTTGCCCTAGATATATACCAATGCTACAATCACAACTCTCCAATGTTGAACCCAATCTCAACGGAAGCAATCCCCCCCCTCAAGAGTATCTCGGTGGAGAGGGAAGCGTAGATATTCAGCAGGAACTCAACCGCCTAGAGGAAATGGTTCTCTCTAGTCTCAGGATTCCGCTGACGGGACGCACACTCATAGATGAAGAAAAGCTGCTGGATCAGCTTGATTACATCCGGCTTGGTTTACCATCGCTTTTTCAAGAAGCAGCAGTGATTCTGGAACAAAAGGAAGGAATTCTGCTGGAAGCGGAAGAGTATGGGCAGCAGATTGTTGAGGCCGCGCAAGCAAAAAGAGCGCAAATTTTAGCTGAAAGCGATATTATTCAACAGGCAGAACAAGAAGCTGAACAACTGCGGCGACAAGTGCAACAAGAGTGTGAGGCGATAATGAAAGAAACCCTCGCCGAGATTGATCGTAAGCGGTATGCTTGTCAGCAAGAGCTAGAGCAAATACGACAAACTGCGATCGCTCAGGCTCAAGAAATTGAGGATGGTGCTGATGCATATGCCGATGGCGTCCTGGAAAATATTGAGCAGGATCTCAAGCAGATGTTACGAGTTATCACCAACGGACGGCAACAATTGCAAATTGATAACCTCACCCAGCGTAATTCACCTCCTGGCAAGAAAAAATAAACTGTAGTCCTAGCATTTACCAGTTTGGGCTGACGGGGTTGTAGAAAGATGGTTTGATACATTTTTCTCATAGAGATGCAATGTACACATCCCGTTTGTACAAAAGATGCTTTACTAGAGGCGCGACAGCTGATTGAGCTAGTCGCAAGTATCAGGATATAACCAAGTTTTATCCAACCAGACCCAAAATTTCTCAGGTTGTACAGTCAAACTAGAAGCAGAAGGTCTACTCTGTTTGTGAGCCACGTCTGCTTGGCAAATTTGCAATGTTTTCTGCCAACAGAGGAATATTATGCTAACTAGGTTGAAAGTTTCTGGTTTTAAGAACCTCGTCGGTGTTGATGTCCGCTTCGGGCCATTTACCTGTGTAGCCGGGGCTAATGGGGTGGGGAAATCTAACTTATTTGATGCTATTAGATTTTTAAGTGCGATCGCTGATCGAACCCTAATTGACGCTGCGTTATCTGTGCGAGATGAAGAGGGACGAACAGCAGATGTGCGTAGTTTATTTCACCGAGTTGGTGATGAATATGCAGGTAAAATATTATTTGAGGCAGAAATGATAGTACCGGAGGAAGGCGTAGATGATTTAGGACAACAGGCAAAAGCTAGTATTACCTTTCTTCGTTACTCTCTCACTCTAGCTTACCGTTTAGATCATAGTTTACGGTCTTTAGGATCGCTGGAAATCATCAAAGAAGAGTTAGTTCACATCAACCTTGGTGATGCCAGAAAAAACTTATTGTTTCCTCACAGTGTTGAGTGGCGTAAATCCGCAGTTAAGGGAAAAAGAACTTCACCATTTATTTCAACTGAAGGTGATAAAGATAGGACAGTTATTAAGCTACATCAAGATGGTATTAAAGGGAAACCTCTGTCTCGATTAGCTGCCAATCTTCCCCGAACCGTGCTTTCTGTGGCTAATGCGGCGGAAAGTCCAACGGTGCTGCTGGCGCGAAGAGAAATGCAATCCTGGCGGCTACTTCAGTTAGAACCTTCAGCACTACGGCAGCCAGACGAATTTACATCGCCCACAAAATTAGATATGGATGGTTCTCACTTAGCTGCAACACTCTATCACTTGGCACGGTTCAACAAAAATCAGCCAACAAATGGACTGTCAGATGATGAGGCGGAAGCACAGGTTTATAGCCAAGTTGCGAATCGGCTGGCAGAACTTATTGACGATGTGGATGAAGTAGGAATTGACCGGGATGAACGACGCGAAATTCTGACGCTAATAGTTACTGGTAAAGACAGTACATCACATCCAGCAAGGGCGCTATCAGATGGAACCCTGCGCTTTTTGGCGTTAGCAGTTCTAGAATTAGACCCTCAAGCACAAGGTCTTTTGTGTTTAGAAGAACCGGAAAACGGTATTCATCCAGAGCGTATTCCCAAAATACTCCAACTACTTCAAGACATTGCTACTGATGTTGATGAACCTATTGGGATAGATAACCCCCTTCGTCAAGTAATCATAAACACTCACTCACCTTCAGTAGTTATGCAAGTACCTGACGATAGCCTATTGGTTGCTGAATTAAAAGAAACAGTAGATTTAGGGAAGCGATTTAAGCGAGTGTCGTTTGCTTGTCTACCTGAAACTTGGCGACAGAAAGACCCAGAAGGCATGAATGATGTACCTAAAAACAAATTACTTGCTTACTTGAATCCAGTAGTACTTGGTGAATCAGAGCCTGATAGTAATGGAAAAGTAGGAAATCTCCAGCAATCAAAACCAACACAACCCAAGAAACATCGTGTTGTGGATAGAGCTGATCTTCAACTACTAATTCCCGGTTTTCCTACTGAATAGGCATGAAAGAACTTTGCTACACTTTGCTGTCAGACGGCAGCTCAGATAAAGCACTGATGCCTATCCTCACTTGGTTATTACGGGCGCATGAGGTTGAGTGTGCTATCCAGTCTAATTGGGCAGATTTGCGACGCTTACCCAAACCACCGAAAAAGTTATTACCCCGTATTATCAACAGCTTAGAACTTTATCCTTGTGATCTCTTGTTTATCCATCGAGATGCAGAAAGAGAACCACGCGAAAAACGTATAACAGAAATTTTAGAAGCGCTAGAAGAAGTAGTTAAAAAATCAGTAGTAGTGCCACCTCATATTTGTGTGATTCCGGTGCGTATGCAGGAGGCGTGGCTCTTATTTTACGAAGCAGCGCTACGGAAGGCGGCAGGGAATCCTCGTGGGCGTCAGCCATTACAACTGCCAGATATCTGTAAACTTGAACAACTACCTGATCCAAAAGATATTCTCTATGGACTTCTGTGCGAAGCTAGTGAGTTGAGAGGTCGGCGGCTAAAGCAATTCTCGGCTAACGAACGTGTACACCGATTAGCGGAACTCATTGATGACTTTTCACCACTAAGAGCCTTGTCTGCTTTTCAATTACTGGAAACTGAAATTAAACAAGTTATAAAAACACAAGGTTGGTGTTCCTAATAGAGATGCAGAATCTTGCATTTCCAGAGGGAATTTGCATGAACTCATTACAAAGTATATGTGAAATCTTCCACTAGCATACCGGGAACTAAACTACCTCCAAGTTGGCGACTTTCGTATGTACCTACTTCGGGAATAAATTCTTGAAAATTAGTCAAATCTACTAAGTTTTCTCCCCAGAAGCGATAGAGACTTTCATCAAAACGTAAGTTTTCAATAGGGGCAATAATTTCTCCGTTTTCTACCCAAAAACAAGCATAACGGGTCATACCTGTAATTCTACCAGTTTGGCGATCGCTCCAATTCAAGTAATGCAAATTCGATACATATAATCCGGTATCTAATCTTGGGAGAATCTGCTCAAATACTAAATTTCCCGGTCTCACTTCTGGCGCTCGTAAAGTCTCTGAAGCATTAGCGCCGTTGGTGGTTTTTTGATATTCCTTAGCAGTCCGAGAATTCACCAGAGTGTTTACTAAATCTCCTTTTTCTATTACAGGTAACTCCGCTGCTGCTATTTCTCCCAATTCATTAAATCGCGGTACTAATCCCTGTTGAAAGTTTTCTTTCAAACTAAATGCGGTCGAAAGTTGTTTTTCTTGACGCCATAGAGCAGCTAAAGCGCTGTTTCCTTGTTGGATATCAGCTTCGCTCACAGATCCCCAAGAAAGCATCATTAATAAATCTGCAACAGCAGCAGGTGCAAAATAAGTTTTGTACTGTCCCCGTGGCAATTCTTTAGCTGGGCGAGAAAGCAGTTCTAGCTGCTTTTTGGCTTCGCTGATTTTGGCTATATAAGCAGATGCATCCCAATCACTCCCTGCAAATGTCCCCTTAACTGCTTGTCCAGATGTAGAGAATAGAGAATAATCTAAGGTAAAATAATCAGTAGCAAACCAGTGTTTCTGACCACTGGAATCACCATAAGCTTTAATTACTATTCCCCCTGCATATATCCCTGTAAAATCTAATTCAGCAACTGGTTCTAACACAGTTGGTACTACTGCTTCTGCTGCCAAGAAATTACCAGAATGTATTTCACGGCTGGTATTACTTCCTGATGGTAAAACTAGATATAGATCGATAGGTAATAGAATAAGTTCGTCACGTAGTTCTTGCAAAGCAGTATATGCTAACTGCCAATCTACGTCCCAATTTCCAGTAAAGGGAAACTGTCGAACACTGCTGCGCTGGTCTGCCATCAAAGTTAGTTCGATCCAACCATCAGCAACACAACCAGTTTGTCGTACTTTCGCATGATTGAAACGAGTAAATTGACTTCTTTCACAGCTTAGTTTTACAGTGAATTGTTCATTTTCTACTTTTTTGATAAGCAGAGTTTCAATCACTTGATTAAAGCTGACTTCTAACGCAGATAATTCCTCAATTTTCATAGATATTAAATATTAATAGTGAATCGGGAAGGGGAGAAGGTTAGGAGTTAGGAGTGATGAGTTATGAGTTATTATTTGAATAATTTTTGGAATTCAAAACTTCTAACTCCTAACTCCTAACTTTGCACTCTTTTAACTTCCTCCACCAAAAACTTCGACATTAGCAAATACGCAAACAGGGGAACCATGTCCTACCCAAATGGCCTGATTTGGTTCTCCTTTACCACAATAAGGAGTACCATACATTTGCCAGTTGTCAGCATTTCCTACTTGGATTAAGCTGTGCCAAAACTCTGGTGTTGTGGCGCGATAGTTAGGATTGCGGAGTGTTTTGGTGAGTTTACCGTTTTCAATTAATTTAGCGTACTCGCAACCAAATTGAAATTTGTAGCGGCGATCGTCGATTGACCAAGATCGGTTAGATTCCATATAAACGCCGTGTTCTATCCCGCCAATAATGTCTTCAAAAGTGGCGTTTAAAGGCTCTAAATTTAAGTTTGCCATGCGATCAATCGCTGGTCGATTCCATGAGGAAGCACGGGCACAGGCAACTCCTGCTACACCTGCTCTTACTTGACTCTCTAGACTGCCTAAACCCCGTTGGAGTACACCTTCTTTAACCAAGTACTCCCGTGTTGCTACAGCACCTGTATCATCAAAGCCATAGCTGGCATATTCACCGGGCACGGTGGGATCAAAGGTAATGTTCATCAGCGGCGAACCATATACTAGGTTGCCAAAATCACTTTTATTCACAAAGCTGCCCCCAGCATAGTTACGCTCATCTCCCAAAATTCGGTCAATTTCTAGGGGATGCCCGACACTTTCATGGATTTGCAGCATCATTTGGTCTGAGGCTAAAACTAAATTTGTACGGGTGGTTGGGCATTCCTCTGCTGTCAAGAGTTCTACTGCTTGTTCGCCAATTTGCCGCACTCGATGCCATAAGTCTTTTTGTTTTAAAAGCTCTAGTCCGCCTTGGTAACAATTTGCTTGCGAACCGTTGTTGCTGCGCTGCTGTACAATCGGGCCATCTTGGGCAGTGGCTCCGTAATTAGTGCCTATAGATAGTATTTTTTGATAGACTTCTGAGCCGTTGCTGCTAATAAACCAAGATTCTCTCTCGGTTGTGCTAGCACTGGCTATGGTTTGCACAATCTTGTCGTCAACTTTGAGCGTTTGGCAAATACGAATCAGTAAATCGTTGATTTCTCCCGGACTCAGACCATCCAATGGCTCAAGAAATGGAGATTTATATTCACCAACGACTTTAGGGCGCTCACTTTCACCGAAGGGATGTATCCACCATTCACTGGCTGCTAGTGCCTGTTTATACGCTGTTTGGGCAGCAGCTTGTAGGGATGGTAGTTCCAGGGAGTTAGTAGCTGCATAACCCAGACAACCATTAACTAAAACTTCCAGCATGGCTCCTACAGTGAAGGATTTGCCATTTAACTGGGGTAAGGCGTCACGAACTAAACGGGTAGTAGAAGTCTCCTTTACGGCTCTAATTCCGATCCAATCAGCGGGAATGTCGAAACTAGCGATCGCTTTTTTAAGTTCAGACCACATAATTTAAGGAATTGGGAATTGGGAATTGGGCACTTGTACTGAGCGTTCGCGTAGCGTCTCGTAGAGAAGCCGAAGTATTGGGCATTGGGCATGGGGCATTGGGAATAATTCAATTCCTAGGCCCCAGTTCCCAGTACTCTCTAATTACGGTGCCAGCGTGTGCCATCACGACTATCAATTAGCGTAATACCTTCTGCTTGAAGTTCGTCACGAATGCGATCGCTTTCAGCAAAATTTTTGGCAATACGTGCTTGTTGCCTTTGCTGAATTCGCGCTTCAATTTCCGCATCACTTAAACCATTACTCGCAGGCGTTTTCACTTCTGGCTTCGCGGTTAAACCAAAAACATCAGCTAAAGTAACAAGTGTTCGCCATACCTGAAGCAATTCATCGTCTGGATTATTTGTTTTCCCTTCATGTATGAGCATATTCCCCTCCTGGCGTAATTCCTTAGCCATTTCAAACAAGCTTCTTAACCCACCAGGGAAATTAAAGTCATTGTTGACAGCGTTGCAAAGGAGTTCAGCGTAGGGATGGAAATTGGAATCTATTTTTGTATTTAATGGCCAACCAAGTTGTTTAGCGTGTCCCTCAAAGAGTTGACCGTTGGGATAAAGCATGGGATTACTCACTATATCCAATGACCAACCGAGTTGCTGACCGTATTGGTAGCCGAAGAGTAAACCTTCTTTAATGGTGTGCCAACCGTTAGTTGCTGCGGCGATCGCTTCATCGGTAAAATCAATTGGTGTACGATATTGAGCGGTCAGCACAAACAACCGCACTGCCATCGGATCAACTCCTCGATCCAGCAATTCTCGAATAGTGATAAAGTTGCCCAAAGATTTAGACATTTTTTCACCATCTACCTTCACCATGCCGTTATGCAGCCAGTAACGCGCCAGGGGTTTTCCTGTCACAGCCTCAGATTGGGCAATTTCGTTTTCGTGGTGGGGAAAAATTAAGTCAGCACCACCAGCATGAATATCTATGGTATCACCCAAGCGATCGCGCACCATCGCCGAGCATTCTATATGCCACCCTGGACGACCTGCGCCCCAAGGTGATTCCCAAGCAGGTTCTCCCGGTTGTGCTGCTTTCCACAAAGCAAAATCAAAGGGGTCTTTTTTTTTCTGGTACTCTGGATCTTCTAGATTGACGCGATCGCTTTTCCCCGCTTGCATATCTTCTAACTTGCGTCCAGAAAGCTTGCCATACTCAGCAAACTTTCGTACTGGATAATACACATCGCCGTCAGCAGGGTAAGCAAAACCCTTATTTTCTAACTCATGAATTAACCGCAAAATGCCATTCATCGTGTGAGTAGCACGGGGATACTCATCAGCTTCTTTGATACCCAGCCGCGCCATATCCTCAAAATATGCTTTGATAAAGCGATCGGCTACAGCTTCCATTGAGGAATGCTCAACACAGGCTCGATTCAGAATTTTGTCATCAATATCAGTAAAATTTTGGATATATCGGACTTGATAGCCGATAAACTGGAGGTATCGGCGCACTACGTCCCAAACGATGCAAGCTCTAGCATGACCCAAATGGCAGTAGTCGTACACCGTCACGCCGCAGTAATACATCTTAACCTTGCCTGGTTCGACTGTTTCAAACGGTTCTTGACGACGGGTGAGGGTATTGTAAAGGGTTAGGGTCATAACAGAGTAATGCTGAAATAGGGAGATACGTAATAATAGGGTAAAGCAGATGGGATGACAGTCCAGCATCCCTATGCTAGTGTTTTCTGGACTATCTGCGCTACATTACTATTTTTTGACTTGATAACAGCGCTATGCAATCAGCAGTTACACCCCAATCTTCGGAAATGGATACGCCTAAACAAGGAATGCCAGTAACAATTATTACTGGTTTCCTCGGTAGTGGGAAGACGACTTTACTTAATCATATCCTCAACAATCAACAGGGTTTGAAAACCGCTGTTCTCGTGAATGAATTTGGCGAAATTGGCATCGACAACGAGCTAATAGTTTCCACTGGTGAGAACATGGTGGAGCTAAATAATGGTTGTATCTGCTGCACTATTAATAATGATTTGGTAGATGCAGTTTACAAAGTTTTAGAACGCCAAGAAAATCTAGATTATCTAGTAGTGGAAACAACTGGATTGGCAGATCCGCTACCAGTAGCTTTAACATTCCTGGGCACAGAATTGCGGGATTTAACCCGTTTGGATTCGATTATTACTGTGGTAGACGCGGCGAATTACAGCCTAGATTTATTTAACTCTGAGGCAGCATACAGCCAAATAGCCTATGGTGATGTCATTGTGCTGAACAAGGCTGATTTGGTTGATGAAACCACTTTGAATGAGTTAGAAAGAAAAATTAACGAAGTTAAGGAAGGAGCGAGAATTATCCGCTCCACGCGATCGCAAGTGCCACTTCCTTTAATTCTGAGTGTTGGTCTGTTTGAGTCTGATAAATATTTTGACACAGTGGTGGATGATCACTACCATCACGACCATGATCATCACGCTCATGATGATCATGACCACTCAACATGCGGTCACGATCATCACGATCATGACCATGACCATCACGATCATCACCATCATTCTGACCATTTAGAAAATGATGGTTTTACTTCCATATCTTTCCAAAGTGACAAGCCTTTTTCTATTAGGAAGTTTCAGTATTTCTTAGATAACCAGCTTCCCTCAAATATCTTCCGAGCAAAGGGGATTATGTGGTTTGATGAAAGTCCGAAGCGTCATATTTTCCACCTTTGTGGTAAACGCTTTACCTTGGATGATGATGAATGGCAAGGTCAATTGAAAAACCAGCTAGTACTGATTGGTCAAAATTTGGATCGTGAGGCTTTAATTACTCAACTCGAAAACTGCATTTGTCTGCCTTCAACCTCTCGCGCTAAAGGCTTTGGGAAATAAAAGTTAGGAGTTAAGAGTGAGGAGTTAAAAGTTAAAATTGCGTAATCGTTCCCAGGTTCCACCTGGGAATGCATTCCCAATGGCTCCGCCATTTGTTCTAATGGTTCACTTCCTCACTCTTCTGCATTACCAGCTTCTTCGCTTGCTAACTGCTGCACCTTTTCCACAGATAACCCTGTAACTCTCGCCACTATTTTTGCTGACATTCCCTCTTTGAGCAAATTCACCGCCACACGCCGCACTTCTTGTGCGCGACCTTCAGCACGACCTTCGGCTAAACCTTCAGCACGACCTTCGGCAAGGATAGCTTGATAAGTTACTGATTCCTGCATAAGTTCCCTCCGCAGCAATTGTTGAATTATCTCTTTATCTAATACTAGCCCAGCCACAATGAACGCTGAGGCTGCAATATTGTTCTGGATACGTTGCTCAGTAATTTCTGAAATTTCCTGAGCAACTTGTTGTAACGTAGCAGTGCGGTTATTTCTCTGACTTAACACCGCAAATGGTAATAATCCTGGATGCTCCAAAAATACATTTGTTGGTTGCTCCCAAAGACGAATTACCTCGAACCGATGAGAGGTTTCTTCCAAAGTGAATGTGGTTTGCTGCACAAGTTCTGAATTTGTCTGTTGCAGATAAATCACTACCTGACGCATTCGCTTACTCTTAAAGCGGCGATACACTCGCAACCGATAATCAATCATCCGAAAGGGAATATCAGCTTTGGGTTGGGTTTGGAACTCCAAATGCAGTACAACTTCATCGGATTGGAGCAATATCAGCGCGTCGGCGCGGATTGGTTCAAGGGAAAGCTCAGAAGGACTTAACTCAGTCAGGGTGATAGATTCCCCTAACAGCCAAGTGGCAAAGTCACTCGAGAAAGTTTCAGCAAGGAACTTACAAACGTTATCGAACATTAAGAGATTTTATCAGGTGGTAGGCGCTGATTGTTTCTATATTTAGTTTGCTTTAGTTTGCGGTTTAAGAATGCGTAGGCGTATCCTGTCGTAGACATGGCTTTAAAATTGAAACGTTGATGAACGTTTAGATTAAAATGCGCGTTATCATCCAGCGAGTTAAATCATCTCAAGTTACCGTTAACGGTGAAATTGTCGGCAAAATTGGGCGGGGGCTAAATTTGCTCGTAGGTATAGCCAATACCGATACTGATACTGAAATCGACTGGATGGTGCGTAAGTGCTTGGAATTGCGGCTGTTTCCTGACCAGGAAGAAGACGACCGTTGGCAAAAATCTGTACAAGAAATTGGCGGCGATTTGTTAGTAGTCAGTCAGTTTACGCTTTACGGGGATTGTCGCAAAGGTCGCCGTCCTTCTTTTGACCGTTCAGCCGCTCCCAAATCGGCAGAAGATTTGTATAATCGTTTCGTTATCAAGTTAAGAGCTAGCGGTTTGCAGGTGGAAACAGGTCAATTTGGTGCAATGATGCAAGTTACAATTGAAAACGATGGCCCCGTAACTTTGTTACTTGAAAAAGAAGCAGTTTAAGTATATACACTTAAAAAAGGAATAACAGTAGCCTCTAGACCGTGGTGTTCTAATTGATGAGAGAATATTAAATTAACCATCACAAAAGTTTAAATTCACTGATCATGGCGAAAATCCAGTTTTCTAAAGGTCTTGACGAAGAAGTAACTCCAGAGGTGCGCTTGACGCGATCGCGCACTGGCGAAAGTGGTACAGCGACATTTATTTTTACGAATCCGAAGATTTTAGATCAAAATAGCACCGAAGACATTACCGGGATGTACTTAATTGACGAAGAAGGAGAGATAGTTACCCGTGAAGTTAAGGGTAAATTTGTCAACGGGAAACCGGAAGCATTAGAAGCAGTTTATGTGATGAAATCTGCCCAAGAATGGGATCGCTTTATGCGCTTCATGGAGCGGTATGCTGATGAAAATGGTCTGGGACTGAGCAAAGCTTAAGCTGTAATTAGTCCTTAGTCATTAGTTATTTCTTAAAAACCAAAAACTAAGGACTAATAACTTTATGTAGCGGTTTAACAACTTCACCATGACGTCACAACCCCACCCAGACTCGCCTAAAATTACGGTAACTTCTGCTGTGGTTACCGTCAGCGATACACGCACTTTGGAAACAGACAAAAGTGGCCAGCTAATTCAGCAGTTACTCCTTGGTGCTAACCATGCTGTAGGAGCCTACACGATTATCAAAGATGAACCAACACAAATTCAAGGGCAGATAGAAAATCTGGGTAAAAGCTCAAATTTGGATGCTGTAATTTTCAATGGTGGTACAGGTATTGCATCAAGAGATAGCACCTACGATGCAATTGAGAAGTTACTGGAAAAAACCTTACCGGGATTTGGTGAGTTATTTCGTTTTTTAAGTTATCAAGAAATTGGTTCGCGGGCGATCGCTTCTCGCGCTGTTGCTGGTGTTTATCAAAATAAATTAATCTTCTCGCTTCCTGGTTCCAGTAATGCTGTACGGCTAGCAATGGAAAAACTGATTTTGCCCGAACTGGCTCACTTAGTAAGTCAGGTTTGTAAGGGGTAAAATGAGCAGCCGTTCAGAAAGTTACCATGATAACTTTTGTAAAACTAACAGATCATGTACTGAACTCATCCCTTATATACATACATCTTCAGCCTATCTAGAATTATAGTGAAACGGATGAGATGTTAATATCAGGTCAGTAATGGAGCCTATTTACTGGAATTGCATCATTGCTCATGGCATCATTGCATTTTCATACTTTGGCATCCCCACAGTAATAGGGGTTTTCTTTGCCAAAACTAAGGCAACTATTCCTTCTAAGTTTTGGCTAGCCGTTTTCTTATCAGGTGGATTCATACTATCTTGCGGATTTCATCACCTTCTGGCGATTTTTGAGCCACATGTGGCAGTGTCCCTGCTGCACTTAGGTGTGCTTGATGTAATGGCGTTTATTTCCTTGTCTGCCTTACTCTACTTGATGCCAACCACTTATCAAATTGTAGAGGCGATCGCCAGATATCAAGAAGACAGGTGCGAACTTCAACGCAGCCAGCAGATACAACGGCTATTCCTAGATCAAGGGCCGTTTGCAGCCTATATCAAAGATGAGCAATCTAGAATGCTCTACTATAACCAAGAGCTACAGTCTAGATTTTCGGTAGATCCACAAGAATGGTTGGGGAAAACGAATAGTGAATTCTTGCCAGTTCTAGAAGAGGCGCAGCGGGTAATGGAAAACGATCAAGTCGTTTTGAAGACTTTACGCCCCTTGAAGCTGATTGAAGAGGTAAAGATACCTGGTAATGATCAGCCGTGCTACTGGCTATCATTTAAGTTTCCGTTTAGCGATTACGCAACGGGCGCTTACCGCATCGGTGGGATCAGTATCGATATTACAGAATCCATAGAAGCACAGCGATCGCTCACTGACCTAAATCGGCAGCTAGAAGAAAAAACACTGAAATTAGAGGCAAAAAAACAAGAACTTATATATCTCTCAGATATGGCGGATATGCTTTATTCCTGCCAGTCTGAAGATGAGGTGTATCAAGTGGTCGCTTTAACCTGTTCCAAGCTGTTTCCTAATATGAGTGGTTGTATCTATATAATTGCTAATTCCAAGAATTATGTTCAGATGAGTAGTTTTTGGGGAAGTGAAAGAAGCAGTAAAGAAATATTTTCACAATCTGAGTGTTGGGCATTGCGGAGAGGGAAATCCAACTTTTTATCGCTTCGTAACTCCGGATTAATATGCAGCCACTTAATACAGCCTGTTAGCGGCGCACATTTGTGTGTTCCATTGTTTGGAGAAGGCGAAGTAGTTGGGATTTTACACATCTATGCGCTTGAAGAAATCAGTCCAGAAGATCAACAAATTACTGATATTATTGCTAGAACCTTAGGCTTTGCACTAAATAATCTATCGATAAAACAACGTCTAACCTATGATAACTTGCGGGATGGGATGACCCAACTATTCAATCAAAACTATATGCAAACCATAACGGACCAGAGGCTAGCGGAAGCTGAACGGTTGGAACAACCTCTTAGTGTTATTTTCCTTGATATCGATAACTTCAAATCTTACAACTCGCGCTATGGGCATCTGACTGCCAACATTGTTCTCCAGGGATTAGCAAAGCTACTGTTAAAATCTATTCGCTCTTTTGACATTGCTTGCAGATGGGGTGGTGAAGAATTTGTAATTGTGATGCCTAATATGACCCTGGAAACGCTCAGGAAGCGAGTAGAACAACTGAGGCTAGATGTTGAACAAATGCAATTGAAGGACGGCGATCAGATCCTCGAAAGCATCACCGCTTCTTTTGGAATAGCTGTATCAGAACCAGGGATTACGGTTAAGGATTTTCTGAATCGGGCAAATCAAGCGATGCTTGAGGCAAAGCGAACAGGAAAGAATCGGGTTATGGAGTATGTAAATATCTATAATTAATAATTCATAGCACCACAAGCGATGGAATGGGCAGCCCTTGAGTCAGCATCAACGTCATTTCCAGCATAGAAATCAGAAACTCATAAATTTACTATATAAAAAATAACTCCCTGAAGATGTGGGAGTTGTCATTTTGTATTCCAGCAGTTTTTCAACCGATTCAAAATGGAGCGATGCATGCGGTGGGCTGCGTCTACGCCAAGCAGATGGCAGCCAATATAGCAGCGATGACATAAAATACTCCAACCACTTGTAATTCCGACCAGCCAGTCAGTTCTAAATGATGGTGTAAGGGTGCCATTTTGAAGAGGCGCTTGCCTTTGCCATCAGGGCCTTTAGTGGCTTTGTAATAACTTACCTGTGCCATCACAGAAAGAGTTTCTACGAAGAAGATACCACTAAGAATGAACAGAGCCACTAAGGTGTTTGTCAATAGTGCTACAGCAGCTAAAGCTCCTCCCAGTGCTAAAGAACCGGTATCTCCCATGAAAACGCGGGCTGGGTTACGGTTATGGGCTAAGAAACCTAAGCACCCACCACTTAAAGCAGCACAGAAAACCATCAACCCAGGTGCTGTAGGTGCGACTAGGGCACCTAATGCCAAAAGTGCGATCGCGACTGTTCCTGCTGCCAAGCCATCAATACCATCTGTTAAATTAGTCGCATTACTTTCTGCAACTAGCACAAAACCTGCTAGAGGCCAAAATAGGAATCCTAAAGGTAGTGTGAAGCTCACCCAAGGCAAAGCAATATTTGTAATATTAGAAGGTTGATTAAACATCAGCCATAGACAAAACACTGCGGCAAAACTCACCTGCAAAGCCAGTTTCGTTCCGGGAGATATACCTTTATTTGATTTCCGGCGCAGAATTTGCCAATCGTCGAGCCAGCCAATCAATCCGTAGCTGATTGTCAATGTCGAAACTGCAAGCACCTCTGTAGCAAAGTTAGACAATATGCAGGCAATTATCACGCTTACAGGTATAAAAAATATACCTCCCATTGTTGGGGTGCCTGCTTTTTTTAGATGGGCTTGGGGTCCATCTTCGCGGATTATTTGTCCAGTTTTGAGTGCTTGAAGTAGGGGTATTACCAAATAGCCCACGACACCTGAACCCAGCGCACACAAAAGTAGCGGCAGAGTTAGCGACATACTTTGCCAGGGTAGCCTATTGGCCATCGAATCCAACAAAAATGCTGTTGTACCTAGCCCTACGGCTAATAAAGTGGCTAAAGCGATTCCAGAAATATTTAATCCTTGCTCAGGAGATAATTTAGCGTCCACAGAAGTTTCCCTTCACTCCACACTTATAAAATTGAATATCAGTAACTAGGGATACAACCAAGTCCCTAGCCTGAAAAGGCTAATCTTCAGCGATTCTTATATCGTCATCATCATCAAGGTCGTAGCCATTTGCATCTTCTACACCCATTAAGGAGTCTATTTCTTGTTCGTCATCTTGAAAATCCGGTTCGTGAACGTCATGCGCGATGATCCGATCGTTGCTTTGCAACCAGTCCAACAAAGAGGACTCTGGCTTTAAGGGGATGGTATCGGCTCGTTGGTTACGGGGTTCTTCACGTAATGGAGAGTTCAACATATCGAGGCGGACAAGAAAAGGTTTACCTAAGTTGACATTTAGAGTCTATCACTTGACACGGATTAATTTAGTTATCTTTTCAACCCTTTAGTTGATAAATCCGCATTCAGATAGAAATTTTTTATTTAATAGGCGTATGGCTTAGTTCAAGCGATTCTTAGTAACTTTTATGGCTGTACACATAGGTCATGAATATCTTGTTTATGCTGATGGAAAGTGAGTGATTTTTGAGGTGACAGGCGATGATCGAAAAAGCGGCTCTTATAAATGCGATCGCACTTACAAATCGCGGTCTACTGGCGACCCAATCAGAGAAACAGGCTATCTTAGCAGCGATCGCCAACTTAGAAGACTTTAATCCTACACCACATCCGCTGGAAGCTAACAATTTGCTAAATGGCAATTGGCGATTACTATACACCACTAGCAAGGCTCTTTTAAACTTAGATCGTCTACCTTTATGCAAACTGGGTCAAATCTATCAGTGTATCCGGGTAGAGACTACCAGCGTTTACAACATAGCTGAGATTTATGGCTTACCTTATTTGGAAGGATTAGTCAGCGTTGCTGCTAAATTTGAGCCAGTTTCAGATCGGCGTGTCCAAGTTAAATTTGAGCGGTCTATTATCGGCTTACAACGTTTAATAGAATACAATTCTCCGGTAACTTTTATCCAACAAATTGAAGCAGGTAGAAAATTTCCGGGGATTGATGTTGCAATAAACAGTGATAAACAGCAAGGCTGGTTAGATATCACTTATATAGATAACGATCTGCGGATCGGCAGAGGTAACGAGGGAAGTGTGTTCGTATTGAGTAAAACATGAGTTTGTGCAAAAAGACTGTTTGCGAACGAAGGTACGCTATAACGTGTACCTTGTCAAGTAGTGTATAATACAATTTTAAATTTGGGATGTGCTAATGGGGTGGGGGAGCACGGAGCAGAGGGGAAAGAGGTAATTTTAATTTTCACCCTTGCACCCAGCAAGAACTGCCCCTCTGCCTCTTGTCCCCAATGCCCAATACTTCTCTACGAGAGGCTGCGCCCTAAGCGTAGCTATACCGCAGGCTTTACGGCTACGGCTCCATCGAGCGAACGCAAGAGCGTCTCGTAGAGAAGTCGAGATGCTCAGTACAAGTGCCCAATTCAGACAAATAACTTAACAAAGACTCTTGGTGCGACCTTCAGGTTGTAGAGTGAAATCAATTAGCCCTCTAGATTGGCGATTGATAACTAAAAGGGAAAATAATCATGGTTCAACGTGGTTCTAAAGTACGTATTCTCCGCCCTGAATCCTACTGGTTTCAGGATCTAGGAACTGTGGCTTCCATTGACCAAAGCGGCATCAAATACCCAGTAATTGTCCGCTTTGATAAGGTAAATTACGCTGGTATCAATACCAACAACTTTGCCCAAGATGAATTAGTAGAGGTTGAAGCACCAAAGGCTAAACCGCCGAAAAAATAAGCAGCAAAGCTACAAGGGGGTTGTTTGATGCGATGATGAAGGGAAGTCTTAAGTATGAAGTCCTGAAGTATAAAACTTTCAGTTCTTTCATCCTTCATCCTACCCTACCCTAATCTACGAAAAGCCGCCCTGCGGGTATTTACGGTTTCTATTTGGTAGTACGACAAGCCACTTACAAGTGTTTAAAATACTACCTGATCTCTTCTTTCTTCACCCCCTAAGTACATCAAAATTGCTTGCTTAATCAGTTTGAATGCCTGAACTGCCTGAAGTTGAAACAGTCCGGAGGGGTCTAAATCAATTGACCCTCAACCAAGAAATTACGGGTGGAGATGTGTTGCTCGATCGCACCATCGCCTACCCGTTTTCTGTCGGTGAGTTTGTTGATGGAATAAAAAAGAATGCCATCGCTACTTGGCATCGTCGCGGTAAATATCTCCTCGCGGAACTCGCTCCCTCATCCTCCTCTTCCCCTTCATCAACCAGCTGGCTTGGGGTTCATCTGCGAATGACTGGTCAACTACTATGGCTGCATCGAGATGAACCATTACATAAGCACACGCGAGTCAGATTATTCTTTGGGGATCAGCAGGAATTGCGCTTTGTTGATCAGCGTACCTTCGGTAAAATGTGGTGGGTTCCGCCTGGTGTTGCTGTAGAAAGTATTATGACTGGTTTGGCAAAACTGGCAGCAGACCCATTTTCACCCGAATTCACCAGCGAGTATCTAGCTCTTAAACTCCAAAACCGCCGCCGTCCGATTAAGACTGCGCTACTGGATCAGTCGGTGGTGGCGGGATTAGGTAACATCTATGCTGATGAAGCCCTGTTTAAGAGTGGAGTTTTACCTGAAACCTTGTGTATAGATTTGCAGTTAAAGCAAATTGAGCGTTTGCGAACAGCCATAATTCAAGTGTTAGAAACCAGTATTGAGGCTGGTGGTACGACTTTTAGTAATTTCTTAAGTGTTAAAGGTACTAACGGCAACTATGGTGGTGTAGCTTGGGTTTATAACCGCGCTGGAGAACCCTGTCGAGTTTGTGGTACAGCAATTCAACGGATTAGGTTAGCTGGGCGATCTAGTCACTTTTGCTCCCAGTGTCAAACGCTACGGGGAGTTAGGAGTTAGGAGTTTGGAGTTTGGAGTTTGGAGTTTGGAGTTTTTACTTCTAACTCGTAACTCTCTTAGAATGCAGATGAAACAAGTTACAAATTTGAGAGAGGGATTCATGGCAGTCAAAAAAGGAGATATGGTTCGCGCTGTCCGCGAGAAACTAGAAAACAGTCTGGAGGCAAAAGCCAGTGATACTCGTTTTCCTTCTTATTTGTTTGAAACCAAGGGCGAAATTGTAGATGTCAAAGGTGATTACGCTCTGATTAAGTTTGGGAAAGTGCCGACACCTAATATTTGGTTACGTATGGATCAACTCGAAGAGTTTAAATAATAAAATCTCTTCAAAATAAAGTCTTTAGACTTACCCACATCCTGCCCTGTAGTGAAGTAGGGCGGCTTAGAGCTACTGTCCACTTAAACTGGACTGAAATCTTTGCTTAGTGTTCTTTAGAGGACTTTAGCTATTAGCAGGGGAATCAAATTCCCCTGCGGGATGACAGCAAAGCGCTTGATTTGGCAAATATGGGTAATGATAAAGGCTGAGGTCTGGGGCTACACAAACAAAACCTACCAACTCAGAGCTTACACAAATATTATTTTTCTAATGAAGTCTAACTCAAATACTTGCTCTAAGCGTACCCCTGCGGGGAAGCAAGCTACGCGTAGCGTCTCGTAGAGAAGCCATGCCGCAGGCTTTACGCTGCGCTAAGGTAATTCGTAATTTAAGGGAAGTAAGGGGGCAAGAATAAATCAAACTATGTTACGCAATCTAATTATTCACCCCTACTTACTTACAAGTCTCCGGATTGAGCGGTGAGGATTGTAATGTGTGAATTTTGAATTATGGTGAATTTTTCGCAACTTTGAAATAGCAGCAAAAACAAAAGGCAGTAGGTTGAAATCCCGCTGCCTTATTTGTTAGTTATTCCAAAATTCCTCACCCTCTGAAAACCAACATCACAATATTAGTTTCGCGTTAACGGCGGTAATCCTGATCTGCGGGGTCACCGTAGGGGTCTTCGCTGGCTGGGCGGACGTCACCAAACTCCCCTTGGTCTGCGGGGTCGCCGTAAGGGTCTTCACTCGCTGGGCGAACGTTGCCGTAAGACGCGATATCTGCGGGGTCGCCATAGGGGTCTTGATTGGCTGGAGTCACGTTGCCGTAAGATGCCGGATCTGCGGGGTCACCGTAGGGGTCTTCGCTGGCTGGACGTACATTGCGATCACGATATTGAGCATCTTCAGCTTGATCGCTGTTCGACCCCAAAAGGAAATCCTTCGCCTTTCGCAAAAAGTCATCTACCATGATCTGTCTCCTGATTTAAGTTCGTGTTTCCGACGTGCGCGATCGGCGTTATCCTCCAGGAAACCCGCTTTAGATTTACACACGCTTCGCTGATCTAAAGTGCCGGAGCTGCGGATGAAGTTATGCCAGTTAGATCGCGACCTGAAGAACTATTATTATAGCCTTGGAATTGCCGATACTTTTGTGCCTCAGATTCTGGCACTCGAATTCCTTCTGATGGTGGAGTTACCCAATGAGCGCGATGTTCAGCATCACGGTAGTATACACGCCCATTTTTAGAAAGATAGTACTTACCTTGCGCTCCTTCTTGTGAAGCATTCTTATGTTGGTTGTACATGTAGTAAAGTGCCGCAGCTCCCGCCAAAAGTGCCACTTTTTGCCCTGTACCCAATCCTTTCTTAGCTTCGGTTTGGCTTGTAGCCTTGCGATCGCTCACTGTTCTACCAACGGTATCATCAACAGGTGGTGGTGCAGAAGCGTTTTTGGAACCGCCTCCGCAGCTACTCAGCAAGGGTACTGTTAGCAATGCCGAAAGCAGCACTGCAAATAGACGCGAAACTACTTTACGTTCTTTAAATATTGTGTTCATCGGATTTCATCATCACCTGTATTTGCTAAAAGCCTTGCTGTTGCAAAAACAAAGTTGGAATTCCTGTTATTTCGCCTGGGAATTGAAAAAACATATACCACTCAATGTATGACTGCACAGCTACAGCGTTTCACCGTCATCATGAGCGATTTTCTTGAGTATTTCATCCTGCCTTTGGCAGAAACTGCATTCATCCTAAGGAAATATATTGTTGATTTTTGATTAATCAATTTAGCGGAAACACGGAAATATTCAGCAATTTCTCGGTTATTTTTTCGGAGTAAATAAATTAAAAAGATACAGCAGCTACGATAAGTATTGTCAAAAATATACTCAATATGACATCCAAAAATACAGTCTAAACTAGAACTCGTCTCCTTTTGGCTTTGTGGAATTTGGGAGGAACACAGCAGGAAGTAAACAAAAGTCAACTTCATGACCGAATTGTATCCAAAACAAAGAAGGTAGCAGATTATCAGGGCATATTCGAGGAATTACAGAATCAAGGTGCGATCGCAATCTCCAAAAAGGGATATTCTCTGACATCTGGCAAGGGTTTAGAGGTATTGGGTGAGGGTTTGAGAAGTTCTGATTTTAAATTTGAAGGGACGATTGTCGGAACTTGGACGGCGAATGCGTTAGTGAAGTGGATTAGTCAGATTGATGTTGCGGTAGTTAGTGCAGATGTACCAGTTAATGGGAAGAGTGCGATCGCTTCTTACGACGAGTTTAAGCCAGTGGCATTGGAAGTTTACGACAAGTTGAACCAAAACTACAACTTAGATGATTTGGTGCCAATTTATCGTATCAGGAGAGAAATAGGCGATCGGGTAAGTCGTGAAGATTTCAACGAGTGGCTACTGGAAATGCAAGCTAACGATATTTTTCAGCTAATGACTGGAGAAATACCAGACTTTAATTCTGATAAACGTGGCGATTCAATCACCATACCTGGAGTAGGATTGCGCTCTTACGCCAAGCGTTTGAATTAATCAGATTCCCCTAAGTAATCCCCGTGCATTAACTCATACTTTACAGAATCACTATGACGAATAACCCTACGTCTCCCATAGAAGCCGTCAATGCTGCCATTCAAAGCCACAATCCATTTATAAACGCTGGCATTGTCAAAGAACAGGATATTTGGAAGAAGAAATCGCTAGACGTACCTAGCTTAAATGCCTATGCTTCTGATGCAGTTTTTCAAGCAATTGAATTAGTGCGAACAAGTCAATCTAGTCAAGACAAGGTGACCTCAATTGCTATAACTGCACAGCAGGGAGTTGGTAAAACCCACCTTCTTAGTCGCATTCGTCATCATCTCGAAAAAGAAGGTGGTGCTTTATTCGTCTATGCGAGCGCTAATAACTATACAGATTTAAATCTGGTTAAGTACCAATTCCAGCAAACCTTGGCAGATAGTCTAAGTAAAAGTGGTAGCCAAAAAGTAATGCAGTGGCAGGAAGTAGCCGCAGCTATGGTAAACGAAGTTAAAACTGATAATTCCTCCACACCAGCAGAGTTAGTCAAAAAATTTGACCAAGTGTATGCAAATCGTTTGGCTAGAAATAAAAACTTAATCAATGCTCTGCAAAAAGAAGTTCTCAAAACTAAAATCAATGCAGATCCCTATATTCTTCGGGCTATTTTGTGGACGCTTTCAGAAACTCAAGCACCTTTTGCAATCAAATGGTTATCTGGTGGAGAGTTAGCTCAACTTAATGCTGATGAGTTGGGACTGCCTAATCCTAGCAAAACAAATCAAGATAGAGAAGCTGAAGCTCTCAAAAATATTCAGCAAATATTGAATCTGGTTAGTTTTTATAACCCAGTCGTGATTTGTTTTGACGAAATAGATGTTAAAAATAACTCTACTGAGGATGGGTTCCCAACCGAAAGCGTAATTGCTAATTTGGTCAAGATTCTCCACGATACTCTCGAAAATTTTGAATTGAGTCAAGGTGTTGTTATTCTCACAGTAATGTTGCCTGAAACCTGGAGAGATAAAATAAATTCTATGCCAGGTGGTACACCTGATAGAATTTCCAAATATACACAACGAAAACCACTAGAATTAAAACACGCTAGTGGCGATTCAATGATTGAATTAGTCACTGTTTGGTTGAAAGAATTTTACACTGCAAAAAATTTAATTCTTACCGATCTGCTTTACCCATTTGAAGAAAGTAAACTAAGAGAATACGGCAAAGTAAGTAAGCCAAGTGTCAGGGAAGCTCTGCGATGGTGTGCAGATAATTTTAAGATTGATGAGGAGCCGCTTCCATCTACTCCATTTGAGAGGTTTGATCTGGCATTCAAAAGAGAAAGTGAAGCAGATATTGGAGATTATTTAGAGAATAGTGACCTAATCGCTGAAGCTCTGTATTTTGGCTTTTTAACTTTACAAAATAAGATTTTAGAAGGAGTAATGATTGAAAAAGTTACAAATGATGTAAAGCCTAAAGCATATTATATAAAACATTATATAGACTTCAAAGTTATTGGTAATGAGGAAGGGAAAGAAGTCAAAATTGGTGTAGCTGTAATACAGTCTTCTCAAGTTACATTAACGGCAGGATTAAAATGGTTAATAGATTACGAAAAATATGACCTTACTCGCGGGTGTTTAGTTCGTTCCAAATCCACCTACTCCCGATATTGAAGCTTTAATACAAGGGCGAATGATTGCAGCCATGCCTCGTACATTACTTAATAATGGGCAAAAATTCGCGCTTTATCCCCTTGATTATTCAGCAAATCTCCTTTCAATTGAGCAAAACTACCACCAAAATTTTTTACCTATTGCTCAAAGTGCTTTGACACAGTTAAACAGTCAAGGTATTTTGTTACAACCTAATCAAATCAGCTTACTTCAAAATGATGAGCAGTTACAATTACCCCTGTTATCTCATGAGACAATTTCAATTAAAGCTTGGGCTAAATGTGAACATTGCGAAATACTAGATTCGACTAGAAAATTAGATATTTTGTCTCAGTTAACTATATGGAAAACAGAAGTATTTGAAGCAATATTACAGAAACGACAGCATATTTTTTTGGCTTACTTGCGAGTTTATCATTTACCTCAATTATGTGAAGTTGTAGCTAATCCGAACATTCAAGAAAAATTAGGTAGATTTGTGGCTTTACCTAATATTGTTGTTTCTGAAACAACTCCAGTATTAACCGATCGCACCTTCGCCCAACGCAAACGCCAACTAGAAAAGCTAGAACCCTCGCTGCATCCTGAATTGGAAGAATTGCAGAGTGCGATCGCATCCCTAACATTAGCCAGCCAGCAGCTAAACAATTAGACGACGATATCAAAGTATTTTTGGGTTGGAGTAGCAATCAACCAACAAATCCATTAGATTTAGACTTACCTTGGATTCAGAAAATTGCTGAAGTTGGGAACTCTAGCGACGGACATACATTTGAAAAATTAGTTCGTAGAGGATTACTAAAATTAGGCTTTACAGGTTCAGGTTTGAATCCAGATGCAACTGGTGGCGCTGGAGGCATGGATTTTTATGCTGAACAACCTTATCCAATAGTAGGAGAGTGCAAAGCAACTAAAACTGAGAAAGTTACTGATGGTACACCTGCACAGTTACTAAAAATAGGTATGAACCATCTTGGTAAAGTTCAGTATGAAAATTCAATTAAATTAATTGTAGCCGCTGGAGAACTAAATTTTTACGCCTTAAGAACAGCTACTGAAAATCAAATGAATGTTATTAGCCCTGAAACACTAAAAAAACTAGTTGAACTGCAAGCACACTACAAAAATTCTATCAATTTGTTAGAACTAAAAGAGTATTTGCAACAAGCTCCTTTTGGTTTAGCTGAAGATAAACTTAATATTTATATCGATAAAGTCGAAAAATCTATAAGGTTGCGATCGCACATTATCCAGCTTGTCAAAAATTATCTACAAAACTCAGGTATAGAATCTGCTGGTGTTGAAGCTCTACATGGTGCGTATTTTGGCTCACATCCGCCACAGCCAATAAAAACAGTAGAAATGCACGAAATTTTGATTGAACTTTCTTCACCCTTAACAGGCTATTTAGGACGAATAAAAAGCAGTGATTGGAAAAGCGATCGCTTTTACTTTCTCCGCGATTTACCTATTAACTAAAGATTATACAATATATCTCTTTTCTTCCCTTCGCGCTCTTTGCGTCCTTCTCTACGAGACGCTGCGCGAATGCGGTTCGTTTCAAAATAACTGAAGTGCGTAGGCGTAGCCAGCCGTAGGCATCGCAGTTATCCCAAAGTTAATATACCAGCCTGATAATTCACCACCAACGGCAGAATTTTTAGCCACTCTGAACCTAACAAAACTTCTATAATTTCGTCACCTGCAAAAACTGGAATATCATACTCCTGTCTATTCAATTGCACCTTACCTAAATACAAATCAAAAAATTTTTCCCCCTGTGCCGTTCGTAGTTCTTGACCACGAATAAATTGCCAGTCCAAACCATCTAAATCTTGTTTATTAATAGCTAAAAAGCCTGTGAAACCAGTATCTAGCATAGTATCCACAGGCAGATTTAATCCATCAGATGTAATCAAATCAATTTCAAAAAATAGCTGCCCATTGCTGCCAAAAGACCCCTGCATCATATTGTGCCAGTGGCTCCAGTCTCATTCAAACAAAACATACAATGTACAGCATTTGGATGTTTAGTGCGTGCCTTATGGCTAGCTATTTCTATATCTTCATCAATGAAATAATCTCCACTATCTGGCTCTACTGCAATATACCAGCCATAGTTTTTTTCGATATATTCTGGACGTACACGCTCAAAAATTGCCCGACAACGCCGATAAAATACTTCATCTTCAGCTTTGCGTCTAGCAAGTTCTTCTGGTGATAAAGTGCGTTCTGGAAAAATTCTACCCCGACGTGCAGGTTGTTTTGCAGTTGATTCAGTCATAGCATTAATCCTACTTATTGATGCTGCCTTAACTTTATTTTATGGAAAGTAATAACGAGCGATCGCACAGCCCACCCCAATCGCTAGCATTCCCATGCACAGCATAGGAATTCCTAATTAAGAGGATGTTTTAAAAGTCCCCTTAATTACGAATTACGAATTATACAGTGAAGCATCCTAGACGGAAGATATATCTTCTATCTAGGATGCTTCACAATCAAAAATTGTTGCTGATACAACAACTTTGGACAAAATGTGATATTTAAGCTAGAGCTATCAGCTAGCAGAAACGGTTAAACTGCCGGGTTTCTGAAGATCACCTTGCAAAACCACACCTCGCTGATTGGCATGGATATGACGCAAAATCTTGTAAATTGCTTCAACTTGATCTGATGCGCCTGCCTTAGAAGCGAGTTCGTCAAGAGAAAGGGGAGTTTTTTCTTTTTGTAGCACTGCTACCACTCGTGTTTGCAAATCGAGAATGGTGGCGGCAGCTTTTTTGCCAGCTTCTACGCCTGGTTGATGGTAGGCGTTGACGTTGACCAAACTAGCATATAAACCAACAGCACGCTCATACAAAGCAATTAATGCCCCTACAGTTCGGGGGTTAACTTGGGGAATGGTGACTGTAATCGAATCGCGGTGATTTTCATAAAGCGCTTGTCGGGTTCCTTGGAGAAAACCGGAAAGATAATCGCCTGATGTAACTCCCGGATCTATTTCAGTGGATGGACCATGACGATCTTCCAACACTTCAATGAAGGTAGCAAAGAAATTCGCTACACCCTCACGCAACTGTTGGACATAAGCGTGTTGATCTGTTGAGCCTTTGTTGCCATAAACAGCGATGCCTTGATGGACAATGTTGCCGTCTAAGTCTTTTTCCTTGCCCAAGGATTCCATCACCAGCTGTTGCAAATAGCGACTGAATAAAAATAAGCTGTCCTTGTAAGGTAGGACAACCATATCTTTTTCGCCCCGTCCATTGCCCGTAAAGTACCAAGACAAAGCAAGTAAGGCTGCTGGGTTATTTTTCACATCTGGGACGCGGGTAGCGTCATCCATTTCTTTTGCGCCATCTAGCATGGCGCGAACATCAATCCCCTGTAATGCCGCTGGTACTAGCCCCACAGCAGACATTTCTGAGGTGCGTCCTCCTACCCAGTCATACATGGGAAATCTGGCCAGCCAACCTTCGTCTTTGGCCAGTTTATCGAGGTTGCTATCAACGCTAGTAATAGCTACCGCATACTGAGCAAATTCCAAATTGTGTCCGGCGTAAGCTTTTTTAACTTCAATCATGCCGTTGCGGGGTTCTGGTGTTCCCCCAGATTTGGAGATCACCAATACCAAAGTGCTGGCGAGGCTATTTCGTAGATAATTGATAACGCGATCAATACCTGCCGGATCGTTGTTATCGATAAAGTGAAGTTTCAGGGGCGGGAAATCAGGAGCGAGGGCTTCACCTACGAATTGGGGCCCCAGGGCGGAACCACCAATTCCAATAGAGATAATATCCGTGAAGCGGTTTGCTCTGGGAGGATGAATAGCACCTGTTTGGATTTTTTCCGCAAAGGCTTCGATTTGTTCTAAGGTTTGGACAATTTCTTGTGTAAGTTCTGGAGCTGGCGCTAAATCAGGATTTCGCAGCCAGTAGTGTCCAACCATGCGGTTCTCGTCGGGATTTGCGATCGCACCCTTCTCCAGTTGAGCCATATCCGCAAACGCCTTGTCAAATTTCGGACGCAGTGAATCCACGAAGGCATCATCGAACCGTATTCGACTCACGTCTAAGTACAGTCCCAATCCCTCGTGGAAATATAACCAGTTTTGGTATCGTTGCCAAAGTGCCCTAGCATCCATAGGGAAATCTCAAATAAAGTGTTATTTCAAAAACCAGTTTAATGTAAGGTTATAGCGATCCCTGCCTAGCCTTATACAGTTTACAGTTTTAAGTGTTCGCTTAACCCTCTCCTTAAACATCTGGCATAGGGATCACACGCAGAAATTTCACAATTTCACCCCTGATTTCTATACCAATCAGATAATTATCAAGGGTGAAGCGGTGAAAAATGCCTTCACTATCAAGCTGTCGTAGTTCTTTTAAATCACTCAGTTGCCACTTTTGGGCTAACTCAATAAAGACAAAATCATGCACCCGCTCGTAGGCGGCAGGTTCTAAATTCTTTAGGTCTAGCAAAAAAGACCTTGCATAGCGCATTTCCAGACTCACTAGGCGTTACCTTAACCAATACTTGAGGGCCACTGGCACTAGAAAAGAAAGCGCTGCTGAATCAGAAAAACATCAACAGTCTTATCGCTTCTTCATGGGTTAAGATATCCCACGGTTGCTGCGATCGCTTGACTTGTTGTATAGCTTTCAGCATATAAAAGTCATAATGTAAACCTTCGAGAACGTTCCAAATGTTTTGCAAATCGTCATCGCCTAACTGCTCGATTAAGTGATGCATTCTAAGCCGCAGCAAATTCATACGTTAATTATTCCCTACTGGAAACACCAACAATAAATAGTATTCCCACAAAATTAGCTCCGCTCAAGCTACGCTAAAATTTATTGCCTAGAGCATCGATTCAGTAATCAAAAACCTAACCCACCAGCCCCCTTCCCTAAAAGATTTAGGCAGGGTGGTTTCATACAAGCAGAGAAAAAACTAAAACTGGGTTTCAAAGCCTCTCGACCTTTCGGGGAGAGGAATGGAAGCGGGGTAAAAAGCCATGTCACAAAACGAGAATCAAGACTTATGTATTTTTCTTTCTTCGTATGAAACCACCCTGCTCCCCTAAATCTTTTAGGGAAGAGGTTCTTCCAGGATTACTGAATTGGTGTTTTAGTACCAGAAAAGAGAGCTAGTAGCGCAAGGTGGAAGTCACTCATTCAAAAGTCACTCATTCAAAAGTATTATGGAATGGGCTTTTTAGGGATTTTAAATGGTTGCTCGTCTTGCAAAGTTCTGATCGGCGGGAACCGCCGCTCAGACTTTGCGCTATTTACGCCGTGGCGTACTAGCAAGTCTCTGAACTTGGTGATTGAACCTCTGAACTTGGTGATTGAACCTCTGAACTTGGTGATTGAACCTCTGAACTTAACTGCTAACTCCCAACTTCTAACTACTAAAGATGGTTGAATATCTCATTTTCTTAGCAATTTCTACAGCTATTTTCGCTCTATTCGCTCTGGGACTCAACTTGCAGTGGGGCTTTACGGGGTTAATTAACTTTGGTCATATTGCTTTCATGACTCTGGGAGCATATACAACGGTATTGTTAAGCTTAAAAGGCGTCCCCTTACTAATATCGGCAGTAGCTGGGGCAATTGTCGCCGCCTTGTTGGGTTTGATAATTGGTTTTGTAACTCTACGCTTACGGGAAGATTATCTAGGAATTGTCACCATTGGTACGGGCGAATTAATTCGTTTGGTGGTAAACAATCAGGAATTACCTGTGGGTGACACCTGGATTTCTGGGGCATTTGGCGTCCAAAGTTATCGCATACCCCTATCCACAGAGCCGAATTTGTTTGTCAGATTTGTGATGATTGGGTTGTTAACGCTGCTGGCTGCTGTAACTTTTTTGACGTTATGGCGGTGGATTCGCATCACCCAGATGTCTCGGACTACTGATTTAGCCCAAAGGAAGACTAGTAAGCAAGAATTTGCGTCGCGCTTGGGTGTGGGAATTGTGTTAGCAGTTTTGGCGGCAGCGATTTATATTTCTGGGGTTATTGGACTGTATAATTACAACCCAAAAGCAGGTCTAATGCTGGTGTTACTGTTGGTTTTAGCATTTGTATACTGGCGCTTAGAAATTTTGGTGCGATCGCCTTGGGGTAGAATTCTCAAAGCCATCCGTGAAGATGAAGAAATTCCCAAGGCGCTGGGAAAAAATGTCTTTTGGTATAAATTACAATCTCTCATGCTTGGAGGTGCGATCGCGGGTATCGCTGGTGCTTTCTTCGCTTGGCAACTCAGTGCCATTTACCCTGATAATTTCCAACCACAGATCACCTTTGACACTTGGATTATGGTGATTTTAGGTGGTTCTGGAAATAATGTTGGCACAATCTTAGGTGCGGTGATTTTCTTTGCTTACGATGCACTGACGCGGGAAGTCTTGCCCAGAATCGTCCCCCTTGATGAAGCCCGTTTGGGTGCATTTCGGATCATGGTAATCGGACTAATTTTGATGGTACTGATGATTTGGCGTCCTCAAGGTATCTTAGGGAAAAAGGAGGAACTCACCCTTGGTAAATAACCAGTCATCGCCACTTCCTCTTTTGGTAGCCACTGGACTTTCTAAAAGCTTTGGTGGTGTCAAAGCAGTTAATGAGGCGAAAATCGAAGTTGCTAAAGGCAGCATTACGGGCTTGATTGGCCCCAATGGTGCTGGTAAAACTACTTTATTTAACTTACTCTCAAACTTCATTCGCCCAGATAAGGGACGAGTGATTTTTGACGGCGAACCTATTCACAATTTGCAACCATATCAAATCGCCCAGCAAGGAGTAATCCGCACTTTTCAGGTTGCACGAACTCTCTCGCGGTTGTCGGTGTTAGAAAATATGCTGCTGGCGGCGCAAAAACAAACGGGTGAAAATTTTTGGCAAGTGCAGTTGCAACCGCACGTTGTAGCTAAGGAAGAAAAGCAACTCCAAGAGCGGGCAATGTTCCTGTTAGAATCAGTGGGTTTGGCAAAAAAAGCACACGATTATGCTGGTAGCTTGTCTGGTGGACAACGTAAGCTGCTGGAAATGGGACGGGCGCTGATGACTAATCCCAAGTTAATTTTGTTGGATGAACCAGCTGCTGGGGTGAATCCGAAACTGATTGATGATATTTGCGATCGCATTATCACTTGGAACCGTCAAGATGGCATGACCTTTTTGATTATTGAACACAATATGGATGTGATTATGTCCTTGTGCGATCGCGTTTGGGTGCTTGCCGAAGGACAGAATTTGGCTGATGGTACGCCAGCAGAAATTCAAACTAATCCAAAAGTTCTGGAAGCTTATTTAGGAAAATAATTTGTGAGCTAAAAAATATATTTGCTCACAGAGCAATTGGAATGATTGGAAAAACTCCAACTCAAAGCTTTGAGCGTTTGTGCAGTTGTGTAACTCAAATTTTTGGCTGACAAGAGCAAGTACATACAGCAGTTCATGCTGATGTGACACGTATTACTGTTGTTGGTGCAATGACAAATTCGTTAGTAGGCTAAGCCGCAGCCCGTGGTCTTGAGGTTTATATAAGGGGACAGTTTCGACAGTCAGCTATTGAGGCGATGCGCGAAACTAAAATGGGGGCGATCGCAGTTGGGCATCGTCGTAGCGAATCGTGGGGATTACGCGCACTCGCCGGAGTGTTGCAAGAACGCTGGTGTGCTTTAAAGGTGCTTATATCTTCTCAGGATTTAGGCTGCTCAAAGACATATAAATATTGAGTTAAGGCACCGCTTCATAAAAGTAGTAGTTAGAACTGTAAGTAACTGATAATTGAGAATTTGTGTGAGTTTTGTCACATCCTGTAATAGGCGCTTTACCTCCTACAGTATTTACCCGTTGGATGTATTTCACTTTACTGAATATACCATTACCCATTGAATTTTTCTCGCCGACTTACTTAAACGCTTTTTGCGATTAGCAGGAATTTCTTTGAGAGATTCGCCCTCGAAATAATTTTTTAATACTTTGTTTTGGTTGAGTCGATGGGGGATATTATTCCCCGCACCTCTGAGTTAGATCCGTGCGTACCCGTTTCCGTGTACACGGCTCCCGATGTTCTTAGCT
>NZ_JBALCZ010000054.1:0-12878 GCF_036917615.1 Nostoc sp.
AGCTGTTTAATATCAAAGATTGTTCATACTTTTGCTAAGTCTCTGATTCACTCAGCCCTGCTGGGTCTTTTTGCATGGCTTAGTCTAAACTCCAGACTTGAACAAGCTGCTGCAAAGTTGACAACTCAGTATCACCCCACTGCTTGAGGTGGCAATTTTCCACAATCACCAGTTTTTTACCACCTGTCAGGGAACGAGTACGAGCTACGCTGATGGCTCGGTCAAGATGATCGGCTGGAAATCGGTGATAGCAAAGTGTGAGCCATTGGGCATCAATCTCTGCTTTGTATTGGTTTAGCTGTTCCTGGATGGCGTGTTGGTCGTCACCTGTCAACAAGACAATCATGCTTTTACCCTCCCGTTACTGCTCTTATTGGCAGTTTTAATTAATACAGTCATTGGTTGTTGACTTTGGGTAGCTCGTTGCAGCATTTTAGCGATCGCTTCTTTACTACTCTCAAACTTATTCAAGTAAGCTGGTGTAACCTCTAAAATTGCCTTGTCACCTTGCAATTTAACGAGATTTGCATGAGCCAACAGCTTTTGATTGCTAGGTTTAGCTGTATCCATCACAGAAAGCCAAATTTGAGCTAGGTTAGCGTTATTGGCTGTAACTGACGGTAGCAACTTGCCGTCATCCCCTTTGTCATTTACAGGTTTAACAGTTAGCGTCTTGGTTGCACTGACAGGTAATAAACTGGGTATCAGGTTCAGTAAGCAAACTTCTAGCCACACAGCAGCATTTACTGTGTACCGCAGATAGTTTTCTGCTTTTTGTAACTCTGCTAGAGACAAATTCAGCGTCTCGAAATTCCAGTGATTTGCTAAAACCTTGAGTTGAGCATAGCTAACACAACCAGTTAGCAGGGATTGCTCTTTGGGGGCAGACTTGATAATCAGTAAATCTCGGTATGTTTGCAGTAGGTTTGAGAGAATCAATTTGGGCGTTTTACCAGAGTCCACTAGAAGTCTTGCTACTTGCAGCAAGTTAAAGGTGTTATTGGTGGATATTGCCTGTAAAATTGACATTAATTCTGTTTCTGTCACACCACCAGCGATTTCCATGACATGATTGGCAGTGATATATTCATCTAAAAGACTCACCTGACCCAGTAATTGCAGTGCATCCCGCAATCCACCATCGCTGAGTCGTGCGATCGCTGTTAGTGCCTCATCATCAATAGAGATAGATTCTGCATCTGCTACAATACGGAGATGCTGCACAATAGTCTGAACAGACAAAGTACGGAAATTAAACACTTGGCAACGGCTGACAATGGTAGGTAACACCTTGTGGAGTTCTGTTGTACAGAGAACGAAAACAACATGAGGTGGCGGTTCTTCGATACACTTAAGTAAAGCATTGAAGGCGTTACCGGTTAGACAATGGCACTCATCGAGAATAAAAATTCGGTAACGTCCTGCAACAGGTGCTAAAGTACAGCGTTCAATTAAAGCACGGGCATCATCTACACCATTATTAGAAGCAGCATCAATTTCACTGACATCTAGGCTATTGCTGGTTTCAATTGAACGACAGGATTGACAAATACCACAAGGTTGGTCAGTTGGTTTTTTAGTGTTGAGACAATTGAGCGATTTAGCAAATATTCGAGCAGTTGATGTTTTACCTGTGCCTCTAGAACCTGTAAACAAATAAGCTGGTGCAATTTGCAGGTATTTGACAGCATTAGTCAGAGCAGTTTTGATGTAGGGCTGTCCAACTAATTCGGCTATTGTCTGGGGTCGATATTTTTGATGTAGGGCGACTGTAGACATAGGATTCAATAACCTTAAGTTGTCGCCCTTACCCCTGTTAAGGGGGTATAATTTTGACTCAAAAATAGGCTGATTTTCTCAACCGTTCCCAGCAGGATTGACCGATACCAGAAGTTGAGTACGTCTAATTCTTTAAATGTCGAAATAGGTGAAGAAATTTATAGAATTTACAACCGAGTTATGTCATTTTATAATTTATATCCTTGACTCATAAAATGCTAACTCTTCTGTCTTATGCTTGCCTGCTTAAGCAGGGTAAGCGCATCTAATTATGTAACTATTGATACAGATAAAATGCTTAAAACTCTATCTGAATATCAATTTTTCATTCAAAATAGGACGAATTGTCGTAAATGATTGAAAAAACATGGGTCAAATAGCTTTTTATGTTTTTGAACCACATAAAAACGAAAATATCAATCCCACCCCAAGGCTCACGAGAGTGATTTTGAACTTATTTATGCTTTAGGTGAACCCCAAAACTACCGTGTCAATTGGGTTTGAGATGTGCTTACCCTGGTTGCGTAAGTCCTGAGTAGTTCTCGCTAAAATCTAACTTGCAGTTGAAATTGTCAATGTCGAACTTACAATAAAAGGGCTATTGCAGGCTTTTGGTGTCGGAGGGGGAACGCATGAAACATATTGCCGCTGGTGTTTTGAACGTCGCCTATAGGGAGGTCGGACCGACGGATGGTACGACCGTCATCCTGCTGCATGGCTTCCCGTACGATGTGCATACTTACGACGCCGTATCAGTACGGCTTAGTGCGGCTGGAATGCGCTGCATCGTCCCTTATCTTCGTGGATACGGTTCCACGACCTTCAGAGCAGCAAAAACGCCTCGTTCCGGGCAGCAGGCGGCATTGGGCGCTGACCTCCTTGCTCTGATGGACGCCTTAGCAATTCCAAGCGCCGTGCTCGCCGGCTTTGATTGGGGCGGCAGGGCTGCCTGCATCGTGGCTGCGCTCTGGCCAGAGCGGGCGAAGGGCGTGGTGAGCTGCGGTGCAGGCTACAACATTCAGAACATTTCCCAGGCGGGCAACCCAGTCGCGCCTGAGAAAGAGTATCGCAACTGGTATCAATATTATTTCCATTTAGAACGAGGACGCGCCGGTCTCACGCTCAATCGGCGCGAGTTGTGCCGTCTGCTCTGGCGACTCTGGTCACCGACATGGAGCTTCGATGACGCGACATTTGCTCGGACTGCTGCAAGCTTTGAAAATCCCGATATCAGTGGCTAATGTCTGAATTTCACCACCACTAAAATGTCGGGAAATCTTTTCAGTCTTGTAATCAAGCTGTGGAACCCTATTCAGAATTGAATACTTAATATAAGTACCTTCGCCCTGAAGTTCAAACTCATTTGGCCGTTGTACAACAATTGCTTGTGCTGGCTTTGTGGATTTGGGAATTAAAAAAGATACCAGTGATGTGGCGGTTAAACCAGTTACAAAGGTGAGAGCAGTTTTGAGAATTTGACGGCGGGGAAAACTCCCAATGATATCTTCTAAGTTAGGTTTCATAATTCAGAAATACCGAAGCTAATAAATCTTATCTTTTCAATCATCTTAATAAATTCCCTGTTTGTGGTCACAAAATATTAAGCCTTGGTTTAACACTGACCCCGGATCAACTTCAGGTCTACTACAGTGTAGAAAGATACATTGCAAAGCCCTCTCAAAACATACAATAGCGATCGCATCTCTACCAACAGGTGAATTCAAACTTGATATACAAAAAATCACGTTGCTCTCGTGGGGAGGTGGGTTGTTGTCGGGGAGTAGCAGGAGGATTGTTTGTGAGCGCTCTGATGAGGAATGCATACTCAGACAAGTTGCAATTGGTGAGAGCAATAGAACGGCATCGAAGTAGCGAAGTCGAGGTAAGGGCGCAGCCGAAGTATTGCCTTGAGTGACTTACGCAACTCAACCTAATAGTTATGAACTAGCTGTATACCTTCTTCAAAAATACTGTAAATATGCTACTGCCCTCCTACGAGCAAGTCATGATGGCTTGCTGATGTTGATTTAGTCAATGTGGGTGTATAAATATTGTCACTTGGTATTCAAGAGCAAGGCTATAGTGTACTAACAACTTAGGTTATTAATCTAACGTTACTGATTTGATTAGCTACTTTGAACTGCTTATTTGGGCATTATAATCATATAGTGATTATGATGCTCAAATAAATGTTGCAACCGATTATTCGTGAACTGGATTGAGTTGTGTTCTATCGCCCAATACAGTTCGGCTCAACTCTCTCGAAGAGAGTTAGGGATTAATTACAGATTACTCGTGGTCAATTAATATCTGATAATTTTGGTGTTGTGGGCTGTTGTGAGGAGTTAATGAATTCAGTTCTAACTGGTTTTCCTATTGTCTTAGGAGGTTGTGGTCTATTTCCTGTGGGTTTTGGATCTGCTTGTGGGCTATCATTCTCACTCATATTGATTTATCTCCTTTGTAGCTTTAATTATTTGGTCATTTTCAAGATTTTTTGTTTGGAGTTGGTAAATCTTGAAGTTCAGTGAATGCAGTCAGTTTATATGATGACAATTATGACTTCAAGCGATGTCATCTCAATTCCGTAATTCTGTTGAAAATTTTGCGCCTACTAAGAGAAGCTACGGTATATACCTTGTGGGGGGACATTCAAAAGCCTGGCTTTTCGTAGGAGTAGCCAAAGCAGAGAATTGTTTCACGGCACAGGTACAGGTACACACTTGTAGGACATGGAATGCTGAGGAAGCAAGCCTATTAACCAGGCTTGGCGATAACCCAACTCACATAAGCAGTAAAAGACAATTTCTAATTGTTTCATATTAACTTGACGCACTTATGACAAACTTATAACAAAAGTATGACCAGAGACGGATTCGTTTTCCTATTGTCAAAAAAACCTTTAACAAGCCTAAGAAAGTATCTAAAAATACTGCCTAACACTTTTTTTCTGACTTAGTTCTCTAATTTTTTGACATCCACTCAATGGAATCCACTGTCGAGCTATTTTCGCTTGCTTTAGTCCAAACTCCAGTTGTATGAATCTGATTTTTTATCAAAGCTTACTGGGATTAGCAGATGTATCATTTTTTCTGAGTTCGTTTCAATTAGTAATAACGCTTGTAGCCAATGGTGATAAATACTTTTAGTTTTATAATTTTAGCAAATTAAGTATTTTCTATTAAACGTCATCTAAGTGCCATATATTAGTCACAAAAATGCCATTGGTATAAGTTATTTTATAGATATTTTATTAAAAGTGTTGGTTAGTATTACTCCAAAGTCAGATAAGATTTTGGCTAAGAGATGATTTGAGAGTCAGCTATTGTAGATTAGCTTGTTTGTTTTAAATCCGAATGACAAGCACAAATTGTCTAGTGTGAGGAGTGAGTGTTAAAAGAATGCCAACAGGAGAAAACCATTCAGTGAAAGGCTTCAAAGGGGGTAACAAAAATACTAAAAAACTTACACTTGGACGTTGGCTGTGGTTTGGGGTAGGGATGAGTGCCATAGCACTCATATCAGCGATCGCACTCATCCTGTTAGCAGTTTCTTTCACCAGTAAACCTTTGCAGAAAACTCAGCTAAATCAACAACAGCAAGCAGTGTTTGATGGAGAGGGGATCACTGGGAGTGGACTACAATTTTCTGGATTAAGTCGCCCTGTGAACATTTTAGTTTTAGGGATGAGTGTGCTGCCACCAGACATTAAAAACCCGCCCCCTGAAAGCCTACATCTAAGATATCAGCCCGAACTAAATTCCTTTGATGGTCTATCTGATGTCATGCTTCTACTGCGATTTGAGCCAGAAAAGAAAAAATTAGTTATGCTTTCCATTCCTAGAGATACGCGCATAGAGGTGTCTGGGCATGGCATGACCAAAATTAATGCTACCAATGTTTATGGTGGGCCGGCTTTGACCAGTACAGCAGTCAGTAATCTCTTGGGTGGAGTGGGAATTGATCGGTACATCAGAATTAACGTTTTGGGAGTTAGCAAGTTAGTCGATGCCTTGGGTGGTGTGACAGTCTATGTACCAAAGAAGATGAAATACCGAGATGATTCTCAGCATCTATACATCAATTTGAAAGCAGGCAAGCAACATCTCAACGGAGACCAAGCGCTGCAACTTTTGCGCTTTCGCCATGACGAATTAGGAGATATTGGTCGCATTCAACGGCAGCAAATGGTCATTAGTGCCTTAACCGATCAAACGCTCAACCCAGCCACACTCACTCAACTGCCTAAAATTCTTGACATAGTTAAAGAACATATTGATTCCAACTTAACGGTAGAAGAGTTAGTGGCGCTGTTAGGTTTTATGGTGAAAACTACTCGTTCTAATATGCAGATGTTAATGGTGCCTGGTCGTTTTAGCGAAAAAAAGGAGTATGATGCTAGTTACTGGATACCAGACAGCAGGCGCATTCCTGCCATGATGGCTGAGTATTTTGATTTGGACTCAGCAGCAAAACCACAAGTAGCCCATCATCGAGCTAGTTTACGAGTTGCAATTCAAGACAGCACTGGCAGCAATCATGCTAACTTGCGTCCACTAATCAAAATCTTGCAAGAAGCTGGCTATAGTAATATTTATGTTACTAAAAGCTGGGGTGAGCCTTTAGAAGTAACTCGGATTATTGCCCAACAGGGAGATAGTGACAGCGCTCAATCAATTCGCGACACTTTAGAATTAGGGGAAGTCCGAGTGGAAAGCACTGGCAATCTCTACTCCGATATCAGCATCCAGATCGGTAAAGATTGGTTGCAACTAAGAAAAAGTATCTAATAGCGTTTAAGAATTTGGATTTGAGATTTGGAATTAGAAATCGCCTACTTGTCAAATCTACATTAATTGTGAACGCTAATTTTTAGATTAGTCATACTTTCGTCAGAGTTTTGTCATAGTAACATCAATGTAATGTATTTAATTTCAAAAAAATGTATCGGAGCAGAATATCTGTTTTAACAGCAATTAGTAACAGTTTTTTGAGATGTAATTCTTTATATAGTTACTACTTTCTATCTTCAAGAGTACAATATCCATTGATAAAGCTATGATGTTTGATTTATTTTTATCGACTGTCTCTTGTGCAAGTGATGTCGATTTAGGTTTTCTAAAATTGAGTTGGTTAAAAATAGTTTTTTTAGGAATTGTACAAGGGATTACTGAATTATTACCCATTAGTAGCACAGCACATTTACGAATTATTCCGGGATTACTAGGATGGCAAGATCCGGGAAGTGCTTTTAGTGCAGCGATGCAGTTAGCGAGTATCGCGGCTGTAATTAGTTATTTTTGGCAAGACTTGAAAAAATTAACAGGTGCAACGGTAAGAGCGATTTCTGAACAAGATTACAGCAACCAATATTTTCGTTTAGCAATTGGATTATTAATCGGTACAATTCCTATTGCTGTTGCAGGTCTTTTACTAAAAAAAAGTCTCAATGTTTGTAATTCTCCTTTCCGCACTCTGATAGTGGTGGGAATTTCATCAATTGTGATGTCTTTGTTGCTAGGAATTGCAGAGAGATTTGGAAAACGCGATCGCGTTTTTAGTCAACTATCACTAAGTGACGGGATTTTGGTAGGAATTTGTCAAGCATTAGCTTTAATTCCAGGAGTTTCTCGTTCTGGTTCTACCTTAACCGCTGGATTATTCTTAGGAATGGAACGAGAAACTGCTGCTAGATTCTCATTTTTACTGGGCTTGCCAGCCGTGTTTCTAGCAGGAGCGTTAGAACTCCATACGCTTTTCAAAGCTGGACTTGATATCAATGGTTGGATAACTTTAATTATTGGTTTAACTACAGCTAGTATTTCTGCTTTTGCTGCGATTTATAGTTTACTTCATTATTTAGAAAAATACAGTACTTGGGTATTTGTTTGGTATCGTTTGGCGATGGGAATATTTCTGGTAGTTAGTGTCGTTACTGGCTTTTTACCCAATTGAGTTTTTAAGTATTCATGAGTGCTGAGTGACTAAGAGAGGGAAACGGGAGGATTGAAGTAAGGACACTCAGTTGGAATAGTGTACTCTGTACCGAATGGTACTCTTGTAAAAGCTGGGCATTTTCTTACGAGTAGAAGTTAAGTATTACTTTCTAGTTTCAATCAACCTTTGTTTTTTATCTTCGATTTCTAAGAGTTCAGGGATGGTTACAAAGCGATAGCCCTGCTTGCGAAAGCTGGCAATAATTTGTGGTAAAGCTTCTACAGTCTTAGAACGATTACCACCACCATCATGCATTAAGACAATTCCACCAGGTTTTGCCTCTCTGAATACATTAGCGATTAATTTGGGAACAGCAGGACGGGAATAGTCTACAGAGTCAGATGACCACAAAATAATAGCGTATTTACTATTTCTAGCGTAGTTAACTACCCCATTATGCATAAATCCTCCAGGTGGTCGAAATAAATTTGTTTTTAAGCCTGTAGTTTGAAAAATCAGATCAGAAGTGTGGTCAATTTCATAAGCGGCGGCTTGTGGATTCAAGAATTGATACCAATGATGCCAAGTGTGGTTGCCAATGACATGACCTTCAGCAATCTCCTGCTTGAGTAAGTTGGGATAATTTTTCACATTCTGCCCAACTACAAAAAACGTCCCTTTGATCTGATTTTTTTTCAGGATATCTAAGATTTCTGCTGTACTTTCAGGCCAAGGGCCATCATCAAAGGTGAGAGCAATTATTTTCTGAGGCGGAGAGAGTTTTGCCGCCTCAATTATCGCACCTTGGAAACTTGATGGAATAGAATCAGAAAAACCCTTTACTTGCGCTTCTTGCTGCCAACTTTTCAACATCACTGTCTTAAATTCCTCAACTCGCTGTTGAGTGAGTACATTTGCTGCTATATTATTTAGATTTAGAGTCTGTTTTGATTGAACTTGAAGAAGATTTATTTTATTCAATCTGATTAAAATCAGACTCAAACTACCGCAGAAGATAAGCAGCCAAACTAATTTTCCTGAAGTCCAAAGACTCGGTTTATTATTGATCACGTGAAGTTCCCTTAATGGTTAAGTAATCAGTCATCCTGCTGATCGGAAGTAAGATTTTTTATATGCTTACCTTCAGAGGAAGTATAATGATGTATTTATGTATTGCCAAGAGTGTGATTACGTACTAATCGATTTAGTTGCTTAAAATTTATTTTGTTGAAGACTCCGTTGAAAAACTCTGTTTTGCTCAGTCTCCTATTCGTGTCAGCTGAACTGTTCATATGGCGTTGCTGAATCATGGGATGATTTCGCCCAATTTGGAACGAATTATCAATGGTTTCAACCCCCGATTCATCCCGCATTTATGCAAAGCCGTTCATATTCAGAAAGCCTGTACTTGATAGAACAGGTTTGACTGGGCTTCAATGCAATTATGTAAGCAAAACACACTTTCGTCATAATTTTGTAATATTTTCCTCAATTAAGTATGTAATAATTTTTTCATAATCAATCCAGATTAACTGTCAATTACTAATCTCCCAAATAAACAACATAGTAATTTTATTTGAGTAATTAATAGAGGATGTATTGATATTGACACTGAAAACAAATTTAACTATGATTTTAGCAGATTATACGTATTTTGCATAAGATATGACTAAAAAGCTATCGAAGAAATAAATTTATCTGGGAAATAACTCCATGAAATTATGTAGTTTTTTACTAACTATTATTAGTACTTTCTTTTTAACATCGCCCAGTTTAGCAGCTAGCATAAAATCTCAAAGATTTGATTATAATCGGAGTCATTTAGAGTCAACAACGGATTGGAAGTATTTATTGGCTAGCTTTCCAAGTGGAGTAACTATACAAAAAAGTTTGATTCCTCAACTCAATCAACCAGAGATTTTCCCGAATGTAAATGAGCCTTCTTTATTTGGTGGAATTATCCCATTAGGCAAAGAAATACCAGAATTAAAGTCTCAAGTGAGAGCATTAATGGTTCATTACAGTTTTCTCAAACCGGGAATGTTTTTCTTAGATATAGAAACAGGTAATTATTTGAATATTAATGGCGAAAAGGTATTTCCGACAGCTAGTACTATTAAATATCCGATTTTAATTGCTTTATTTGAACAAGTAGACGCTGGGAGAATCAAACTTGATGAAAAGCTAGTCATGCGACGTGACTTAGTAGCGAGTGGTTCCGGTGACTTGCAGTATAAACGGTCAGGAATAAAGCTGAGTGTAATGGAAACTGTTAACAAAATGATTACGATCAGCGATAATACTGCTAGTAACATGATTATCGACCGTCTAGGCGGAAAAGCAAAACTTAATGAGCGTTTCCACACTTGGGGACTAAAAAATACAGTAATTCGCAATATGTTAGGAGACTTTAGAGGCACTAATACTACTAGTCCAGCAGATTTAGTCAGGTTGTCAGCCTTAGTTGACCAACATAAGTTGATTTCAGAGGGTAGTCAGTTCCAAGTTTTAGATATATTGCGTCATTGCCATAATAACAAGTTGCTGGCAGCTGGTGTGGGTAAAGGTGGAACTATTGCTCATAAAACTGGAGATATTGGATTTTTAGTTGGGGATGCAGGAATTATTAGTTTGCCAAATGGTAAGCATTACTTGGCAGGAATTTTTGTGATTAGACCCCATGACGATGAGCGAGGAAGGGAATTTGTACGCCAAGTTTCACGGATAGTTTATCAGTATCTAGATCAACCAAAATTATCCCAGAAGTATTAATTTCATGTTACTTTGCTTGGATTGTGCTTAAAGCTACGCCTTGATAATAATGCCCTAAAATTTGCAAATAGTTTACTCCTGTTTTAGCTAAATTGTATGCGCCCCATTGACTCATGCCTAAACCATGACCGTAGCCAAGTCCTTGAAGTACAAAACTACCATTTGCGGCTTTGCTAAGGTTGAAGTGGGTACTTTTTATCTTTAGGGCTGTACGCACTTCTTCACCAACCAGTATCTTCGTAGCTTTGTCACCAACGATTTTTAAAACTTTAACACTACCAAAAGGTGAGTAGGTTTGTGCAATCATATCTAAAACATTGCCAACACCAGAAATCCTGGCGCTAATTTCTTTAGGGGAGAAAGTTTTTACCCATTTGCACTCGCTAACATTTTGATCGTAATCTTCAACAGCACGCAGGTAAGGCTCGTGACTTCCCCAAACATCTTCGACATTTTCAGTATGTCCTCCAGAGCAATCATGAAAAACTGAGAGAATAACACTGTCTTTATAAGTTAGTACCTGTTTATCAGTAGCATCAACGGCGGCATAAGTACTACTACTTTCATTGATTACTCCTTTATAATTCTGCCAATGATCTGGACTATCACCTAAATCGTAAACAGGATTATTGCGCTGTTTTTCCCGCTCATAGAGAGCAAAAGTCCGGGCAGCAACAGCTTGCGCTTTCAAAGCTTCTTGGGGCCACTCAGTATCCATTTCGCCACCAACAACACTGTAGAGATATTCTTCGTCATCAACCCAGTTAACAGCGGTTAGCCCTTTATCTGTTGGGACAACGAGAGTTCTGCCTCGATACCAGTGTTCGCCAATGTAAACGAATCCCTTACCTGTCGGTTCAATCCAAAATAAACCAGACTGCCACTTATCTAAAGCCACACCGCCTGGAACTGAAGAGGCATAAAATGAACTCATTGCTGGTAATTTTCCGAGAGTCTGACCAGTACTATCTTTAACCAACGCAGTCGTAGAACTGCCAACTGTTACCTGATTAACTCCTCTCTCAATTGCGATTCGCAAGATTACAGATGCAATGCTAGGGGTAGCTAAAGTCATCCATAATAAGGTACTTATCCACCATAAATGACCTACTTTCATCTGTGCAAACAAAGCGTTTAGTAAGAATTGGCATTTCATATGTAGCATTTTATTGATAGTGTTTAATTTCTATACAATGTTATCGCTAATACCATGCTGTGAGTATAGTGTCAGCTATTTGGGAGATTATCTTTTAGTTTTTCTAGTGGTTGATGCTTTCAAACTACTCAAACTGTGGCGTTGAAAAAAGCTCCAAATTGCTCTACTGGCATTAAAACCAAGCTGAATATTGACCTGATTTAATTTCGGATCAATTGAAGCGCCACCAGGCCAGAAATGCCCACCATTGACTACAGCGAACTGCAAGACTTCTGAGGCGTTTTTACAACCCGAGTAACGAAAAGCTTTGACTTGCAAGTGATTACGAGATTTAGTTGGAGTTAAGTGTTGAAATTGAGATGATGAAGTGCATTGGTCATGCCTTTTCCAAAAATTTATGGTTTCTGGGATAGAAACAAGAGCCTCTTTTTGAGTAATGGGATCGCCATGATAATGTACACTGAAATCGTTCGTACCATTAATCATCATCATTGATATCGAAACCGTTGGATGGCAGCTACGGGCAAATCGAGCAGTTAGAGAGCCAGCTACTGATGCGAAAGCAGCAATTTTATTAGGAAGTCTACAGGCCAAAGCTTGAGTAAGTATCCCACCTTGAGAAAAACCAGTGGCATAGATTTTACGTCGGTTGATATTTCTAATTTGCTCTATATGCCCAATCAAAGCTGCGACAAATGAAATATCATCCACTTTTTGTCTGACATGACCTGTAAAGCTCCATTGATGCTCAAGTCCATTTGGATAAACTGCAATAAACCCGAATACCTCTGCTAAATTATTGAAGCGAGAAATTTTAGCAATAGAATTGCCACTGCCATTATCTCCATGAAACACTAAAACTAATGACATCGCATGTTTATGATTGTAAGATTTTGGCGTATACATATAGTAGGTACGTAACTTTCCTTGGTTTGTTAGTGTTCCATAATTCTCACCTCGGAAGATTTTTTCTCTGGGTATACTTTTTGCTTCTACTTGAAGGAAATTAGAGGTAACAGCTAGAGTAGTTGAGAGGAAGCCAAGGAAAATATACTTAAAAATTCAGTTTTTTTATATATTTATCTAAGTAACTAAAAAAATTTATAAATATCTAACGAAAACTTAAGTAGAAAGATAGGAGTAGTGCGATTCGTTGATTAGTAAATCGCGGTATTCAGCCCGTAAATAACTAATCCAGCCCGACAGCAGATTACTGTCACTAAAGGCTGAACTC
>NZ_JBALCZ010000055.1:0-27163 GCF_036917615.1 Nostoc sp.
TTCAGCCTTTAGTGACAGTAATCTGCTGTCGGGCTGGATTAGTTATTTACGGGCTGAATACCGCGATTTACTAATCAACGAATCGCACTAGTTCTACCTATCTCTTCACCACTGCTTATCTAGTAGGGATTCAAATTCAGCTTGTAAGGCAGTTATATCCGCCAATCTTGCGACTAGTAAATTATCCTTACCAGCATCACTTAAACGTACTTTCCAATAACGAATACTTTCTGAGTTGTTCAACCAAAACTGAATCACGGTATCTACCACTTGATCTAGATTCCAACCCCACTTTGCTGGAACTGATTCCAGCGATTCTAGAAACGTATCTAGTGTACACGTATACATTCCCAAATATTCCACGCCTTGGTGGGGTGGTTTTTGCCCATTTTGCTGTTGCTGATTAAAAAACTGCAAAAGTGGAGATACTCCGACAATATCAAAAGTGTATTTCATGCTATTACTCTCAGTTTTAAATTATTTGCAGTAAAGCTTTAGTTTTTTCTAATATAATTTCTGACAAGTAACTAAAGCATTTAGAAAAAGTATAGTTTTGGTCTATATCATAGGCATTAAACCTCAGTATTAACAGCATCTAAACTCTTTACGTAGTATTCATCCAAAAGAGCAACATTTTTAGCAAATTGAGCAAATAATTGCAAAGCACTGAGAACGTTCAGGTTCACCAAGTTGATTTGCAAGGCTATTAACTTCTGTCAGAATATTCGGAGTTGTTACAAGCTTTTGAAATTTTGCAATAAATGCTAGCAGAAGCTCATAATGTTCTGGTATAAATTGCTGGGTTCGATTAAATTTAGTTATTCGTTTTTGATTGACGCTCCCAACTAAGAAGAGAAGCAGGATATTTGTATCAATTAAAACCCCTTTTTGGCAATAACGACGCATAAGTGAAGCAATCAAATCTTTCATACTTTTCTAATTTTCATTGCTTCTACTTCGCCAGTTTGAGAATTTACTTTAAAAAGTTTATATTCTCGTTCATACAACACAGTGGTAGAAGCAAGAGAGGTAGCCATTAAGTTTTCCAAAGGGCTTTTAGGAGCTTTTTTAGGAATATAAAACCCTAAAGTAATCAACCATAAGCTTTTATCCTCAGAAAGTTGAACTTCTTCAAGTCTCAAATCTCTTAATGAAGAACCCATCATTTCTTGCAAGGATTTTATGTATTCATAGGCAGCATTTACTGCTATCTTGATATCAATAATAATCTTGGTTGCTCCTGACCTAATTTGCCAATTTAATACCAATACGGTTTAGTTAAGGCTAAAACTCTTTGTCAAAGTCGTCAAAGTCAATTTTTTTAACGTAGATGCAAAGCGGTGAGCCAGTCCGGTGGACGGGTTAAGAGGCATAAAGGAACTGGCTGTCTTCTCTACGAGACGCTGCGCGAACGTAGCGGTAGCGTCCCTTGCGCGTCTCCTAGAGAGGTACGAGCGTCACCCGTAGGGCTTCCCGCAGGGTATCACAGAGGCGCAGAGGACACACAGAGAAGGAAGAAATCCTTGACTGAACTTTATTGAATTTAATAACTTATTATAGTAATTTATCCTTGGCTACTGGTAATAGTCTCAACCCAGCCAGGATTCGAGTACCAAGCATCCAAGTGGATGACTTCTAAGCCTAAGATGGTTCCCAGTTCGCGAGCTTGGGTAGATTTACCAGTACCCCCAGAACCAATGATTAAGATTTTCTTCACCTTCGGTTTACATCTTCCTTTTCAAGCTCAAAAGGGTAAGCATTGCTCACCCAAATAACCGTCTTCAGGGCGATTCAATACGCCGCTACAATAGTACCACTACAAGGATTATGCCCAAATATTGATATTATGACCACTGCTACGACCGTAAAAACTGAGTATGAAGCGATTATTGGTCTAGAAACCCATTGTCAGCTGAGTACCAATACCAAGATTTTCTCTAATAGCTCTACGGCATTCGGTGCTGACCCTAATACTAACATTGACCCGGTTTGTATGGGTTTACCTGGGGTCTTACCTGTACTCAATGAAAAAGTATTAGAATACGCCGTCAAGGCTGGTTTGGCACTAAATTGTCAAATCGCTAGATATAGCAAATTTGACCGGAAACAGTATTTTTATCCTGACTTACCGAAAAATTACCAAATTTCTCAATATGATCTACCGATCGCAGAACATGGTTGGTTAGAAATTGAGTTGGTGGATGCTGAGGGTAACCCCACTCGCAAACGCATTGGGATTACCCGTCTGCACATGGAGGAAGATGCTGGAAAATTGGTACACGCCGGCAGTGAGCGCCTTTCCGGTTCTTCCTATTCTCTGGTAGACTACAATCGCGCAGGTATACCATTAGTAGAAATTGTCTCAGAACCTGACCTGCGTTCTGGACTAGAAGCTGCTGAATATGCTGAAGAGTTGCGCCGAATTGTGCGGTATCTCGGCGTGAGTGACGGCAATATGCAAGAAGGATCTCTGCGCTGCGATGTCAACATTTCCGTGCGTCCGGTGGGGCGAGAGGAGTTTGGCACTAAGGTAGAAATTAAAAACATGAACTCGTTCAACGCCATCCAACGGGCGATCGACTACGAAATTGAGCGCCAAATTGCCGCCATCGAAGCAGGCGATCGGATTATCCAAGAAACTCGTCTGTGGGAAGAAGGCACTCAACGCACAAGTAGTATGCGGGTGAAGGAAGGTTCTAGCGATTACCGCTACTTCCCCGAACCAGATTTAGCACCAATTGAGGTGTCGGATGCCCAATTAGAGCAATGGCGCAGCGAATTACCAGAATTACCAGCCCAAAAACGCCATCATTATGAAAGTGAGTTGGGGCTTTCGACTTACGATGCGCGCGTGTTGACAGAAGATCATCCCGTAGCGGAATATTTTGAAACTGCGATCGCAGCTGGAGCAAATCCGAAAGCTGCTGCAAACTGGATTACTCAAGATATCGCAGCACACCTGAATAAGCAAAAACTCAGTATTACTGAAATCGCCCTGACTCCCACCAATTTAGCTGAGATCATCACTCGCATTGAAACGGGCAAAATTAGCAATGCTCAAGCTAAAGAAAAGCTGCCAGATTTGCTCAGTGGTATTTCTCCTGAAAAAGCCTTTGCTGGTCAAGAGTTAATTACCGATCCTAATGTACTGGAACCCATCGTTGATCAAGTCATAGCCGCCAATCCCAAAGAACTAGAAAAGTATCGCAACGGTAACACCAACCTCAAAGGCTTCTTTGTTGGACAAGTTTTGAAAAAGACAGGCAAACGTGCTGATCCTAAGCTGACTAACGAATTGGTGGAGAAAAAACTTAACGCCTAGAACATCAATTCAGTAATCCTGAAAGAACCTCTCCCCTAACCCCTCGACCTTGGGTCAACCTGCCATTAGGCAAGCACAGAGGGAAGTTTAGCTCTCCCAACACTGGTAGAAAAGGGGGCTGGGGATTAGGTTTTTGATTACTGAATCGATGCTCTAGTAGTCTGTAAAATCAACTTTGCTGGGTGAAAGGGGCGGGGGAGTAAGAATTTTAGATTTTAGACTTCGGCTTCTCTACGAGACGCTGCGCGTAGCTTGCTTCTCCGTAGGAGTAGGCTCAGTCGAACGATTTTGGATTAAAGAATTGAAATTTAATCTAAAATCATCAATCCAAAATCCAAAATTGAATTGCCCAATGCCTCAAGTAAGTATTTTCCCGGTGCTTCTTCACAGAATCTTCACATAAAAACTGGTAGCAACCCGCATACCTAAAATGATATGCTGTGGTAGGTAGATGCACCCTGATGATCTGGAGAGCTGCCTAAGTGGCTCTCTTTTTTATTTTATTTTAGTGGCATTTACGGATAACCTGATAATATTATGAAAAATAATTTAAATAAATAAGTATTAACCCTTAGATAATAAATGATAGAGTGTAGTAAGTAGATGTACCCTGATGATCTGGAGAGCTACTTAGGTCGCTCTCCTTTTTTGCTTTTGTCTTTCGTCATAAGAAAGGTAAAAACAATTATGCCAATCGCCAACTAGTGCATTATTATTGCCATCAGCAAATAAACTCACAACAAAAGGGACTGGGGAGCAGGGGAAGAATAATAACTCTTAACTCCTAACTCCTAACTCAGCACTTTTCCAAAGCACAAATTGAATCAAAATTGATAATTGTAAGGAAGAATAATGGCAGATTGGCAAGAAATAACAGGTGGCATCACAGCACCAAGGGGGTATCAGGCGGCAGGAATTACCGCAGGGTTGAAACCTTCGGGGTTGCCAGATTTAGCTCTGATATTCTCAGAGGTGGAAGCGATCGCAGCGGGTGTATTCACCACTAGCCAGGTTAAAGCTGCCTGCGTAGAATATTGTCGCCAACGCTTGCAAGCCAAACATAGCGCTCGTGCCATCCTCTGCAACGCTGGACAAGCAAATGCCGCTACAGGGACTCAAGGCTACCTTGATACCTTAGAATCTGCTATGGCAGTAGGCCAAGCACTGAACATCCCATCTGAATCTGTGTTATTGGCTTCCACTGGCGTGATTGGTCAAAGAATAAAGATGGATGCTTTGCGAAGCGGGATTCCCAAGGTAGTAGCAGCACTCTCAGAAACAGGCTCAGATGCCGCCGCCGGGGCGATTATCACTACAGACTTGGTAACAAAATCCATTGCCCTAGAGACAACTATAAATGATCGCCCGGTACGAATTGGCGGTATTGCCAAGGGTTCTGGCATGATTCACCCCAACATGGCAACCATGCTGGCATTTGTTACTTGTGATGCAGCCGTTTCATCAGCCCTTTGGCAGCAGATGTTAGCAAGGGCAGCCGATAGAAGCTTTAATTCGATTACCGTGGATGGTGATACCAGCACCAACGATAGCTTAATCGCTTTGGCAAACGGTCAATCTCGCACCCCAGCAATTACAGAATTGGGTGCAGAAGCAGAGAAATTAGAGGCGATGTTAACAGCAGTTTGTCAGCATTTAGCCAAAGCGATCGCTCGTGATGGTGAAGGCGCAACCTGTCTAATTGAAGTGGAAGTGACAGGGGCCCATGATGAACTATCAGCCCGACAAATAGCCAAAACCATTGCTGGTTCATCCTTAGTTAAATCTGCAATCTTTGGACGTGATCCCAACTGGGGACGCATCGCCGCCGCTGCTGGACGTGCAGGTGTGCCCTTTGAGCAAGAAGACCTGCAAATTAAGCTAGGCGATTTCTTAATGTTGGAAAATGGTCAACCTTTAACCTTTGATCGTGCAGCAGCAAGCGCTTATTTGAAGCAAACTGCTGTTGATTCTTTCCTGCCCAAAGATTTCATTGCCACCAATAATAGTAATGATTTGTCCTTTGATAGAAGCACTATCAAGGCTCAACGAGTAGATAATCCGGTGATCATTGCAGTCAGCGTTGGCAACGGTCATGGTGCAGGTAAAGCTTGGGGTTGCGATTTGAGTTATGACTATGTGAAGATTAACGCCGAGTATACTACGTGAGCTACTCCGACTTGTTTACAACTAGCTAACGCTAAGTCCCTATTTAAACAACTTAAATCTTCAACATCCTTCATCGCTGCATTCACCTTTTCCCACGTCAACTAAGCTCGACTTGATCCATTTTTTGGCAACGCGGAAGCTGACGCTAAAACCTTTGTGGGACAGTAGTTTTACTTTTTCGATTTCACCGAGAATCAGTGACATGGAAAAAGTTTTTGCCACGCTTTTCTGGCTCGTACTTCTCCTAAAATTGCCACGAAATCGTGCCCTGCACGGCGAATGGATCACCATAGTAAACATTCAACTGGTTCCGAGCAGAGTCAAAATAGTCCACGTTAAACAAATTCTTGAAATTAATCGCTGCCCGGAATCTGTCTCGTTTATAGAAGATGGCAGCATCGGTGCGGAGATAACTCGGTAATTCAAAGGTATTTGCTAGATCTCCTTGTCTATCACCTACAAAAAACAATCCTCTACCAACACCAAATCCTTTCAGACTGCCCGTTTGAATTTTATAGCTTGTCCAGATGTTAAAGCTATGTTTGGGAATATTGTTCAGCACCTTACCTACCTGACTAGGGTCAGTGTCTTTGGTAACTTCTGCATCCGTGTAAGCGTAGCCCGCAATAACGTTCCATCCTGGTAAAATTTCACCGGCAAGGCTGAGTTCAACCCCTTTGCTGCGCTGCTCACCTGTTAGGATCAAATAGCCTGTATGGTCTGGATCATCCGTCAGCACATTGGAGAGTGTCAAATCGTAAAAGGCAAGGGTCGCCGACACTCGATTGCCGATATCGCCTTTGATATCCACTTCATAGGAAGTGCCGTACAGTGGTTTAAATGCACTGCCATCAAAAGCGTTTCCACTGTTTGGGGTAAAGGAACGACTATAGCTGGCATACAACGAAATCGGCGCTAGAGGTTGATAGACAAGACCAACACGCGGACTAAATGCATCACTAGATTGTGATCGGTTGTGAATGTAATCTTGGTGCGATCGCCGAATAGCCCGCACTTCTCTAAGAGACGCTGCGCGTAGCTTGCTTCCACGTTCGCGGAGCGTTCCGTAGGAAAGTGGTACGGCAAAGCTCAGTGACCACCAGTAGCGATGGTGGATTCTCCAAACGGCAGAGCAAAATTCCCCTGGCATGATAAATTCGGGTAATAGTTTCGGACTTCAGTCGTAGCAACCTTTGCACTCCACTTTGCTCCACCAGAATAGAAGTTAACTGCAACCCGATCAGTTCTGGCATTTATTAGCGGCGTCAGTTAGAAATTCTTTCGTTTTCTAGTCTAATGCACCAAAATATGTTTGTTTCTTACGAGCATTTACCACTGGAACTGACAGAACTCTAAATCCAAGCTGGGCAAGAAAATTCAACTAAACTTTCTAATAACCAAAGAGTAGAAATGAAGTATTACAGGTTCAGGCTTGACCAAACTGATGCGCGATAAGTCATAAAATAAAACCGCTATACTCTCCTATATAGCGGTTATGGCTTATTGCAAGTAGATGCTCTTGTTAACTTGCACCTTTTCGGCTAGGTCAGGGAAGGAAAAATCGCTTTCTGAAACCGTTAGCTGGTTGGTTGGTACTCGTCTATTGACCTCGCTTGAAAAATTATTGATATTTTTTTATTTAATAGAATTAGTATATAAAGAAATTGCGCGCTCAGCAACTACTAATCTATAATAAATTATTATCAATTACTCTTTAGAGATTAATTTTCAGTATAAGCAGGATATTTTGGGTTAAAAGTAAACTGTGTAAGCTTTCGCAACTACTAATAAATCTCAGAAAATCCTGAAATTACTAGCTCAAAAGAGGAATTAAATGTAAACTATTCTTAATTATTTCCTCATACATCGCCAGAATAAGTGCAAATTGCTTCTAATAAGCGGTTGCGGTTCATGGCAATGGGGATAGGGTATTCCCTATTCCCTTTTTTTATTGGGCGTAGACGCTGACTCGGCTTGTCGTCAGACATAGCTACTCCTAAATTTTGCAAGGGTAACGATACCACCAGATCACAAAACCAGTAACAAACAGAATTAGCGGTGCAAGTCCCACAAAGACGTGGAGTATACGTGTTGGGAATCCACCAAAAGTACCAAAATGCAATGGTGGAAATGAGTCTAAAACTTTGTCGCCCAGAGATTTATTGAGTGCATCTTTGAATTGAACAACTTCACCTGTGTATGTGATCTAACGACACACTAGAACGACCCAAAGTTGCCTGTTCACAAATGATTTAGGACTGTCCCCACGCTGCCTTACCAGTCGCACTCCAATTCAATTCTTAATTCTGGCGACTGACTTCTGAATTCTTTGTGATCAAGATTATAGTGATTCGATGCCAAATTCTAAGGGGCGATCGCTCACAATTGTAAAAGCTTGCTCAGGGGGAATTTCTGGTCTTCTTAAAAAGAAATATTCTCTAGCATCAGAACCATAATTAAAACCCACAATTACTACAAACTCTTTTCTTGGGTCGTAGTTGTCAATGAAAGCGCAAAACTGGGCATATAGTATTGGTTGTCTAGCGGCTGCTGCTGAGAGTTGCATCATCTGCCAAGCTTCAGTGCCTTTAGCAGTATAATACATTCTGTCTCCTAGCTGCGATGCACCTTCAATTAGCGAAAAATTATTGCCACTAGTATGCTCAATTTGGAGTACTTTATGCAGATATAGGTAGCCCCTGCCTAGTCTTTGGAAGAACTTCCATGCTTGGGCACTAAACAATACTTCACTCAATGAGACGATATTTTCGGCAATTTGCTGCTGAATTTCCTTTTCAGGTGTCATAGTAATTCCTAATTCGTAATTCCTAATTCGTAATTAAGACAGACTTGAAAAAAGCTTGAAACAGGCGTTTTTCAAGACTTGATCCTGGTTTTAAAAAAATATATCTAATCCCAATTTAGTATAGGTGAGATATTTTTTCTTACTTTTAAGTTAACAAAATTTAATTGGATTGCAACTTTCAGGTTGATCTAAAAGCTAAAAATGCCAAGTGCTGCCAGTCGAAGATCCTTATTGATAGAGGATCGCAACTCAGAAGAAATGTTTATATTTACCCAATTTGGTTTGGCATGGTTAGTTTGAGAATTAGTCATACGTTGCGATCGCCCTTGGCGGGGCTGGGGCGACAGCCTATCGCTAGTTGAAAATAACCAAAACGAACTGAGTATTGCCTCAAGATGTGCTAGAGCGCATCGAAACTCTCTATTTAGAACAATTAGAAAATCTTGGTGAGGCACTGTTAGATTTTACTAGTGTGGCTGATTTACTCTCAAGGCTAGAAGCGCGATGAGCTTCTAGCCCCAAGCTTTGCCCTAATCCTTTCAAACTTGCAGATTGAATTTTATAGGTTGTCCACAAATTAAAACTGTATTAAAGCAAGTTGTTCAGCCGACGCTCATCGCCCTCCATTCACCTCACTGACCTTAAAGCTCCCACCGAATCGTGGCCTGCACTGCGAACGGATCGCCATAAAAAACATTTAGCCTATCCTGAGCAGATTCAAAATAGTTAACGTCAAACAAATTCTTGAAGTTAAGTGATGCCCGGAACCTGTCTTGCTTATAGTATCGGTTTTGGTGGCAGTTGTATGCATCTGGTACGCGATACCCATCTTGTTCCCCTGTCAACACCAACTCTATTGGCTCATCACCTGCTGCCGATGGTTGACTTGGTTGCGTTTGGTTTGGGGGCTGCTGTGTTTGCGGTTGCGTTTGAGGTGAGGTGGAGGGTGCAGTACTAGCAACAGAGAAGATTATACCCTCGTCGGCACTGTCATATAACTCGACTGTTGGTAAACTCGTTTCCCCTGTGACTGTGACTCGAATAGTATTGGCATCAATATTTATTACTGTTATTTTAGTAATTCCCGTTATTGGTTTTTGGGAGCGGAATGTGAATGCATCCCCACTCGGTAGACGCCCATAAACGATCGCAGCACCCCTGGTTGCAGTCCTACATCAATTTGCAAAAATCGCTGCTTGGTAAATTCTTTACGAACGGCTGCGGCTTGGTTTCCACTACCGCAAACAAGATGCTGCCCAGCTTCATGCAGCACGTCATCATAGGTGTATTCCCCTTGCAGAAAAAAACTGAATCCCATCTATTGAAAATAATCGGAACCCCCGACTACGAGATCATCGTGCAGTTGATAGTGATAAATCGACAACCATATTCCTTTACGCAACGGGATTCTCCGAATCAATCCCTGCCCCAAAGTAGGCGGATATTGCCAGATCTGATCCCACTGATTGGATTGAGCCGTTGCAGGCATCAAACGGGTGGTTGCTTCAGCTTCCTGCCACAGTTCTTTGTGTGCCTTCTGTGAGATAGTGATGGTCATGGTGAGTCTTGGGGTAGGTCAGGTAAATGGTCAATCTAGACGGCTAATTGTAAGCTGTAGATAAGAATAATTTGCATCTTTATTGAAAGCGGCAGGAAACCAGTACAACCTTGTAGGCTACAAGGAAAGCTGCCCCGTCGCTTGGGGCATAATATTTGTAGTCCTCAATCGCAAACCACAGTTGGGGGTACACTTCGATATTTCACACATATCCTTTGCCAAGTTGTTTGGGTACTTCACAATAGGATTCAAATGGCTCTGATGAATTTTGCTGGCTATTTTTGGCAGTTTCTGCCCACAATTCTTGCCACTCTGAGATAGTGGGGGTAATGGTCATAGTTGGCGACTGGTAGATAGGATTCAACTAATGCTAACTATTGTCAATAATTTTACTACAATTTATCCTTAATGATTTAGGATTGCTATTAAGCTTTTTAATTCGCAAACGCCATGCAAAACCGCAATTTGACAGCTACCGACATTGCCCTAGACTTCCTCTTTAACCGCTTTGCCCATAATGACGTAGGTTAAGCTAATCGTCATTCTCCTAAATTCTCACTCTCAAAAATGGTTCCTTCCAGACGAGTTTATTTATTGTTGGTTTTGGGTATAGTAATATCTACGACGGGCGTAGCAGCAGCCCCGATCCTATCCCTTTTTCTCAGTATTAGAGCAACGATCGCCATCACTTTGTTATTTGATGCGATCATTCTAGGATTGATGGTTATAGATGGTTTACGGGTGCGGCGTTCTCGCGTGCAAATTACCCGGGAATTACCGTCACGATTATCGATTGGGCGGGATAATCCGGTGATCCTAAAAGTAACATCGCCAAATGCCAACGCCTTAATTGAAATCTGCGACTACTACCCAACAGGATTTGGCGTATCTGCACCCGCACTCCAGGCTATTGTTAAGAGTAACAGCACCCAAGAATTAACGTATACCGTCAACCCGACACAGCGGGGAGAGTTTCCTTGGGGAAATATTCAAGTCCGACAGTTGGGACTTTGGGGATTAGCTTGGGATGATTGGCAAATTTCCCAAAGTCTGCCAGTGAAAATTTATCCTGATTTAGTGGGGTTGCGATCGCTCACAATTCGTTTAACATTGCAATCATCAGGATCAATCCGCCAATCTCGCCAAACTGGTATTGGTACAGAGTTTGCCGAACTGCGGAACTATCGCACTGGTGACGATTTGCGGTTTATTGATTGGAAAGCTACCGCCCGTCGGGTTGGGGCCTATGGGAATGCAACGCCACTGGTGAGGGTTCTGGAACCAGAACAGGAACAAACTTTATTGATCTTGCTTGATCGCGGACGGTTGATGACAGCAAAAGTGCAGAATTTGCAGCGATTCGACTGGGGTTTGAATGCAACTTTATCCTTAGCATTGGCGGGTTTACATCGAGGCGATCGCGTGGGTGTTGGTGTATTTGACCGCCAGATACATACGTGGATTCCCCCAGAACGCGGTCAACATCATTTGAATCAGCTAATTGATCGCCTGACTCCAATTCAACCAGTGTTATTTGAATCTGATTATTTGGGGGCGGTGACATATGTTTTGCAGCGTCAAACTCGCAGGGCGCTAGTGGTGGTGATTACCGACTTAGTTGATGTCACCGCCTCTACAGAACTGCTGGCCGCACTCTCCAAGCTAGCACCCCGCTATCTGCCATTTGGCGTGACTCTGCGAGATCCGCAAGTTGATCGTCTGGCACACACCTTCACAGATGATGTTACAGATGCTTATGCCCGTGCAGTGGCACTCGATTTATTAATGCAACGACAAGTAGCATTTGCCCAGCTGAAACAAAAAGGTGTATTGGTACTAGATGCACCAGCAAATCAAATTGCCGATCAGTTAGTTGAGCGATATCTGCAACTCAAAGCGCGAAATCAACTTTAGATAATTGCATTGATTAATCGAATGTGAGGTGCTTAAAATAGCACCTCGCAAACTGTACTTGGAGTGATAGCAGAGCGCTAATGAAGATTAAACAACCACAAAATTGTTTTCGCTTAATGACAATCCAGCAGATAGTTGTACAAATTTTACCTGAGTAAACCCAGACGCACTGCCATCTTCGTCAAAGTACAGTCCACCTGTAGAATTGTCATAGATAAATCGTTGAGCGATCGCCGTTGCAGATGTTCCCAGGCTAAACTGATTTGTCTGAAGTGAACCGATTGATAACCCGCCACCAAAACCAGCAGCCGATACCTGAATCAATTCATTAGTGGCGTTGAAGTCATAAATAGTGTCAATCCCTTGATTGTAACTATTGAAAGCAAAGGTATCAGTACCATTATTTCCATAGAGGGTGTCATTACCAAAACCACCTGTCAGGATATCATTGCCATCGCCCCCAGACAGCAGGTTCTTGCCTGTTGAACCGCTAGCACTCAAGGTATCGTTACCAGCACCACCGTTGAGAGTGTTATTGCCAGACGAGTGAGAGTCGATTGTGCTACCTGAGTCGCGTAGTGAGTACGGATCTTCGCTGGGAAAGGATTCGATGTAGCCGGCGATGGAGAGAGAATCATTGCCATCGCCCCCGGAGAGCAAATTATTGCCTGTTGAACCGCTAGCACTCAAGGTATCGTTACCAGCACCACCGTTGAGGGTATTATTGCCAGACGAACGAGAGTCCGTAAAGGCGTAGGGATCTCCTCCGTAGGAGCCAGAAACAGAGAGAGAATCATTGCCATCGCCCCCGGAGAGCAAATTATTGCCTGTTGAACCGCTAGCACTCAAGTTATCGTCCCCAGCGCCACCGTTGAGGGTGTTCTTGCCAGACGAGCGAGAGTCGTAGTAGTCGTTTAAGTACACGAAGCTGTAGTAGCCAGAGACGGAAAGAAAATCATTGCCATCGTCTCCAGAAAGGAGGTTATCGCCAATCAGGGTATCATTCCCCGTACCACCAATCAGGGTATCATTCCCCGCACCACCAATCAGGGTATCATTCCCCGCACCACCAATCAGGGTATCATTCCCCGCACCACCGCGCAGCAAGTCGTTGCCACTCAAGCCATTGATTTTGTCATTACCACCCTGACCATTAACGACATCATTTGATAGTTGGTTTTGTTATCAATGCTTAAGTCTTACTGTCTTCAAAATAGCGAACAATTGACTCTTAATACTCTTAATAGAGAAAAGATATTTTTATGGCCTCGTTGTGGGCTATTGTCCGTGGGTGTCTAGCTTGAAAATAGGGAACATCTAAATAACCCGATAATGACGACTATATATTAGCGTATTTACTTAGACGTTTATACTGATTCTAGCAGAATCTTTACATTTTCTTGACATTATTTGCTGATAAGTATATGTATTAGTACTTCTCTTCGTGTACTCTTCACATTTTTAGAGTTTATAGGCAATTATTTATTTACAGAAAGCAGCAGGCAAATGCTCAAAGGACTGATCAAAAAATACATATTTGACTTTGATCGCAGCGATACTTTTCCTGCGGAACGCTACGCGTAGTAAGATCCCCGTAGGGGTATGGTAAGCTTCTCTACCAGAGGTGACGCCAACGCTAACACCTGGGTTGGGTGTAGTTGCAGCTATGATCAAGATTAAGCGATCGCCTGGCAATGTTTTGTATCTAAACAAGAATCGCTATAGGTTACCAAAATTATGAACGCAGACTTAAACAATTTCGTAGTTCGTAATTCGTAATGACGCTCTCTACCAGACCAGAGGCGAACGCGGACTCCTTCGCGCTAAAAAGACAGTAATTATGTTTTGTGACGGGGATTTCAACCCCTACACAAAACAAGCCGTTTATAGAAACGGGGGTATCAACCCCTATTCAATTACGAATTACGAATTAGTAATTACGAATTATGATGAACACTTGCAAACTATCTACACCCATGACCAAGGCTGAGGAATAAAATCCAACATCTACTCTCTGCTAACAGTAATTGTATTCAACAATATAATGGGAGGTGCTTAAAATAGAACCTCCCATTGCGTGCTGTCTAGTGATAGAAGAATGCTAATTATGATTAAACAACCACAAAATTGTTTTTGGTTAGTGACAATCCAGCAGATAATTGTGCAAACTGTACCTTAGTAAATGCACCCGCACTGCCATCAAGGTCAAAGTACAGTCCACCTGTAGAAAAATCATAGATAAATCGTTGAGCGATCGCTGTTGCAGATGTTCCGAGGGTAAACTGATTCGTCTTAAGTGAACCTATTGATAACCCACCACCAAAACCAGCATCCGATATCTGAATGAGTTCATTAGTGGCGTTGAAGTCATAAAGACGATCAACACCTTCCTTGTAACTATTGAAAGCAAAGGTATCAGTACCAGCTCCTCCAATTAGGCTATCATTACCAAAACCACCTGTGAGGATATCATTGCCATTGCCACCATAGATGGTGTCATTGCCAGCGTCACCATAAAGGGTGTTATTACCAGTCGCATTAGAGGCAAAGATATAATCATTGCCGTCGCCACCAGAGAGTAGGTTATCACCTCTTGAACCGCTAGCACTCAAGCTATCGTTACCTGCACCACCGTTGAGGGTGTTCTTGCCAGACGAGCGAGAGTCGTATGTCGTGGAGAGATCGCGAGGTTCGCGCTCGTCTTCGTAGGGAGTATAGCTGTAGTAGCCAGAGATGGAGAGAGAATCATTGCCATCGCCACCATTGAGTAGGTTATCACCTGTTGAACCGCCAGCACTCAAGTTATCGTCACCAGCACCACCGTTGAGGGTGTTATTGCCAGACGGACCAGACTCCTGGAAGAAGTAGTTATTTCCTTTGTAGTAGCCAGAGACGGAGAGAGTATCATTGCCAACGCCACCATCCAGTAGGTTATTGCCTGTTGAACCGTCAGCACTCAAGGTATCATTACCAGCGCCACCGTTAAGGGTGTTCTTGCCAGACGAGCGAGAGTCGTATTCGTCGTTTGGGTAGCTGAAGCTGTCGTAGCCAGAGACGGAAAGAGAATCATCGCCATCCCCCCCAGAAAGCAGGTTATCGCCATCGAGGGAGTCATTCCCCGTACCACCAATCAGCGTATCATTCCCCGTACCACCAATCAGCGTATCATTCCCCGTACCACCGCGCAACAAATCGTTGCCACTCAAGCCGTCGATTTTGTCATTACCCCCCTGACCATTGATGACATCATTTGAGTTATCTAAACCCGTAATGTTGTTGGATAGGTCATTGAAAAAGGTCACCGTGTCCTTGATACCGATGCTAGTTTCAGTGGAGTTGGCATCCAGGACATTAAAATTGTCCGTGATGCTAGTTTGTCCATCAAACAGGATATTACCAATGGCTGGTCTTGTACCAGAAGCTTTCAGGTTCTCCAAGTTTTCTAATTTGAAGTTTTGCAGGATGACTTGTGTACCAGCCGCCCCTTCAACCCCTTGAAAGCTGATTTCCAGATTGCTGCCATTCTGGGTAAGCAGCAGATTTCGGGCAGTTAACCCAGCACCAAGGAATTTTATGGTATCAACTTCGGCGATCACTGCTGCTGTTGGGTTTATTCCTTTACCTATGCCACCGAAATCAGTAATAGTATCACTACCGTCGCCCAAGTTGTAAACAAACTCATCCTTGCCACCGCCACCAATCAGGGTATCATTCCCCGTACCACCAATCAGGGTATCATTCCCCGTACCACCCCGCAGCAAGTCGTAGCCATCCTTGCCGTCAATGATGTCAGCGCCGTTACTACCCAGTAGAGTATCATCACCGTCGGTTCCAATGATATTTGCCATAATTTTTACCTGACTAAATGAATTTTTTCAGTAACTTAAGTTCTCAAGCCGCTGTTTGTGCTGTTTTAGGGCACAAACAAACTGCCGAAATTTGACGTTTTCGGCATACTTTCATGTCACCCTTGGGAGACAGCAATTTTTCTTTGAATATTCACCCTTTGACCTGCTTTTACATAACACTTATCTAAGTATCTTGAACTCTCGCGGACTTATTTCAAGAATCGACCTCATTTCTCAACTTTTAAGATTCTAAACCAGAAAAAACAAGAAAATAACACACCTTGAAAGGGCTAGCCTTACTGTCTTTAAAATAGGGAAAAGTTGACTGTTGATCGGGAGAGATATTTTTATGCCTTTTTTGTGGGCTATTGCCCGTGGGTATTTAGCTTGAAAATAGGGAACATCTAAATAACCTCACAATAATTAATTACATCCTAACGTATTTACTTAGATGTCTATGTTTAAAGAAATATCTTTGCATATTCTTCACATTATTTGCCGATAAATATATCTAAAAGTACTGATATTTGTGTAACATTCATATTTTTCTAGTTGATAAGCAATACAGAAAGCAGTAGGCAAATACTCCAATGAGCAATAAAAAATACATATTTTCCTTAGCGATCGCAGCGATGCCAGGGTTGGGCGTAGCTGCGGCTCTGATCAAAATCAAGCGATGCCTGCGGCGGGCTGTGACGCTCGAACGCGAACAGCGTGTCGCAGACAAGACTCGTTGGCGCAGCGTCTGGTAGAGAAGCTCTCTTCTCTACCAGACGCTCTTGCTAGCTTGCTTCCCTGTAAGGGTACGCTATCGGTGACGCATGACGATGTATTATATATAAGCAGAAATCGCTACAAGTCGACAAGTCGCCAGAATGAGAACGCAGACATGATTCAACTTAGCCAAAAACACTTGTTCTCCCATCCGCACCCATGCCCAAAGTTGAGGAACAAAACTCAACTTCTACTCTCTGTTAAAAGTAATTGCATTGAACAATCAAATGCAAGGTGCTTTTGTAAGCACCTTGTAATCCGTGCCGCTTAGTGATGGCAGAACCTAATTTCGATTAAACAACCACAAAGTTGTTTTTGGTTAGTGACAATCCATCTGAGAGTTGTGCAAATTTTACCTGGGTAAACCCAGTGCCACTGCCATCAAGGTCAAAATACAGTCCACCTGTAATATGATCATAGATAAATCGTTGATTGCTTGTGGTTGCAGATGTTCCCAGGCTAAACTGACTTGTTTGAAGTGAACCGATTGATAACCCACCACCAAAACCAGCAGCCGATACCTGAATCAATTCATTAGTGGCGTTGAAGTCATAAATAGTATCAATCCCCTGATTATAACTATTGAAAGCAAAGGTATCAGTACCAGTTCCTCCAGTTAGGCTATCATTACCTTTGCCACCTGTAAGGTAGTCATTGCCATTACCACCATCAAGAGTGTTATTGTTTAATGCACCATAGGCAGAGAGAGTATCATTGCCATCACCCCCAAAGAGTAGATTCTTGCCTATTGAATAATCAACAATCAAGTTATCGGCACCAGCGCCACCGTTGAGGGTATTATTGCCAGATGCTCTACGATAGACTGCCTGGTCTTTGCCTAAGTAGTCGTCGTACTGGTAGCCAGAGGCAAACAGAGAATCATTACCATCGCCCCCATCAAGTAGGTTATTGCCTGATGAATAGTCAACATTCAGGTAATCCTTACCAGCGCCACCATTGAGGGTGTTATTACCAGTGGTATCAAAATAATTTCCTCCCCAGCCGTAGCCGTAGCCAGAGGCAAAGAGAGAATCATTACCATCGCCTCCATCAAGTAGGTTCTCCCCTGATGAATCGTTAACATTCAGGTAATCCTTACCAGCGCCACCTTTGAGGGTGTTATTGCCAGAGGTGTTCCAATACCTGTAGCCCTCGAAGCCAGAGGCACAGAGAGTATCATTGCCATTATCCCCAGAGAGCAGGTTAGCCCCTGTTGAAATGTTAGCACTCAAGTAATCGTCACCAGTGCCACCGTTGAGGGTATTATTCCCAACGGCAAAATTGACGGAGAGAGTATCATTGTTATCGCCACCAGAGAGCAGGTTAGCGCCTGTTGAAAACATTGCATCTAAGTAATCGTCACCAGCGCCACCGTTGAGGGTGTTCTTACCAGAAGCGCCATCTCGGTAGTTACCAGAGGCAGAGAGAGTATCATTGCCATCGTCACCAGAGAGCAGGTTATTACCTGCTGAAATGCCAGCACTCAAGTAATCGTTACCAGCGCCACCATTGAGGGTGTTCTTACCAGAAGCTCTATAGTCAGAGGCTAAAAGAGTATCATTGCCATTGCCAGCAGAGAGCAGGTTATTACCTGTTGAAATGTCAACATTCAAGTAATCGTTACCAGCACCACCGTTAAGGGTGTCATTGCCCGCACTACCAATGAGAGTATCATTCCCTATATCACCTTGCAGCAGGTCATTCCCCGTACCACCGTTAAGGGTATCGTTACCAGTACCACCAATGAGAGTATCATTGCCAGCACCACCGCGCAGCAAATCGTTGCCACTCAAGCCATCGATTTTGTCATTACCGCCCTGACCATTGATGACATCATTTGAGTTATCTAAACCCGTAATGTTGTTGGATAGGTCATTGAAGAAGGTTACCGTGTCCTTGATACCGATGCTAGTTTCAGTGGAGTTGGCATCCAGGACATTAAAATTGTCTGTGATTCTAGTTTGCCCATTAAACAGGATATTACCAATGGCTGGTTTTGCTCCAGAAGCTTTCAGATTCTCCAAGTTTTCTAATTTGAAGTTTTTCAGGATGACTTGTGTACCAGCCACCCCTTCAAAGCTGATTTTCAGATTGCTGCCATTCTGGGTGAGCAGCAGATTTCGGGCAGTTAACCCTGCACCAATAAATTTGATGGTATCGACTTCGGCGATGACTGCTGCTGTTGGGTTTATTCCTTTACCTATGCCACCGAAATCAGTGATAGTATCACTACCGTCGCCCAAGTTGTAAACAAATTCATCCTTGCCGCCACCACCAGTTACGGTGTCATTGTCCTTGTTCCCTGTGATGGTATCGTTGCCTGCTTTACCATTAATCGTGTCTGCTCTGTTAGTGCCCAGTAGAGTATCATTACCTTTAGTTCCAATGATATTTGTCATAACTTTTACCTGACTAAATTAATTTTTTTAGTAACTATTAAGTTCTCAGCCCTGAGTTCGTGCTGTTTTAGAGGACAATAACTCGCTGAGAGTTGACACTTTCGGCATACTTTTATGTCACCCTTGAGGAAGAGTAATTTTCCTGGAAAATCCACTCTGTCGGTCAGCTTGCAAGTAGCATCTATCTAAGTATCAAAGTATCACGCACTGTACAAATCCATGATCGTCTGAATTAACTCAAACAGGTTGTTTCAGGCTTTTTTAACCATCCTCGATAGAATAGCGTAGGCATAGCCCAACCCACACATCCCTGAAAAAGTGTTCTCAAATCAAGCTTGAATGCCTCAAACACACACTTGATAATTTAGTTTTTTTTATCAATGAGTAAGTCCTATAATCTTAAAAATAAAGATACAGTTGACTCTTAATAAGGGAAGGGTTTTTTATACCCTCGTTGTCGGCTATTGCCGTGGATGTTTAGCTTAAAAATAGGAAACATCTAAATAACACTGTAATAACCATATATGAATATTTACTGAGATGTCTATACTGAAATACAGATCTTTGCATACTCTTCACATTATTTAGGATGTAATGTATATATAAATACTTCTGTCTAAGGGTTTATCACATTTTGATAGTCAATAATTTGTACAAAGCAGTAGGTAATGTAAAGTTTGATCCGTCGCTTAGCCTCTCCGACAGGAAAAGATAGGTTTCCAAGGGAGGAAATTTGTTAGATGCTTGAAAGAATAATAAAAAAATATGGCGTTGCTGAATTAAAGGATGAAAATTATGTATTTAAACTTAAAATTCCTTATCTTCTCTGCGTTTCTGCGGCTCTGCGTCAGACAAATCATCCCGCAAATATGCAACGCCAAAAATACATATTTTTCTTTTTAATCGCTGCGATCGCCTGATGATGTATTAGACATCTCCAAAAAAGGAGAAATTGTGGTAGAGACGACCCCCACGGGTCTTCTCTACGAATTTTCGGAGATGTCTATTGTATCTAAGCAATAATCGCTATAAATTACCAAAATTACGAACGCAGACATAATTGGACTTAGCCAATAACACTTGCTCTGCCATCCGCACCCATGCCGAAAGTTCAGGAATCAAACCCAACATCTACTCTCTGCTAAAGGTAATTGCATTGAACAATCGAATACAAGGTGCTTTTGTAAGCACCTTGCAATCCGTACCGCTTAATGATCGTAGAGCGCTAGTTACGATTAAATAACCACAAAGTTGTTTTTGGTTAGTGACAATCCACTCAGAAGTTGTGCAAATTTTACCTGAGTAAACCCAGACGCACTGCCATCAAGGTCAAAGTACAATGCACCTGTAATATTGTCATAAATAAATCGTTGATTGCTTGTAGTTGCAGATGTTCCGATGGTAAACTGACTTGTCTGAAGTGAACCGATTGATAACCCGCCACCAAAACCAGCAGCCGATACCTGAATCGATTCATTAGTGGCGTTGAAGTCATAAATAGTATCAACACCTTGATTGTAACTATTGAAAGCAAAGGTATCAGTACCAGCTCCTCCAATTAGGCTATCATTACCTTTGCCACCTGTCAGGTAGTCATTGCCATTACCACCATCAAGAGTGTTATTGCCTAATGCGTTATATGCTCTTAGAGTATCATTGCCATCGCCTCCATCTAGAAGGTTATTGCCAGACGAATAGTCAATATTCAAGGTATCGTCACCAGTTCCACCGTTGAGGGTGTTATTACCTGATGTAACACTATAAGTTTTGTTGTAGTCGTTGTAGTTGTAGCCAGAGGCTGTGAGAAAATCATTGCCATTTCCTCCATCTAGAAGGTTATCGCCTGATGAATAGTCAACATTCAAAATATCGTCACCATTTCCACCGTAGAGGGTGTTATTGCCTGATGTAACATAATATAAACTTCCATTGTAGCCGTAGTCGTAGGCAGAGCCGGAGAGAGAATCATTACCATCGCCTCCGTCTAGAAGATTATTGCCTTCTGACAAGTTAACATTCAAGGTATCGTTACCAATGCCACCGTTAAGGGTATTCTTGCCAAAAGCAAAAAATTCTCCATCATAGTAGTCATAGTAGCCAGAGGCTATGAGAAAATCATTGTCATCGCCACCATTAAGTAGGTTATCGCCTCTTGAAGCGTTAACGCTCAAAATATCGTCACCATTTCCACCATTGAGGGTGTTATTGCCTAAGGTGAGATCGCCTCCGTATCTGGTAAGCCTGCCAGAGCCGGAGAGATAATCATTACCATCGCCACCATTAAGTAGGTTATCGCCTGTTGAAGCATTAACATCTAAGCTATCGTTACCAACGCCTCCATCCAATAAGTTATTGGCTGTTGAATAGTTAGCAGTCAAAATATCGTTACCAATACCACCATTAAGGGTGTTATTGCCTGAACCACCAACAATTGCGTAGTACTGGAAAGCAGAGACGGAGAGAAAATCATTGCCATCACCCCCAGATAGCAGGTTATCGCCTGTTGAGTAGTTAGCAATCAAGTAATCGTTACCAGCGTTACCGTTGAGGGTATTATTGCCTGAAGAGCTAATGCTATTGTTGATGTCGTCGCTAGAGGCGTAGAGAGAATCATTGCCATCGCCCCCAGAGAGCAAGTTATCGCCTTTTGAATAGCTAACACCCAATGTATCGTCACCAGCGCCACCGTTGAGCGTGTTATTGCCAGAGGCAAAATAGACATCTCCAGATATATTGTTATCGTAGTAGCCAGAGACAGAGAGAGAATCATTCCCATTGCCCCCAGACAGCAGGTTATTGTCTGTTGAACCGCTAGCATTCAAGATAAACTTATTCGCCGCACCACCAACGAGGGTATCATTTCCCGCACCACCAATGAGAGTATCATTCCCCGTACCACCTCTGAGTATGTCGTTGCCACTCTTGCCGTTAATGATGTCATTACCCCCCTGACCATTGATCACATCATTTGAGTTGTCAAAGCCGTTTACATTATTGTCGAGGTCATTAAGGAAAGTGACTGTGTTCTTGTTAAAGATAGTGTTTTGGGTGGAGTTGGCATTGAAGACATCAAAGCTGTCTGTGATGCTAGTTTGTCCATCAAACTCTATATTGCCTAAGTCTATAGTGGCTCCTGTAGATTTACTGAGGTTATCCAGATTTTCCAGGGCAAAGTTTTGCAGGATGACTATGGTATTATTAAAGTCCCCTTCAAAGGTGATTTCCAGATTGCTACCATTTTGGGTGAGCAGCAGATTTTGAGCAGTCAAGGCAGCACCTTGAAATTTTAGGGTATCGACTTCGGCAATGACTGCTGCTGTCGGGTTTGTCCCTTTACCAATGCCACCGAAATCGGTGATGATATCAGTGCCAGTGCCGTCATACAAGTTGTAAACAAATTTATCCTTGCCGCCCCCACCAGTCAAGGTGTCGTCGCCCTCGTAAGCTGTGATAGTATCGTTGCCTGCAAGACCCTTAATCGTGTCTGCGCTGTTACTACCCAGCAGGGTATCATTACCGTTGGTTCCAATGATATTTGCCATAATCTTTTACCTACCTAAATTTTTATGCCCTCTTTGTGAGCTATTCTTGGTGGATGTCTAGCTTAAAAATAAAGAATATTTGAATAGCCTCAAAATAATTACATGGTTAATATCTTACTTAGATGTCTACGCCCAAATAAGCATCTTTGCATACTCTTCACATTCTTAGCCTAGAAATGTATATATAAATACTGAGCTTTGTGTATTCTTCATCTGATTTTAGTTTCTAAGCAATAAGCAAGCAGAAAGCAGTAGGCTAATATTTAAAGGTGTGATCCAAAATACATATTTTTCTTAGCGATCGCTGCGATCCGTTAGGTAAGCTTGAGTGCGGAACCTCTTGCCAGCTTACTTTTGAGTAGGGGTACGCTAACGCCTGGGTTGAACTACACCAACACTAATCAAGCGATGCCTGCTGCGGGCTATTCGGTGACGCATGACTATACATTTCTAAGCGAGAATCGTTATAGATTGCTAGAATTACTAACGCAGATATGATCCGAATCAGCCAAGAACACTTGCAAACTATCCGTACCCATGCCGAAAGCATTTACCCAGATGAGTGTTGCGGTATAATTTTGGGCTATCTAGCTAATCAGGACAAAATTGTGGTAGAAGTCATGCCAACCGAAAATGCCTGGAATACAGAAGCAGCTGCTGAGTTCGCAGGAGAACGTACAACAGACAGTAAAAGACGGCAATATGCGATCTCACCCGAAGTTATGTTAAAAGCACAAAGGGAAGCACGCGATCGCTCACTGAACATTATCGGCATTTTTCACTCCCACCCCGATCATCCTGCTATCCCTTCAGAATGCGATCGCCTATACGCTTGGCAGGGATACTCGTATATAATAGTTTCCGTCCAAAACGGCAAAGCTGGAGAACTCCAAAGCTGGAGCCTTGATGATACTCATCAGTTTCAAGCAGAGGAAATTGAAAATATAATTGTAACGGCTTAGTTTAAAGACAGTTACTCGTAGCGGTTTTCGCCGCCACCACGAATGAAAACTCGTCTTCCCCTACTCTTTATCTCCATAGGAGATACAGTTTTTCGATAGGATTAATATTCCGCTCTCCCAGATCATAACTGCTATGCTCAATCCCAATCTGGATGAAATCCAGTTGACCAAAGACGATTACGAACGCTACTCCCGACACCTGATTTTGCCGGAAGTGGGGTTAGAAGGACAGAAGCGCCTGAAAGCCGCTAGTGTACAGTGTATCGGTACAGGTGGACTAGGTTCACCACTACTTTTATATTTGGCGGCGGCAGGTATTGGACGCATCGGGATTGTTGATTTCGATGTTGTCGATACTTCCAATCTGCAACGCCAAGTAATCCACGGTACTTCCTGGGTGGGTAAACCCAAGATTGAATCGGCAAAAAACCGGATTCACGAGATTAACCCCTATTGTCAGGTTGATTTATACGAAACCCGCCTGAGTTCCGAAAACGCCTTGGAGATCCTCCGACCTTATGATATCGTCGTAGATGGTACTGATAACTTCCCCACCAGATATCTAGTTAACGACGCCTGCGTATTGCTAAATAAGCCCAACGTCTACGGTTCAATTTTACGCTTTGAAGGGCAAGCTACTGTATTTAACTACCAAGGTGGGCCAAATTATCGTGACCTTTTCCCAGAACCACCACCACCAGGAATGGTTCCCTCTTGTGCAGAAGGTGGCGTATTGGGGATTTTGCCAGGAATTATTGGTTTAATCCAAGCAACTGAAACTGTCAAAATCATTCTGGGACAAGGTAACACCCTGAGTGGACGATTGCTGTTATACAACGCCTTAGATATGAAATTCCGGGAGTTGAAGCTGCGTCCTAACCCGATTCGCCCAGTCATTGAAAATTTGATAGACTACGAACAATTCTGCGGAATTCCACAAGCTAAGGCAGAGGAGGCAAAACAGCAGATGGAAAGTCAAGAAATGACCGTCAAGGATTTGAAGGAGTTGCTGGATAGTGGTGCGAAAGATTTTGTACTGCTGGATGTCCGCAACCCCCATGAATACGACATTGCTAAGATTCCTGGTTCAGTGTTGATGCCCTTACCAGAGATTGAAAATGGCAATGGCGTTGCTAAGGTGAAGGAAATGTTGAACGGTCACCGCTTAATTGCTCATTGTAAGATGGGCGGGCGATCGGCAAAAGCCCTCGCTATTCTCAAAGAAGCCGGGATTGTCGGGACGAATGTCAAAGGTGGAATTACCGCTTGGAGTCGAGAAATCGATTCGTCAGTTCCAGAGTATTAAAAACGCACCGCTCGCTGAGATACAATAGACATCTCCAGAAATTAAATATGCGTTATCCAGAACCCTTGTAGAGACCTAGCAGTGCTACGTCTCTACATTCTTTTTCACTCCTATGTCTAATACATCAACATGCGATCGCTCGATCTTAAAGTATAGGTGTAGCTTAACCCAGGCGACGCCGAATACCCCAACCCAGACATCGCAGCGTTCAAAAAAGAAAATATATATTTTTTTGTTAGTCATTCAACCATTTGCCTACTGCCTCGTGCTTTCTTATTGCCTATAAACTAGAAGAGTATGAAGAATAGACAAAGCTTAGTATTGGTAGATATATTTATCGGCAAATAATGTGAAGAGTATGCAAAGATGCCTATTTAAGTATAGACATCTAAGTAAGATGGTGAGTATGTGGTTATTTTAAAGCTATTGAGATGTTCTCTATGCTCAAGCTAAACACCCACTGGGGATAGCACATAAGGAGGGCATAAAAATATTTTTTCCCACTAAAGAGTAAACTGTTTCCTATTTTCAAGCTAGTAAGACTTAGACCTTGGCAAAAAACCAAATATAAAGGGTTGATTTTTGGGGGTTAGAGAGGATCAACAAGTGCCTAAAATCATAGCCAAATACTTTTGAACAACCTCTCAGAGGCGACGGATAGAGTATGCTGAAAACATCAAATTTCGGTTAGTTTTTGCACCCAAAAACAGTACAAACAGCAGATTGAAAACTGAAGTTACTGAAAAAATCGATTGAGGTAGATAAAAGTTATGGCAAATATCATTGGAACCAACGGTAACGATACCCTATTCGGCAGTGGCAACGACACCTTAACTGGTGCAGGTGGCAACGATATTTACGACTCCCCCTACTACGATACCGATACTATCACCGATTTTGGTGGCGTAGGTAAAGGAACACACCCGACAGCAGCAGTCATTGCCGAAGTGGACACTTTAAAATTCCAGAGCTACAGTCCTTACATTGCTTACACTGCCAAAAATCTGCTGCTTACCCAGAATGGCAGCAATCTGGAAATCACCTTTGAAGTTTTTCCCACGTCCAGTAGTCCCAAAGTCATCCTGCAAAACTTTGCCCTAGAAAACCTGGATAATCTCAGCAAATCTACAGGAGCCACTGTAGACTTGGGCAATATCCTCTTTTATGGGCAAACTACCGTCACAGACAGCTTTGATGTCTTCAATGCCAACTCCACTCAAAGCACTATCTTCAATAAGAATACAGTCACTTTCCTCAATGACCTGAACAACAATGTCAACGGCTTTGACAACTCAGATGATGTCATCAATGGTCAAGGGGGTGATGACATCATTAACGGCAAGAGTGGCAACGACCTGCTGCGGGGTGGTGCGGGCAATGATACTCTCATTGGTGGTGCCGGGAATGACACTCTAATTGGTGATACGGGAAATAACTCCCTCGTTGGTGGTGTGGGCAATGATTTCTTGAATGTTTATCTTTACAATGTTAACTCTTCAAAAGACGATAGCACCCTCAACGGTGGCGCTGGTGACGATACTTTGAGTGCTAGCGGTTCAAAAGGCAATAACTTACTCTCTGGGAACGATGGCAATGATATTCTTTACGCCTCTAACATTGGTATTGATGGTGGTGGGTACAGTTATTTTAACTCTTCAGGCGATAACACCCTCAACGGTGGCGCTGGTAACGATACATTGAATGCTGAGGGTTCAGAAGGCAATAACTCACTCTCTGGGGGCAATGGCAACGATTTTCTCACCACCTCTGGCTCTTATGAATATAGAGCATATAGTTTTAGAACCTCAGGCAATAACACCCTCAACGGTGGCGCTGGTGACGATAAAATCTATGCTGACTTTTCATCAGGCAATAACCTACTCTCTGGTGGTGATGGCAATGATACTCTCTCCACCTCTAGCTATGACGGCCTCTACGGTTCTTATTTAACCTCCTCAGGGAATAACACCCTCAACGGTGGTGCTGGTGACGATAAAATCTATGCTTACATTTCAACGGACAATAACCTACTCTCTGGTGGTGATGGCAATGATTCCTTCTATTTAACCACCACATCACTAGGTACTGATCCCTCTGATTTAGTTACTCAAACAGTAGATGGGGGTAAGGGTGACGATTTGTTGTCCTTCAATTACATAAAGGGTGACGATGTGTTGTCCTTCCCAGATCCTACAGTGGATATCACTTCGACTTTCAATGCCACTACTAACACTGGATCAATTACGGCGGGCACTAGTCGGGTTAGCTACAAGAATATCGAACAATTCAATATCTCAGGTACATTCTACAACGACAATATCGTAGGGAACAATGGCAACGATACCCTCTCCACGGGATCTGGTGGCAATGATACCATAGATGGGGGTAGGGGTGAAGATGTGTTGTCCGTCGCTTACAGCAATGTTACAGAGGGTATCACTTCGACCTTCAATGCCACTACTAACATTGGCTCAATTACGGCGGGCACTAGTCGGGTTAGCTACAAGAATATCGAACAATTCAATATCTCAGGTACATTCTACAACGACAATATCGTAGGGAACAA
>NZ_JBALCZ010000056.1:0-115593 GCF_036917615.1 Nostoc sp.
TCAGGTATTACCTAAATCCGCTTCAATCGTAATCACCGTAATACTTTAGCGTCGTCCGTAAAACTTCCGGTTTTACGTAAAACTGGAACATTTACGGAAATATTGAAGCAGAGTAAAACTAGATTATTCCCCTTAAGCATATAGCCGAGTAAATGGCAGGCGAAATTGTATTAGCTGGTAAAGAGAAAATAGTTTTAGCAGTAAATAGAAATAATTACAAATCAGTTGTCACTCAAGTCATTGCGAGCAGAAATCTAATTGAAAATCGAGACATCGGTGATTTTGTCGGCTCCCCCGTGGAGGATTACGTTAGAGCCAAAGTAGCAACAATCAAACTAACCGTATTCTTTTTTAACTTTCAATATCCGCCCTTTAAACAAAGAAGTGGATTTAGATTTGTGAGAGCAACCTACAATATCCCCGATGTGAATAAAGCCAAACTAGACTGGCTGACAATTAAAAACGCTTGCGGAGGTGCGGAAGGCTACACCTGGGGAAGATTTCGCGCTACAGCAAACTTAAGCAATGGGAGACAAATGCAAGTTTACGGGGGTAGTGATGAAACTGCGGCAAATATGCTCAAATCCTTAGCCGCTTTTTCAACTGCCAAAATTTTAACCATAACCGTAGCTGAGGAGAAGAAAGAAGGTAGACGCGCTGAAAATAAACGCATGTATAAGGAAAATACACGAATATATCCAGCATTTTTTAGCGTGATCAACTCAGAAAAAATAGTAGTAGAAGAACAACGAGAATTTTCCGGATTTGACGCTACCTTAGCCGGCGATTTCAAGCGTAGCCGGACTAAAAAAATTCCCCTTTGGGTTCAGAAAGAGCCTTCCAATGCTAGAGCAATCATTATTGAAGCATTGCGAGTTAGGGGAGTAGGTCAACAAGAAACAGAAGGATTATAATAAAATTTTTGGAAAATTAAAAATGGCATTTGAGACTTTTGAAATAAGAAGTAAAGTATGTGTATCACTTGATGCTGATACAGGCAACGCTGTCAAACCATTGCTAACTTATGTCCCTTACAACAAATCAGGATATAGGCTTATTAATGAGTATTTAGAAATAGAAAACCTGAAGGCAGTTAGTTGGATTTATAGCCTTCCTACTGTAGAATTCCCTGTCTTTGAACTTGAAGATTCTAAGAGCAAACAATTGCTAGCAGCTATTAACTTGGAGTGGGGATCTCCCAGAACTCAAATGGATATAATGATAAATGTTGACAATTCTATTTGGCAAAAGATTTCAGCTTATTCACTTCTAAATTCATCGCCCTACCCTTACAGGGAATATTCCCTTGGTAATCATACACTTGGTGATAATGCAATGTTGGGATTGCAAATCAAAGATGTCGGTTTTGGACTGCTGCAAAATAGTACAGACGGACAAGATAAAGTAACAGCATTTGCTGACTTAACCCGATATATAACTATTGAAAAATTAGTAGATACTTCCTCAAAAATTGCAAATAATATTACAACCATTACAGCAACTATAGTAAACAGTAATCCTAATAGAAAAGGATTGACTTTCTTTAACTCAAGCGGGAAAGATATTTACCTCGACACTGTAAATACTGTTAGCAATAATAGCTATATGGTAAAGCTTGAACCTGGTGATTACTACGAAGCGCCAAGTCCGATGTATACAGGGAATTATTATGCAGTGGTAGAAAATGGAAGTACTGCAATAGATATTAGGGAGTTTGTCTAATGTTTGCCGACGAACCCTTGTCTTATGTAAACAACGAATTATCTAATGCAAGTGAAGCAATTGCGAGAGTATCGGGACAGGCTGCACACGCAATTATTAGTATTTTGACTGACCCATGCAATATTTTTGCAATGGCGGTAGACGGCATAAGAGGGTATAGAAACCCTGATTGTGCGCCCAAGCCTCAACCTCCACCGCCACCCGGTGCAGTGAAAACACCTGGCATTTGTGGCTGTGCGGCTAACATTACCTTCGGATGTACCGTTACAGATAATTCGCCCGACCATTTCACAACTGTACCGGGAATGGGGTTCCTAGAATATATTGCAACTGGCGCAGCAGCCCCATCCGGGGTAGAAGAACGTAACCCGCGAGGCAGTCAAGTTTATGTAGCTGGCAATGAGCGTAATACGGTATACGCAATGAATGGAGCGAACGCAAGCGGAGCGCTCCAAGTTTACTATTTTTCAAGGCTTTTTACAGAAGAACAGCAACGCCACGGGTATGTTAACACTCAACTACCAACACTGCCTGACGGAAGACCCCTTGCATGGGGATTCATCCACATAGAATGTCAAGGGTGTAAATTTGAGCCGACTATCTCGCCACCCCCGCCACCACCACCAGAAAAGGAATGTGATTGTATGAGTTGTTGCCCCGAAATTGACGATACTCTTCTAAAGTTAATTTTAAAACGTATTGGCACTTTACCCGTAGATGTTCCAGCAAGTTATTTAACTAAAAATGGAGTGCAACCAGCACAAGTAAAAAAAGTTGAAAGCCTTACAGAATTTATTGCCTGGTTTGCCGAAAGATTTGACGAGACTGTGGGTGAATTTGAGGTCACTATCGAAGTAAATGACGCAGATTTGACTAAGCAAGGTGAACAAAAACAAACTATTAGGCTCCCAAACTTGGCAGAATCAATTGCTGAGATGTTCTCTTTAATGATTCATTGTAATATCAACAATGAACTAATTTTAAATATAGTCAATAGGACGTTAATTGAGTCAGGACAAATTAAGCAAAGTGAATATAAAACTATCAGTGCATTACATGCATTGATAGATTATCTGGGATTTCCTACCCATACAACAACTGAAAAAATGCCTTTAACTTTTAAGCCTGGGGAGCTTTCTTTTGACAAACTTTTAAAAGAAAGTAATATAGATGTTTCAGTTTTAACATACACTGAAAAGCCAACTCTAGCCGCAACATTGCACACGCTTTTGCAAGCGGCCGCAATCATTAGAGCCTCACATTTTAGAGGTACGCCAGGGAATAAAGCTCAAGTTGCCAACATAATCAAAGAAGACTTGAAAAAACTTTTAGGTGAAGGAGGAGATTTGTTAGAGCAAATCAAAACATTTGTTAAAGATGTAAATGGGGTGTACGATGCCGTCGATCATAAACTTGACTAGTCGTGCAGTTCGTTCAGCAGCTGTTCCCAATGGCAAAAGAGTTGTAGTAAACCCTGCCTCAGCTTCTACTGGTTTTTTTGCTTTTTTAGGGACGGCAGCAGAATCTTTGGTTAAAGGGTTGTTTGGCTTTTTGGCAAAATCGATAAGTTGGACGTTTACCGCGCTTTGGACTGGTATCGTTATCGCGACCAGCTTTGTAATGAACTTCAATTTTAATATTACGGACAAAGAAATTCATGACTCTATGGACAATAGTTTTGTGACAATTTCCGGCTTACTTGGGCAAGCCGCTGGCAAAACGTTAGGGTATCTTGTTTGTGGGGCTGTTCCCACTATTGGATTGATGGTTATTAGCCCAGAAATCTTTGAGTCAATCGCCCCAAAAATAACAGAAGAACTTTTAGGAATGCTTGCAAGCGAATATGCTACAATCATCACCCAAAGCGGTAGACTACTTTTAAATTCCGGCTTTTTATGGCTTTATGGCAGTGTGCGCCGAGCCTTCCGTGGTAGCGACCAAGATTTAAAAAATCGCTTGAAAGCGGCTGGTGCAAATGAACAAAAAATCAATCAAGAATTAGAAACAAGGCATAAACCGTTTATTATTTCCCAAAAAATTCAAGAATCAATAGATTCAATCTCAAATAAAAATGCTAAAGCATTTGTTGACCAAGCTTACCAAGAGTTTGGTATGGCATGTACAGAAGCTGGGTATGTAGTCGCCGGAGCGTTAGACAATTATTTTTATCAAAAACGCTTGGCTAATGACGAGAACTTAATTGAGATTGAATTTGACCAAGATAACAACCCCGTAGTTAAGACGGCGGTTCGACCAAGTACTCAACCACATTAATAATCGGCTTACCGTCTAATCCAATGGCAACATTAAAGGGGATGGTTGCAGTTCCACCAAATACGGAATTATCACCGTCATAACTAAAATTTGTATAGTTATTATTCTCAGGATTAGCTTCAACATTAGCCTCTCTAGCTTGTAAATAGGAAGCTATTTCTATTAAAGTCTGAGCAGATGTAGAGCTTTTAAAAGTTCCTCCCGTACTACAATTAAACCCCAAATTACTTAAATATTTGTTGGCGCTAATCTCAATACTTCCTGTATTCGTAATTATTGAAACAGAAGGAATACTAAATGATATTGCGACCGAGCCAGTGTTCGTATTAAAATCTAAAGTTACGTAATTACGCTTATTAGGATTAACTGTAGTATTCGCTTCACCATTTTTCAAAATCGTTACCAGCTCAACTAAAGCGTGTTCGGCTGTGACTGATTTTAAAGTGCCATTGCTTCCAGGTGTAATAGGAGCCATAAGTTTCGTTTAAAAATAGTTTAATAAAAGTGCAAACCCAAAGGGTTTACGTTGTAGCGCGACACTCCAAAATATCATATATTTCACTTTTTTTTCTGGGTAATATGAGTTGAAGAACTAATCTCTGAGTAAAAAATAATATGCCTACACGTTTTAATAGCTTAAAAAGAGCTTTACACTACCTTCGTCCACCGGGAGCAAATGAAAGCTCTGTAGTTCCTGATGCACCAGAAGGAACACAGTTAAGGAAATTTCAAGAATTTAAATCTGGAAAGGTAGTTATTAAAATTAATCGCTCTAGTGACAGCCTTCCTGGTAACGAAACTTTTTGCGCGTTAAAACCTTTTGCTCTGCCGGCATCTGAGACAACAAAATTTTTGGTTAGTATTTCAGGCAGAGCGCAAAGTCACGTTGCAGATACAGGTTTATCTTTTACAGATGAGTTAGGTATAGATGTTACTCCAGCGGGAACAGCAGGACTAGAAAAAGAAAAAGGTTTTGTAGCCGCAAAAGCTACTGTATCAGTTGTGCCAACAGGTGTTGGGACATCAACTTCCTCTAAAATCACAGGAAATAGTTATAAGAAAAAAGCAACAAAAACTTATACTTATCCGTTTGGAGCATCAACAAACCACCCAAATTACAAAACGGCTAAAGCTGCAATTATCGCCAAAGCCAGTACCGGAACTGCTAATCGGGGTGTATCTTTCAAACCGGAAAAATTCTAATTATGCTTGATGGCATTTTGAAATTAAGCATAATCACAACCGAACAAATGTCATATGCTGAATCTTTAAAGCTAATTGAGCAATTAGAATGTGCAGAACTTGCCCAGCAGCGCTTTATTGAAGGCGTGATTAGCTTTGAAGATTATTTAGATATTCTGGAATTGTGTGAGGTTGATATCGACGATTACCTAATCACAGTAGAAGACAATCTTGCAGTTAACGAAATTGTTGTTTAATGACAGATTTGAACGCGGGAATTTATTAATAAGATAATCTCCGATTACTTGCAATGACTAGAAATCTGGATTTATCTATTGGAGCTAATTGGCAATTAATTTACTCAATATCTATCCCTCCTACTGTTTTATCAACCACTAGGAATAAAATTGATTATGCCAGGATTACGCCAATTTATCCTGGCGTAATTTTAGATAAGTCCATATTAGCAATTACTGTGGGTACAACAATTCCTGCTGGAAGACTATGGTTTTTCGCTGGAACACTTTTACGATTTGCAAATTCATCATTTGGGAAAACTTACATTGAAGACCCAAAACCTTTGTTTTTAAATGGATTTAATTTAGTGGTTTCTGATGTTTTATCAAACAATTATCAGTTGGAAGTTAGAGTTCCTAAATGGTTTTTGTCATGTAATTTATCTGTCTATCAGTACGAAGGAGATGACCGCACCCTTGCTGAAAAGGATTTGGATATTATCAAGAGTGCAGTAGTTCCTTCTTCATAAGTACATAATTTTCAAGAGAGCTAACAATAATGAATTTTGATCCAAAACTTGGTAGTTTTTTATTAGGACTTGTTTGTGCTGTATCAGGCTGGGTTGTTTGGTGGGTAAACAAAATTAAATTTGAGAAACAGCAAGCTTCTCTGGAAAGGCAACAAGCTATTCAAGAGGCAAAGATTGCCGCTGAAAAAGCGGTAAATGATAAGCGAGACTTCAATCATCTAATTGGCAATCAAAAACAGATATCTGATAATATAGCTTATGGCTTTAAGGATATCGAAAACCAATGTACAATGATCAATGAGAATTTGCAAGAAATCAAATCATACTTAATCCGCAATCAAAAGACTGATAAATAAAACTCACATAAAAACGAACTATGGGACTATTTAAAAAAGCGATAATAATTGAGGTTCCTGAAGACATTCCATATTTAACGCAAACTCCAATAAAAACTACAGCAGATGCTAGCGATTATGTGCTAATGCTTGATGATGAAAATAGTATTTATAGAATTACCAAAGCTAACTTATTCGCTTCTTTTTCTAGTGGTAGCAGTAGTAGCAGTGGGGGAAGCAGTGGGGGAAGTAGTGGCAGTAGCAGTGGCAGTGGCAGTAGTAGTGGCAGTGGCGGAAGCACTACAGGGGTAGCACTTTCTTTTGTGAGTTCCGATGATGACAACGGTTTGTTTTACTATCTTGGTACTAACAAAAAAACAGTCGCTTTTAGCAGTCCCTCTGAAAGGGGTGTGGTGTTAACTGCTAATGGAACAGCTTATGGTAATCCGTCTGTAGTCGTTAATCGAACTGATGATTTCTTTTATCCTCCGGAAGATCCGAGTGGTAGTTGGCTTGTGATGCACTTAACTGGAGGAGCATTGAAATGCAATTATTACTCTATCAAAACAAGAGCAGGGTACGGAGGATATTATCTCAGAAATTGGAAGCTACAAGGGTCTAATGACGGTGATACTTGGGTTGATCTTGATGTTCAAACTAACAACACAACGCTAAACTCTGACGGACAGTGGCTGTCACTTCCAGTCACCACTGCTGATTTTTACAATTATTTTCGATTAATAGTAACGGGTGCTGATAGTTCAGGAGCGCATCTCTTAGTACTTAATGAAATAGAATTATACGGTTTGTATAGTTAAAATTGGCATAAGTATTTATGAAGAGCCTCCCATCCTGAAGAAGAGTTAACCTCAAGAACGCGCTATGTCCACTGCCTTCTGGCAGGCGTTGAGCAGTGTACAGGCAACCGGACGCTGTTTTCCTATGTGCATTATTCAGTTTACTCTTCTGGGGATTCAGTGTAGTCAACCTCTGGCGACCGATTGCGGGGCCAGTGCAGGAGTCTCCATTAGCGGTGTGTGATGCCCAAAGTATCACACCGACGGACCTTGTGGCTACCGACCTTGTATATCGCGATCGCATCGGCGAAACTTACGCGGTTACGTATAACCCGAAACATCGATGGTTTTACTTTCCGCAAATGCAACGAAACGAGGCGCTACTCATCAAGTGCTTTGACTCAGCACCGGAAGGTTTGGCGCGGTTCGCCGCCCACACCGCATTTGATGACCCCACAAGCCAACCGGATGCCCCGCCACGCGAGAGTATCGAGTTGCGGACGCTGGTCTTCTATGCCGCATAAGAAATAGGCAGGGGAGCAGGGGAGCAAGGGGGCAGGGAGCAGGGTGAAAATTCCTCTCCTCTGCTTTTTGCTGTCGGCGTAAGCTTCATCTCCCAGCATCATCCATGCCCACTGATAATCACTCATGGCTGAGATGCCGCTATCAGTTAGCAAATCAATGTAGACATCTTCAGAACGTAACAGAAAAGTATTGTAACCTGCTTGGGCGTAGGCGTAGCCCGTCGTAGACATCGCCTGTTCGCGTTCAGCACGAGTAGTGATTTTTAATAGCTCAACCACCTTGATTTTATATGGCTCTTCCCAAGAACGAGGGCGGCGCAAAGAAGTGTGCTTGGCGTCGGTCATAGATTAGATTGCTCCTTCATGCAGGTTAGCCGAATATTTGCATACCATTTCGGTTCCTAATACTTGCTGTTGCTAACACCGTCATCACTAGTTTTAGCGCTCTTGAGGGGCACACCACTGAGTTATTGGTTCAATTCGTGCTTGCTGCATCAATTCCAAAACTTGCGATTGATTACAACCATAGGTAGATGCTAATAATTCCTCACCTTGTTTTTTTGCCTCGTCAGCAGATACACCAAAGGTGATGATTTCTTCGTCTTGGTTAGTTGTAATTCTCTCAACTGAAATAATACAGATATATTGCGGTTCATTATGTCTTATTTGTTGCACCATTATTTACCTACCAATCTCAGTGTTAATTGTGTCTATTTTTAAGTCTAGAGAAATTACAAGTGAAAGTGAAACAGACTCTTTATTTACGTAGGATTAGAAAAACACTAAATTTTATCCGTGGTTAACACAACATTAAGAATTCTCTCAAAATCACCAAATTTGGGAGTGGAAACACTTACGTATGGGAAAATCAAGTTAAGCATCAACAAATATCTTTTTGTAAATTTTTGTTTGTTTTTTAGATCAGTAATGCGTTGAAACATATGCATTGGCGTAGGCGTAGCCTGTCGGAGACATCGCTGCATGGATTAATTTAAATCTCTGTTGGTTAATCTCTGGGAATCAGCAAATCAAGGCTGATACCCCCAAAGATGAACTTTTTTTTACTCAATGCAGGCTTAATGCATTGAGTCAGTACAAGTTTTATAAAAATTGGAGGTCATAAAATGGCAATTCGGAATAATTTAGTCGCCAATTTCTGGCAAAAAGTACAAAAAGATTCAGTTAGTTGGGGATCGTTAGCCCTTTGGATCAGTGCATTAGTTGTTCTATTAGTAATGCTTACAATGTTTTCTAACGCTTAATCTTAGCAGGGTTATTATAGTTCCTGGGCAGCAGCCTGGGAACTAAGATAGGGTAAACTTTCATCCCTATAAAACTCAAATTATGAACTGTAAACTTCTGGTAACAGTCGTAGTGCTAGCTACTACTAGCTTTGTTACTCCTGTTAAATCTCAAGAACCTACTACGAACACTCCAGCAAAATCGAATCAAGTTTTGAATACTTGTGTCCAAAATCAAGCAGAAACTTTACCAAATCCCTTTAGTGATGTGCCAGCAAACCATTGGGCTTTCAAAGCAGTTATGACTATGCACTACTGCGGTGCATTTCGCAAGGCAACACCACCAGCTTTATTTCAAGAACTGCAACCAACAAATAACCAACAGCAACCGCAGAAAGAACCAGAGTTTCAAAAATAGAGAGCAGGGCAAGCGCATCTTGTCAATAACAAAGCCCCAATCTCAATAAATTCTTAATTAATCGCATTAAACTATGCTTATTGATAATAAATTAGGCGTAGGCGTAGCCCGTCGTAGACATCGCTATTAGCCTGTAGAAATACAACCGAACTATAAATCCCTATTTTCTCTTTAGTATATTGAATGTACATTTTGTCAATCCAATTTGAGATGCGCTTACCCTGGCACATTATCCCCGTTAGAGTGTTGGGAAGTGGTTACGTCTCTTTTAATCAAAAATTAACCAAAATTTATCAAAATTATTTTTTGTTTAATGTATATGTTTCTAAGTGCGGTTCCATAAATTCTTTACTATTGTTTATCATGAAAATTCGTAAAACTTTGCTTGGATTGACAATTGGTGTACTTTCCACAGTCAGCATTTTGGATATCTGCAACATTCACAAAGTAAAAGCTGAATCTGTAATTGATACTAATTCTAAACAGGCTATTTGCAGAAAGTTTGTCGCTGGTACATACCTGACGACAATTAAAGATGCTAATGGAAAGTTTGCTTCACGTGCGCTGCTCACTCTTACTGAAGAAGGCAAGTTGATTAGTAGTGACTCAAACCAAGGTGGTGTTTCAGGTCAGTTTGATCCTTTTACCACTACTCAAGGTACTTGGGTGTGTAATGGAAATAGGGCGATTACAGGTAGGGCACTCAACTTTAGCCTCTCAAACAAGGGCGGTAGTGGTATTGCAAGAAATGATTTTAAAGCTAGTTTTAATTCGATAACTCAAACGGTGGAAGGGACAATTGAGCTTCGTCTGTTTGATCTAAAAAGTAATCCACTACAGGGTAATGGACAAAATGGAGGATCATTCTTCTTTACAGGTCAGCTTGTCACCGCTAAATAGTTCGATTTCATTAATCTAATGAAAATAAGGGCGGCAGTATTGTTGATACTGTCGCTTGTTAAGGGAGATGTCGGGAAATAAGGCATTATCAACACCGCAAATAAATTTTTCAGAGGAGTAATGTAAAGATATTGTAAAGATTTTTAGTTTAATGCCTGTATGACGATCTGTCACTTCGACTTTTGCCCAATCCCAATAAGCGACGCAAACGTCGAGCTGATGGAGGCGGTAGCGCCATTGATAAGAAAAATCGCATACCGTCGTGATCAATGATCCAATTAATTAATCTGCCTAACTATGCCAGGACTTACGCACAGGTAACGGAAAATCGTAGACGCAAAGCGGCTTGCCGCAGGCTATCACAGAGGACGCAGAGAAGCCAGTGCGCCCTTGCGGTTAAGAGACTTGTACCCCTCCGGGGAAGCAAGCTACAAAGCAGCGTCTCCCCTTCTCCCTTTGGGAGAGGCTAGCGCCTGGCGTAGGATGCCCAAAGGGCTGTAGGGAGAAGCAACTGGCGCGACACGGAGGAATAAGAGTTTAAGAGGTTTTTTGCGTAAGTCTTATATGCGTTCGAGGGCGGACACGCCAAAAGCACGCACCCCAGTTAACGCGGACGTTATGCCGCCTCAAGTTATCTGGGGGATTTACTTTTTACTTTTTACATTGCCCGCAATACTTGCCGAATTATATCCGATGGCACCTCATCGGTAACTGTCACTACACCAATCTCCGTTGGTAAAACAAACCGCACTTTCCCCGCTTTGACTTTCTTATCTAACTGCAACGCCTCAATAATTTCTTCAATATCCACCCCAGCTGGTAACTGAGTCGGTAAACCCGTTTTTTGAATTAAAGCATTTTGACGTTCCGTGTCTTCCTTTTGCCACAGTCCCAAATCCACAGCAATTTGTCCAGCTGCTACCATGCCAATGGCTACCGCTTCACCGTGATTTACTAGACGATAACCAGTCAAGCTTTCCACTGCATGACCGATGGTATGTCCATAGTTGAGAATCGCCCTTAATCCGCCTTCTTTTTCATCTTTGCTAACAACGTCGGCTTTAGCTTGACAAGAGCGCATTAATATGCTGTTTATTAACTCAGGTTTTACATAGCGGAGTTGGTCGAGGCGTTTACTTGCTTCCAACTGGGCAAACAATTCGGCATCCCAAATCACACCGTATTTAATAACTTCTGCCATTCCTGCCCGAAACTCGCGCATAGGAAGAGTTTTCAATACATCTGGGTCAATCAAAACCAAGCGCGGTTGATGGAATGCCCCAATTAAGTTTTTGCCGTGGGGATGATTTACACCAGTTTTGCCACCAATTGCCGAATCTACCATTGCCAAGAGAGTGGTAGGCACTTGGACAACATTAATGCCGCGCAGCCAAGTTGCGGCGGCAAAGCCAGTCATATCGCCAATCACACCTCCTCCCAAAGCCACCATAGTAGAAGAACGTTCTAGGCGGTTTTCCAAGGCTATATCGTAGAGTTTTTGGATAGAATTGAGGGTTTTGTAGCGTTCACCAGGTGGTAAGGTGCAGCTAGCAACTTGAAATCCAGCAGATGTGAGAGATGCGATCACTCTTTCCCCAAAATGCTTAAAAATCGTCGGATTAGAAACTAGCAATACCTTCTTGCCTAGCTTGAGACTGGCCATCTGTTGACCCAGCTGATCTAAACTCGAAGGTGCGTTAGCGTAGCTTACCGAAGGTATCGCAATCTCATAAGACTGCTCTGGTAAATTCACATTAATTATAGAAGTCATTGCCCAACCCCAAACAAGCGCCCGTGGGCTGTATTGTATCGCAATCAGAGAGTGGAGATTGGGGAGTGAGCAGATCAGGAGGACAAGGGAGACAAGGCAGACAAGGGGAATAACCCATGCCCAATGCCCAACAACTAATGATTCAATAGATTTAGGAAGTATTGTGGAGAAAAATAAATGTTTGCAATTGTAGCTTACATCGGCTTTTTAGCTTTGTTTTTTGGTTTGGCTGTAGGTCTGTTCTTCGGTCTGCGGACTGCCAAAATAATTTAATCGAGAGATACATTCAACTTATCAACCTATGACCTTTGAAGGACGGGCATTCTGCCTGTCCCTCAATTCACACCAAGTTGCGCCTAAAAATAGCATCCAAAAATTGGCGATAAATCTGTATAACTCAAGTAATCAACTACAGACCGTGTTGAACTAAAGTTCTCTTTAAGACGATACTTTAAGGTGAGTGGTCGAACGATCGCCCAATCGGTTAGTTTGTTGTCTCACTAAAACACTCACTAGTGCGATCGCGGCGTAAATAAGCAGACCAATGAAAATCCCTAAAGAGCTTATTCCATAATATTTTTGACTTTTGACTTTTGACTTTTGACTTCCGCCTTGCGGTACTAGTACGATCGCTGCTCCAATCAGCTTAATTGGCATTAGTGTTTGATGTAACACAAAAAACCCCATCAGTGTTGCAACCAGAGGATTCATCAATCCCAAGCAAGAAACAGCTGTTGCTTTTAATCGTTCAATTCCGCGAAACCAAAGCATATAATAAGCTAACCCAGTTCCCACCAAACCTAAATAGACAAATCCCAATAGGTTTGTCGCACTCAGATGAGTCAACGGTTTTTCAACAACTAGGGCAATAGGTAAAAGAATTATCCCGCCGATCGCCAATTGCCATGCCGTAAACATCAACAGAGAAACTGGATGTTATCCGTTTTTCTGATCAATTTATCTATAAAAGAAAAACTTTATAAAGATCACACACATTTGTTGCTGATTTTTTTTTACAGCGCTAAAATCAGTTTTAAATTATCTCGCATCTTGCATTCAAAAACAATAATGTACTTTCAGATACTCCAAATAAAACCTCAAGCCTTGATTTAGCGATAAAAGCCAATATAATTCAGGTAACTTTATCGCGTATATTTTTAGTTTTTCTGGGTTTATACGGTCAGGTGTGATATAAGGGTAATTACTGTAACCACTATTTTAAGGATAGTAAATGATGAGTAACACTATACAAAAAAATCTTGAACAGTATGGATTTGCCGAAATTACTGTTGAAGATGGGATGACAAAAGGGGAAGCTTATACAAAGCAATGTTCGGGATCTCGTTCGGATTGTTGCACCCGTACTTGTTCAAGGGATGAAAACTTTGTAGGAAGTGCAGATGAGTGGGAACAGTTTCTTAATGTTGAGGGTGGACAGGTACAATACTGATGAGTGAAAATTGGAATAAATATAAACCCCGTCTTCGAGATGGAGTTGATATTTATCTAGAGTCTGAAAGTGACGTTACTTTTGTTTATTTATCTACTCGTAAGAGAATAAAAGTTCAGTGTCACCCTTTACTTATAAAAAGCCTTTCATGGTTAACAGGGGAGTTTTCAGTAGAAGAGTTAAACTCTTGTTTAACTAACTCTTCATGTGAAGATTTTTTAACGAACAATGGGTTTTTAGAGTTTATTAAATATTTATATAGAAAAGGAATTCTTAATTACGAACATTGGATTGAAGAAATTGATTTACCATATTTATATAAAAAAAGGTTAGAGCGACAACTAAATTTTTTTCTTGATATTACTGATAGCTCTGATGAAGTTGCTAGAATCCAATCTAGAATTTATCAAGCTAAAATAGCAATATTTGGGATTGCTGGTGTTGGCAGTTGGTTATGTCGAGAACTTGTGATGATGGGATTTCAGAACTTCTTGTTAGTTGATTACGATATTGTTTCTGAATTTGATATATCTAGACATGGATTTTTTGAACAAAAGGTAATAAATCTTCAAAAGACTGAAGTAGGCAAACAAATGATTCTTGATATTGATCAAGAGGCTTGTGTAAAAGTCTTTGATCATGCTTTAACAATAAATACTAATTTAGAAAGTTTATTATTAGGTATGGATTGTATTATTAATACAGCTGATGAACCTTATATCGGTTATACAGGTTTAAAACTGTCTCGTTATTGTGTTCAACATAAAAAGCCACTAATGATTGCTGGTGGTTTTGATGCACATTTAGCATCTTTAGGCGAGTTAATAATACCAGGTGCTACTCCTTGTGCAGACTGTTATAATACATTTTTTAAAGAATCTTTGAAAGATTGGAAGCCTATTAGTTATCCTGTTAAGGATAGAAGAAGCTCATTCGGGGGTTTAGCATCTTTGTCGGTTCTTGCAGCTTCAACAGCTGCAATGACTATTGTTCGTTATTTTATTGATTTTACAGGTATATTTGAAGGTGAACGAGGAGAATTGCTCTTCGATGATTACAACTTATCAGTCTTTCCTGTTAAAAAAAATCCTACCTGTCATATATGCAGCAATTTAGATAATGAAAGATAAATATTTTCGTCTCCGACCATCTGTTAGTTTTGTTCCTATTGATGTAAAAAATGAATTTGCTCAGAGGTTTGACTTCTTTTTATCTAATACGCGTCGAATAGTTCCAGTAGTATTTTCTCAACCTATATTAACTGACATTATAAGTAAATTGGATGGAACTAATTCTGTTGATTCTATTATAGAATATTTTGGCAATAATCATAAAGAAGCTATATGCTCTTTTTTAAATTTTCTTGCTTCTAAGTGTCTTATTGAGGACATGGAAACCGCAGCAGAGATTGCGAAAATTCCTTATCGCAGAATATTAAATTTTCTTGGAGATTATATTTCTTATACTTCAATTTTTGAAGTCTGGAAGAAAGTCAAAAATAATCATGTTGTGATGGTAGGATTGGGTGCGGTTGGAAGTTGGGTATCTATTCTTTTAGTTCAAAGTGGAATAGATAAATTAACACTTATTGACAATGATGTAGTTAAAGAAACTAATTTAAATCGTTCACTTTTTACATATAAAGACCTAGGGTTAAAAAAACTACAGCAATATCAAATAGACTAAAGTCTATTCAACCTAATGTTGAAGTTAGTGAAATAACAACAGTTATTTCCCAATCGGACGAAATATTAAAAATCTTAAATTATTCAAAAATAAAGAATGAAAGTATTATAGTAATTAACTGTGCAGATTTTCCGAATGTTGATGTCACATCAAACCTAATTCATAAAGCTTGTATGGAGAGCAAAATTCCCTATATTATAGCAGGAGGGTATAATCTCCATTTAAGTTTAATTGGGCCAACCATCCTTCCTTATGAAACAGCTTGTTTTGAGTGCATGACTCTTACGCTTGAAGACATTAATGCACCAGAGTTAAAAAATATTAGAAAACTTCCTAGACCACAGCGTAACATAGGAAATCTTGCTCCATTAACTGGGATATCATCGTCGTTTGTGGTTAATGAAGTAATACGTATTGCTTCAAGAGCGCCTGAGCTAAAACCTGCAATGGTAAATCGAAGAGGTGAATATAATTTTTTAACAAATAAAATTAATTTCATTGACTTACCAAGACGGGCTGACTGCCCATGTTGTGGAAATAAAAAATAATTAGTATTGACAATAATTAAGCTTAGTAAATTTCATAAATTGTGGCATTTATTTGATGCACTCTCCACTAATTTTCTCAAAGAAATTTCAATAGTGTTTTACACAATTGATTATTGTTACTAATTTCAGCAATACCTTTTTATTATTTGCTAATTATTGCATATATATTAAATAATACCGCTCACCTGACAATTTTTTTAAGCATTGCTTAATGCATATCTTGACAAACTTGTCAAGTGTAAGTCCTAAAAATTACACTCCAAGATGAAAATTCTACATCGCAAAGCAAAGACGCGATTTATCGCGTCTCTTGGCTTAATTAGAAGAAAAAACATTTAGCCTAGATTTGAATTTTCAACTAAATGTTTTGCACCAAATCAAATATTTATCCTACTACAGCTGGACTTGCTACCTTCTCCTGTCTTTGAGAAGGCGGACGCATTCCCAAACCAAGTAAATTCAGCATTTCTCGATCGCTATCGTAATCTGGACAGGGAGTAGTCACTGTCAACATTTTGTTGTCGTCACTGGAAAAGATAGAATTGGCTCCTGCCATAAAGCAGAAAGCTTGTTCAACTTCAGAAAGTCTAGCTCTACCGGCACTAAGACGCACATCGGAAGCTGGCATTAAAATCCTGGCTGTAGCAATCATCCGCACAATATCCCAAATGGGAACATCAGGCTGATTTTCTAAGGGTGTGCCCGGTACTTGTGAGAGAATATTAATCGGCACGGACTCTGGATGCGGATGTAAGTTTGCCAGAGTTTGTAACATACCAACACGGTCATCGACAGTTTCGCCCAAACCCAGGATACCGCCAGAACATACAGTAACATTTGTCTGACGGACATTTTCAATTGTGTTCAAGCGATCGCTATATGTCCTCGTGGTAATAATTGTGCTGTAATATTCCTGCGAAGTATCTAAGTTATGGTTGTAGGCGTAAAGTCCCGCTTCTTCCAATTTCCTAGCCTGATTTGCTGTCAACATACCCAGAGTGCAACACACTTCTAAACCCATTGCGGTTACATCCTTGACCATTTCCAGGACTTCCTCAAATTGTGAGTTATCCCGCACTTCGCGCCAAGCAGCACCCATGCAGATGCGACTAACACCAGTTTCTTTAGCTTTCTGGGCGATGCTAACTACCGTTTCCTTTTCTAGGAGTGCTTGCGCCTTTACCTCTGTTTTATAGCGGGAAGATTGGGCACAGTAGCTACAATCTTCTGGACAACCTCCCGTTTTAATCGATATAAGCTTACAAACTTGTATTTTTGTTGGGTCATGATATTGGCGATGCACGCTAGCAGCTTGATAAATAAGCTCTAGCAATGGCGCGTTGTATATCGCCCGAATCTCTAATTCCTGCCAATCGTAGCGTATTCCCACCACATCACTATCCTTCTTGTAGACTGGGTTAATCAAGAGCTGTCTTTTGGTTGAATCTCCTGCGGTACAGCGTTTGGGCAAAGCTATTTTATCGAAGTTATACCGCGCACTGTGCTTTATCACCCATTGGCTCTGAATCCTCCCGCTCTAGATATTAGACATCAGCTTATCAAGATTTTGGTTGAATGGCAGATTCACAGCAAAAATACTCACTTCACTGCTGTTAAACTCCAGGTATGAGAGAATTTACAAAATTAGCGAGAATGTTTCGGGAAGAGATCCCGTAGATTAAGTAATTTATGAGATCAGAACTGCCACTAATTACAAGCGATCGCCTATTATTACGAGCAGCGATCCATGAAGATATACCCCAAATTCTCAAATACTTTACTGATAATAAAACTTATCTCACGCCATTCTACCCTCTTTGGACTGATGGTTTTTTCACTGAAGAATATTGGCTGTATCAGATAGAGAATAGTTTTCTGGAATTTCTCAATGGGCAATCGTTAAAACTATTTATTTTTACAAAAAAAAATCCAAATATAATTATTGGAACGGTCAATTTCAGTAATTTTGTCCGAGGAGCGGCTCATTTTTGCTATGTGGGATATAGCCTTGCTGAAAAGAAACAAGGTAAAGGATACATGACAGAAGGGCTAAAAGCCGCAACTCAATATCTATTTCAAGAGTTAAATTTTCACCGAGTCATGGCTAATTATATGCCTCACAATCGGCGTAGTGGCAATGTACTCAAAAGACTCGGTTTTGTCATTGAAGGATATGCTAGAGACTATTTATTAATTAATGGGCAATGGGAAGATCATATTATGACAAGTCTCATTAATCCTAATTGGCAAACACCTAAATTTTAAAAATGGCTGAGGATTATTATCAATAATATTTATTTTATTTTCCCACTATTTATACTTTTGAATTTACCTATTTATCAATGCTATTTTTGAACAAAACTTAGGCAATTTTTGGAGGGTGGGCAATGCTTAACTCTTATTTAAACTATTATTTTCGTTTGTGAAAAATGCCCACACTATAGCTATTGATGATCGGACAATATCTGATTTTTAAGAAATTTGAGATATCAGTTGTGACTATTTACAAATTCATAGTAAATTCATAATAAATACACAACAACTCCACAAGCAAATGCAATAGTAATATTTGTTCACTACCCGGCTCAGTTATCAAGATTCGCTTTAGCTGATGTGTCCAATGTTATTAAATAATTGAGGAGTTTTTCAAAATGTCTATTAATTCTATAAAGCCTTTATCTGTCTTTTCTACTATCTTCGCTTTTGCTACCATCTTACACGGAGTTGTCTTGGCAGTACCAGTTCCAAATTCCGCCACGACACCAGCCTCAAAAACTCAGACTAGTCCTACATCACACCAGACAATCGAACTTACAAAGCAACAGCGCCTACAAATCCAAATGGCTCGTCAGCAAAGAGATAAGGATATTGAGGCTCTATTAAACCGGTCCCAAGACACTAAATTTAAAGCAGCACTCCAATCCCGTCAGAAAGTCAGAAGAGTCTTAACATCTTTGGAGCTAAATCAAGCTCAACAGAAACAGGTTGAATCAATTTTGCAAACTTATAAGCTGCAAGTGAAAAAAATTCTATCTTCACAGGCATCACAACCAACATCAAACTCAGTAGGAAGTAATCCACAAACATCACAACCAATTAAAAAATAAAAAACTCAGTTTTCTTTAATCAAGGTTAAGTTTCGGAAGACTGGCGGATTTGATCCAAACTTCGGTTGAGCCAGTCTTCGTACCAATCAGAAAAACTCAAAGGCTGTTCTTCATCACTATCTTGATGAAAATCATCAAGGTTGGTGTCATGGAAAGCATGACAAAAACTCAAAGAAGCAGGATATATCCCATTATCATTAGTACGGTCATCTATCCAAATTTTTCCTGACTGTTCCCCAGTAATGACTAACATTGCATAAATTCCACAACCATAATTTGTAATGGTGAGAGTGCCCTGGATAAACTTATCATCGAAGTAGGTATCATTGTTGGCAACAAAACCTGTATTATTCTTGACAATCAAATCTAAATCATTCCAGGCTTCTGTTAAAGGAAATGGTTGAGAGAGAATTTCGTAGTTTTCTTGGTATAGTTTTTCTGGGATGACATCTTCATTTTCAATTCCCGACAGTCCGGATAAGCCGTATCCTGGGCCGACACCACCATTACCAACTTCTAAGAGAAAGTTTCGATATTCACTTGGTAGTATAATATTGTATCTTGATTCAAACATTTGAATATCTTTGTTACTCAAGCAAGGTTTGAATTGATATTGGTGTGATTCTGAGCCAAAAATTTGAAATGTAGCGTCTAGAATAGCTAATTGAGTCAACTTTTTCTTCAATTGCAAAACTTTATTCATTATGCGCTCTAGATTTTGATGGTGGCGCTGCCATATTTTAGATATGGGTCGCTTTTTGCGTCTATGCTGATATTGAAGCCAGAGGTAGTATTAAGGGAAGAATGAATTAAGCTTTGCTCGTAATGACTCTGGCTGAAACTCCAAACTACAAGAATTCTAGCAATCCTTTTCTCACCCTCAACTACGAAAGCGCCTTGGAATCTCTAGGCGATGACTACTATGATGAGGTTGCAGCAGCGGAATTTCCCCAACACCTCCTGCGTTGGCGTAACGATGCATTACTAGCCCGTTTGGGTTTAGACCCCCAACTAGTCAAAGACGAAGATTTCATCACAGCCTTTGGCAAATTTCAGGGGCGCAAACCCTTGTTAGCACTCCGTTACCACGGCTATCAATTTGGTGAATATAACGGACAGTTGGGTGATGGTAGAGGCTTTCTCTACGGGCAAGTACGCGCCAATGATGGGGAATTGTACGATTTTGGCACGAAAGGTTCTGGGAGAACGCCCTACTCCCGTGGTGGCGATGGTATGCTCACGCTCAAAGGTGGGATGCGGGAAGTTCTGGCTGCGGAAGCACTCCACTACTTGGGTGTACGTACCTCGCGCTGTCTGACCATGATTGAAACAGGTTTACCCCTTTGGCGGGGTGATGAACCTTCGCCTACCCGTTCATCTGTGATGGTTAGAATGAGCAGTTCTCATATTCGGTTTGGCACTTTTGAGCGACTGCACTATTTCCAGCGTCCAGATTTAACTAAGAAGCTGTTAGACCACGTAATTGAGCAGTATTATCGACACTTAAGTGCTGAACAAGATAAATATGCTCTATTTTACGCCGAATTAGTTAAACGGGTTGCAGAATTAGTAGCGCAGTGGATGGCGGCTGGCTTTTGTCATGGCGTTCTCAATACTGACAATATGTCAATTACCGGAGAAAGTTTTGATTATGGCCCTTACGCGTTTATCCCTAGTTATAATCCCTACTTTATAGCTGCATATTTTGACTATTCTGGACGCTACTGTTACGGTAATCAACCAAGTATTTGCCAGCTGAATCTACAAATGCTCCAAGAACCTTTAAAGGCGATTATTGATAAAGGTGAAATGGAAGCTGGATTAGCTAGGTTTGGTGAATATTATGAAGCTGAATACAGTTCTTTGATGTTGAAAAAGTTGGGTTTTGAGGATTTGCTACATCCAGAAGCAGGGGAACTCTTGAATCTAACGATTGAATTCTTGAAAGAGAGCCAAGTTGGTTATCACCAATTCTTTTATGAGATGGCTCGTACTTTTTCATCTAAATGGCGAGATGAACCAGGTTTTGTGATGAATAGTTCAGATATTGTACCAGTACCGGGTGCGTCAGGAATTTTTGATGATTGGTGCATACTATATCATCAAATTTTGAATGATATGGAGTGCAATCGCATCGATGTAATTGCCCAAACTCTAGCTGATCATAATCCGCAAACGGCATTATTAAGGCCTGTGATTGAATCTATTTGGGAAGCAATTGCTCAGGAAGATAATTGGCAACCTTTTTATGAGTTAATCAAGACAATTCAGTCTAGGAAATAGACATATAAAGAAGCAAGGGGACTGGGGTACAAAACAAAGAATTTGTTTCTCCCCCTGCCTCCCCTGCCTCTTCTTCTGGCTAACTAAACTGCTGGGCATAAAACCTCGCATAGCGACGCTCTAGGGCTAATAATTCTTCATGGGTTCCTGATTCAACAATTTGTCCCTGTTCAAAAACTAAAATCCGATCGCACCGTCTAACTGTTGATAAACGGTGAGCAATAATAAATACTGTGCGTTTTTGCATCAATCTTTCCAGGGCTTCCTGTACCAGTGATTCTGACTCAGAATCTAATGCTGATGTCGCCTCATCAAGAATCAAAATTTGGGGATTGAGCAGAACAGCACGAGCGATCGCAATTCTTTGTCTTTGTCCACCTGATAAGTTTACCCCACGTTCACCCACCCAAGTCTGATAACCCTCTGGCAGTTTGCTAATAAACTGATGGGCATTAGCAATTTTCGCCGCCTCTTTAACTGCTTTAATGTCAAAAACATCTTGTCCAAAAGCGATATTTTGGGCAATTGTTCCCGAAAACATGATGGTTTCTTGAGGAACAATCCCAATTTGTCGCCGCAGACTATGTAGCTTCACATCCCGAATATCAACACCGTCAATTAAGATTTGCCCAACTTCCGGGTCGTAAAAACGCGGTAGGAGATTTACAAATGTGGTTTTACCAGCACCAGAAGCACCGACAAGAGCGATCGCTTCACCTGGCGATACCAATAAACTGATATCTTTTAATACAGGTTCACCTAGTTTATAGGCGAAGGAAATATGACGATATTCTACTTTGCCGTTGACTGGGGGGAGAGCGATCGCATTGATCTTTTCGATCACTGTCGGCTGAATTGCCATCAATTCAAAAACGCGGTCAACAGATGCTTCACCCTGCTTAAATTCGTTGTAGTTGTTAGTAGTATGACCAATGGGATCAATTAACAGCGCCGCCGCCGCCAAATAACTAAAAAAATTCGCCACTGTCAAGTTACCTTGGGAAATTTGCCACGCTCCTACAATCAGTAACGATAACGCACTTAAGGCTTCTAGAAATCCGATGATCGGAATCTGAATCGCTTTCAGGCGTTCGGCTGAGTATTTGGCTTTGAGACTGCGTTCTGCTTCATGGCCAAAGCGGGCGATTTCATAATTTTCGGCAGCAAAAGCCTGTACCAAACGAATACCGTTGAAAACTTCTGCGAGGATGGCTGATAAACCCGACACACGATTTTGACTTTTTAAGGAATACTTGCGTAACCGTTCACCAAACCAGCCGACTAAAATACCCATCAGTGGTGCAACTATCACCGTTGCTAATGTCAGTTGCCAATTCAGGTAAATCATGTAAATCGGAATTGCTAGCAACTGCAAAATGCAGGGGATAAAGTCGTGAAATACTTTATTTACCACTTCGCCAACTCGATCAACATCTTCCGTAAGGCGGTAAGATAAATCACCGGCTTTTACCGTTTCAAAATAGCTGAGATTTAGCTTTTGAAGATGTGCGTAAACTTGCTGACGGAGATGAAAAGCAACTCTCAAAGCAGCTTTTGCCATGTACATATCTTGTATAGACTGAAACAAGCCTCTGACAAGAAAGACTAAGGCACAACTGCCAGTTATTTGAGCGATCGCTACTACATTACCTTGTGCAAAGGGAGTTGCCAATTTACCGGCGAGATTGATCAACACTAATGTCGCCAGTACGTATCCCAAGATACCAACAAGTCCCTTGCTGATGGTTTGCCACTGGAGTCGAATATAAGGCAGAAGTTGCCAGTAATTAGAAGGTGTTTTCAAGCTCGAAGGTCCACAACGATATTCTCCTTTGTTTGACGCTATCAGCTTTTGATGAGTTTCTGAACACTTAACTAATTAGTTACAAACTGTTTTAGCGTTGATCGTGGAGTTTCCCGGTGTTCTTCTATGATTGAAGTGGAATTGTTCATTCGAGGGGTCTTGCTTGATGAAACTGGAAGAGTATTTCAACGCGCTTGCACCAGATGACATTACCTATGATCTTACGGTGTTATTGCTGCCTAATTTTGTCCAGAGCATTGATACTTACCAAACTGAATTATATAGCAACGGACAGGAAGCTTAGGACAAAAATCAATTCACAATGTACGCTTGTTGAAAGCATCTACCGCCAACTTGTCCTAACGGCTTTGTCCACTGCTATACATTCTCAAAAATAGAATTGACAAATTAATCAAACTTAACAATTTTAAAGAGGCTTAATTATGAAAAACGAACACGAACGCGAACAATTAATCAAAGCTATTAACGTACTGCTAAACCAAGCTTACGACAGTACCCTAGATGAAATTTATGCACTACTTCAAAAAATTGAAGATGAAGAGGATGAAAACAACTATCTCAAGAATTACAAGATCGCATACAACCCAAATATATATGAGTTGGCTATAGAACCACGTCCCAATGGAGTTAAAAAGTTACAGGGTGAAGAAAACACATATCGAATTAGAGTAAGCGATTATCGAGTTATATACGATATTTTCGATGAGATTTTATTGGTAAATGTTATAGATATCGGGCATCGTAGTAAGGTTTATAAAAATGAAAGTTGACAAACAAGAAAATATTAAAGCTATCGCCTACAGTATCTTCACTATAAGTACTTAAATAAAATTAATTACACACAATTTAGGCATGAAACCCTTGTCAAGACTAAAAAGTTGTGTGTAAACAATTCTGTGCGACTTGCTGTCGCTAGTACGCCACGGCGTAAATAGAGCAACCATTTAAAAATCCCTAAAAAACCCATTCCATAATACTTTTGACTTTTGACTTCCGCCTTGCGGTACTAGTGCCTTCTAAAAAATTAGCCCCCTCCTTACTTGTAAGGAAAGAGCTAGAGTAATCTTCAAATTTAATTACGAATTACGAATTAGTTAATATCCGCCTTCTTCTTCGTATTCTGGCTGTCTTTCCTTGACTTTCTTGGGAATATTCACGGGCTTCGGCGCATCTTCCCAAGCATCGCCCTCTACATCGTCATAATCATCGTATTCCTCAACGTATGGCTTGCTATAGGGCTGGGCTTCATACTTTAGCGGTTGCGGTTGTTGATACCTGTCGTTGCCCGTTGCCTCACTCCAGTTATCTTCTTCCTCATCTTCATCGTATTGAATAGATTCATACTGCCGCGCCTTCATTACCTGACGCTGTGGCCTTTCTTCTTCCACATAGTCTTCTGTCCATTCTTCTTCCCGCGCTACGGGTTCGGGAGCGCGAACTCTCTGCTTGGATGGCTGCAATGGCACTCCCGGAGGCAGTTGATTGCCAGGTGCAACTTGGCGTGGTGGAGTATAGCCGTATTCTTCTTCTGCATCGCGCTCCCACGGTGCTTTGCCGATACCCAGGCGCTCTAGTAAACCAACTGTCAATTGGTTTACCCGTTCTTCGGCTCCCTCAAACACAATCAACCGATTGGGGCCTGTGCTGACAATTTCATCCACTGAGAACTCGTAAGTACTCAGAAATTGATCGGGAATTTGGGGCAATCCTAAAGAAGCAATGACTATGGAGTTAAGCTTCCCGGTTTCGGCGTTGAACTTAAAGCCCCGAACTTTGCCTAATACTTCACCTGTTTCGGTAATTACTTCCCAGCTAATCAGATTACTGAGAGATTCAACTTCGATATCTTCAATTACATCTTCGTTATCAACCAGGATGACATCACCAATCTGGTTGATATTGTTGAGGTACATATAGCGCGGTATGCCCGAAATAGAGATCAGGCTGTCTCGCAAACCAAGTGCCACAACCTCTCGTTGATCAATATCAACCCAGACTTGACTGATGATGCCTAGCCGCTTGCCGTTGTCGCGGGTAATCACCTGGGTATTTAATATGTCGGAACGCCTAATTATCTGTTCAGAGGTCATTCTATACCGAGTCCTGATCTCGAATCCGGTTTATCTATACACTATTATTAACAAAAACTCAAGCAGATGTATTGGATGATTGTAACTTAATCCCCAAAACTTGAGTGTAAGCTCCTCGTGCTTGAGTAACGCCAATTGTGCGTTCGGCTGATTCTATCATCGGACGACGCAAACTCACAACTATAAATTGCGCTTGTTGTGATTGTTGCTTAATCATTCTAGCTAATCGTTCTACGTTTGCCCCATCTAAAAACATATCTACTTCGTCAAAAGCGTAAAACGGGGATGGGCGATAGCGTTGCAGGGCAAAGATAAAGCTCAAGGCTGTGAGTGATTTTTCTCCCCCAGACATGGAAGCTAGGCGTTGTACGGGTTTACCTTTGGGGTGCGCGACTAAATTTAGTCCACTGCTAAAGGGATCTTCAGGATTTTCGAGTTGCAGGTAGCCGTCACCGTCTGACAGGATGGCGAAAATCGATTGAAAGTTTTCATTGACAGCATCGAAAGCTTCTTTAAAGGCAAGTTGCCGCAATGTGGTAAAGTTTTCAATCCGCAAAAGTAATTCGGTACGTTCCCCTTCTAGTGTCTCTAATTTTTGCGTCAGTTCCTGGAGGCGATTTTGAGTGCGTTCGTATTCTTCCAACGCCAGCATATTCACAGGTTCCATTGCCTGTAAGCGTTTGGTAAGCGATCGCAATTCTTTCTGCAATTCTTCCAAGTCTACCTGATCTGGAACTTCCGGCAAGGGATTTGGCAATTCTGCTCCCACATCCCGCAACTGACTTTGCAAAGCAACTAATTCCTCCCGCCGCTTCTCTTGGGTTTCTTGGAGTTTTTGGATTTCCCATTGCAATTGTTGTTGCCGCAAAAGCTGCGATCGCACTTCCTGTTCTGTAGCATCGCGTTTTTGTTTCTCTTCTCCCAAATTCTGTTCCATTTGACTGAGCGTGGCGCGGGTTTCGGCGATTTGCTCAACTATCGCTGTAATTTGCGTAGAAACGCGATATATGGCGTCTCTAGATGATATTTGTTGGGTTTCATATTCTGCAATTCGCGTCTCTCCTTCTTGGATTTTCTCTTGCAAACGTTGTTGCTGATTTTCCAAATTTTTTAATTTTTGTTCAGCTTCCCGTAAGGCTCCCTCCCCTTGTTGCAATTGTTGCTCTTGAATTTTAGTTGTTGCCTGGATTTGTTGCCATTCGCTGGGCGTTTGTGAAGCTTCCAACTCCGCTAAATCGTGTCGCAATTGTTGCAGATGATTTTCTTGTCCCGGTAATTCCCGCTCTAAAACTTCCAATCGAGATTGAGCAGTGCCTAACTTTTCGTTGTTTTGTGAGAGTTGCGATCGCGTCCCCTGTAATTGCGCTGTTAAACTCTTAATATCTTTGTGCAACTGTTCCAATTGCAACTGCTGTTCGCGCCGCGCTTGACGCGCTTCTGTGAGTTCCTGGGTGAGTTTTTTTGTTTTGGTTGACAAAGTTGCGATCGCTTCAGTACAACGCTCTAAAATTCGCTCAATGTCCACCAAACGACTTCTGAAAGTGATCGCTTCATCAGATTCCGCCGCTTCCGCATTGCCAAAGCGCAACGCTGAACGCTGGGTGTTACTACCACCAGTCATTGCACCGCTGGTTTCTAACAATTCCCCGTCTAAGGTGACGATGCGATATAGCCCTAAGTTTTTCCGCGCTGCCTCAAGGTTAGCAAATACCACCGTGTTACCGAAAACATAGCTAAATACATCTTTATAACGGCGATCGCAATCAACTAAGTTAACAGCATAATTAACGAAGCCGTTAGCGAAACGCAGCGTTGCATCTTGAGTAAATTTGGGAGCGTGAATTTTATTCAGTGGTAAAAAAGTCGCTCTCCCTGCACGTTTCTGTTTGAGCAGTTCAATACCTGCTGCGGCTACACCATCATCTTCCACCACAATATGTCCCAAGCGTCCACCAGCAGCCATTTCCAACGCTAGCTGATGGCGGGGTTCCACCTTTCCTAACTGCACAACTAAGCCACAAAGTCCAGGCATTCCCGATTGTAAAATGACTTTACTAGCTTGGGTTCCTTGGACTTCTTGCTGTGCCTGCGCTTGCGCCTCTATTTTATCCAACTGGCGTTGTTTTTCCCGTTGTTCAGAAAGTAACCGCTTTTGGGTTTCCTGTTGGATTTGCAATTCTTGTTCTGTGGCTGAGAGATTTTCGGCTAAATTTTGGATGGGTTCGCTAGAGGCGTTAAATTCCGTTTCAACTCGATTACACTCAGCTTGTTTTTGGGCTAATTGGGGTTCGTCGCGTTCAATTAACTGAGTTTGCTCAAAAATCAGTTGCTGTAACTGATTATTGCGTTCCCTGAGTTGTGCTTGTTCCGTGCGTTGTGGTTCCAGAGTTTGCAGCAGAGTTTCAATTTGACGGTTAAATGCCGTTTGTTGCTGCACCCACGCTTCCGAAGCCGAGGCGATTTCTGCGGCTGCTTCGCGGGAAGTTTGTAGCGCTTGCTGTGCCTCATCCCTTTGCTGCTGTAGAGACGCGATATATCGCGTCTCTACAACCTGTGTTTCGGCAATTTCTTCTAAGGAAAGACGGTATTTTTGAATCTCTTGCTGAGTTTGAGCTAGACGTTTAGCAGTTTCTTGGGAAGCTGTTTCTAATTCTGTTAGCTGACGCTGGAGTTGTTTACGTTCTGCTTCTTGGGTGGCGAGGGTAGATTGTACTGCCAAAAGTTCATCTTCTCCCAATGCTTTGACATGGGCATTGAGTTGTTCAAGTTCAGCAGTTTTTTGGACGATTTCGGAATTTAGGTTTGTGAGTTGGGTAGTGAGTTCACTAGAATTGCGATCGCCTGTTTGAATTTCGTTAACTAACTTTTCTTGTTGTGCTTGTAGCGATCGCCATGATAAAACAGCTTCCCAGGATTGTTTAGCCAGAAATTCCGTGCGAAGCTTTTGATATTTCTCAGCTTTAGCCCGATCTTGGGAAAGGCGATCGCGCTGTGCAGTTAATTCCGTCTCAATAATCCGACAGCTATCTTCTTTTTCCTTCACCTCATCTAAAGTTGATTTCGCTTGGATAATTTTGCGATCGAACGCCGCCACCCCAGCCAATTCATCAATAATTTCCCGCCGTTCACGCGCATTCATCGAGATAATGCTGGTGACATCCCCTTGCAGTACCACGTTGTAGCCTTCGGGATAAACCCGCAGGTTACTTAGTTCCCCATGCAACTCCGTCAGCGTACAAGCTTCACCATTGATATAGTAATTCGACGTGTAAGTTCCTTGGTGAGTGACTCGCAGCCTTCTAGTAACACTCCACTCTCCCAATTTTGGATTTTGGATTTTGGATTTTGGATTTTCTTTCTCTGCTTCCTCTACTTCCTCTGCTCCCCCTGCTTCCTCACTCTGCGCCTTTTTGCCTTTGGGTGAGATATCCTCCCCCGACAAATCAAACGTCACAGTGACGCTAGCTTCAATAGAAGCGCGTCCTTTAGACGTTTGGGTGTTATTTACCAAATCCGGGAGGCGCTCGGCTCGCATTCCCTTAGAACTGGAGAGTCCCAGGCAAAATAGCAGTGCATCTAAAATATTCGATTTACCCGAACCATTTGGCCCAGATATGACAGTACACCCCGGTAGCAAAGGGACTGAGGTAGTGCCACCGAAGGATTTGAAGTTTGTAAGTTCCACGCGCTTGATATGCACCATAGGCGCTGGTTCACTGGGCTAATGAAGAACAAGTGTATCAACTAATTAAAAATTCGCAAGAGGGTAGGGGGGAGAATTAGGGATTATTGAACCACAGAGGTAAGAGAGACGCAGAGGGGGTAAGGATAATCCTGGTTCAGAGGATGTTAGAAAAGTCTACGGTTGTATCAATATCCCCCCGATCAAGCCTTAAAAAGGGGGGAATAACCTTCTCAAAGTCCTGCAATTTATCGGAGGATTTAGGAGGAGCTAAAGTTTTTGATACATTAGACACCACTTTTAAAACATCCTCTCAGAGAAAACCAACTGATTATAGTCTTATTTTAGATAACTAACTGGAAAGACGATAAACTGATTCAACAAGTTGGCGTTGCCAAAGCGATCGCTATCAGTTACTAGAATGGTGTCAACTGTCTATTCCTTACCCTTATTTGAGCAAATAAAAACAGGGACTTTCATTTGTGTTAGTCCCTGTTTCGCTTTCATGGCGATGTTAACTGAGAGCTTCAGTTATTCTTTTATGGCTTTTTGCCAGCTTCAACTTTTGCTTCTACCTTCACCGTCTTCACACCTTGAACTTCCTTAGCCAAGGTTTCAGCTTTGTTGAGTTCTTCTTGAGAAGCTGCTGTGCCTTTGAGGATAATTTCACCCTCCTTGTTTTCAACTTGTAACTTATTGCCTGGTAAGCCTTTGTTCAACTTTGTGCTAACTTCAGTTTTCAAGTCGCTCTTAGCTTTTGTTGCTGCCGTTTTTGAAGAATCGGTTTTAACTTTAGTGTTTGTGCTAGCTACTGAAGGAGTCGTTTCTTTTCCTGGAGCTTTAGGAGTAGTTTTATCCGCAGTTTGAGTTGTCTGGGAAGCTGGTTTTGCTGGTGCTTGAGCGGCTTCATTAGTAGTACTAGGAGTTTCCGAACCAGTTTTAGAAGCCTCTTGGCAGCCAAAAGTACCAACTACCAAAATGCTACTAACTAGTAATAAAATTAGCTTTTTCATTATCTATCTCCGAATTGAGTACTGGAAGCGATTAATTGAGGTGTGTGTCATGGTGAGGAGCAGATGTTAAAAAGCAATTAAAGCTGAAGTAGCAAAACTGCCCAAGCAAGTACTCAGGTTACTGAAAACTGAAACTTGGACGATTTCTTGAGACTAAGATTTTGCAGCCAGTTTTGAAAAGCGCCAATTCAATTTTCCTGACGGCTGCTAACCACTATAGCTCTGCATACAGTCTGTGGCTCTGTGTCAATTTAACGTAGATGCTAAGGAGCTTTTTTTGAGGGTAGACTATGCAGCCTTACACTGGTGACTCGATGTTATCAGATTTGAGTCAGTTTGGCGATGTCTATGATGGGCGTAGCTGCGGCAATTTAAAACTTCAGCGTTTTGGCAATATTCTACCAACAAAATGTTACTTTATAAAACTATGGCTTGCTTACAATGCCCTAAATATCAGGAAATATTGGCCAATGCCGTACCTTAGTTCCGCCCGCGAAATTCGTGCCATTGTTGCTAAATATACCGACGCTAAAACGCTGTGGATAGATACAGAAGTAGCTGACTATAAAAGTCGTAATCCCCGACTATCGCTGATTCAGGTATTAGATAATGCTCAAGATATGAGTGGCGATCGCGTTTACCTTTTAGATGTCCTAGATCAGCCTAATATTATAGCTGAATTTATTGAAGAAATTATGATAAATTCTGCAATTGAAAAAGTTTTTCACAACGCAAGTTATGATCTAAAGCTTCTCGGTAATAAGAAAGCCAAAAATATTACTTGTACTTTGGAAATGGCAAAAAAAATTCCCTACTATCTTTTGCCATTACCTAACTACCAACTCAAGACCATAGCTACTGCACTTTGTAGCTTTAACAATATCGATAAACAAGAACAAGAAAGCAATTGGGGAAAACGTCCCCTGACTGAAGAACAAATAGAGTATGCTTACCTAGACTGCATTTATCTTGCTCAAATCCACTTAAATCTGTTAGGATTACAAGCCCAAGGCAGCCCAGACCCCGCAACAGAAGACTTAATATCACTAAGTACCAGATACTCACAACTTGAGCAGCAATGGAAGTTGTTGAATTCAGAATTTGAGCATTTGCAAGAACGCATAAAAAAAGCCATGCAGGCTCAGAATATATCGGAAACTTCTGATTACAAGCTGACTAGTTATGAGCGCACTACAGTCAAAGCTACTTTTACAGAATTGGCAAGGCTAGCACAAACTCAAGATATTAATTTAGATTTTCCGATCACACTAACTCAGAAACTCCAAAAAGATTTAGGGCAAAATCTGCAACATCTGTCTGTAGATATTGACAAAACGACCTCTTGGCGGCTAACTTCCAAAACTCAAGAGAGTGAAACTGAGGATGAGTAAATTGTTCACATGGTTATAAATGCCAGAATTTATATAGCAATCCTATTTGAGTTATGAAAATTATCCAACCGCCAACAGGGGAAACAGGAAAGTTCATAAATTATTTAGGATTCCTATAAAGTTATGGTTTAAAAGAAATCTTAATATTTCAAATATTTTTTGAAGGAAGTATCCTAAGAGGATGTCTGAAAAGTTTTTTTATACACCTAACCCTTGGAGATCCCCCTAAATCCCCCTTAAAAAGGGGGACTTTGAGACTCTTATTCCCCCTTTTTTAAGGGGGGTTAGGGGGGATCAACAAATATTTGATACTTCTCAGACATCCTCTAAGAAACATAATAAACAGTGGTTTACGGTTCAACAATCCATTTCTAATGTCATTTCACTAAATACTTGATACGGTTCAACAATCCATTTCTAATGTCATTTCACTAAATACTTAATACAGATACATAGGTAGGGACGTACAAATGTACGCTTCTACAGCCTATTCATGTGTTGCAGAGGTTTTTTCAATGGTATAAAAAGTATAAAAATGACAACAGAAAAGGGCAAAAATGAGAAGTTTTATACTTTAAAATTTATAATTAATGTTACAGATAACTATTAAATAAATATATAAAATATCAGGGGAATTTGTCAATTAACTTTAAAGGTCTATCGAAAGTTAGAATAATTATTGAGTTAAAGAATTAAAATCTAGATTTTGGTAGTAATTTCGTTCAGGCGTTATGGCAGTTTATATTAACTTATGAGACGGCGTTTATTTAGGCAAAAGCGAACAAGGGTAAATACTTTATTTACCGTAGCTATTTTTACTACATTGACGGCAATTAGCAGTGTTTCTTGCAGTAAGAATGACAATCTATTGGTAACAGAAATAGGAGTTAGTCCACCTAGCCGTAGTTCAGCTACAACTTCCATTGGTGGGGAATTCTATCTTCAGGGAAAGAATCAGCATCTCAACGGCGACTTGCAAGCTGCGATCGCTTCCTATGGTAAGGCAATTAATCAAAATTCTGAATATGGCGCTGCCTACAACGGCCGGGGATTAGCCTACTTTGATTTGGGAGACAAGGAAAAAGCGATCGCAGATTACAATCAAGCGCTGCGGATCAATCCCAACGACGCCGAAGCCTACAATAACCTGGGGAATGCTCGCGCCTCACTAGGAAATAACACAGAAGCAGTTAAAGATTACAGTGAAGCGATTCGCCTGAATCCCAACTATGCTGAAGCCTACAATAACCGGGGGAACGCACGCGCCACCAATGGAGACAAAAAAGGGGCACTAGATGATCTTGACCAAGCGATTTTCCTCAACCCCAAATATGCGATCGCTTATAATAACCGGGGAAATGCCCGTGCTGCCAATGGAGATCCACAGGGGGCGCTCGCAGATTACAATCAAGCCATTCGCCTCAATCCTAACTTTGCCCCAGCTTACAATAACCGGGGAAATGCCCGCGCTACCAATGGAGACAAAGAGGGAGCGCTTAAGGACTTGGAACAAGCAGCAAGCATTTTTCAAAGTCAAGGTAACAACGACTTATATCAACAAGTGACGAATAACATCAAAGAACTTGGACGGTAGGCAAAAGGGCGGTTAGAAACCACGTCTAGACGAGGCTTTACCCACCTCCGTGGGTTAAAAAACCTTAATTTTCTCTTAGCCCACGGAGGTGTGGCTCCCCATGAGCAACTGGCGCGCGAATTCCATTCGCTGGGGCTTAAGTTTACACTTGTTTGTGCGTTCACAAAATCACATCCCAGAACCAATGTGGATGCGATCCTCAACTTCCGCAAATTTTTCTAGTGCCTGCTGTTCAGTACTCAATAATGAAACGACAATCGCCACAATAAACGCCAGGGGGATACTGATTAATCCAGGATTTTTCAGTGGAAAGGGTGCAGAAGCGTGCTTGAGAATTGTTACTTGAATAGTAGGTGACAAATAAATCAGCACTAAAGAGGAGATAGTACCTACTAACATACTTGCAACCGCACCGTTGGTAGTGAAGCGTCGCCAAAGCATTGATAAGAGCAACGCTGGGAAGTTTGCACTAGCAGCGATCGCAAATGCTAAACCTACCATATAAGCCACATTTTGCCCTTTAAACAAAATACCCAAGAGTATCGCCACTAACCCAAAAACCATTGTTGCACCGCGAGCCACCTTCAGCTGTTCTGACTCGTCAGCATGACCTGATCGCACCACGTTCACCCACAAATCATGAGACAGTGCAGCTGCACCTGAGAGTGTCAACCCAGCGACAACTGCCAAAATAGTTGCAAAAGAAACAGCAGCAATAAAGCCTAAGAAAGCATCACCACCGAGAAATTCTGCCAACATCGGCGCAGCCATGTTACCACCAGTACCAATTTTCTCAATGGCATCTTTACCTACTAACACCATCGCTCCAAAGCCCAGGATAAAAGTAAGGAGATAAAAAACGCCAATAATAGCTGTGGCATAAGTAACAGAGAGCCGCGCTGCTTTGGCGTCGGGTACTGTGTAGAAACGCATTAGGATGTGGGGTAGTCCAGCAGTGCCGAACATCAACGACATCCCCAAGGAGATAGCATCCAAGGGGTTAGAAACCAGTTTGCCCGGAGCTAACACACCTGCATATTTCTCAGATGCAGCGGCGAAAAGAGCGATCGGATTCAAGCCGAATCGTGCCAGTACCAAGATAGCTAGTAAGACAGTTCCGCCGAGCAATAGAATTGCTTTGATAATTTGTACCCAAGTGGTGGCAATCATCCCGCCAAAAATCACGTAAGCCATCATCACGCAACCGACGATGACCACAGCTAATTCATAATCAAAGCCAAACAATAGTTTGATTAGCTCACCAGCACCTACCATCTGGGCAATTAAGTAAAAACTAATCACTACCAGCGTTCCGATCGCAGATGCAATTCGTACAGGTTTTTGCTGCAAGCGATAAGCCACTACATCAGCAAAGGTGTATTTACCTAAGTTACGTAGTGGTTCTGCAATTAGGAACATGACAATCGGCCAGCCCACCAAAAAGCCGATAGAATAAATTAAGCCGTCAAAGCCGTTGAGTGCCACCAGCCCAGCGATACCTAAAAAGCTAGCTGCACTCATGAAGTCTCCTGCTAAGGCCAGCCCATTTTGGAAACCGCTGATCTTACCGCCAGCTGTATAGAACTGTGCCGTATTTTTGGTAAGTTTTGCCGCCCAATAGGTAATGCCTAAAGAACTTGCAACAAACAGAAAGAAGAAAGCGATCGCTAACGGGTTAAACTTACCAAGACTGGTAATATCCGCCGCTAGTGGCAGATCGAACCACACACTATTCATGCTTTTTTGGTTTAGTATTTTGGATTTGGGACTAGAAATTACTAATAGCTAATTCACTTGCGTGTCAGCCTGGCGATTTGGTCGTCGTAACTGCTATTTGCCCAACGCACGTAGATAAAAATTAATACCCATGCTGAGACAATTACCAGCGCCCCCAGTAAAATTCCCAGGCTGAGACCAGGAACTACTAATGACCCCAGCAGGGGCTTATTGAAGGCGATTAATAGGATAAAGGCAAAGTAAATAAAAATCATGGCTCCACTGAGAATCAGGGATACCCGCCAACGTTCAGCCGCGAGAGCCTGGAGAGCCTTTGTGCGATCGTTCATGTCTTCCTTTGGGTTGAGAAGATTAGGTCAGATTGTCTCATTGAAGTTGATTTCTGCGTCATTTTCTTAAAGATTATTAGTAAATCTATTGCCATATCAGGTAATAAAATTAACTTTGCCAAGTGATATACAACTGATTTTTTATTAACTCAGACACGTTTCATAACTAACTAAAGGCAAATAAAAAGTTAAATGACAGCAAATGACAGGCTCATTGATCTCACACCAATTAGACAAAAGTCTGGTTGTTTGTCTTTTTCCCAAAATGAGCGTAAGAGTTTTTGGTCTCCTGACATTCTTCATCAAAACTTTATTAAAGGAATTTCTGATTTATGTATATTATTTAAAAGTCAGTTTTGAGCTAAATTGCAATTAAATATCAAAGTTTTAACTTCGACATATATAGTCGGTAGCTTTGGTAATTTTCAAAACCGCTTCCAGGTTGAGTTTTTCAATTCAGCTAGCTACCAAGTGGTGAAACTTAAAGCTGCTTAACGCTCTTTCATCACCCTGGCTAAAGGAAATAAAACCCTTTTTATCCACAGGATAAACGCATCTTAATTAGGTCAAAAAATCTTGTATTTGACCCAAATTTTTTGTGTTTCAATTCTAACCCTACCAGTTCTTTGCTAACCTTTTATTACACAGGATATCTATCATGAAAGTTTGTCAAAATCTTGCGCTTAAAGCATTAATCACTGTATCAGTAGTAGGTTTACTTCAAAGCACTCTTTGTGTTCGTCCGGTTATGGCTGATAACGTCAGCAATAGTTGTAATAACGCAACTATAAAAGGTGCCTATGGATTGCAGGATATAGGTTCTCGAAAAACTAAAAACGGAACTGTAGATTACACGGCAGTCAGAACAGCTAAATTTGATGGCAATGGCAACCATCAAGGCAAAGGCATTAGCAGTATTGATGGAGTTATCAAAGCCTACACAATTACTGCCACTTACAAAGTTGCGACGGATTGTAGTTTTGAACTTAAGGGTACTCAAACTTTTGAGGATGGAACCTCTACACCTTATAGCCAGTTCGGTGTTGTTATTCGAGGTGGTAAAGAGATTATCGAGCTACAAACAATTAGTGGCAGAAATCAACCTGGACGCTACCAGAGAATAGAGAACTACTAATCTTAAGGCAAATTAATTTCCGGAGCAGTGAGATTTTTTCTTAGGTGCTAAAAATTGGGGGTATAAATCAGCGGTTTAATAGTGCGTAGGCATAGTCCGCTACAGGCATCGCAGTAAAATAGCTAGATTTATTGAGAATCTGGCTATGTAACTGAGAATTAACGTCTGATCTAACAAAATCGCATCGCTGCCGTTAATTTTTTGTCTAATTGTAGCGTTGAAAAAGGCAGGAGGCAGAAGACTCTTATGTTTTACCTCAGTTGGGGTCTGAATCCCCAACTGAGATAAGTTTCTAATGATTCATTGTGATAGTGACTGTTGTGATTCCAACCTTCTTGCTCATGCAAAGCAATTCGGTCAAAATCATTCCGAATTTTTTGAGTCTACATTTAGGCTCCGGGTTTGAAATAATCAAAGAGGCGATCGCCTGAATCTGCACGAATCAATGCCACAACTACATCGGGTAAGGCGGCTAAACTGGGATAAACCAAATAACGTGGTTCCCAACCGGGGCGGAACTTGTCTTTGTAAGCGTGGAGTCCTTTGAAATTGTAGAAGCGATTCAAATGCTCGTAAAGATAGTGCAATACTTTCTCTAAGCGGCGTGATTCTGGGTTGTCTCCAACTCCCGCAAAGGCAGAAAGACCGAAATTAAAGCTGTCATAGCCACACTCTTTAAAATGTTGGAGTAGGGAAATAAATAGAAAGTCCATTGTGCCATTTTCGATGGACGGGCGGTGTCGCATCATGTCAATAGTCGCTTCGTTGAGTTGGTACTCCCGGACAATGTTGGCAAAGGCGCTGATCTGACCTTCGGGATTATGCATTACAGCAATTTCGCACTCTCGCAGGTAAGCTTCGTCAAACCAACCCAAAGAAAAGTGTTTTTCCGAACCGTGTACCATTTTTAGCCATTCATCACTCACAGGTTTGAGTCGGTGCAACAAAGCATCGGTGATGGGTGCTTGGTAAAAGTCGATTTGATATCCTAGCTTAGTTAAACGGCTGATTGATGGTCTAAAGTTTTTACCGGCTTTACCTTGTAATGTAAAACTTTTTAAGTCAACGATCGCTTCTTCGCCAATCTTGAGTACTTTAAACCCCAATGACTTGTAAAGCTGAACATCATCGGGCAAAGTTTGGTAAAAGCCAGGATACCAATCGTTACGCTGGCAAAACTGCTGGAAAGCAATAATTGTCTCTTTGCGGTCTTCAATCGGGCCTATGGGATCTCCTAGAGCGATCGCACCCCGTCCTTTGGGAACATAAGCAATTACACTATTACCCGAAGGACTGAAATAATAACTTTTATCATTTAATAGGGTTAACGCTGCTAAAGAAGAACGGCCGTATTGCTCGACAATTTCTTTTGCCTTTTGCCGTTCCTTTGGAGTTGCTAGATTCCGCCAAAACACAGGTTGCAACAGCATTAATATTGCATATGTAATAGTAACTGCGGCAATAATATAGATGGAATTAGCAAAAAATTCTCCAAATCGGCCCTTTGGTTGCAATCCCCAATTATCCTCGGTGAAGAACATTGCTAAAGTCTGAACTATCGCTTCACGCCAATTAAAATTCTCTGAAAACTTGCCGTCTAACAAGTAAAATCCAATAGTTCCGTATGCCAGGGTAAATAATAAAGCGCCTATCAGCGCTCGAACTCCCCGTGCAATGGAAGGACGATCTGATTGCGCCGTGAAAAGATGGCGCATCAAGATTAATTGTACCAGCAAAACTCCAGAGAGTAGACTTTCTTCATAGTCCAATCCCTTCAGCAAGTGGCTGAAAATGGAAATCACTAGTAAACCAATGGTAAGTAACCAGGCTATTCTTTTTCGACGTAATAAATTAGTAGCAAGTGCTAGTAAAACAAATCCAGTAAGGGCTGCAAATATATGACCACCAGCCCGGATATCAAATGGTAAGAATTCTTTCAACCAGTGATTTCGCCCATATAGGTTAGGTGTCACTGCTGATAACAAATTTACTACTCCGACTAAACCTGTAAGGAAAGCTGCACTCCAAAGTCCAATCTGAGTTTTTAAATTATTGGTCATTAGTCTAAAAGTCTTAATTAGGAGTTATAAGTTATAAGTTATAAGTTAGGAGTTTTGGCTCTACACTCTCTTTATGGACTAAAATAATAAATAAACCAGTTTTATCGACTGTGTTACTTATACTGATTGAATTTTAATATAGGAATCATATTTGATTTCTGAAATTATCTAGGTAGCCGGGGAGTGGGGAGTAGGGAATCAGGCTTTTCGAGTTGTACGGAGTTTTTTCACGCAATCAAATCATAGTCCTATATTTGGAATTTTTTCCATAACAGCTTAATCTTAATACCGTAGCACAAGAGGAGCGCTAGAACCTGAGTTTTAAAATTTTAACTTCTAACTCTTAACTTTTTTAAACTGTTCACCTACATATGAGAGCGAATCTTTAAGATGCTTGTGGAAGTAGTTCCAGCCTACATTTGCACCCGATAAACCATGACCTCCAGGAAATGCATAGAATACATGAGCAATGCCTAATTTATTTAAGGTTTCGTTGAAGGCTTTGGTAGAAGCCAGCAAATTAGTATCGTTCAGACCCGCATCCAGGTAAACACGTAATTGCTTTCTATCTTGAACTGGTAGCTCTTGCACGATTTGTTGGGGACTATTTTGTGAACCGCTATTATCGGTAAAGTAACCGCTATGGCTAAACAGAATGTGGAAGTTGTTGAGATTGCGTAACCCGATATTAAAAGCTCCCCATCCCCCAGAAGACAGACCTCCCAGTGCCCAAAACTGGGGTTTTTCTAAAGTGCGGTAGCGGGACTTGACAACTTGTACTAATTCTGCTCCAATCAAAGTCCCCACTTTGCCATTTGACCCATCAAAATAATCAGGATCATACAAAGGATTGGAACCTCGATTATCATTACCATCAGGTGTAATCACAATCGATGGCGGTAATTTTCCACTTTGATAAAGTTCATGCAGTATGTCTAGGACTGCATATTTATCAGCGTAAGCACGGGCATCATCATGACCACCGTGTAGCAAGAAGATCACGGGGTAGCGCTTTTGCTGATTTTTGTTATAGCCAGGGGGCAAAATCACACCGTAGTTGCGGACTGCACCCATCGCTTGGGAGTTGAAGGTTGCCAATTGAAACTTTAGCCCAGTATTTGCGTGTTTTTGGGGTGGGTCTAGTTGGGGCGCACCTAAGATGAATACATAATAATAACCAGCCGTAGTCAGGAGTGCGATCGCTCCTATTAAACTAATTAAAAATTTAGAAATCTTCATTTTATTTGAGTGTTAAAAAAATTACCTCCATTATAAGAGGATGTTTTAAAAGTCCTATTGTCAGGATCAAAACGTTCTAGATCCTCCTAAATTACCCTTAAAAAAGGGGACTTTGATTCCGGTTCCCCCCAAAGCCATGAAAATGTTGGGTTACCCTTCGGGATCTTGCTACGTTCCTCAACCCAACCTACATTGGAGTTATTTTTTAGGCTTAACCGAGCAGTATTGCACTGGTAATTGCTAATGATTTTGAGTATTTTTATGCTGATTAAAACCTAAAAAATCAGCCCTATGTGCTATTTTAGCAAGTCGAAATTGCTCACCTACAAATGTCAATGAATCGGCTAAATGTTCCCTCCAGTATTGCCAAGTGTGCCTGCCAGGAAATTGACGAAACGAATTATAAATTTTGAGATTGTTTAGGACTTTAGTAAATCGTTCGGCTTCGTGGATTTCTTCAATATCTGATCTACCAGAATCTAGGTAGATTCGCAACCTTTTTTGATCTGGTGTAGGTATGCTTTTGATATAAGATATTGGGCTATTTATCGGGCCGCTTTTATCCTGAAAATAACCACTATGACTAAATAAGATCGAGAAATGATCCAGGTTGTGTAATCCCACATTAACTGCACCCCAACCACCAGAAGATAAACCACCTATTGCCCAAAAATCTGGATTGGTTAGTGTACGATAACGACTTTGCACAACTTTTACTAACTCATCCCCCACGGCTGTGGAGATTTTACCGTTAGGGCCATCGATATATGCGGGATCTCGGTAGGCACTAGAGCCACGTTTGTCGTAGCCATCTGGTGTGATAATGATGCTGGGTGGCAACTTACCTATCGTATAAAGTTGTTCTATAGTCTTGAGAGCTTGTCCCTTGCTCTGAATAAACCAATCAGTGGGATAACCATGTCCACCGTGGAGGAGAAAGATTACAGGATAGCTTTGTTTTAGGTTTTGCTTATAGCCAGGAGGTAAAGAAACACCGTAAGTGCGACTTGCACCCATTACCTGACTATCGTAGGTTTCAATCTTGTAAGTTAGAGGAGTAGCTAAATCGTTAGTATTGGGTTGGGTTGGAAAAAGGGAAGGCGTTGTTTGTAAATCCTGCTGTTGTGGTAGTTTAGCTGTTACACCTTGACAGGAATTACAGCCAAGTAGAGTTAATACTGAAACTAGCAAGAGAATTTTAGATTGTTTGTAATTCATTTATCATTTATTAGTTGTCACTAGAAAAACAACTCTGGTAGCTGGTGTTTGTCTTAAAAAGCTTATGCAAATGATATGTCAATGCTGTGTCAACTTGATGGAAACTTTGCGACTGCTAGGAAGTTAAAAGTCAACAGTTAGGATAAGTTTCTTTACTTAGCACTCAGGACTTTTAAAATGGTTAAAAAGTTGCAACTCAAATTCAGCACGCTGTTTGGCTTGTTGCTGCTAGTGCTTTCCCTGTGGGCGATCGCTAACGAATTGCGTGAGTATAATTATCGTGATATCCTCAATTCTCTAGCTGCTATTCCCAAAAGTCGCTTAAGCTGGGCAATTTGGCTGACAGCCTTGGGCTATCTGGTGATGATCGGGTACGATATCTTAGGTTTTAGCTACATTAATCGTTCTCTGGCTTGGAACAAGATTGCTTTCACTAACTTTATTAGCTCTGCATTTAGTAATACCATAGGTTTTGCTTTGCTGACTGGCAGTGCTATCCGTTATCGATTTTACTCAAGTTGGGGAGTATCGAAATTAGCGATCGCTCAAGTAATTGCTTTCGCAAATTTTACTTTTTGGTTGGGGATGTTTGCCGTTGCAGGTTTGTTGTTTATCATCAACCCCCTCCAAATTCCCACTCAACTACATTTACCTTTTGCCACGGTGCGTCCCATCGGCGTGATTTTTCTGCTATTGGTCGCTGTTTATTTGTTAGGCAGTATTGTTATTAAACAACCATTAATAATTCGGGGACAAGAGTTTCGATTTCCTTCTTTGAAAATATCCCTAGCTCAAATCGCCATTTCTAGTTTTGACTGGATTCTTGCGGCAGCAGTTCTTTATGCTTTACTTCCTAGTAATACACCTTTGTCTTATCTAGACTTTTTAGGAATTTATTTACTAGCGATGTTTGCAGGTGTGGTTAGTAATGTTCCGGGTGGTTTGGGAGTATTTGAAACTATAATTTTGCTAATTCTCTCCTCAAAAGTTTCTGGTGCAGCAATTTTGAGTTCAGTGCTGGCTTATCGGGGAGTCTACTATTTCTTACCTTTGCTATTAGCAGCGGGTTTGTTAGGACTTTATGAAATTAGATTTAAATCAGGAAATCAAAAAAATGAATAATCTTAAAAGAGCGATTATAAACCTCAACTATACCGAGGCTTTACCCACCTCCGTAGGTTTCAAACCTTAGTCCGCGCAGGCAATGACCTTCGCCCTGGCTGGCTGTATTCTTGATAATTTTTTCTGCTATTTGCTCTCCATTAACTATTTAGAGACTGTAGACTGAGAACCATAAGTAAAATCTCGTGTATTTTGGCAAACTTATGGAGCCAGTATCACTGACAGCAGCTGCGATCGCAACCTTGGTCATCACCAAGGCTTTTGAAAAAACTGGTGAAATCATCGGCGGAAAGGCTTGGGACGAAGGCGAAAAGTTGTTAGTTTTGTTGAAACGCAAGGAACCTAGCACGGCGAAGGTTATCGAACAGGCTAAAACACAACCTTTAGATTATGGTCAAGCTTATCTTATTGGGCAGCAAGTAGAGGAAGCTGCGAAGAAAGATCCTGAAATTGCTCAAGCTGTGGAAGCTGTAGCCAATGAGGCACAACCTCAACTTACGAACACTATTATTGAAAATTGGCAGGGGATAAATATTAAAGGTGGAACTAATACCATTTCTGGTAACACCTTAAACTTCTGACTACAGTCGCCTGAAGGGGAACGGGCAAAGTTAAATCCTCCTACTGGAATACCGCAAAATTTGCCCCTGAGTGGGGTACTGGAGTTTGTCGGGCGTGAGAAAGAATTGCAAAACCTCCACCAACTTTTGCAGGATAATAAACAAGTAGCCATTGCTGCGATCGCTGGCATGGGTGGAGTTGGTAAAACAGAATTGGCGTTGCAATATGCCATCCAGCAACGCGAAACATACAACGGTGGGCTTTGCTGGTTGCTGGCAAAAACTGGGGATGTGGGCATTCAAGTTGTGCAGTTTGCCAGAACGCAGCTTGATTTAAACCCGCGAGAAGATTTTGATATACTCGCCCAAGTGCAATACTGTTGGCAACGTTGGCGTGAGGGTGAGGTGCTGCTAGTGTTGGATGATGTCAGCGACTACGAGCAAGTAAAGCCTTATCTACCGTCGTCATCTTCTCGGTTTAAAGTGCTAATGACTACGCGCCAGAAGTTGGGACGCATCGCACAGTTATCTTTGGATGTGCTGCAACCAGACGCGGCGCTGGAGTTATTAAGGTCTTTGCTCAAAGAAACACCAGAGCGAATTGAGCGAGAATTAGCTTTAGCAAATCAGTTGTGTGAATGGCTGGGATATTTACCTTTGGGTGTGGAATTAGTGGGGCGCTATCTGGCGCGGAAAGAGGATTTATCTCTAGCTGAGATGTTGCGGCGGTTGGAGAACAAGCGGTTAGATGAGCGTTCCCTCTCTAAATCTAAGTCGGAAGCCGACATGACAGCACAACGAGGTGTGTTAGCAGCCTTTGAGTTGAGTTGGCAAGAATTAGAGGACGACGATAAACAATTGGGTTGTTTATTGAGTTTATTTGCCGCCGCACCCATACCCTGGAAGTTGGTGGAACAGTGTTTACCAGAGGAAGACGAGGAAGAAATAGAGCAAATTAAAGATGATAAGTTGTTGAATTTGCATTTACTTCAGCGCAAAGGTAAGGGAATTTATCAACTACATCCACTGCTAAGGGAGTTTTTCCAATATAAGCTTACAGCTTTAGAACAGGCAGAGGAATTTAAGCGATCGCTTTGTCGAGTAATGGTAGTTGTCGCCAAAGAAATTCCTGATGACCTCACCGTTGAGAAAATCACTACCGTTTCCCCTGCCATACCTCACATTGCTGAAATAGCGCATAATCTGATTCAACACATCAGTGATGAAGATTTAATTTGGCCATTCATCGCTAATGCTGGATTCTACAATGATCAGGGGTTATATGATCAGGCTTTACCTTGGTATAAGCAGTCTTTAGAAGTTACCAAAAAACGTTTGGGTGAAGAACATCCAGATGTCGCCACTAGCCTCAACAACCTAGCGTTACTCTACGAATCCCAAGGCAGATACAGCGAAGCCGAACCCCTTTTAATTCAAGCTTTAGCACTCTACCGCAAGCTGCTGGCAGAAGAACATCCATCTATCGCACTTAGCCTCAACAACCTAGCTTCTCTCTACTTCTTGCAAGGCAGATACAGCGAAGCCGAACCCCTTTAGATCCAAGCTTTAGCACTCACGCGCAAGCTGCTGGCAGAAGAACATCCATCTGTCGTTACTAGCCTCAACAACCTAGCAGCACTCTACAAATCCCAAGGCAGATACAGCGAAGCCGAACCCCTTTACATCCAAGCTTTAGCACTCTGGCGCAAGCTGCTGAGTGAAGAACATCCAGATGTCGCTACTAGCCTCAACAACCTAGCAGGACTCTACGAATCCCAAGGCAGATACAGCGAAGCCGAACCCCTTTACATCCAAGCTTTAGCACTCAGGCGCAAGCTGCTGGGTGAAGAACATCCATCTGTCGCCACTAGCCTCAACAACCTAGCTTATCTCTACTACTCCCAAGGCAGATACAGCAAAGCCGAACCCCTTTACATCCAAGCTTTAGCACTCACGCGCAAGCTGCTGGATAAAGAACATCCAGATGTCGCCACTAGCCTCAACAACCTAGCTTCTCTCTACTTCTTGCAAGGCAGATACAGCGAAGCCGAACCCCTTTACATCCAAGCTTTAGCACTCAGGCGCAAGCTGCTGGATAAAGAACATCCAGATGTCGCCACTAGCCTCAACAACCTAGCAGCACTCTACAACTCTCAAGGCAGATACAGCGAAGCAGAACCCCTTTACATCCAAGCTTTAGATATTTGTGAGCTAGGGTTAGGCGCAAATCACCCTAATACTGTTACTGCGCGTGAAAATTTAGCATATTTGCGCGATAGCTTTCCCCCAAATCAAGAATAGACTACATGGAGCTACGAATTTACAGGTTTTGTGCAAAGAATACCATGATAAAACTTAAAGGAGCGATCGCCTAAACTCGGTCTTTCGTGTTCTGAACTCGGAGTTTCATGTTCTGAAGTCGGCCTTTCATATTCTGAACTCGGAGTTTCTTGTTCTGAACTCGGAGTTTTGTGTTCCGAACTCGGAGTTTCGTGTTTTGAACTCGGAGTTTCTTGTTCTGAACTCGGAGTTTTGTGTTCCGAACTCGGAGTTTTGTGTTCCGAACTAGTAGTTTCGAGTTCCGAACTCGGAGTTTCGTGTTCTGAGGTGGAATGATGGTGTTGTAAAGGCGATCGCTCTACTTTAGAGTGTAAATCGACAAGCGATCGCTCTATTTTAGAGTGTAAATCTACAGGCGATGTCTACGACGGGCTACGCCTACGCTGTTATGTGGTTGTGAATAATGGAGAGCAATGTCTAAGGGCAGGCTACACCTACGCCCCTACAACGAAAAATCAGCTACCATCAATCATATAATTATCTTCACAAACACAGCAATGTTAGTTACATACACTGCAAAATATACAAAAACTAATAGCGGATATATGGGACAACTCATTGAATGGCAAAAAGTCATCACAGAAGGATAAACCATAGAAGAATGCAGGGCTATGTTGCAAGACGCAACAAAAGAAATGATTCTTGCCTATCGTCAACAAAATAAAGAAATTCCCACAGGTGATTTTTTGCTGGAACAGATTCCTATAGAGGTTTGAGTGTATCAGTAAAACGAAAAGAAATAATTAAATACTTATAAGTAAATGGCTTTTATTTATTAAGAGAAGGAGGAAATCATTCTATTTATACTAATGATATAAAAACTCTTCCTGTAAAACGGCATCGTACCATAGATCGTATTACTGCTAATGAGATTTGCAAACAAGCGGGTTTATTACCTAATTTTTAACTGCTCTGTTGACGAACTCAGCATTACTCAAACCTTGAAGTTTCAACCATGATAGCCTCGCCCCAACAAAACTACCTCACCGCCCAAGAGTACCTCCAAATGGAGGAACAGAGCAATATCAAGCATGAATATATAGACGGCTACATCTCCGCAATGGCTGGAGCGCTTGATCCACACGTTACCATTGCTGGAAACCTGTTCGCTCTCCTCCGTAATCATGTGCGCGGCTCTGGTTGTCGTGTTTACATTGCTGACATGAAAGCCCGAATTGAATCTCTGAATCGCTTTTATTATCCCGATGTAATGGTTACTTGCGACCAACGAGATCAAGAAACGCCAGGTTATAAAAGATTTCCCTGTTTAATTGTCGAAGTTTTATCTAATTCTACTGAAGCCTTTGACCGGGGCGACAAATTCGCTGATTATCAAACCCTGGAAAGTCTGCAAGAATATGTTTTAATTAATACAAAGCGTCAACGAGTTGAGTGTTTTCGACGCAATGAGCAAGGGTTGTGGGTTTTACAATCTTACACAGCAGAACATCAATCATTTCGACTCAACAGCGTGGATTTTGAGGAAACAATGGTAACACTCTACGAAGATGTAGTTTTTGAATAATCAATGGGGCATTCGTCGCGATATTTAGTAAACTATATAACTGATAAGGCTTGAAGGCTTCCTTACCAGGCGGAAGCGTTGAAGAAAGCAGGCACAATTGATTAAATAAAAAGTTATGGCGCTCATAGTTCAGAAATACGGTGGTACATCTGTCGGTTCAGTCGAACGGATTCAAGCTGTTGCACAACGCGTTTATAAAACTGTTAAAGCTGGAAACTCTCTGGTAGTAGTGGTTTCCGCAATGGGCAAAACCACCGATGGACTCGTCAAACTAGCTACTGAAATTTCTCCAAATCCTAACCGCCGGGAAATGGATATGCTGCTTTCTACTGGCGAACAAGTAACGATCGCCTTACTCAGTATGGCATTACAGGAACTCGGACAACCTGCAATCTCAATGACTGGCGCTCAGGTAGGAATTGTTACAGAAGCAGAACACAGCCGCGCTCGGATTTTGCATATTGAAACTACTCGCCTAAATCGTTATATAAATGAAGGTAAAGTAGTTGTAGTAGCTGGCTTCCAAGGTACTTCCAGCGCTGGAGAGATGGAAATTACGACTTTGGGTCGTGGTGGTTCCGACACTTCGGCGGTGGCGATCGCAGCTGCATTACGAGCAAATTTTTGTGAAATTTATACAGATGTTCCAGGGATTTTAACTACAGATCCCCGCTTAGTTGCCGAAGCCCAGTTGATGGATGCCATCACCTGCAATGAAATGTTGGAACTAGCTAGCTTGGGCGCAAAAGTGCTACATCCCCGCGCTGTGGAAATTGCTCGTAATTATGGTGTTCCCCTTGTAGTTAGGTCTAGCTGGACGGATGACCCCGGTACTTGGGTAATATCACCCAAACCCCAAGGGCGATCGCTGATCAATCTAGAAATTGCTCGTCCGGTGGATCATGTAGAATTTGACACTGACCAAGCAAAGGTCGCTTTATTGCGCGTACCTGACAAACCAGGCGTAGCAGCAAGGTTATTTGGCGAAATTTCTCGGCAAAAAGTAGACGTAGATTTGATTATTCAGTCAATTCATGAAGGTAACAGTAATGACATCGCCTTTACGGTCACCACACCAATATTAAAACGGGCAGAAGCAGTAACAGCAGCGATCGCCCCGGCACTGAGGAGTCAATCTAACCCCAAATTTGACGAAGCCGAGGTAATGGTAGAACATAACATTGCCAAAGTCAGCATCGCAGGCGCGGGAATGATTGGCCGTCCTGGTGTAGCTGCGAAGATGTTCGCCACCTTAGCAGAAGCAGGCGTGAACATTCAAATGATTTCCACCAGCGAAGTCAAAGTAAGTTGCGTAGTAAATGCAGCCGAATGCGATCGCGCCGTCACCGCACTCCGCACCGCCTTTGAGATCGAAGCAAAGAGCAAGGGAGAACTCCTAACTCCTAACTCCTCACTCCTAACTCCTCACTCCTCCCCCACTCCTCCCGTTCGCGGCGTTGCTTTAGACTTGAACCAAGCGCGTCTTGCTATTCGCCAGTTGCCAGATCGTCCAGGGATGGCGGCGAAGCTGTTTGGACTATTAGCGCAACATAATATCAGCGTTGATATGATTATCCAATCTCAGCGCTGTCGAGTTATTAATGCTGTTCCCAGGCGAGATATTGCCTTTACAGTCTCGCGGCTGGATGGGGAAAATGCAAGAGAAATGCTCACTCAAGTAGCGGCAGAATTAGGATGGGGTGAAGTTGTTTTAGATAGTGCGATCGCTAAGGTGAGTATTGTCGGTGCAGGTATGGTAGGACAACCAGGTGTTGCCGCTAAAATGTTTGAAGCGCTAGCCCAACAACAAATCAATATTCAAATGATTGCCACTTCAGAAATAAAAATTAGTTGTGTTGTGGCGCAAGAGCAAGGTGTTAAAGCTTTGCAAGCCATTCATGCAGCCTTTGAACTGGCTGGTAGTGAGAAATTTGTCGTGCCAGCGTAAAACCTGACTCTAATGCCCTCTTGGCTGTGGATACGGAGACTATTTTCTGCTTGCATTGCTAATGCATCGACCTACAATGTTAATGCATCGACCTACAATGTTAATGCATCGGCCGCATTGTTAATGTATCGACTTGCAATGGCATAACATTGACCTGCAATGGCATAACATTGACCTGCAATGGCATAAAATCGACTTACAATGGCATAACATCGACCTGTATTGTTAACGTGAGTTCGATAGATTTGGTATGACTCCTCTCCTTGTAGGAGAGGGAGGCTAGGTGGGATAGGTTCGTCGAACTCACGTTGTTCTGGTAAGCAGATTGTAGAGACACGCCGTAACAGTCTACGCATTTATCTGATTTTAATTTTTAACATTAATAACACGTAAGCTATAATCGAACAATTTATAAGACTATATTTATATTGATGAATAGTCATTTCCTAGATGGACGTTATCGAATACTAAAACTTCTCAATGATGGGGAAAACGGGAAAACCTATCTAGTTGAAGATGTTAATCTTCGTGCCAGCCAATTTCTAATAAAGCAGTTATGTCCTCCTAGTAGCAATCCTCAAACTTTAACAATCTTACGTCGCTTGTTTGCTAGTCAAGCAGCAACTTTAGAAACACTAGGACAGGAACACGATAAAATTCAAAAGCTAATTGCTTATTTTGAAGAAAATGAAAAATTCTATACAGTTCAAGAATTCATCCCCGGCAATCCTTTAACTGACGAAATTATCCAGGGACAACCTCTGAGAGAAGACCAAGTTATTACTCTTTTATCAGAAATCTTAGAAATTTTGGTGATTGTACATAGGTATGGCGTGATTCATCGGGATATTAAACCAGCAAATATTATTCGCCGGGAATCAGATAAAAAGTTAGTTTTGGTTAATTTTCGTACTTTTAATGAAGCCATCACTAATACCGTTGACAGTCTGGAATATATGCCTATAGAACAAGTGAACAGCAATCTCAAATACAACAGTGATATATATGCTTTAGGTGTAGTTGCGATCGCAGCACTTATAGGTTTACCAGCAAAGGAAATATCTAATTTCCGAGGTCATAAAAATCGGCTGACAGGTGAAATAGTTTGGCGTCACAAAAATTTAAAAATTAACAGAAAATTAGCAAAAATTCTTAATAAAATGGTGCGTTTTGACTATCGTAAGCGCTACCAGTATGCAACCGAAGTTTTAGACGACCTGAAAAATATAACAAATGTTGATCGCGATCAGCAAAAACAGCATGATAAAAAATTATTACTAATTCTAGCGGGGGTAGCTGGCTGTATCACATTTGGTGTTGGAGCGTGGCAATTGAGGTCGCCAAAACCTGTAAGTGATGCTCAACAAAAATTATATCAAGAGGGAGTAAATAAATATGACGCCGGAAACTATGAAGGAGCAGTTGAAGATTTCAATCAGGCTATTGAATTAGATCCGCAAAACGCTTTGGCTTATAATCGGCGAGGCGATGCTTATTATCGATTAGGAGACTACGAGCAAGCACAAGCAGACTCTAGCCAAGCCATTTTGCTGAATCCTCAAGATGCTAATGCCTATTTTGACCGAGGATTTGCTTTTTCTGAATTAGGCAAGTACAAAGAAGCGATCGCTGACTATACCCAAGCAATTAAGTTAAATTCTAAAGATGCATACGCTTACTATGGTCGTGGGTTAGCTCGTACTCAACGGAAGGATAATAAAGGTGCAATTGGAGATTTTAGCAAAGCGATCGCTCTCAAGCCTCAATATACCGAAGCCTACTTGCAGCGAGGGATTCTCCGCCGTCGCCTCAGACAAAGACTTGAAGCAATCCAAGATTTTGATACAGTAATTAAGATTAATCCTAGTGATGCCAAAGCTTATTATCAAAGGGGTTTAACTCAATCTATTAATAAACAAAAATATATAGCGCTTAAAGATTATACGGACGCAATTAACATCAATCCCAAATACATAGAAGCCTATCTTAATCGTGGTGATGTTTACAGCGATCTGGGAGATAAACTCGAAGCAACTGAAGATTACAACACTATTTTACAGATTGATCCGAAATTTATTGCAGCTTATATTCACAGAGGTATGCACCGCTTTTCTTTCGGAGATTATAAAGGCGCTATTGAAGATTACACTGAAGCGCTAAAACTAGATCCTAATAATATAGCAGCTTACAATAACCGTGGTAATGCCTATCTCGATATGGGAAATAAAAAAGCTGCAAATCAAGATTATTCACGAGCGATCGCCATTAATCCTAACAATGCCTTAGCCTACTATAACCGGGGTGTGATTCGCACCAAGCAGAAAAATAAACAGGGTGCGATCGCAGATTTCAAAAAAGCTACAAAACTATTCCAACAGCAAGGGGAACAAGATAGTTATCAAGATGCACAGAGAGAAATTGCAATTCTGCAAAATAATTCAGCACCAGCGCCGACTACTCGCCCTAAATCTGGGAAAATAGAAAAAAATTAAGCTATGACTCAATATAGTAATACCATTTTAGGACTATTCCTTTTATACTATTAGCCCAATATGTCCAAAATCTATATGTATCAAGGTTTGTATAAAATGGTATTACCATCAAAAATCGTAGACTTTGACATTTTATGTGTAGTTGTAGTCAAATAAATTATTGTTCAATATGAGTCACCGTGTTTTTTGACGACTCAATTAGGATTGCTATATGCTAACTCTCCTCACTTTTTATCCAGACAACGTAGAATTATTTACCACTAGGGATGTCGATACGCTACTGAAAAGAATTGATGGTTCTCACAATATTTGGTTGCGCTGTATTCACTTCCGCGATCGCACTGGAACCGCTAGAATTATCAAGCACTTTGGACTCAATCCATCTCGTGTTGACATGATTTTCAACCATTCCCCTCTAGGAATTGATGAAGACGTAGAAGATTGTTTATTTGACAGCTATGAAATTCTAACTCCTCAAATAAAAAATCACCAGCTTGAGACTGCACGTGGCAATATTGTGGTTGGAAATAATTTTATTATCACCTTTGAAATCACTGAACTAAAAATTTTAAGCATTCTAGCTAATAATCTTCAAAAACGAACTCTAGATATTCAAAAATGGGGAATGGACTATCTTTTTTATCTCATTTTCAAAGATTTTTTGAATAATTACGATACTGTATTTGACTATATTTCTAGAAAACTTGATGATTTAGAAGATGAAGTTTTAGAGAATTCCGGTAATGAATCAACGTACCAAAAAATTGCCACGATGAGGCAATCTACTCGTTCCGGACGCCGTAATTTTCAAAGCATCAAGTTACTTATGGCTATTATGGATCACGAAGATTTCCAATGGCTCACCCAACCAGTGAAGGAACTATTCAATCAAGAATTGGTTCATCACGTTGATAAACTCTGGCAAGAATATCAAGCTCTGAGAGCCTGGATGTCAGAATTAATGGAAATTCAACGCGATAATATTGCTAGCAAAACCGGTGAACGAATTAATCGCCTGACTATCCTCTCGACCATATTCTTACCAATCACTTTCATGTCTGGTTTCTATGGTATGAACTTTAAATATATGCCGGAATTAGATCAACCTTGGGCTTATCCGGCTGTAATCTGTGTGATGGCATTAATTGTGATTAGTAGTATTGTCTATGCTAAAAAACAACGTTGGTTGTAGCATCTATCAAGTTACAGACTATTGCCGTAACAGTAAAATTTACATCTCATTTGGGATTGCTATATGCTTTGAGTAAGTAGACTGAATCAACCGAAATCGGTAAATAAAGGTGAATCTCCTATCAAATGCTACAAAAAGTTGCTCAATCAGCCCTGAAGCTTTCTGGCTACGAGGGCACATCCTTTTACAATTTTGAGCAAATTCCTGACAAAAAGGCATTTAAGGATAAGTATCATCAGGCATTAAATGCATTATCTATTGATGATATAACAGCAGAACGGATTGTTGCAGAAGCTAATAATGCCTTTAGATTCAATTTACAGATGGCTCAGGAGTTAGAGGGAAGTTTAATCAAAGCACTCGGTCAAGTCCTGTTTAATAGCCTCACTGGTTCTCAGAATTCAGGTAGTACTGAAGTAGCTGCGCCTAATTAATTTAGTCATTAGTCATTAGTCATTAGTCATTGGGCATTAGTTATTTCCCCCTCATCCCCCTCATCTCCACCACTCCTCTTACCCTCATTTATTGGAAAGCAACTCAATGGTTTTTCTATTACCTAGTGTCAAGTTTGATCTCGATCTGATCCAAAAGTACGACACTCGCGCACCCAGATACACCAGTTACCCGCCCGCTACAGAGTTAAGTGAAACATTCACTGAAACTGATTTTAAGGCCGCGATCGCAGCCTCGAATCAACGCAAAACCCCTCTTTCTTTGTATTTCCACATCCCCTTTTGCCAAAGTGCTTGCTACTTCTGTGGTTGTAACACCGTAATTTCCAACAATAAGAATATTGCTAAACCTTACCTAGAATCTTTGGTTCAAGACATCAAAAATACCGCAGCTTTAATCGATCCAAACAGAAAAGTGCTGCAAATCCACTGGGGAGGTGGTACTCCTAATTACTTGGATCGTTACCAAGTAGAATTTTTATGGAAAAACATCAATCGCTATTTCAACATTGATCCACAAGCAGAAATCTCAATTGAGATTAATCCCCGCTATATCGATAAAAACTACATTTTCTTTCTGAGACAGATTGGGTTTAACCGCATTAGTTTTGGCATTCAAGATTTTAATCGCCAAGTTCAAGTAGCTGTTAATCGTGTCCAGCCCGAAGAAATGCTCTTTGATGTCATGAGTTGGATTAAAGAAGCTAAGTTTGAAAGTGTGAATGTAGACTTAATTTATGGTTTACCCTATCAAACCCGCGAGACATTTCGAGAGACCCTGAAAAAGACTATTGAGTTAGATGCTGACCGAATTGTTGTCTTTAACTTTGCCTATGTACCGTGGCTCAAACCGACGCAAAAAAATATTCCTCAAGAGGCACTACCCCCAGCAGAGGAAAAGTTAGAGATTCTGAAAATGACCATTGAAGAATTGACGAATAGCCAATATCTATTTATTGGGATGGATCATTTTGCTAAAACTAATGACGAACTAGCGATCGCTCAACGTAATGGCACTCTCAAACGCAATTTCCAGGGCTACACTACCCATGCTGAGACAGAACTATTTAGTTTCGGTGCTACATCTATCAGTATGCTAGAAGATGCTTATGCTCAAAACCACAAGGAATTAAAGGATTATTATCAGACACTTGCAGCAGGCGCTTTACCTGTTAGTAAAGGTATTAAGCTTACTCAGAATGACATCATCAGACGGGATGTGATCATGGGTATTATGTCTCACTTTCAGTTGCATAAACAAGATATTGAAAACAAATATCAGATCAATTTTGACGAATATTTCTGTGAGGAACTAGAGGTGTTGCAGCCGCTAGAAGCCGATGGTTTGGTTAGTTTATCAAAAAATCACATCCAGATTACAGATATTGGTAGATTACTAGTCAGAAATATTGCCGTCATCTTTGATACTCACACAAGAACGCGAGAGACAAAATTCTCACGCGCCATTTGATACCATTTTTGCAAATGTTGGTAAAATAGATATTATCCCCTGAATCTACCTTGAAAATAACGGTTGAGGGGAGCTAATATGTTGCAATTGTTAAAATAATTATTGTCAGCCACCTGTGCAGTGAAATATAATCAACTCCTGGCAAAATTTTAATTTTAAAATGAACTCTTAGTAATGATCACAAAGCTATTACCTAATTTTGATGCTCAAAATTACAATTTAAGTAAATCATCAATATTTGAAACAAAAATTTTGCAAAATATTGGTTGATTATTTATCTCTAATTAAAAATCATCAATAATGAATGCTAATGAAACCGTTAGGAATTTTTATGAATCAGATTTTGACGCATCGGATCTCCAAAAAGTTAGATAGAATTTTTACATCTTCCTTAAGATAGATATAATAAGTTAATTAATTTTTCAGTGTCTATTTTTATAGAAAATCAGGTCTAGACTGATGTGTTCAAGAATTGCTAACTTATTGAGAAATACTTTTGTTTAACATAGTTATACTAAGAAATAAAAAAATGCAAATTTTCATCAAAATCGGAATGTAAAGTTTTTTATCTAACTTTTGGATTTAGCATTTATCCCATGTGGTAGAAAGAATTTTGAGTTAGAGTTGATAACTTAGAGATAAGAGAGATTGTTGAGGCAGTTATGAGTATTATTGCTTGGGTAGTTTTAGGAATTTTAGCAGGTGCGATTGCTAAAGCTATTCATCCTGGTTATCAAGGCGGCGGAGCTCTCTCCACAATGATTCTGGGTATCATTGGTGCTTTCGTCGGTGGAACTCTGTTTACCTTGTTACGAACAGGAACTCTGCAAATTACTGCGGCTGGCACTGGTTTAACTCTTCCTGGTATTTTAGTAGCTGTGCTCGGCGCAATTATTGCTATTTATCTCTGGGGATTAATCAGAAGCAGCAATGCCTAATGGCTGATTGGCATTTATCAACACTAAGATTACTATTGTATTTTATCAGTCTTCTAGTTCACCAGTTGGAAAAACTATCAAACATCAAATTAGCTCTGTGCTGGAAAAATACTAGGAGACAATAAAATAGCCGATCCTTTCTGTAACATCATAATTTTGGGAAGTGTAAATCTATGTTTTTTCACAAGAAAGAGCTTATTCATGCAGTTAACATTAGTGAACCAAACCCTCGTTTTGCTCAATTACTTTTAGAGCAGTTTGGCGGAGCTACTGGAGAACTTAGCGCAGCACTTCAATATTGGGTTCAATCATTCCATGTTGAAAATGCTGGAATTAAAGATATGCTCCAAGACATTGCGATCGAGGAATTCGGCCATTTAGAAATGGTTGGGAAACTCATCGAAGGTCATACCAAAAATGTGGATCAAACAGAGGCTTATAAGAGTACTCTTTTTGCGATTCGAGGGGTTGGCCCTCATTTTCTAGATAGTCAAGGTAATGCTTGGACTGCAAATTATTTGAATGAGGGTGGAGATGTAGTGCGTGATTTAAGAGCTAATCTTGCAGCTGAAGCTGGCGCTCGTCAGACTTACGAAGAATTGATTAAGTTGGCAACTGACAAAGGAACCCAAGAGACTTTAGTGCATCTGTTAACACGAGAAATTTCTCATACCCAGATGTTTATGAAAGCTCTAGATTCACTGGGTAAGTTGACAGATCCATTCTTTGGTAATGTTAAGCCAGATGAAACTGTTGCTCTCTACTACAACCTATCTACAGACGGTAATGGTAAAGATGAGCGTGGGCCTTGGAATTCTGAACCAACATTTAAATATGTTGCTAATCCCCTAGAAAGTCATTCTTAATTCCATTGATTGCAGTTAGATTATAAATTGATTGGAGGCTGAAAGATTTTGACATATTCTTGAAAGCTTTTAATCATCAGGTGGGCAAATAGCCCACCTTTTTTTGCAATTATTGGGTTGTTTGCCCACACCAAAGATTTTTTAGGGAGAATTTAGCTGTATCCAACCTCTCGCAATCCTAAATCATTCGTGAACAGCAAGATTCTCGACTTCTATAACAAGTTGGGATCTCAGCCGAGCAGTATTTGCTGATATTCATTTGGATGCAACCCACTCTAGGGGCGCACAGATGTGCGCCCCTACGAATGGACTATGTTAGACTCACTTGAAAATGGGTGTAAGTCAAAAGCTACACTGAAAAAGTCAGAGCGATCGCCCCTCAACATTTCTGACTTCAAAAATTAATTCAACTCAAAATCAAAACTGAGAATCAGGAGATTGATTTGTGATTGTCAACGCTACGCATCAGCCGTTTAAATGAGCCAAGCCGGGGTCAGTTTTCAAAACTAGACAAACTTTTAGATGAGCAACTTCAAAACCAGCAACGTTGGCGTAAAGAACTGGGTATCGAAAAAGAAGAAGTTGATACCGCTTATGCATTTATGTAATGGTGTGATCGCCTTTCTCTCATCCTCTGTCAGCAGGAACTACCTAACGATGAGCGGTTTTTAGAAATTAGCAAGGGCCCTGAAGGTCAGCGCTATGACATCATGCAGCGTAGTGATAACTTGGTTGTTGTCAAACCCTGGCCCTTCCAAGACAATAAATTTACAGTCAACGTCGAAGCCTGCGACCTCTGGCAGGTGAAATTTGAGAGTAGCACCGAACTAACTCAAGCACTACAAGAAGCTCCCATCAAGGTACTAGAGTGGACATTCGTTAATAGTTAGATAGATATACCGCACCCCCCATCAACAATTGAGTACCATTGGCAACCTGGGGACTACCCATTTTGATAGTGACATCTAAACAGTAGTCTTTATAGATAGCCGTGGCAATCGCCTGGTAAAATCCGCCGTGTTATAGTTGTGCTATCCAGTTTGTACCAAAGGTAACTTTATCCAACCGAGAATTGCTAGTTGACGGTTGGTTGCTGTTAGTACAAGCAGCAATCATGCTACTACCAATCCAGATAGAACCGTATTGAATAAAATTGCGGCGACTAAGGCGATGAATTGCTGTTGATGAGGGTGATGACGGATTCATAAAACAGTATAATGCTCTCTTTTATCTGCCGTTATAGCTGAATCTAAATGTACATTCTAGAATCAACTTTTGATTCACTAGCGAATAAGGCTGAATTTCTAAAGCGCGTTGAAAAGCTCCGATCGCTTGACCATATTCTCCTAGTGCCGCATAACACAAACCCATCCCGTGAAGTGCCCCAAAATGTATTGGATTTATCTGCACAACTATCTGACAATCTGCCAGAGATTTTTGATAATCACCAATACTGTAATAGAGGAAAGCACGGCGATTCCAGGCTTCGGCAAAATCTGGCTGGTCTTTTATTAGTACCGTTAGTGCTGTTTCGGCTTCAGTAATTTCACCTGCATCTAGTAATTTTTGACTGCGGTCAATTATTTCCAGCCCATAGATTCCCTTTTGCTGAAACCAAATCCGCCAGATTTCTCTGGTTGCTTTTTCGCGGACTGTGGCATCCGGGTTTTTCAACTCTTCAAGTAAGGAATTGATAGATAAAGAATCCATGAATTTGAGATCAGTGAATATACGTTTGTATTAACTTTCTCACAAAATATATCTATTCAATCATTTTTAAAGTCATCTTTAAATTTGCGGTGATTAATTGCTAATTATGAATTTCCTGTGTGATTTATTGTATTTAGTAATACGACTAATACCACACTAGACATCTAGAATCAGCATCGTGGAGTCATCATCTTGTGTCATTGTTAGAGGTGTTACTGTAATGATTGGGATAGTAGCAGTTTTTGAGTCGTGTTTGAGGTCATCAATGACTTGGTTGGCACTCAAATTAGATAGCATCATACTTAGCAGGATTAAATCTGGTTGATGAGTTTGTGCCAATATCACAGCCCTCACCACTTGTTTGGTACATATGCATGAAAAATTTAATATTCCTAAATGAGAATTAAGCAGCTCTAAATCATGTAGATTCTGTTCTACGACCAAAATTAAAGGCTATCCATTCATCAGCAGTTAATCCTGTTCAAGACTTACGCAAAAAGGCAGTGAAAGCCTTGATTTTCCGTAGGAGCAATTCATCTAGACGCATACTCCTACGGAGAAGCAAGCTACGCGGAGCGTCTCCAAGAGTTGCGGCTTAAGGCAGGGTACATAGGTGTCAACTTAACGTTAAAACCAGTTTAGAACTAGCTTTTAGAGATTGTCTCGTCAAGAGTCGCAGACTCTTAATGCCTACTCTTAGGCTCCGCCTTCCTTACTCGCGGCAGAGCCGCAATGAACAGCATTTCCAGCCTCTGGCTGGAAACGAGGTTTGAAAAGGGTTTTGGCTTAAGTTGACACCAATGAGCAGGTATTGCCCCTACATTTCGTACTTGATGCGTAAGTCCTACTGTTCAAGAAAGGCTAGGCATAAAGACTCCACCTATCAGGAATACTTAGAGGCCTTTTTTCCTGGTAAGTGCTTAAGTAAATGTACAAGGCTATTTTCAGACAACTAATTAGGGCATGAAATGAATAGGCTGGTGTATAATCCATTAGATTGTCTATCTGCGCTGAATTTTAGGGAAGAACGCAGCAAGGCAATCATAATATCAAGCAAATATTACCATAAGTGATACATATACTTGCAAGGATTGACTAAATGAGCGGGATTTTGTGGCAATTAGGCGACACCTAATGCCCTTGGGGTTGTAGATTTACCAGCCTTACCGAACAATGCCAAAATTGCGTAGGCTAGCAAGAACCGCAGGCATCGCCTCTGTTGGATCACCTTTAACCCTCAAGTAACTGACGTGCAAATGCGATCGCCTCTGTTGGCGTTGAAACTTTCCCCTCAGCTTGTGCTACGCCAATTTCTGTCAACAGTTGGCCGATGATTGGCGAAGCTGGAATATCTAATGCTATAATCAATTCCTTCCCGCTCACCAGTGGAGTGGGATGAGCGACCAGATCATCAGGGTTCAAGTAGCGGTTGATCAAAGGTGCCAAGACTTGGCAACGTCTGGCTTTGGTTTCCTCTGTTGTAGCGACTGCTGTGTGTAGTGGCTTGTCACCAGACATCGCCTCTACCAAATTATCAAGTGTTACAGCTAGCACTGCCGTAGCGGGAAACATAATATCTGCGTCATGGAACAAAAAGTATTGTTCTCGCAACGACATATCGACTACTTGAAACTGCGGTAACAGTTTCAGGACAGTGGTTACACCCCGGATTTCGGCACGACTATAACTTAGTTCGTGAAGCTCTATTTCTGCTAATTCCGGATCTGGGTTGACAAGACAAGCAAGTTTGGCAATACCTAACCAAGTGGTTTTGATACTATCGCGGACATATTCTTGCAGTTGTGCCCCTAATTGTTGCCAATTTTGGCTGAGTAAGGCAGCTGCATTGTCAACTGCTGCTAGTTTGATCAAACTTTCACGCGTGGCGTTTTGGAAAAAAGGGGCAAGTAAACCATCTTCCCAAGCACTTGTAATCCAAGGAGTACCCTGAGAATTGCTGAGTAGATAGCCAATTTCTACCCTAACTCGTTCGGTTGCAACTTTGCTGATATGTGATGCCAAAGAACGAATTGCGGCTTGGGTAGCTGGCTCAATAGTAAAACCTAGTTGGGCAGCTTGGCGATAACCTCGCATTAACCGCAAAGGGTCATCTTCTAGGTTCGTGGGTGATACCATTCGCAAAATGCCCTGTTGTAAGTCTAGATAACCTTGCAGGGGATCAATAATTTCTTGTGTATGGGGATTATAGGCGATCGCATTTACTGTAAAATCCCGTCTGTGCAAATCAACTTCTAAACTATTTCCTTCCTGTTGGGCAAAATCAGCTGTAGCGTGGGGAAAAACCACACGGGCAATTTGTCGTTTTGCATCGAGTAACACAAAACCAGCTTTATAATGACGAGCGATCGCTCTGGCTACGTTTACCGCCTTAGATGGTATAACAAAATCTAAATCCAGATATTCGCGAGTTCTGCCAAGGATAGCATCTCGGACAGCGCCACCTACCATGTAAGCGGGTTGTGGCAGCAATTCTAAGCTAAAAGGCCAATTTTCCGGAGCTAGGGTAGAAAGAACTGATTTATGCATTGTAATAAAAATCAACCCAGCAACTCATGAATAAAAGTTGCGTTTAAGTTAGATTAACAATAAAGGCCCCTGGAGTTGGTTCTATTATGTGTATTTGCGTTAACTGCCACTATGTAGACCGCTGTTTTACCTATCATGCCGTAGAAGGGCAGCACCAACAGCCTCACTTGACCGAAACACCAAATTTTGATCCGAATGAACCTTCTATCAATGTCAACATTCGGACAAAAGAGGATGTAATTGAAATGGAATGGGATGTTGTTGGTTGTCTGAGCTTTAAGCGGGAAACTGGTAAATGGTCGAAGTTGCGTCCTGGTGAATTAGTGCCGACTTGATAGAAAATGAACAAGAGTGGCAGTACTTAGAACAATGGGCGGCAAGAGAATTTTTAAGCGTCCCATAACTAACAAAAGTTATTGTCACTCAAGCGATCGCAGAAAATAAAAAAGCCAGCCAAAAGACTACAGCATGATCAACACACAACGACTAGACCATGTAGAAGATGAACTTGAAACTGTTAAGCGATTGCTAGTGTCTACTGCTAGCTACGCAGAATCAGCAAACAGGCGGCTTGATGAGTTAACCATAAAACAAGACCGTACCCAATCTCACCTTGATCAACTAGGAGGACGTGTTGACCAGGTAGGGGGAAAGGTTGACCAACTTTCTGATAAAATTGATAGTTTTATCACTCACACGCAACGTCTATTTACAAAGGCAGGCAGTGAGATAGAGGAAACAAAGGCACGAACTGAGCGATTAGAAGCACTCATGCTAAAGCTTGACCGAAACTTTGAGTCACAAAAATCTCAGTTTCAGGAGTTTCAACTCAGCACGGGTGCTGCCTTGGAGCGAATTGACCGAGTTTTGGACTATCTACTGAGACAGCAAGGCGGTAATCCAAATCCCCCATCCTAGCAAGGATTGCACAGATAAAGTGAACAGTAAGTGAAGATTTGCGATGCCTGCGGTTCTTGCTAGCCTACGCGTTCTGATTTTGTTGAAACAGCAAAACGTTTACCCTGAGAATTCTGTCCATAACATAAGAAAAGAAGTATAATCGATTCAATTAAGAACTGCTATGTTATATGCTTGAATAAATCACGTTAACTCTAGAAAAATAGATATTTTAAATAACTTTGACAACGGAACTAAAACACCTCACAACCAAAAAATACGCTTTATCATTGCATACCACCACTCCCGAATTAGGTCTAGCAATTAGTAATTTTGCAGGCGATACTCGCTCTCAACTTTGGAATTTAGGGCGTGATTTATCTAGTTTAGTGCATCAATATTTAATTGAATTTATCAAACCGCAAACTTGGGCAGATTTATCATTTATTGCAGTTGCAAAAGGCCCTGGCGGCTTTACAGGAACTCGAATTGGCGTTGTCACTGCTCGCACTTTAGGGCAACAGTTAGATATTCCTGTATTTGCGATTTCAACTTTGGCTGCTGTAGCTTGGTCAGAAGCAGATAAAAGTCAAAATCTAAAAACTTTTGCTGTGGAAATGCCAGCACAACGAGGTCAAATTTTTGCTGCTATTTATCAGTTTGAGCCAAATGCTTCTAAACTAAAAGTGTGTTTGTCAGATAGAGTGTTCACACCAGAAGCATGGCAAGAAACCTTAGCGAATTGGAACACTGATTATCAGCTGATTCAAGCTCAATCTGGGTTAGCAGCGACGGTGACAAGTATTTTGGAACTAGCTAATCTCGATTGGCAAGAGGGCAAGTGTCCTAATTGGTCACAGGCTTTGCCATATTATGGGCAGCATCCAGTATAAGTTTAACTGATATGCATCAATTCCTTCGCCACGCTCTAATAATGCTAAGGAATCGCACAGAAAGAACTTACCTATAGAGCAATACGCTTGCGTTAAGGCTAAAACTATTTGTCAAAGTCAATTTTTTTTTCCGAACCGCCTTCTCTGCAAGAGGCTTGTCTGCGACACGCTCCGCGAACGCCAACGCGCAGCGTCTCCAAGAGTTGGACGCATACTCCTACCGAGAAGCAAGCTACGCGTAGCGTCTCCAAGAGTTGGACGCAAAGTAAGAGTAGGAAGAAATGCTTAACTGAACTGTATTGTGTTCTAAACGCGCTTACATTAGAACGATAAGATCCGTTTTTCCTGGGGTTTTAAGCGATCGCATCACGGTGCATAAATCTCAAATCAAAACAGCCACAGCCAAACTGGGAGAGTAACCAGCAATACTATCGCCCCAGCAGCTAAGGCAGTTACTGCTAGATCGCGATCAAGATTGAATGTCTCAGCAATTACCAGTGTGGCGAAAGCTGGAGGCATGGCCATTTGTAGCACAATGATCTTTGCGATCGGCCCAGTTAATCCAAACAGTGGTAAAATACTGCCCAATATTAAGGGAACTAACAACATTTTGATTCCCAAGCTCATCCCTGCTTGTGGTAGGCTACGCCAAGAGTTGAGCAGCGCTAGTCGCATTCCAATTAACATCAAAGATAAAGTTACGACACTCCAAGCAAATTTCTCTAACCAGAATTCCGCGACTGTGGGAATTGTCACCTGCCGAAACAGCAAGCCAAATCCGAAACCCCACAGGGCAGGATTAATTAAGATGGCTCTAGCAATCTGCCAATGATTATGGATACCACCGCCAAAACGCGCTGCTAGTAACACACCTAAGCCATAAGTTCCTGGGAATGAACCTAGTAAATCATAGAATAGCGCCCAAGCAAAGTATTCTTTACCTACTATTGCTAAGGTAATGGGAAAGCCAAGATAACCTGTATTACCCAACATTGCTGCTAATATCAAGCTAGCCTGAGTCGATTGTTGGGGGACGGTATTTCTAAAATAGGCTTGTCCTTTAATCGCTAACCAGGCTAAAAATGCTCCTAGTAAAATGGCTAGGTAAGCGATCGCAGGTGCAATCCAAATTTGCCCCGACAAGCTAGATTGACGCAAAAACGATACTATGCTGATGGGTACTCCCACCCAAAAAAGGAACTGTCCCAAATGTGTAGGAACTGTCACAGGTAGTTTGCGTCCCAGAATAAAACCTACCAGGACTAATCCTCCCAGCTTGACATATAGTTCTAAAAGGTTTGTCAAGATTGCGCCTAAGAACCACAGATGTAAAATGCTACCTGTTACGTCTACTTTTGTCCAGTGCAAAATCTGTTATGGCTATCCCACAAAAACAGGAGTTTACCCTTGAATAAGGCAGGGTTTTCTGGAAAACCGCAAAATTCATCGAATGACCTTGGTGATGATATTCCAGTGGCTATACGCGATACCCCTGTTGCAACACCGAAAATGTGGTTGCAACCCCGAATTTTGCTGATTGCGGGAGTAGCGGGATTTGTCCTGCTGGCTTTAATTAGCGGTTTTTTGTTTTTCCTCACAGCACCCAAAAAAACCGCCGATTCTCAACTTTTACCAGCTACTTCTGCTCCTGTTACTCCAGCAGCATCTAATAATTCTAACGATACTGTGTTAGGGCATTTTCCATACCCAGAAGCCCCTGAATCAGAACTAGTAACCATCTCCGCAAAGAGGGGTGTTAGAATGCGAAAAGCTGCTGCCCAAAAGTTTGAGGAGATGGTGGCAGCAGCGCGGAGTGCAGGTGTAATTATAGAACCAATTTCTGGCTTTCGCTCAGTTAAAGACCAAGAGCAGTTGTTTTTTGCTGTCGGTGCCCAGCGAAATCAGACGCCAGCAGAACGAGCTGCCCTCAGCGCTCCTCCTGGTCATAGCGAACATCACACAGGTTATGCTGTGGATGTTGGAGATGGAGCAGTACCAGCGACTAATCTCCAAACCAACTTTGACAATACTAAGGCTTATCGGTGGCTGCAAGCAAATGCAGCACGTTTCAGCTTTGAAATGTCATTTCCTAAAGATAATATTCAAGGTGTGAGTTATGAGCCTTGGCACTGGCGTTTTGTAGGCGATCGCGATAGCTTGGAAATGTTCTACAAAGCCAGAAATTTGAAACCCGCTAAGATATCGCCATAGGAGACAGGAGTCATTCGATTTTAGATTTTAAATTTTGGATTTTGGATTGAAGGAAAAATCTAAAATTGGCAGAGTCAAGAGGAGCCACGAGGCATTGGTTTTACCCCCTCTACTAGGGTGGAGGCTGAAGTACTACTTCCTTAAGAGCTGGACAATAATATTCAGCGATGTCCTTAGCGATCGCATCTGGTCGGGAAATTTTATCTAGATTGCAAAGTAAAATTACAGTAATTTTGTCATCAATAAAGCGGGTAATGTTACTTGCGAATCCTAATATCGAACCATTATGACCAACTACTCGGCGATCGCCATAATTAAATACCCACCAACCTAAACCTGCAACATATCTCAACTTTTCCCAATCATCGCCCTGATTGGGAAAATGAGGAGTCCACATTTTCTCAAGGGTTGATTGCTTTAGCAGAGTTGCACCACAAAGCCCCTGTTCCCACTTCACCATATCTTCTACACTGGAGAGTTGACCTCCAGCAGAATAAGTGACTGAGGGACTGTAGTAGGGTTTATTAACAAGTTTGCTGTTTAGCAACCGATAGCCAGCAGCCCGGTGCGGCACAATGTCTTTGGGATCATTCATTACGGTTGCATTCATTCCCAAAGGAGCAAAAATGCGATCGCGCAACAAATTTCCATAAGATTGTCCAGTTACCTTTTCTAGCATCAAACCCAATAAATAGTAGCCTGTGTTGTCATAGGCGCTAAACTCAGCTGGTTGGAATTTGAGGGGTAGGTGAGTAACTAGAGCCAAAATTTCAGATTTAGATAAATTAAGATGGGTAATTTCCCAGTAGTTTGGGGCATCGGTATAGCTAGGAATTCCAGACTGATGAGACAGAATATGCTCGATTGTGACATTTTGCCACGTTAGGGGTAGATGATCGAGATAGTCTGCGATCGCTTCTTCTAGCGAAATTATCCCTTGCTCCACCAGCATCATTGTGACTGTAGCGGTGAAAGTTTTACCGACAGACGCAATTTCATAAACTGTGTGTTCAGTCGCCAGAACAGAGTGTTCAACATTCGCCAGTCCATAGCCCTTAACTAAAACAGGTTCACCTGACTGCACCACTGCAACAGAAAGTCCAGGAATCTGGTTTTTAGTCATTGTGGCTCGAATATAGTCGTCAATCACGATTCACCTCATTTTTGTTTGGCGATGGCCAGACAAAATAATTCCAAATTCAAAATGTATTTTTAATTCTTCCTTCTTTTAGTCGCCAGTCACATGTCCTGAACTCTGAGTTTTAGCTTCTGATGGGTCAGGCTGAGGTTTTTGATACTTACCTGGATACTTGTGCTGAAAATAAGCTTCCAGCACTTGTAAAACCATCGGCCCACAAACAGTACCGCCATGTTCGCCAGTATTTTCCCCAAAAGCCACAACCACAATTTCCGGCTTATTACTGGGGGCATAAGCACCAAACCAAGTATGATTTGGGCGACCAATACCAGCTTCAGCAGTGCCACTCTTCCCAGACGCTGGGGCAATTGTCGGTACGTCCAAGCGCTTACCTGTACCCTCACTCACCACCTTCCGTAGTCCCTCACGGAGAACTTTGATGGTTTCCGGCTTCATATTTAAAGATTCTCGCCAACTTTTTGCTTCTTCGTTGTCTTTGAGCAAATGCGGCTGAACTCGATACCCGCCATTAGCAGGGACAGAAAACATAATTGCCGATTGCAGGGGTGTCACTTGCAAAGCGCCTTGACCAATTGACATATTAATGGTATCGCCTACACTCCAAGGCGTTTTCAAAACTTTCTGCTTCCATGTTTCATCTGGAACCAAGCCTTTTGATTCTTCGTTGGGAAATTCAATGCCAGTTTTTTGACCAAACCCGTATTTGCGACTCCATTCGATTAAAGTTGGGCCACCAACTTTTCTGCCAACTTGATAGAAGAAAGTATCACTACTCATAGCGATCGCTCTGGGAAATCCTAATGGCCCGAATCCGGCGTGGTTCCACTCTCCAAAAGTCACCCCCCCAACAGTTAGGGAACCAAAGGTCTGTAATACTGAGTCAGGAGAAAATTGACCTGATTCTAGTCCAGCTGTCGTAGTGACAATTTTGAAGGTACTGGCGGGTGGAAAGGCACTCAGGGTCCGATTGATCAAGGGATGATCTTTACCTTGCACGCTTTCCCAATCTTTCTGGGAGAGTTTTTGTTTGGAGAAGATATTTGGGTCAAAGCTGGGGTAAGATACCAGTGCTAAAACAGCACCGTTATTCGGATCAAGTGCGGCGATCGCACCTCGGTGATTTCCCAAAGCTTTTTGGGCTGCCTCTTGCACATCTAAATCTATGGTCAGGTGCAAATCGTTACCAGCTTTTGCCTGCTTCTCCCCCAAAACCCGGATTGGTCTACCCGCACCATCCACTTCCACTTGCTGACCGCCCCATTCGCCCCGTAGAGTTTTCTCATAGGCCTTTTCCACCCCCATTTGACCGATTACATCTCCCAGTCGGTAGCCTTCCTGCTTCTTGTCCTTTAACTGGTCGGCGGTCAATTCGCGCGTATAACCGAGTACATGTGCTAATTCTTTCCCGTGAGGGTAATAACGTACAGAATCTCTATTTATTTCTACTTCTGGTAGTTCATTTTTATACTCCTTTAATGCCGTGATTTGTGCTTCATTTAGATCACGAGCAACGCGGATAAGCGAAGAAGAATTAGCACCTGCTTGTTCTAATTTCTTTTCCATCTCATCTTGCGGAATGTTAAGAATTTGCGCTAGACGCGGGCCGACTACAGACCAGGAAGGCTTTGTATGTGCCATCGGCCACAAATATACAGAGCTAGGATAGCGAGTACTGGCTAAAAGTTTGCCATTTCGGTCAAAAATATTGCCCCGTTCCGGTTGTTTGAGAATCATCCGAATTCGGTTCGCTTCGGCTCGTTCCCGGAGTTTTGGGCCTTCAACAATTTGCAAATATGCCAAACGCGCCCCAATACCAGCAGTCATTAATAAGGTAAATACGATTAAAAATATTGATTGGAAACCACGTCCAACTGTACGGGTATCTTTTTTACTGCCAATTGATGGGAATAAAGACATAAGACAAAGAATGATTCCAAGAGCGGTATTATCTGTACACAATTACCCTAAACTCATGCCCAGTAGTGGGTATGAAAGAATCGGGCGAGTATATTCTTGAACAATTGTTTTTGGCGGATACAATAAACCAAAGTGTGAAATCTAGTCTGCCCAATAGACTAGATCAATTGATAAACTAACGTAAGATCACGGCATTCTACTGAGGATTATGGCTCAAATTGTCATGCAGAATCAGAGGGGGATAACAACTTTTCAGCCACTTGATGTTGAACTGCGTAATGTCTTCAAGTTTTTTAACCAAGAACCAGCAGTAAATGGAATCGACTTGGATGTTAGACAAGGAGAATTTTTTAGTATTTTAGGCCCCTCCGGTTGTGGTAAAACAACCACACTGCGCTTAATTGCTGGGTTTGAAATCGCTGACGCTGGCAAGGTATTGATTCAGGGTCAGTCTATGACTAATGTGCCGCCTTACCGCCGACCCGTCAATACTGTATTTCAAAGTTACGCTCTATTTAACCACCTGAATGTCTGGGATAATATCGCCTTCGGACTGAGGTTAAAAAAAATACGCAAATCGCAAATTGAAGCTAGAGTTGAAGAAGCTTTAAAACTGGTAAAAATGGAAAGTTTGCGATCGCGCTTTCCCAATCAACTTTCTGGTGGTCAACAGCAGCGAGTTGCTTTAGCAAGGGCCCTAGTCAACCGTCCCACCGTTGTACTACTGGATGAACCTTTAGGGGCGTTAGATTTAAAGCTGCGTAAGGAAATGCAGGTTGAGTTATCAAATTTACACAAAGACTTAGGATTGACCTTTGTGATGGTGACACACGACCAAGAAGAAGCATTGTCTTTGAGCGATCGCATTGCCGTGATGAACCAAGGCAAAATTGAACAAGTTGGCACTCCCAGCCAAATTTACGAACGTCCCTGCACATCTTTTGTTGCTGATTTTATTGGCGATACTAATTTATTCAGCGGTGAAATCGTAGCGGTAGACTCCTCAAATGTTAAAATTTCGACAAAAACCGGACTCTCAATTGTCATTAGCCGCGCTGAAGATACACCATCTGAATTATCACAAGCTGTAATAGTGTGTGTGCGCCCAGAAAAAATACAGCTTTCGCTTTATCCACCCAATTTGCCAGCTAACTGCTTTGAAGGACGGCTTGTCAATGTTATGTATTTGGGTACACACGTTAATTATGTTGTGGAATTAACAAATGGTATTAGCATAAATGTGCTACAACCTAATACTTTTGGCGGTTTACCAGACCGCAACACGCCCATCTACGTTTGGTGGGCAGAAAATGATTGTTTAGCTATTAGTCAATAGTTATAATAATCTGCCTTAAGGGACTTCCAATTAAAAAACATCCCATACCTGCGGGACGCTTCGCAAACGTAGGGGCACAAGATCTAGCTCCCCTACAAATGTACAATATAAATTTAATTTTGGATAATTTGTTTTTTGTTAGTCCCTAACGCTCTTGCATCACTCTCGCCAACTAAAAATTTCAGCTAACTTTTAAGCCTCATATAGTCAGAGGTAGGACTTACGCATTAAGTAAGAAATGTAGGGGCAATTCATGAATTGCCCCTACGGTAAATCAAGGCTTTCAATGCCTTTTTGCGTAAGTCCTGAGAGGGTTAAAGCCCAATACAGTTCAGTTAAGCATTTCTTCCTTCTCTTCCTTCTCTTCCTTCTCTTCCTTTGCGTTCTTCTCTACGAGACGCTACGCAAATGCGCCCTTGAGCGTAAGGGCGCAGTGGCTCCTCCTTTTAGGAGAGAAGAATGGAAGTGAGGTCAGAATGTATTGCATCCATAGACGCGTAGCGGCTTCCCGCAGGGTACGAGAAGCGCTATATTATTTTTGTTGAAGTGTAAACCTTACATCTGTCAACTCTGATTCTCCTCCGCTCGTTGTTAATATTAAATTAATGCCTATAACACTTTTTCCTTGAGTTGGAGTTGTGTAGTTAGTTGGAAGTATTTGCTTGGTCAAATCAAAATTAAGAAAACTTGCATTTGACGGACTTGTATATAAGACACGAGTTGGTTGATCGCCAATTACAAATGATGAGATAGCTACTTGTGCTGGTGCTTTCTTTACTTGACCTTTGAAAGCTAAAGGCACGAGCCTAAATTGATTTTGAGTAGAAGTATTAATTCTAATGATACATCTAACCCTTGACAATTGTGCGTTTACAGCTAATTTAGAGCTAATTTTCAACTCACTTGTTTGCCGATTGTAATTTATTTGACATCCATTATTAACAATAAATTGTGGCTGATTTACTATTGGAGCAGCAATGCTAGATGAATTGGCATCATAACAATATGAAACAAACAAGCATAGGAACATGAAAAGATTACGTGCATTACTTAATCTCAACATAACTAGTCTCCATTTAGATAAATTTGGAATTTTAAAGAAGAATACATCTGGTAGAATCAATGAGTAGGGAATTTATATACACCACTCATTGAATGACTACCAAATTTGGAATTGGGTGCGGTATTTCACCATTTATCCGCTTTTTCGGTCAGAATACCCAACTGAATTCTGCCAAATATATTCTGTTTTGTTAAGAGCAAGGAATTAGGTCTAAACTCAATATTACTTTCCCAGCATTGACATCGGTTGTATCAACAATAATATTACTTCCTGGGTTGGATTTTTCAATCAAATTAAAACCTAATTGTCCTTGTCCACCACATGAAGCAGATATAACAGCAAGATTATCTTGCACCTCAAAAAGATCATCGCTTACTTTAAAGTCGGTCTTTTGAGGGGTAGCTACGACTTGACCAAGGTTACCAGCACTAAAGCTGTAGCTTCTGCTTAAATTTGAACCTTTACTGCTTGCACCAACCTCAACACTTCCTTGGTACAGTACATTTACCTCTTGGACATTGAAACCACTTGGAATACTAGTATTAATACGTATAATACACCTATTACGCTGACCGTTATATGCGCTAAAGTTATTCAATATAAGCGATAAGGTTCTACCGTCCTCTCCAACTTGCTGATCTGCAATACTACATCCACCAGCCGCAATTGCATCTCCGAAAGTAATACTAGGCGATTCTTGAGCCAAAGCCTTGGTGGCAATAAGGTTCATTCCTAAAATTGTAGATATAGACACTAAGACACCAAATTGTTTAAAGTTCATATGGATTCTACTCATGCTATTAGGTTGTTTTTTGATGAAAAATGCATTCATAAGGCAGAAGGCAACTATGTTCTCGTGCTTAAAAGCATGGGATTAAAGCAAGGATGCCTTGTGTCTGCTTTTAAGCTAGTGAGCATTTAAGTTGCATAAAACTAGGGTTGAAGTCGTTACTACAAGCGAATCAGTCCACAAAAATGAATGACGATTAGCTTACGCCTCTCGACACAATTTTGTTATACTAGTAGAGCAGGGCGTAGATAAACAGACTATTCAAAATTGCACAAAAGCCCGGAATACAATTCTTTTGACTTTTGACTTTTACTTCTCTACGAGAGCCTGCGCCAACGGCTACGCTCAGTACAAGTGACTTTTAACTTCCGCCTTGCGGTACTAGTGGGCAATGACCTACAACTAAAGTCTTAATTGATACTTTCTGCCTTCTGCCCCAGCCTCTTCAATTGTGGGAAATCCTTTCAGGTATGCTTTGACAAATTCTGCTCAATCAGACAATGAAGCATAACTGTAGCATCCCTAGATTTAACAGTACTCCAAGTAAAAAAATGCCCAATTGTCATTGCGAATGCAGCGTACTTTAAAGGAGTACGTTTGGCTCATAATGAGGGATTTTGGCTCATTTATTTTTTGGAACACTTTAACAGAAACAAGATGGACATCAAGTTGTAACCCACATTCCGCATCCTAAAGTTTCACACTACGAATTTTCAGCTTTTGGGGTTTGGGTTTTGTCGATGTGCGATGGGCTATACCCCGCCGTAGGCGATCGCAATCCTGATACTTGTATTAAATACAACATCAAAAAATGAAAATGCGAAAAACCGATTGTGACAGTCGGGGGTACGGAATGTCTGTTGTCAGATGTATTCTTGCTGTACTTCATGTAGTAGAAATTATATAGTTATCTAAATTAGTATATGTGTGTTATAGATCACAGACATATTGTGTTTCTGAACACTGCAAACTTCAAAAGAGTAGTATATAAGAGCAGTGCTCCAAAGTTAAGTGCTAAAAATTAGGAGTATAAATCACCGATTTAATAGTGCGACACCGATAGCGGTAGCGAGTCTTGCCTACGGCACGCTACGCGAACGAGCGTCACAGCCCGCACTTCTCTACGAGACGCTGCGCGTAGCTTGCTTCCAGGAAGTGGTACGGCAAAGCTACTTCTCTGCGAGAGGCTGCGCCCTAAGCGTAGCTATGCCGCAGACTTTACGACTGCGTTCAATACAAGTCAGTGACCACCGCAGGCATCGCAGTGAAATAGCTGTTTTTATTGAGAATCTACACAAAGTCTCAAACTCTGACTCCCCACTGATAACTGATAACTTCCCGGCAATAGCTGCCCTTTATTAAAATCTGGTTTCCATATCGAATTCTCCTCAGCCTCTAACTGCGCCTTAGCTGGTTTAAAATCACGGTTTGCGAGAAATTTCCGCTCCAGGTCAAATATTAGTGCATCCTTAGTTTTGGATACCAGCCGTCGTCATCCTTCTCGACCAAATCAGGCGTAACTTCAATTTCATCGCGACCAGACAATTAAGTCAATTCTTTTTAGTCAAATCCTATAGGTGCGAACGGTGAGTTATAACATTCAGTAATGGAATAATACCTTGACCCTGTACTAGGAATATCAACTCATGTCAATTTTGAAAAGAGTTCCTTGGATGTCCCTAGCGTTAGTACTGCTTTGTTACAGTGCATTGGGCTGGGTAATATCTGAAACACATGCTCCTCTGTTTGTGTGGCTGGTAACTGTAGTTGCTATCTTGCTTTTAATAGTAACGTTGACTGCTCCTTGGTCGAAAATGACTTATTCCTACAGTGCTTTGCTTAAATCAAATACCAGGACTTTCGGCGTTGCCGTCTTAGCAGCTTTCTTGTTTTTTATTATGATTGCCTGGTTTGGGGTATTTCTTGATACCTTACTGATCATTTCAGCGACTATATTAGTCAGGATAGACTTTCAAAGAGCGGGTCTTAGGGAAGGGCTAGCCTTTTTAACTACGTCTATCTTTTCATTGGGAGGTTTAGCTTTGGGTGCGCTAATCTACAAGTTAATATATTCCCAAATTCCGCTAACGTTATGAAGTATACCCAAAAAAGCTAGCGATACTTGCGGCGGGTTGTGCCAACGCTTCAGAACCAATATTGCTTACCTAAAGATTTCTTTTTGGCTCAAATTCCCGACTTTTTTAAGAGGTCGGGAATCTTTTTCAATACTTGCTTGGGTTCAAAATGCAGGCTGTTCAAACAGCAGTAGAGAGAGGAAAAAATCCATGAGAAAAATTGATACCCAACTAGTAACAACTGCTTTTGTTGCCGATTCTCCTACTTCTTTGGCTCCTCCCTTAGTAGTTAACCCCCAACTACAGCCAATGACAGCAACCAGTACACCAAAAATAAACCCTTTTAGCAAAATAATAAACAAATCTGACGGGTTTAAAAAATTTCTGACTGATTCCAAAAATGTTTCTGGTATAATTTTGTAAAAGTATGACGCGGCAAAAACTCCGCCGATGATGCCCGTAACTAAAGCCAAGATCGTCATCAAAGGCACCATTAAACTACAAGCAATTACTCTAGGAAGTACTAAATAATCAATTGGATCAGTTTTGAGCATATAAAGTGCATCAATTTGCTCTGTGACTTGCATTGCACCTATTTCTGCTGCAAAAGCAGAACCAACTTGTCCCGCCATAATACTAGCAGTCAAAATTGGAGCCAATTCTCTACAAAAAGCTAAGGCAAAAGCACCTCCAACAGCATTGACAGCGCCAAATCGGGCTAATTCCCTCGTTATCTGAATAGTAAAAATCATTCCTGCAAAACCGCTGACAAGGAGAACTGGAGAGATAGAAACTGGTCCAGCAGTCACCATATGTTGCAGAATCTTGCGGTAGTACGTTTTTCCTTGGAGTAAATGTAGCCACACTTGACCGAAAAGCAGTACTGCCGCAAAACAGCGTACAATCCCAGATTGCTCAAAATTTGTTTTTAGTCGCAATTTTATCGTCCTTAAAACTGACTTTTTTTGCACATATGTTATCTCAATTCTCCAAAATCAGACTACAGATACAAATGGTGGAAACCCAGCCAGATGTAATCTGACTTTCTCTATTATGTAGACGCACGAAGTAGGGCTTTACGTAAGGTATTACGAATTGGTATTAGGGTATGGTACATGAATAGACGCACTAGATGTTTACCCTCAAACTTGAGGAGGTGTTTAGGCATGGTTCAACTTAGCTTAGTAAACTTTAGCGAAAAATAGCACCTATGGTATTGTGAGCTTTTTTGCTGCTGCTTCAAATAATCTAATGTTAAATAATTTTTTTTATGAACAGGATTAAATACATAATATTTTTGTTGCTATTGATACTGTCTTTTTCCGTGGTAGATCCGGCTTTTACATCTGTATGCCGCAATTATCATGTCTACGACGGGCTACACCTACGCCACCAGATTTGCATTCTCAGTATCAACCGTAGTGCTAAAAATTATTGGGAATACAGGGCAGCCGTTAGTGTGGATGGAGTAAAAAGACCGACCGAGGTCTACAATTGTCGTGAACGAGTCAAGGTTCAACAGGGTGGGACTGTTTTGCCCTTTGAGCAAAAAGACCCTGGTGAGATGATATGCAGCTTTTTTAATTCTTCTCGGCGGTAAACACGCGCCAGATAATAAAGACGGTGAAACCTAGATAGGCGAATACTGTTAGCCATTCTTGCCAGCTACCAAATACATTATTCATCAGCAAAAGCCGGAAAATTAATATTTCTCAATCCTACATGCTGACGCTACCAGTCGATTGCCGTATTTTGGAAGATAAAGAAAGACTACTCCAAAATTCTTCGCGAATTTTCCGGAATCGATAACAACGGGGTGGTAGTACATATCAGAGCATCGATATTATACTGAACCTCTATAACAAACCTTCGGGGAATATAGCCCCATTGTTTCCGCTCAAAAGCCCGGTCTTCATGACCGGGTTTTTGATTTTACTTCTATTTTCCGTTTTTTTAACTAGTTCAGTTCTTCATTTAGGCTTGTCGGAACGCAATGAAAAGAACCTCGAAAAGAGATGACACATAGTTCAAATCTATTGCTTTTAGTTATGATGGTCAAATTCTGGCTAGTAGTAGTTTTGAAAACCCAAAGTTGAATTAGGGATTGTAGACTCAGAACCGCCACCAGATTGGAGAATAATTTATACCCATTTCCAGAAACTTTTAAGAGATTTTATCGGTCTGACTCTCCAAATTCTGCAAAAATCTGCCAATGTCATCTTCTGCTCAAGGTATTCCCGGATTACCTGATTTGACGCATCCAATTGAGCTTGTCCAATTTGGAACCCAAGCGCTCAAAGCTTCACTGTTATTAGTATTTTTGGTCGTAGCTTTGGGAGTTGCGTAGCTTGCCGCCGTAGGCATCGCACTGATAAGTTTTTCCCTGCGTCGAAGCCAGCCGGAACAAGTAATATTCATTGGCGAATGGGCTGTTCGTTATTCCCAACTTTTGCGAGGATTGCAGCATTTAACTTTGGTATTAGTTCTTTTAGTACCGGGATTTTTTCTCTGTTCAACTTTAAGCAATCGCTACCACCACTGGGAACAAGCAAGGGTGGCTCAAGTGGCCCAAAGTGTTGCAGGTGACAAGCTCGAACAATTTGCCCCCCAAGTTCGCTACTCTATTCAAGAGCCATACACATCTACCACTCAAATCAATGGCAAGATAGTTAAGGTAAATGAGACACGAGAAGTTAACCGCTTCTTGACGTTGGCTGGTTCGCAAATTCAAGTCAAGCTTGACCAAAGCGTAGATGTTCCAGGTCGTAGCTCAATTTATCGAGCAAATTATACTGCCGACTATAAAGTAATTAACCAACTCAAGGATATTAATAATTTTTTCTTTTAAGCACCGCCACCCAACGGTTACACGCTGCTTGCTAGCTACAAAGTGGAGCGTGACGGTACTAGGTTACAACAAACCAATCCGGGAGACTATGGCTTTCCCTTCCGGCTGCAACCAGGGGAAGAAACCACCTTTCGAGTCGCCTATCAGGCTCAAGGAGGGCCGCGCTGGGTTTATAGTGCAACGGGACAGATGCTATCTAACTTCCGCCTCACAGCAATTGCTAACTTTGCTCCGGCTGATTTTGCCAGTGGCATTGTACCTAATGATATTAAAGTTGACGGACACAGTACGCAATTTACGTGGAAATTTGACGATAATGTTTCAGTAAAAAATCCATTTGGAGTGTTTACAAACACCGAACCTATTCGTCACACAGGGATAATTCCGCGTCTTTTATTGCTAGCACCAGCAATATTTTTGTGGTGGATATTGTTGTTATATTTGTCACTGCCAATGAGTTTCAAAAATCTAGCGATCGCTGGTAGTATTTTCTTTGCTTGTCTGTTGACTTTGACCTATCTCGCTCGTGTTATAAATGCTCAGTTGGCTTGGACTTTAATTTCCATCATCTTACTAATTTTGACATGGGGATTGGGAGCCAGCCGCAGTGCTTCCCTTGCTGCGATTATCTGCACTATTGCTGGAGCAGTATTACCCACCTTTGGATTATTAGTACCGTTCAGTGGACTAACCCTCAGCCTAGCAGGTTTGCTTTCAGCCGTTTGGCTAGCAGTTCGTCATTGGTATGACTGGTACAGTTTCCACCCAGAAGACCAAAGATTGCAGACTCAGAAAAATGCTAAAGATTAGATGATTCCGCTATGATTAGCGAAGTTTTAGCTAACAGCATTTATGGATAACGATTTACTGGCTTTCTTTGCGGGTGCTGGGTTACTCGTCCTCTATCTCATCTTTTCTGCATTGACTGAAATGGGGACTAAACTACCTTGGAAGAAATAAGCAGATGGGGGATAAAATAGCTAAAAAATTTACACTTCTAAACCTCATTGGGCTTGGAAAAAGAAGTAAATATCCTTTAGGCTGAGTTGATATACTTATTGTTCGAGAGAGTGCCAAATGCGCGATCCACAGAAGAACCACATTAAAATAGAGCCGACAACCCTAGTTTTAATTGTGTCTCTCCTAATACTCTTACCTCTGCTGTTTGTTGGTTTTTTCTCACAGTGAAGCTCGTGAGGAATCCTCAACAGATATATTCTCCCGATGTTTTTCACAAAATGCAAACGAGTCGTGCTTTATATTGCCGTGCCATCTTAACCTAATCTCCTGAATTGTTAATGCATCGACTAACAATGCGATTGTATCGACTGACAATGCGATTGTATCGACTGACAATGCGATTGTATCGGCTTACATTGCGATTGCTGCGAGTTAAGTAAGTCGGTGCTAATATTTCAAGCTATGTTAATAAATTTAAATCGTTGGTGCGTAGCGCTGCGCGACAACGCACCATCAACGATTCAAGGTGCGTTAGCCTACGGCGTAACACAACGCCACTTGCTACAACACGGGAAACCGCAAGGGCGCAGTGCATTGGTGTCAACTTAAGCCCAAACACTCAATTTTCCGTTCTTTTAGATCCCCCAACCCCCTTGAAAAGGGGGCACTCGATTCTAGTTCCCCCCTTTTTAACGAGGGTTAGGGCAGGGTGGTTTCATACAAGCAGAGAAAAAACTAAAACTGGGTTTCAGAGCCTCTCTCCGTTGCGGGGAGAGGTTTGGAGAGGGGTAAAAAGCTATGCCACAAAACGAGAAATCAAGACTTACAGCGTATTTCAGGTAAATGAAGTACACGTGTAGGGGCACAACATGTTGTGCCCTTACGATTATCTGTACCTCACCTTGGCGTAGCCTCTCGTAGAGAAGTTGCAATCTGCTGTATGTATTTTTCTTTCTTCGTATGAAACCACCCTGCTTTTTAACGAGGGTTAGGGGGGATCAAAATCTCCCTCTCCGACTCGGAGAGGGACAGGTTTTGCGTAGTAAAACCTCTTAGAGGTCTTTAGATTCGACTAACTAAACGGATACCATTTTATCCGTCGAACTCACGTAATGTTAGCCCCATCGCCTTTTTATCACGTGCGTTAAGCTACTGTTAACGCACCTCTTTAACCCAAAAACTACTTAGGTAAAACCTGCCGCAGTGCTGCTAAAAGTTGGTCAACACTTTCCTTTCGACTATTAAAGCCCATCAATCCCACGCGCCAAACTTTACCAGCGAGTTCGCCAAGACCACCGCCAATTTCAATATTATGTTCATTGAGTAACTGCCGAGCGATCGCTTTCCCATCTACCCCTGTTGGAATGCAGACAGTGGTCAGCGTTGGCAGTCTATATTCTTGCTCAACGTGCATACTTAATCCTAAGTTCTCTAACCCTTGCCAGAGATATTCTACGTTCTTTTGATGCCGCTGCCAGGAGTTTGCTAACCCCTCTTCTGCAAGCAAACGTAGTGCTTCCCGGAATGCATAGTATAAATTAATCGGTGCTGTATGGTGATAGGTGCGTTCAGGACCCCAATACTTGCCCAGCAACAACATATCCAAATACCAGTTTGCAACCTTAGTTTGGCGCTGTTGCAATTTTTCAACTGCACGCGCACTCATTGTAAAAGGCGAAGCACCAGGTGGGCAACCCAACCCTTTTTGGCTACAACTATAAGCTAAGTCAACTCCCCAAGCATCCAAAAACAAGGGGACACCACCCAAACTTGTGACTGAATCCACTAGTAAGAAAGTGCCAAATTCACGACACAAATCAGCGACTCCTTCCAACGGTTGACGTGCGCCGGTGGAGGTTTCGGCATGAACTAGAGCTAAAATAGTTGGACGATGAGTTTTTAAGGCTGTTTGAAGTTCATCGAGGTTGAAGACTTGTCCCCAAGGTTTGGTAATGGTTCGCACATCTGCGCCATAACGTCCACCCATATCCACAAGGCGATTACCAAAGTAACCAGCTACACCAATCAAAACCACATCACCGGGTTCTACAGCATTGGCGATGGTTGCTTCCATTGCGGCTGTTCCCGTACCGCTGACTGCAATGGTGAGTGGGTTTTCAGTTTGCCATACGTAGCGTAGCAACGACTGAATTTCATCCATGAGTGCGAGAAAAGCTGGGTCAAGATGCCCAACGGGTGAAGTATTCATCGCCTGGAGAACTGTAGGATGGGCATTGGAGGGTCCAGGCCCCAACAGCAGACGGGATGGGATTTCTAGCGGTGTGAGTTGCAAGCGCCCAGAGTCGTTGATGGAAATTGTTTGCGTCATAATCTGTCTTCGCTTAGACCATACTTACCGAATCATAGAGCGTATCGCATCACCGATGTTTTAGCTGAATTGAATGTTGCCTCTGTTCACCGCAAATCAGCAGTGATCAGATGAATTTTTGGGCGTTCTGAGTCCCACCCCTAAGCGATATTTGATTTTAATCATGAAAATAGAAAATATTGTCTGGGTATAATAATTCTTTAGACGGATGCGGAAATATTTGGAGTCTTATTAGATGTTAATTTTTTAGACGGATGCGGAAATGTTTGGAGTCTCATATTAAAGTGTTTTTGTGGATTTACGCAGAACGGAACGGTTATCCGTCATTGCGAGCGTTGGCGCAGCCTCTGGTAGAGAAGCGTTCGCGGAGCGTCTTGAATAGAAGCAATCTCAACTGCGTTTGCCTCGCAATGACCAATCATCGCTCAGTCGAGTCCTTGCGTAGTCCTAGTCCTGAGTGAAAAAAGTTGTAAAAATGAAGAAAAACAACCAAAAACAAAAGAGTCCGGAAGTCAAATTGTTCTCTGAACTCTCACCGGCTGCGGAGGGCAAAATTCAGGGGGGCATCCAGCCTCAGCCTTTCCCTCCCGGCAGAAGCGGGGGCAAATCGGATTTCCTCTTCATCAAGAGACCGGATTAATTAGTTACGACCGATGACCCGACCAACCATCCGTCTGAATTTATCACAGACCGTTCCTCATGTCAAAAGCCTTTTTCCACACCTTGTAGCGTTCGATTCGCCTCTTTGAGTTGACGCACAACCCAGAAGGCGACATCGGTTTCGATTACCTGGCACGGCGTCGATCAATTCGTAATTACGTGAATAACTGTATCGCTATTTTGGGGTCGTAGCAGTTAGCCATTACAAACTTTTCGGCTACCTTGATGACTTCCGAAAGCGATTTTGGTGTCAATCGTCAACGAATAGAGACGATTAGAGCCAAGTTAAAGTAAGTATTCTACTATAGGTTTCAATTTCTTAAAAGGTTAAATTGGGAGCGCGATCGCAAATTCCGTTCCCTTTCCCAGTTGAGAATTACAACTTAACTGACCTCTGTGAGTATCTTCCACAATCTGACGGGCGATCGCTAATCCCAACCCTGTTCCTTTACCAACTGCCTTGGTTGTGAACAGATGATCAAAGATGTGTTGCTGAATCTCTGGTGACATTCCCATACCATTATCTCGGATACAAATCACCACATACTTTTTTTGATCATCCAGTCGAGTCTGAATCTCAATACGATGCGGATTGGCTTTGATATCTTCGGGCGATCGCTGCTGATTTGATTCTTCCAAGGCATCGATGGCATTGGCAAGTAAATTCATAAACACCTGATTGAGTTGTCCGGGATAGCATTCCACCTCTGGTAGCTTTCCGTACTCTTTAATCACTTGAATTGGCGATCGCCCGCTCAAGCCTTTAAGTCGATGTTGAAGGATCAAAAGAGTGCTATCAAGTCCTTGATGGACATCGAAAAGCACTTTACCAGGGATATCTGCACGGCAAAAGTTTCGCAACGAAACAGAGATGTCTATGATTCGTAGACTGCTCAATTTCATTGAATCCAGTAACTTTGGTAAATCTTCTAGGACAAATTCGAGATCCAACTCCTCAAGTTCTTGCTGCATTTGGGCGGATGGGTGAGTTACCTCTGCTTGATAGAGATGTATAGCTCTTTGTAAAACGGCGACATACTCTTGAGCCGGAGCCACATTATTGCTAATGCAACTGATGGGATTATTTATTTCATGCGCTACCCCAGCTACCAATTCACCCAGGATTGAGAGTTTTTCTTGCTGCACCAATTGTACTTGTGCTTTTTGCAAGGAAGCGGTACGTTCTGCCACTTTCTGCTCCAGCGTTGCTGTCATTTGCTGCAAAGTTTTCGTCATATTTCCCATCTGCAAATGCACACGGACTCGTGCCAATATTTCTTCTTGCTCAAAAGGTTTAGTGATGTAATCAACTGCTCCCAATGATAATCCTTTGACTGTGTTTTCTGTGTCTGCCAGTGCAGTCATGAAAATAATCGGAATTTCGCGGGTGTGGGGATCGGCTTTGAGGTAACTGCAAGTTTCAAACCCATCCATAACTGGCATTTGCACATCAAGCAAAATCAAAGCGGGAAGGGCCCGATGAACTTGCGCGATCGCACTTTTACCATCCTCTGCAAGGCGCACGTTCAACCCGGCTGCTTTCAGTGCTTGCTTGAGGACTGACAAATTAGTAGGATTATCATCCACAATTAAAATAAATTCGTTAGTTTGGTCTAACATTATGCCTCTAAGTATAAGTTTCAATGTATAAGCTAGCGGAATCAAACGGCGTTTTTAGGGATTGAAAACTTGGGAGATTAACTCCCGCACTTGTTTGATTTGACAATCTTCGGTTAACTCAATCAGTTTTTGCGCGAACCCGATACATTCTGGATGGGACTGCTGTAATTGCTCCGCTACTACTACCACAGCGTCAAAATCACCTTCTTCGCTGAATTGATGAAGCTGTGTGAGGATGTCCGAGGGAGGAGACACCAGTTGATTGTCAGGTATTTCCATCAACAGTTCTGATTGAGGGTGTTTTTGTGGAGATTGTTTTTCATATACCCATTCCAGCTTGAGATATTGGCATAGTATTTCCAATAAGATATCTGCTTGCAGGGGTTTGGGTAGAAATGTGTTGGCTCCTGCATCCAAGCTCTTGAAGTGATCTTCTTCAAATACACTGGCAGAAGAAGCGATCGCTACTACATTCTTCAGTTGTGGAGATAGACGCAGCCCCCGAAGCAAATCAAAGCCATGCATTACGGGCATAACTAAGTCGGTAATCACGATATCTGGTTGCAATTCCACCGCTTTATCTAAACCTTCCTGGCCATTGCTGGCTTCAATCACCTCGAAGCCGATGGGCTGGAGTAAGTTGACAATCACTGAGCGATTTTCCCACTTATCATCCACCACCAACACCTTGCGTTTCTGCCCTTGATAGCTAATAATATTCCCCTGACTCAACCTTGTTGACTGTTCTGCCCAATGTGTGACTCCTGGTACCTCAAGTTCAAACCAAAAGGTACTGCCTTTGCCATAGTCACTTTTGACTTCAATTTGGCTACCCATCAAGGAGATGATTTTTAGGCTAATGGCCAGTCCTAAACCTGTTCCTTCACCTTGCTTTTTCATATCTCCCACTTGCTCAAAGGGCAGGAAGATTTTTTCCAGATGTTCGGGAGTCATTCCCACACCCGTGTCTTCAATCTCGAAGCGAATTTTGTGTAGAGCTATCGGGATATTGGATTGCTCTAGGACTGTGACGCGAAAGGTAACGCTTCCTCGCTCGGTAAACTTGATGGCATTCCCCAACAGGTTAATTAATACTTGTCACAAGCGTTTTTCATCGGTGCGAATACCGTTAGGAATTTCGGAATTAGGTTCATACACAAGGCTAATTCCCTTTTGTTCGGCCCGCACCCGACAAATTTCGATTATGTCCTCTAAGAAAGAAGGTAGATGAAGTTCTCCCAAATTGAGTTCGAGTTTACGAGCTTCGATTTTTGACAAATCGAGTATGTCATTGATCAATGTTAAAAGGTGAGAACCACACTGATAGATAATCCCAACTCCCTTTTTCTCCTGCTCACCTAATGCTTTAGACCGTTGCAAAATCTGGGCATAGCCGAGAATTCCATTTAGGGGAGTGCGGAGTTCATGACTCATGTTTGCCAGAAACTCACTTTTAGACTGATTAGCAGTATCTGCTTTTTCTTTGGCGATCGCTAGTTCAACTGTGCGTTTTTGCACCCTTTGTTCTAAAGTCTCAAAAGCCTCTTGCAGTTGTCCTGCCATATCATTAAAGGTCTGGGCAACTTCCCCAAGTTCATCTTGATATTGAATCTCTAGTTTGGTTTGCCATTCACCACTGGCCATCAAAATTGCAGCATTGCGGAGTAAGTCTAATCTGAGGCTAATCCGATCACGGGTAAATGTGATCGTGTTGTAAATTGTTAGCCCAACAAGCATTAGGATCACTAAGGAAAAGATTATTGGTAACACCAAAGGAGCTAGGGGTTCTTCTAGGGGTTGTTCAACGATCGCAAACCAGGGTACTATCTCCTGCGATCGCACAGAGGCGAACACTAACTTTCCCCCTAACCCTTTGTATGGCTGCATTCCATTCTTGGCAATTGCTTCAGGAGTGAGCTTGATCAGCTTTTCCATCGTCATCCCTTGTCCTTGTAATCGGGGATTTCGGTAGGCAATTACTTGACCTGTTTCATCGGTGACATAAACATATCCCATTCTTCCCACTTGTATTGCTAGCGCTTTATCTAAAAGCTGGGTTAAGTCTACACTAACGAGCAATGTGGCTTTGGGAAGTCCAATATCATCAACCACTGGAACTGCCATATCCAAAGAGGGAAAATGATTGTCAAAGTTGACAAACCCGTTGTAAACAAGCTTCCCTTCCTTAAAGACTTTTAACCACGGTTGTTGCAAAACTTGAGTTTCTTGGCGCTGTCTAAATCTTCTCTGTTGAGCCAAAATCTTTCCCTTTAAACTAACAAGTTTCACGTCTGTGAAAGATACATTGCGTGATACCATGCTGCGGAGAATATCATTGATAGTAGTTGTGGTTTTCGTTGTTGAAATTGACGCGCTAGTGGCGATCAAATCGCTCTGAACATTGAGTAAAAATAGGTCAAAGGTGCGTGCTGCTTCTGCACTAGCAATATCTAACTGCCGCTGAATTTTTTCTACTGTCGCTTTTAATCCCAGCGTCATAGTGGAACCAATGCCGAATATGCCAATTAAACTCAAAATCAGAGTTCTGGTGACAATCTCCCGACTCAGGAATCTTGCGGGGTAAATTTTGTTTCGAGTTTTTTTCAGCCAAGCTCGGTAATTTGTCATATATATCTCTGTTGCTAGAAAATAAGATTCGGGTTACTGCCTAGCTAAATACTCTTTGACGTTATCTTGAGTAATTACAGGAGGTGGAGGAATTTTGACGATTGGTGGAAAAGTTTCCCGGTTTTGCAGATGACGGATCATCATTTGTACAGCTAAACGGGCTTGCGGGAGAGGTTGTTGCATCGCCGTCGCCGCGATCGCTCCTTTTTGAACTGCTTCTAGCGCCGGACGAGTCCCATCAAAGCTCACAATCTGGATTTTCTGCTCCTTGGCTTCTACAACTGCTTCCCTAGCACCAAATGCCATAGTGTCGCAAGCTGCAAAAATCACATCGACATTCGGGAACTGCTTGAGCCAATTTGCTGTAATTACTTTTGCTTCCTTCTGTTCCCAATGGGCAGATTGCATATCCAATACTTCCATATCTCCTTGCTTTAAACCGGCAAGGAAGCCATTGCGTCGTTCTAAGGCATTTTGCTGTTCCAGAACCCCATTTAAGATCAGCACGCGCCCATGACCTTTTAGTCGCTGAACTACCCATTCTCCTAACTGCTGGCTGGCTGTAAAATTATCAAAATCTACAAAGCTGACAATGCGATCGCTATTAATCGGTGTATCGATAGCAATCACAGAGATACCTGCATCAATGGCTTTTTCCACCACACGGACTAATTTTACCGAATCCACGGTTACAATAATTAGCCCATCTAGATGACCTTGCTGGATTACATTTGATATTGCTTGGATTTCCTGGTCGATGCAGGTGTTGCACTTGTTATCTAACACCTTGACATTTACACCAAAATCTTGGGCTGCTTTTTCAGCCCCTCGTTTAAGCTGGACTTGGTAGGGATCTTGCTCATCCTTAATCATCACAACCAGATTCCAAGGTCGGTTCGCTTTGATCTCTTGGCTAAAAAGTTGAGTAAATTGAGTTTGTGGCGCAGATGCAATTTTAGAGGCTGGGGTAGGCGATGCTCCTTGTTTGGTTGTTGCTGGCCGACAAGCACTTAATGAACAAAAAACTAAGCCAGATATGCCAGAAAGCTTCAGGAAATGCCGCCGTTGCATGATGCTAGGGCGATATGGTTGAACAATTTTGGCGATCGCTAAACGCCACTGATGGGCAGCTTCATTCATTATGTCCTCTCTAGGCAAGTGATATTTTCTTATTTAACTTACCCAAAAAGACTTGTATTCTAACGTAGATTATGCTACTCAATTTTGCTCAAGACAAAAATCAGTAAACCACAAATAAAATAAGGGTTCAGGTTCTCCAAAGGGCAGCAACTGGAGTACAATTTTTAATTGCCATCACTTGGTGCAAAATATTTGTGAACCTGAATTTATTTAAAAACTTTGACTCCCGACCCCGACTGATCATTGCTGTCGGACTCGCTGTATTCGTTTTAGTAATCGTTCCGCCTTGGCTGCGCTTACCCACTCGCATTCTCTGCGCTTGGGACTTTGGTGCTGACTTTTTCTTAGCCCTAACGTGGTGGAACATGAGCAAGGCTAAGCCAGAAAAAATTCGCCGTTATGCTGAGAATGAATATGAAGGACATTTGGCTATATTCCTGCTGGTGATAAGTGCAGCTAGTGCGAGTGTTTTAGCTATTGTGTTTTTACTAAATGATAAAAAAGGGTTGTCAACAATTCTGCTTACCCTACATGTCATACTTGCAATTATGACCCTTCTCGGTTCCTGGTTACTAGTGCATACGATGTTTGCAGTGCAATATGCACACAGCTATTACAAATATATTAATCATAGTAATAGTGAAGAAATCACCAGAGGATTAGATTTTCCTCATAATGACTGTCCAGACTATTGGGAATTTTTATATTATTCATTTGTAGTTGGCATGACTAGCCAAGTTTCAGATGTAGAGACGACATCACCCGATATGAGGCGCTTGACTCTGTTACATAGCATATTCTCCTTCTTTTTCAATACCACCATTGTATCTATGACTATTAATATCATTGCATCGCTGATTTAAATTGGCGACTAGGGAACTAAGATGGTTCTCCATGCCGTGGGAAAATATGCAATGCAGCAGCTCTCTTTGTCTCAAAAGGAGAAAAAGTTTTTTATGTGTCTTGGTGTAGCCAGTTAATCATGGCTAGTTGGTAAATTAACTTGCGTGTTCCCAATCACTCAGTAATTCATACTGTTGTGCTGTTTTCTTGCATTTACGGAATGGTACTTTAGGAGTACCAATATTCATCCCAGCAAAAGACTGTTTTCTCGTCTTGGTGGGTCTATTTTCTTGTATCGTTGTGAACTGTTGGGTTTCCATTGGTAAATAAATTTCTGATTAAAATCTGAGCACCAATCTATAACATCAATTTTAAAATGGCAAATTTCGCTTTAGATAGCTTATTTCCGACAAATATTCTGGAACAATCTGATCGCTAATACACTGTGGGCAAAGTTTGCCTACTTTTAACCAGTTGCTCAGAGCAACTTCATGGTGGTTAATTGAGATGATAGCTGGATTTACGCGCCTGCTGTACTAAGCTGTTCCACACTTAAATTGCATAATTATGGCGGGCAAGATGCCCACCCCACAATACTTTCATTAAATTTAGATATGCAAACTAGATGTGGAACAGCTTAGTAACTGTGGATTTCATTAAATTTCTTAAGAGTTTTGATCACTCTTGTTTAGTCATTACTGCTAAATTCGCCACACATTCAGGAAACTGGCGCTTTAATGCTGGAAAAACCGGACAAGGCGCTTGTTCTTGTAAATTATCCGGTTTACTCCAAGTGAAGGGGGCTTTCTGTGCTGCTGACATCCATACCAGACGCTTTGCTCGTGTCATCGCAACGTAGAGTAAACGGTACTCCTCAGATATTTTCAAGTGCTTTGCTTGTTCCCATGCTTGTGTGACATCTGGTATAGTAGATTCTCCGTGGAGAGCAGCACGAATTTGGGCGCGGGCTACTTCTGATAAGGTAAAATCCCCTAAGAACTGGCTTTGGGGAGGAACCCAAAATCTCCCAGGAATCAAGTTTTCGTGGAGAAAGGGAAGAAACACATAGTCCCAATCCAGCCCTTTGGCTTTGTGCATGGTAATAATGGTCAGTTGACCGCAACGAGTGTAACGTTCTTCCGAATCCTCGGTTTCCACTGGTTCAAACCGTTCGGAACTGACGATTTCACTTAAAGCTGACAGCATTCCCCCCATCGAACTATTGCCAGCTATCTGCTGGTTTACCCGTTCTGCGAGTTTGTCAGCAGTTGCCAATTCTGCTTGATCGTAATTTAAGGTCAAGGCGAGAAAGGAAATTAGCTGGTACAGGGGCAATTCCAACCGAGCGCGAAGTAAGCTGCGACACAAGCGAGCGGCTTTTTGGACTGTTTCTAGCTGGGGTGCTGCTAGGGGGCCAGGATACAAAAATTCTTCTGGGAGACTAGCAAGGGCGTTGAGGTCTTGGGTAGGAATTAATTGGCGCTGTACTAATGCTTCTAGGGCGGCTTTGAGGTAATCGGGGGAGTGGGGGCGATCGCAAAATTGCAGTAATGCTAAAATCTCTTGGGGGACATGGGAACGGCGATCGCGTTCTCCCACATCGTAAAGTGTAATATTATGCTCTTTGCATACAGGTGTCAGAGCCTCTGCTAACCATCGTCCTTGGCGATTTTCTCGCACTAAAACTGCTGCACTATTTTTTGTTGGGTCTTCGCCAAATAACTCGATCACTCTTTGAGATAACAATTCAACCGTGTGATGAATGTCACGCGGTGTATAAAGTTCCAGTCCTCGTCCTATTGCTGCTGGGTTGGCGTTAGTTTGCGGATCACCAAATTCAACAGGGTGAATTGTCTGCAAGCGAAATGGTACTTGTCGGTTGTCAGGAGTCTGCTGTTTGTTGTTGGTTGTTGCTAACCACTGACTATTGATCCATTTGAGGGCAAAGTTAGCAGCTTCAATGATAATTCTAGTACTGCGACCAGCTTGATCCATCGTTGCCAATCGTTTGATGCAATCGCACTCTTCGCAAAATTGCCGAAAATAAATCGGATCGGCTGGGGTGAAGGTAGAGTTAATCGCCTGGTTGGGGTCGCCAACTCGTACTAGATTGAGTGAGGAGTTAGGAGTGAGGAGTGAGGAGTTATCCCCCTTGTCCCCATCACTTGCCAAAATTTCCAACAACTGCGTCTGTAGAGGGCTAGAATCTTGGGCTTCGTCTTCAAAGACTGCGAATACTTGATTTTGCTCGATGCGACGGGCACTGTCATTTTCTAAAACGCGCAGTGCAGCTAAAATCATATCGTCATAGTCAATGAAATCACGCGATCGCATTAAGTTTTGATATTGCTCATACAATCCCGCCGCTACGCTTAAAATTGCATATTCATCTGTGGTTTGTTTACTCCACTCCCGCAACTTTTCTGGGGATATTCCAGAACTTTTTGCTTCATGAATTACCGTATTAGCCAATTCCGGCAATACTTCTGTTCGCAGCACCGATTGGCGACGCAACCTTTCTGTCTCTTCTCCGTCAAATTGATGACCTTGTAATAACCGTAAATATATTCCGGAATTATTCGCAATCCATTGCTCTACAGCTGTTCGGATAAAGCGGTGACTTTGGGTTGGTGTAATTAATGTGACATTTTCTAACTGCAAACCCGATAAATCAGAATGGCGGTTGGCAATGTTTAACGCCAGACCATGTAGGGTATAGACAAAAAAGCCCGTCTGAGGTAGAGATAATTTCTTTAAGTCTTTGCGGATCTTCGCTTTAATATTGGCAGCAGCGGAGCGAGTAAAGGTAACAACTACCAAGTGACGACGGGAGGATAAACGCTCATATTGACGTGCGATCGCGATCGCTGCCGCCGCCGCCATACCAGTAGATTTGCCTGCACCAGGAACGGCAGAAATAGCCAAAGGCCCAGATTGCCAGTCAGCCATTTGTTGCTGTCCAGGGCGTAAACTGTTGCGGATTGCTAGAATCTTCTCCCGCAGGTTAGGAACAGGCGATCGCTCAGACAATTCTGAGTGGACTGATTCTTGAGCCATAGGAGCAGTAAATTTAGAGTCGGACATATCAAAAAAAGATTTTTAGCTTATAACATTCCTCGGCGCGAAAAATTCGGTGATCTGATCACATCGAACCTTATCACTCGACAAAAATGTTCTATTATTTACCTTCTGTATTTACTTCAACCTTGGTTTACTACTATCACAACATATGTACCAGTTGAGGGTGCGGAATGTGGGTTAAATAATAATTGCTAATTCTCAATTCTAGCAAACAGATTTATCCCTGGAACCTGAAATGCATGAATTTTGAATTGTTTATTCATTGTTTCTTAAATATTCAATCGCTGCGTTTAATTTTGAGGAGTAACTTTCAGCAAACCTTTCAAACCAAAGTCCTTCGGACGAAAGTGGATCTACTTTGGCTAACCATTCTTTTGCCTGCACTTTCAAAGCCTCTAGTTTTTTAGCTTTGAGTTGTTCTTGTTGAATTAGTTCCTGTTCTAGTTCTTGCTGTCTTTTTAACTCAATAGCAGCATCCTTTTGTGCAAAATCAGCCTGAACTTCTGCCAAAAGGTTATCTATTAAAGATGCCGACTTTGGCAATGGTGGCGTAAAGGATTTAGCTGTGGTTGATTTTGACTGCTGTTCTGGTTGTACTTCTTTGTATTCAGTTTGGAGTTGAGCTAACAGCTGATCAATGGAATCCATTTTTGCAATTCCTAATAGATGGTATAGCTAGTCATTAATGGCATTGAGTAACACTTCCGATAGACTCATATCTTCCATATCTTCCATAGTAATTGTGTCACAGATATCAAACTTAGCACCAGCACTTTGGAGTTCATCGTCTAAGACTTTGAGAAAGCGGGTAGCTTGCTGATCTGTGCCGACTTGAATGAAGGAAATGGCTAGTTCTTCATCTCGATCTATGCGGCGAGAAGCTTCAATAATCACTTTCATTACTGCTTTGCGATCGTCCGGTTCACCATCAGTAACTACTAAAATTGTTTCACCATTTGGCTTTGTTTGACCGGCTGCTTTGCGTTGAAGGTAATCATCAGTTGCGTGTTTTAACACACCTGCCAAGTCAGTTGTACCAGAGGGATCATTCTCTCGGAAAATTTGTGATACCTTGCTGGATGTGACATTTTCGTATCGTTTAAATTTACCAGAAAATACATAAATAGTAATACCATCTGGGTCAAATTGCTCACACTTACTAGCTAAAGCTAAAGTAGATTCCTGGGCTGCAACCCATCTGGTTCTACCACCCTTTTGATCTTGGGTTGCCATGCTGCCGCTTTTGTCGATAATCAAGGTATAGTCACGATTTTCTAGCATTATTTAATTCTCCAGTTAAGAGTTAAGATTTACTGGACTATGGGTGATCAACACATTAGTCAGTTATTGCGTTCGTCAATACATCTACAAGGCTCATTTCTTCTAAGTCGTCTAAAGTAACGGTGTCGCAAATATCAAATTTAGCGCCGACACTTTGCAACTGGTCATCCAAAGCCTTGAGGAACTTAGTTGCTTGAGCATCTGAACCTACTTGAATGAGCGAAATTCCTAATTCTTCATCACGTTCCATCTGGCGAGTAGCATGAATAATTACTTCAAACACAGCTTTGCGATCGTCTGGTTCACCATCGGTGATTACTAAAATTGTCTCTCCGTTTGGCTTCGCTTTCCCGGCAGCTTTGCGTTGAAAGTAGTTATTGAGTGCATCCTGGAGTACACCTGCTAAATTTGTCGTCCCAGCAGGGTCATTTTCGAGAAATATCTGGGTGACTTTGGCTGAGGTGACATCATCGTAGCGTTTAAATCTACCGGCAAACACGTAAACCGTAATACCATCTGGGTCAAACTGTTCGGCCTTTCTTGCCAAAGCCAGAGTAGACTCTTGGGCTATCTCCCATCTACTTTTACCACCCACCTGGTCGGGTGTGGACATACTACCGCTTTTGTCAATGATTAATGTATAGTCGCGATCGCTCATCATAATATTCCGATGATTGTTACCCCGTGATTCTAGTCTAATCTACGCATTTAACGATACTACAGGCATTTTAAGGTTTCGTATCAATCCTGCTACTCATTTGCTACTCAAAACAGCTACACTTCTAGGCATTCTGGGCGATCGCAAGCAACCCTCTCGCTACTCAAATGCTACTCATTTTTAGCGATCGCACTTTATAACCATTTGGTCGGCTGCCGAGTCGAACGGCTACCACATTCCTGCTGGCAGGCGAGAACAGCTACCCGCTGATATCTTCCCACTGGATGCCGGACGATCATTTATCATTCTAGTCAGAGAAGACAGTAAAAGGCTTTCAGAGAGAATGTGACAAAAAGGGAATTTTGATTAATGGACGAAACATATCCAGTTTATTTAAAACTTTCAATAAAACAACTCTCACAGCTAGGACTTGATCCATATGATAAGGATTTTGAAGAGTCAGAAATTCAACGTGTGCCGGGGGGTTTTCACCAAGGATTAGAAAATGCCCCTAAAGTTGGGGAAATTTGGATTAATCGTCGGTGGGAAACCAGCAATCAGATAATAGCTGTAGCACTCAACATATACCTTGCAGAGTGGGATATTATTTTTTGTGAGTTAATGGAGGATGGCAGCCCAAAAAGTGGAAGAAGTAGCTGTTTCCTTAAGATGTTTTTAGAGCTTTACAAAAATAACGTAAGTACGTAAAGTCAAATCAATGTGACTATAAAAGTATTATGATTACGTGTTACAGACTAGAAGGGTAAACCCCCGTTGCTGTTGAGTCCTTCACGGAGTGGAATTTATGGATGGATTCAATCAGTTTTGCTGACATTCGAGTTATGTACAACGAGTTTAATGATTCTAGCATTTCAACTATGTTTGTTGGTATCAATTTAAACCCTTGTACTTCCGGCAGACCAATGATGTTTGAGACTTTGGTCATGGGCGGGGCATTAGACGGTAAAAGAAACTTTTACCCTACCTGGGATGACGCAATACAAGGGCATCTGAAAATATGCACTCAAGTTTTTAAGCTCTCAAATTGCTAGAGTGAATTTTGAATTGCTTATGGGTACTCCTGAGAAACAAACGGGATTTCTACTACTTCACCTTCAGTTTCTCCCACTTTAACTTTCAAGCCCACGCCACCAGCTTTAGTGCGAATGTAACCTAGTCCAAAGTAACCATCAGCAGTTTCTGTGTAACTGGTAAGTTTGCCGACCTTTTCATCTCCAACTGCGATCGCACTTCCAACTGACGCTGGGGCACTGAGGCGGATACCCAAAAGGTGTTGCTTTACACCTTTGTATGTGTTTAACCGAGCGATGGTTTCTTGCCCAATATAGCAACCTTTATTAAAAGAAATTGTTTGCCACAAACCAACTTCCAGAGGATTGTAATCATCTGTTAGTTCAGCATCTGGGGTGGGACGGCCTTGTAAGATTCGCAACACATCCCAAGCGCGATCGCTCATCTCTACCGCCCCAGCTTCCAACAATTTGTTCAACACCGTTGCTTTGTCAGTATAGGGAAAAGTTAAGGTGTATCCGGGAGCAGCTAACCCACTACCCACAGCAATCCGCACTCCCTCCGCAGGAGCAATCGTGTATACTTGGTGACTACCGTAAGGTTGTCCGATAAGTTCGCCAATACCCAACTTTTCTAAAACAGCGTCGCTTCCTGGGCCAATCAGGCTAAAGGTGTTGGTGTATTGTGTAATATCAGATAATTCCACCTTGTCGGCAAAGAAAATATATTTATCCAGCCATTCCATCAAAAACTGGCGACGGTTGGGTGAAACCAGCAGGATTACCGCATCTTCTCTAACGTAAGCAGTTACTAAATCAATTGTCCTGGCTGTGGAAGTGACGAAAACCGTATCACAACCTTGTCCTGGCTTGAGTATTTGGAAATTGTTAGTACTTTGGTTGTGTAAGAAATTGAGGCGATCGTCGCCAGAGATTTTGATGCGTCCCCAGCCAGTGCGATCGCATATAGCAACCCCTTCTTTTACGGCTTGGATAGCTGCTACGTCTTTATTGTCAAGTGTAGATGTTGGCATGGTAATGGAAAGTTGCCCTGTTTCAATGTTGTCGCACTGGAAATCTTAACAAATAAGCGTTTGCAGCTTCAATCCACCTCCAGTTTTCTTCTGGAGTATAATCAAATCAAAAGAAAGTGCCGAACAAGAAAAACTTATGAAACAAACTTTTACTGCAAGTGTATGGCAGGAAGGTAACTGGTTTGTGGCACAGTGCTTGGAGATTGATATTGCTAGTCAGGGCCAGACTGAAACTGAGACATTGGCTAATCTTGAGGAAGCTTTGTCACTGCATTTTGAACCACCAGTAGCTACTATTATTCCTCAAATTAAGACACTTCAGGTAGAAATAGGTGCCGCTTAAACCATTACCTTATCGTGAAGTGAAGCGTCGATTAGAAGCAGCAGGCTTTGGGGAAGTTAGTCAAAAGGGTAGTCACGTAAAGTTTGCCAAATCTACCAATCAAGGAACCCATACTGCGATTGTGCCTCATTATCGAGAAATTACTATCGGTACGCTGGGCAGTATTTTACGACAAGCTGGGATAAGTTTAGAAGAGTTTGAGGTTTTGTAAGGGGGGCATATATAGCACTTCTCAATTGAGTCGAATACAGATCTAACAAGAACAGCCCCTTTCCGACAACGGAAGGGGAGTAAATTCAAAGCCTCTGACGCCACTTGCTTCTCCTAAGGGAGACGCTGCGCGTAGCTTGCTTCCCCGCAGGGGTACGCCAACACGTCTACGCACAGACAATAGTAATGAAGAACGAAAGCGGGCTTGTGCGATCGCATCTGCTGGTCTGTTTAATTAACTCCTATATATTTAATAAGAACGGGCGTACCCATCAGCTTTGTAGATTCCTTCTCTATCGCCTTGTAGATTTGCTACTTTGACCTCAGATTGTTTAACTGGAATTTCAATCACAAACTCAGCCCCTTCACCAGGTAAAGACAGACACTGTAATTTGCCTCCGTGTTTTTCTACAATTTGGTAACTAATTGAGAGTCCCAAACCTGTACCTTGACCGACAGGCTTTGTTGTGAAAAAAGGATTGAATAGCTTAGTCTGTGCCTCTTTTGTCATGCCGACTCCATTATCCTTAATGGAGATTTGCACCCAATCATCTGCTATCAACTGTGTTTTGATAGTGATCAGAGGATGGTGTTTATTTGCACCTGATTTCGCAGACTGACGGCATAAATCCTCCAGTGCATCGATCGCATTTGCTAACAGGTTCATAAACACTTGGTTAAGTTGTCCAGCAAAACACTCTACAAGCGGTAACTCGCCGTACTGTTTGACAATCTCAACGCCTGAATGCAATGAATTAGCTTTAAGACGATGCTGCAATATTAATAGAGTGCTATCGAGTCCCTCAGAAATATCAACAGGTTTTACCTCGGCTTGGTCGAGACGAGAGAAATTTCGCAAGGAAAGAATAATTTCACGAATTCGTTCAGCACCTAGTTTCAGCGAAGAAAACAGTTTAGGCAAATCTTCAGCGATGAATTCTAAATCTACTAATTTTGCTTGTCGTTGAATTTCCAGATTAGCTTCAGGATATACCTGTTGATAGACATTGAGCATCTCAATCAAATTTTGCGTATATTCATGAAGATGAATGAGGTTGCCGTAAATAAAGTTAACTGGATTATTAATTTCATGGGCAACCCCTGCTACTAATAATCCCAAACTCGACATCTTTTCAGTGTGAATCAGATGAGCTTGAGTTTGCTGCAAATGTTCAAGCGTTTGGGAAAGTTGGTTAGCTTGCTGCTGTGTGTGGTTGAGCAGTACGACGTGTTGTAAAGCAACTCCTAACTGAGAGGCAATTTGGCTGACAAATTCAATTTCAGACTCTTGCCACTCACGGGATTTTTGGCATTGATGAATACACAGTAAACCCCATAGCTGCCCTTGCTTGAGCATGGGAATTACTAAGTTCGCCCTGATTTGGAAGCGAGACAGCATTGAAATATAACAATCGTCTAACTCGCTGTTATAAATATCAGTGACTGCATGAATGTAGCCTTGGGAGAATTTCTTAGTATACTGCTCACCCAAGCAATGATCGTACACCTTTGCTGTTAAGGTCGATGGGAAAGGCGACGCAACATCTTCTGCAATGACTTCGCCGCCGTCATAGTTAGATTCAGAATAGAAGCGAAAGACTACAACACGATCAGCATTAAGTACTCGGCGGAGTTCTTGGGTTGTGGTTTCAAAAATCGCGTTCAAGTCCAGTGATTCCCGAACTTTGGTGATCACACTTGCTAAAGTTTGCTGTTGCTCTGCCACAAGCGCCAATTGTCTGGTTTGCGATCGCACTTGTTCTAGGTACTCGGCTTGTTGCAACGCCACTCCCAGCTGAGTTGCTATTTGCGTGAAAAACTCGACTTCCAAAGCTTCCCAATGCCGAGTGCTTGAATGTTGATACGCTCCCAATAAACCCCATAGTTCTTGCCCGACAAAAATCGGCACAATCATGAAGGCTTTGACATGAAATTGTTCAAGTATATTAAGGTGGCACTGGCTAAATCCGAGGCTATAGATATCATCAACTACAAGACTTTCATTATTGCGGTAGCGTCCGCCTTGCGTTTGTTGTAAATATGTGTCGTCCCACACCATACCTACTCCCAGCTTGACATTGCTCTGCCATTGGGGATTTGCAGATTCATAATCACTGACAAATTCACCTCCCCAGTCGGCATTAAAACGATAGACACTTAAGCGATCGCTTTTAAGTAATTGGCAAACTTCCTCAGTCGTGGTTCGGAAAATAGTGGTAACGTCCAGCGACTGTCGCATATTAGCAATGATCCGAGCTAGGGCTTGCTGCCGTTCCATCGAGCGCTGTAGCTCAATAGTCGAGCGTTGCAAATCAGTATTAGTCTGTTGCAGTTCGGCGTTGCGATCGCGCACTTGTTGCTCTAGGTTTGTATTCAGGGTCTGCACTTGTTTGTAAAGTCGATACTGCTTTACTGCGGTTGCAAAGCGTTCGCCTAATGCTTGCGCCAGCTTAACTTCTGATTCTGTCCACTGCTGTGCTTGCCCGGTTTTTAGTTCGCGCCATGCTGCAAAGGACTGACGTGGCATCAGTTGGCGAGAATCGGTATCAACACAACCTGCCCAAATAGTTTCAATATCCACCTGATCTCGGAAGATGGTTAAACAGCCAACGACGGTGGCACCATGCTGTAATGGTATAATCAACAACGCCCGGATTTGCGTTGCTTGAAAGTTGGGGGCGAGCGATCGCAATAAGGATTCTTTATAAAGATCGCCGATCGCCCACAAATTTGAGTCACAACTGAGTTCGTTAGGTGGAGGAGTCAAAGCATAAACTGCTCTCATCCAATTCACTGACCATGTTTTGTTCTTTTGCTTTTCTGGATAATCGGGGGATGAGACAGTGGCAGAATAGAGATATTTCTGCCACAATCGATGCTCCTCAATCGGTCTATCTTGTCCGATATCGAGTTGAGTAGGCTGCATCCCACAAGTGTAGATTTCTGCTGTTTGTTCGCCGTCTGGCAGCAAGTAGACTCGTCCTCCAGAGCCTTGAAAGGCAGCTACTGTTTCTTCAAGGGCAGCTCGCAGTTGGACAGTCGGCGTAGTATGTAGTTGCTCCGTAACTTGATTAATAATCGCTTCTTGACGGGCTTGCGATCGCACTTGACTGAGCAAAATCGATTGCGATATGGCGATCGCCAGCTGATCGACCACTGACTGAATTAATAGTAATTCCTGTTCTGTCACCACTCGCGCTTCTGAATGGTGAGATACCAATAGTCCCCACAATTGAGATGATTCCCCCAGAGAAGGTAATGAATCTTTCCCTGTTTCCTTGCTTTTTAAAACAATCGGCACCACAACTGAAGACTTTACGCCCATTGCCGTCAAATATTCTATATGACAAGGATCGACGGGACGATAGCGAATATCTTGATAGTCTAATAATTTGCCTGTTTCTAAGCAATCAAGAGGACTAATACCAATTTCTTGTGTTGTCAAATTAACGATAGTTCGCTGGCGTGCTCGCACAAACAGTTCACGGGCATAGGATGGGATGTCATCTGCGGGGAAATTTAACCCCACAAGAGGCGGCAACCGACCTGACTGAATCGATTCAGCAATGACTAATCCATGACCATCAGGTTGAAACTGATAAATTTTGACGCGATCAGTGTCTAGAAACGAGCGTACTTCTGCAACCGTCGCCGACAAAATTTCTTGTAGTTCTAAAGATTGCCGGATACGACTCGCAATCCGATGTAATAAAATTTCTTGAGTTTGACTTACTTGCTTTGTTAGCGATCCCATATATTTGAGTGTTATCAAAAATTTGAGTATTTTTATGATTGGTATACTTTATATTTTGGTAACTAATTACTCTTTACAGTAATAGTAAAAATACGGTTATATACCGCAGCAAAAACAAAGCTCCTCTGAGGATATTCTCACAGGGAATATGAATTATAGTTAGTAATGCTATTTGTGACACAGAAAAAGGCTGCGTTACCATTGAGTCTGATTCACTGATCAGCAATCAATGGGCGATCGCAGTTACTGATACAGGAATTGCATCGATCCTGAAAACCAGTAGCGGATTTTTGACCCATTTGCTGGCGCTGATCACTCCAACAAACTGCATCCTCCTGATAGCACAGGGTTAAAACTAGCGATGGCGTACCCGCTCGCTGTAGGCGATCGCATATTCTTTTCTTACTTTTACTAATTAACTTATTGTCTAATTTGTCAATAGGTTAGTTATGAACCTGGAAAGCATCGAAAAAACCATGCGATTGCCTACGGCGGGCAGTTACGCCATTGCATGTTTGATTAGACATGTTTTATTCCTCAATTTATTTATTACTTTTTGTTGTAAGTTGACTATAGAGTTGTTTTGGCTTGAATTTCTTGAATGATGGTTAAAATTTCCTCTTCCGATTCGATGTGCCTTGCGAGAACTTCAGCGGTTGAGTCAAGTACCCGCTCAGAAAATAATTTAGCTAAATCTTGTCGCAAACTCTGTCCAATGTAAAACTTGAGTAATGCTTCAAGTGTCATATCTCGATTAGCTGCAAATTTTTTGAGCGATTTTAATGTATCTGTTGGTATTTTTATTGATACTGTTTCTGTAGTACGGGATCTTAAATGTAATTCTAGTTCTTCATCATGCTTGTTCATATAACTTTCTTTCTGTGCGAGTAGCTGGACGATTTGTTGATTGGGATGATGTGCGATCGCCTTTCATCTAACAGTGCAATCACTGATGTAATGTTTTTCTTAGTAATTTAAGCTGTACGTGCTTTAACTAATCTTTCCCTCACATAATTATGTCCTCTGAACAGTTCCAAGCAGCGCACGACAGCATTTATAACACTGGCACACGTCTCTTACAGTACCTTCAGGAAATTCGCCAAGGCCGCCTCAGCGAAGGAGACGATACCAAAGGTTTGCAGAGTGTTGAGGATGAGATTAACAAATCCCTACACGAATTGAAAGAGCAGAAATATCAAGTAGCTGTGATTGCAGCGATGAAGGCAGGGAAAAGTACCTTTTTGAATGCCATAATTGGTGCTGATGTTTTAGCAAGTGAGACAGCAGCGTGTACAATCTGCCGTACAGACGTTCGACATATTCCATCTGGGCAAATCCCCAGACTTTTGGAATACCGAGAGGGACAGAGACGACCTATTGTTCTTGCTGAAGGTGATCCTGGAGAAATTCAACAGAAATTTCTAGTGCGTACCCGTGAGATTCGAGAGAAAGATAATCCTGACGATACCATACGCTTTGAGATTGAGTATCCTATTGAAGCCATTAGCGGACTCTCTTCCCTTGCTGGTTTTACTTTAGTTGACACTCCTGGCCCGAATGAGTGGGAGTCTACCAATTTCAATGTAAAACTCAAGCAAACTACACTGGAAGCATTGCGAAACTGCAATGCAATTCTATTTGTTTTAAATTACGCTTCATACAAAGATAATGCTATTTCAGATTTATTTAAGGATGTTATAGAAAATCGTAAGGAAATTTTATCTGAGAACACAGGTAAGATTTACTTCATCCTTAACAAAGTCGATCAGAAAACAGAAAAAGATAGAGAAATTGCTGATGTTATAGAGGACTTGAAACGAGAGTTAACTATTTTTGGCTTTCCAAATCCAATTATCTATCCTGTAAGTTCTAGACAAGGACTTTTAGCAAAACTAATCGAACAAAACAAGGCGACTGAAAGCCAGAAAAAGGATTTCAAAAAGTTTTTTAGTGCCAGGTATGCCATAGAAGATGAAGAAGGCAACCAAATTATACCTGCACCACACAAAATTGCACCAAAAGCTTTAGAGGATAGTGGCTTACCTACTATTCAAAAAATAGTTATTGAAACCATAACTCAAAATGCTGGTTGGAATCTTCTCAGTGATGCATTGGCAAAACTTGATAAAGCAACAAAGGCAATTGAAAATTCTTTGAATACACAGTTTAGTGGTTGGGATATAACAATTGAATCCCTCAAAATAAAAGTAGAGGATTACCGGAGACATTCTGAATTTGCTAAAATTAAGGTTGCAAATGTAAAAAAGTCTGTAGAACAGCAAAAAGAGATACTAATAAAGGGTTTTGTCCAAGGAGTTAATATATTTGCTTACGAAGCAAAAGATAAAATTCAAAATGAAATTGATTACATTGCTCAGTCGAGGGTAGGCAAATCCAAAGAACACAATATTAAACAGTCTGATAATTTACAAAGTCGCGTACATCAAAATGTTGACTGGTTTGCTATTGCTGGAGAAATAGGTGGAACAGTACTAGAGTTTATTCCTGGGATAGGCAAAGTTTTAGGAAAAGGACTTAAAACAGTACTGAAAACAAGCAACTCTTTGCTAGACAGTATGAAGAAATCTGTTCCAGACTCATTGAATATTTCTGATTCTGGGTATCAAGATTCCTTCAACATATCAGACTCATATATCATTAGAGCAAAAACTAGAGTGGAAGCCCAAAGAATTAGCAGCACCATCAATGATTTTTGCGCTCCTCATATTCAAAGTTGGTGGCTAGACACTCAAGATAAGCTTGTTAGGGATGGCACAAAAATAAGAGAAGCTTTAGTTAAAAAAATACAAGAAGATATTCAACAGATATCAAATGAACTTTCTCAATATCTTGGGCAATCTTTGAACGTTCATATAAATATAAATGATATTCAGTTTCCTAGCTTTGAGTTTCGAGGAATAGATGCAGAAATTAAATACCAGCAAGAGGTGTTTACTCGCACACGAAAAGAAGCGAAAAAAGACAGTAGTTGCTGTACATCAAGTGAAGTCTATTATGTAGATGTTTCATACCAGGATAAGCAGGATTTTTACGATATTGACTTACGCCAAACAGCAAAAGGAATTAAGCAGAAGATAGATGAGCAGGTCACAAAAAATCAACAACTTTTACAGCGAGTTATTGAAAAACAAATTGAGGAAGATTTTAAAAGTGCAGAACAGCAAATCAATGACTTTATTAAAATGTTTCAAGATGATTTTGAACTTTTGCTGAAAGAACGGAATACGAAAGAAGCCGAAGCTGCTCATATTCGTGAAATTCTTAATATTTACAAAGACAAGGTTACTAAATATCTGCTTGAATTAACATCTATTCGAGCATCTTTGGATAGTTGGAAGCCATCGCAAAGAATTAGATAGGCGATTAGACCACTCCCCCAACTCAGATAGGCTCAAAAAGCTTCGCTTTACCTTATTACGATTACGTTTGTATAGCCCCAGAATTCTATTCTGAGGCATTTTATTTGTTACCCTTCTGGCAATTTAGCAAACGCCTGCTCAACTAACTCCTTTGCCTTAGCATCCAAACGCAGCCAATCCACTTCTCCGAATTCATCGATTAAACTAGTATCAATATCAGCAGTTTCCTTCTCTGGGCTGTATTCAAGAAAACACACTTCATAACATAGTTCCCACAAATCGATACTCGCTTCTTGCTGTTGACGCTCTAAACGTAGATGATATCCTGGATGGGGCATCGGCAGACGAGCCAGAGTTCCTCTGATTTCATCTGCTTCTTGGGGTGTTGCTGTTTCCATTGCTTGCAACAGTTCAGTCACCAATGCTTTGATTTCATCAGTGGTGCTAGGCGGCCAAATCAGGACATCGTGGTAAGTTCCCGTCCAGGAAGATTCATCAAGCAACTTGCGGATATTGTCGATAACGCGAATGAAAGCAGGTTGCATGAGGATTTCAGCCTGCTGCCATGCAACTGGATTTGTTATTTTAGGTGACATTGGTAGTAAACAGGGGCACTAAAAGAAAAATAAACAGTCTGCGTTTATTAAAAAGCTGCGTTTTTAATCTAAATCTTTTCTCAAGATAGCGGATTTCATTGAAGAAAATTTGGAGATATTTATTACCAGCTGGAAAATTAGGTAATCACTCTGGGGAGGGAACATGATAGGCAAGCTACTAGACCATCGTTACCAAGTAATTCGAGTCCTCGCAATGGGAGGATTTGGTCAAACCTACATTGCCCAAGATACTAGGCGGCCAGGCAACCCCATCTGCGTTGTCAAGCACCTCAAACCCGGAACTGACCCCAGAGTTTTTGATACTGCTAAACGCCTGTTCAACAGCGAAGCCGAAACCTTAGAAAAACTAGGCAACCATGACCAAATACCCAGGCTACTAGCATACTTTGACGAAAACCAAGAATTTTATTTAGTACAAGAATATATTGAAGGACATACCCTAGCTGAAGAACTTATACCTGGTCAGCGCTGGAGTGAAAGCCAAGTAATTCAACTATTGCAAGAAGTTCTGGAAATTCTCGAATTTGTCCACCGCCAAGGCGTGATTCACCGCGACATAAAACCGGATAATATCATCCGTCGTGCCTCAGATAATAAGTTAGTTTTAGTGGACTTTGGGGCAGTGAAGCAACTGCGTACACAACTGGTTACAGTGGGCGGACAACCCTCTGCCACAGTAGTTATTGGCACACCTGGCTATATGCCTACAGAACAAGGGCAAGGTAAACCCCGCCCCAACAGTGATATCTATTCCCTTGGCATCATCGCCATTCAAGCACTAACAGGATTATCAGCTACAGAATTGCAAGAAGATCCGGAAACGGGCGAAATCATTTGGCAACATTCAGTAACCGTGAACTATCAACTGGTGGCAGTGTTGTCCAAGATGGTACATTATCACTTCAAAGACCGCTACCAAAACGCCACGGAAGCACTGCAAGCATGTAAAGACGCGATTAATCCTGTAGCTGCACTTTCCATACCTCAAGAATCTGCCAAAAATTCCAGTTACCAAGCAGCCAAATCTCAGCCTCAAGTATCTCGGCTGCAAACGGTTGCAGTTGCACCAGCAAATCCTGTCAAACCTGCCCGTCAAGACTCTAGCAAATCTGATCCATGGCCAATATTAATTGGCATATTATTGGCGGGTGGTGCGGCTGCTTTGGTAGCAAATGTATATCCAAATGTGAAAAGTTTAGCTCTTAATCTTACAGGTAAAGATACCGCCTTAGCAAACAAATGCTCGGCTGTGGTCGTCGGAAATTCTAATATCCGTTCTGAACCTAGTTCGATAAATTCTGATAATATTTTGCAAACAGTTGCCGATAACACCAATTTTGAGGTGACTGGCAAGCGCACAAAACGGGGTTGGGTAGAAGTTAAACTTAAGTCTGGTCGTTTGGCTTGGGCATACTCGGATGTGATAACCAATAATCAAGAATGGGGTTCTTGCCTGCGCGAAAAGGGCATTGCAACTAAGACAGTAGATGATAGTCCCCTGATTGCAACTCGACCGACTCCCAAGCCAAAAGCAAAATCGAGGGATGTAATAACTCCATTACCAGAAAAGCCGAAAGGGTTAACTGACGATGCTGAGAAATCAGAACGATCGCAGCCTAGTGATAACAGTGCCAATATTATGGAACAAGCAAAACAGAAGTATGATTCAGGGGATATAGTGGGAGCGATCGCACTTTTGAAATCAATTCCGGCAAATGCTGCTTCTGGTATCCAAGAGACACGCAAAATGATTGCCCAGTGGCAGGGAGATTGGGCGAAAGCAGAGGCGTTGTCTAATGAGATAAATAAAGCAATAGATGATGGTAAGTGGGATAAAGTTTTAGATTATAGAAACCATCCAGAAAAGTTGCCTAATACTCAATATTGGCGAAATAGAATAGAACCATTATTTAAACAAGCAGCCGAAAATCTAGCAAAACAGGCACTAACTAAACTAGAAAATCAAGGTAATCAGAAAAATACCCCAGAGAAACTTCCCGATACTAACCAACCTGCCACTAAAGAAAGTCCTAATACTACAGAAACTCCTAAAAGCGGGTTTTAACAGTTATCAGTAAACGCTGTTTACCTCCTTCCCAGCTAATGCCTACAAGGAGGCTCTACCTCCTGAATTTCCGGCAGCATCCCAGTGAAGAACGTTTCCAGGTATAACCTGGAAACGAGATTTTAAATCTGTGTTTATCTCTAGTTTGATTTTGCCGATTAGTGGATTTCGTCGTATTCTGGGGCTTCAACTCGTCTTGCTTCCATCCGCGAAGCAGGCAGAAACTCGGCTCGACGGACTGGAACCAAGGGCGGCGTATTTCCTTGGTAGGGGTGAATTACTTGTACAGTACGGGCTGGACGCTGCCGTGGTGAGAATAAAGCCAATACCCCAGCGACGACAACACCACCACCAATAGTGAGAGTTGCGCCTCCCACAGCCCAAAGCATGGGTGAAGACCACCAAGCAGGATTTTGCGGCTGGAGTGCTGTTACTTTTTGTTGATTATACTGCTGGGCTTGTTGCCACTGTTGCTGAGTATTGAAATTTTGAACTTGGCCTTGGAGTTGTTGATTTTGCACCTTCAGCTGTTCATTGTCGTTTTTCAAACGCTCCAGTTGCATCTGTGTGTTCAGCTTCTCCATCTCCAGACGCTGGTCAGAATTAGGAGCCACTGGCGACTGATTAGGATTGGGATACATTGGTTGCCCATAAGGGCCGTAAGGATACATTTGTGGCTGCATTCCCGGCGCTACTACAGTCCCTGGCATTTGGGGAGCAACAGCGAAGTTAGGTTGTAAGGGGGTATTTGTCCCTTTGAGCAATACCAGAGCCGCCAGCCCAGCTACAGCAACCCCGCCGATAAACGCCATACTCTCACTCATCGCCTTTGCTCCTCAATTGCGACGTAACTATAACCATTTGTGACTGACTCACTCTCACACTCATAAATTATGCCTACTTGATTTCACATAATACTCAAACTATAAGCGACCGTATCAGCTAGTTTTTTTACATCCTGATATCTGATGTTAATATTCAAGACCATAACGGTCAAATTGTCTACCAAGCAAGCATAGAAAAACTGCGCTGTTATACTTTCTTAATCTACTTTGCCCGTCTAATCAAGAAGAGTATTTGTGCTGGTGTTGGTGGTCTTGATGGCTGCCTTCAGACTTTGGCAAAATTCGGCGATCGCCGAAAGTCCCTGCTCTGGTGTGCCTTGGGCTAACCGTTTCACAAAAGCGCTGCCCACGATCGCCGCATCTGCGCCCCATGCCCTTACCTGACGGGCTTGTGCAGCTTCGGAGATCCCAAAGCCGACAGCGATGGGTTTATCAGTAACACTACGAATTTGGTTGAGTAAATCAGACACGCGGTTTTCCAGTTGCGATCGCATCCCTGTAACCCCTGTGACGCTAACTAAATAAATAAATCCTTGGGAAGAACGAGCGATCGCTTCTATGCGTTGGGCAGAACTGGTGGGAGCGACCAACAAGATTACGTCAATTCCCATCTCACTAGCTGCTTGGAGCAAGCCTGCTGCTTCCTCTAAGGGTAAATCAGGTATTACCAATCCTACGACCCCAGCAGCAGCAATTTGTCCAAGAAATTTTTCAATCCCACGGTGCAAAATTGAGTTGTAGTAGATCAACAGGACAATAGGCGATCGCAAATTGGGAGTAATTCCTTGCAACATTTGCAGCACCTGCTCTAATTTCGTTCCCTTTTGCAAGGCGCGGCTAGCAGCAGCTTGAATTACTGGCCCATCCGCTAGAGGATCGGAGTAGGGTATACCCACTTCAATTATGTCTGCCCCATTGCGATCCAGAATTTGCAACGCTGCTGCTGTTGTTTCTAAATCTGGATCTCCAGCAGTGATAAACGGAATCAGAGCGCACTCACGATTGCGCCCAAGAGTTTCAAAGCAATCAGAAATTGCAGTCATTTAGTCAAGTGTCAAGAGTCAAAGGTCAAGAGCCAAGGGTCAAGGCTCAAAATCTGGACTTTGGACTCTGGACTCTTGACTCATCAATGATAACTTTACACCTGGGATTGCTCTTCTTGTTCTATTTGGGCTTGAATTCGTGCTAGTTCTTCGGGAGTAAGCTCTTCTAACCGCTTTTGCAGAAAGTCTTGCTCATACTGTTCCCGCTGTTGGTGGTAGGTCATTTTTTGTCCCACCGCACGGAAAAAATAGGTGGCTAACCAGCCAATTAATCCACTAACTAGTAAGACTTGGCTCCATATACCAGCTTTCTGATTATCCAAACCGACTAGCTGCAATCCTACAAATGCCAAGCCGCCGGCAATAAAAACACCTAAGCTAATTCCAATAGCGTCAATCCGTCGCATGAGAGTTATGACCTACCAATCTCGTTAAACTTGAATTTGTCGCCGTTGAGGTCGAAAATTTACAAAGGGCGATAGAACCAACAAACCCGGAAAGAAGAAAAACACCAAAAAGTACATAAAAGTACGCTCGATGGAGGTAGCTACATACCAACGCTGCTTCAGGTACAGCAAGATAGCAACGGGGATTACTAGAAGGTAAGCTCCAGCCAAAATCAGATACAGCAGGGCGACAATCATAACTTTCAAGTCTTAAGCATCTGTTTTCCATCATAGGCTGAAGAGCCAGACTCAGAGAAGTATAGTCATAAATGCTTTCAACATAACTGCGCCATAATTCCTCGTCTATGTCCAAATTGACTTAACCTGAATTCTTTACAACCCCACCCCCAAACCCTAAGAGCTTGCGAGGCTACTGTGTACACACAAGTAGGAAAACCTCATGCACGGTTTGAATCTGGTAGGGTGCGTTATGCACATTAGTCCTAACGCACCGAAAATCTCGTAGGGTGCGTTACCCTATGGCATAACACACCCTTGCATTACTAAGTTGTTAGGAACTTGTGTGTACCCCGTAGGCTTACGGGTTGGGGAGCTAAAGCGCAGCTTTGGCGGGGTGGAGTACTTTTACTATGGGCAATTCAACGCAGATCATAACAAAAGCTAATATCATGCTATTATGGTGAACCCACTAGCAAACAAATGCTCTAGTCAGACAAGATCAAAAACTCATTCAGATATTACGAGGAGACAAGCAAGACTTCCAACTTTGGAAAACAATCGCAAAATCTGAAAAAATATTTTCAATCTAGTTGGACAAAAGACACAATTGATGGTGGAATAGATGAGGAGGTATTTGCTGCCTTCACAAAATAACTAGTTATACTAGTTGCCAAACACCAACGGGGGTGTGGCGGAATGGTAGACGCTACGGACTTAGATAACTGAGCCTTGGAGGAGAAATCCCTCAAGTGGAAGCTCTCAAACTCAGGGAAACCTAAATCTGGTGACAGACATGGCAATCCTGAGCCAAGCCCAAAATTTGAGATTTGCGATTTGAGATTTGCGATTAGTCTTCAATCCAAAATCCAAAATCTAAAATCCAAAATTGCGGGAAGGTGCAGAGACCCGACGGGAGCTACCCTAACGTTAAGTCGAGGGTAAAGGGAGAGTCCAATTTTCAAAACCTGGCCTTGTTAAAGTCATCAGGTAGCAGTGAAAACTGCGGGAGAATGAAAATCCGTTGACCGTAAAAGGTCGTGTGGGTTCAAGTCCCTCCACCCCCATTAAAAATTGAAAATGCCAAAAGGCTTCCTGTGACTTTACCCATAACTTTGCCGCAACGCTAAGCTTATGCTTCCAATAAAGGATGGCAAGGTTATAGTTCCAAACAAATTTCTTTTCGCGCTGCCCTTAAAGCAGCGCGAACTTGTTTGTCACGAAAACATCCTGGTTTAGCTAATAGCCTTGAAATAGCTGCCTCACTAGGATAAATACCTTCAGTATGAACTTGCCTAACAGCTTGTTTTACCTCCTCGCAACAGTGTTCGATTCGTTTGATGCGAGATTCTTTCATATACTTAACGTACTCGGCTGAAATCGCTCGGCATAGCTCTGGGAAATGCCTGTAAAGAACTCGCTTAGGATACCCAAGGCGTTTCGCTACTGCTGTCATAGGTAGCGGTTGTTCATTCGCTTGAAGCACATTTTCAAGTAACTGTTGAGTGCGATCGCTATCAAACTTTACTTCAAGCTTTTTTCTGCTGCTATCTACCACTTGCTTTTGAGGCATAGCAGAAAATTGACTAGAATTTTCTTTAGCAGTATCTTGAGTCAAAAAATCCAGCACAGATACCTGAAGAGTAAAACAGATTTTCAAAATTACATTCAGTTCTGGCAAGACTTTTCCCATCTGCCACATCCAAACCTTGTTTTTGGGAATTTCGAGCATACGGGGGGAGAAATCGAAGATAGTACTGTATCGGAAGAAGGATGTTGGCTATTTCGGTGATCAGACCGCTCACTGGCTGGTTCACTCTCGACAGCATTCGCGTTTAAACTTCACCAGCATTTCTGTCTCCTTCATTGCCTAGCTCCGTTTCATCTTCGTCTGCGTCCTCTTGTTCCCTCTCTTGGACAATATGAGCATATTTGGTCTAAAACACTCAAAGCTAAATTAATTAGCATTGGGTGTGCTGGAATCAGCGTCTCTACAGATTCTGGGTTTTCTTTAGGGAAAAGGCGTAGCAAGCGCCCTAAGTCTTGGGTAAAAGATAGAAGAGCGCGAATATTGGTAGCGTGAATACGGTATTTCAGGCGATTAATAGAAACCCCTTCACCTAACATCCCAACCCCAACTATCCAAGAGCAAGCTCCTACTCCTGTTTGGGTAGCAAACTGTTCAATGAGTTCACTCTCGGCTTTCCCTGTCTGAAAATTAGTATTTGAGTCTGACTAACTCGCCCATATAGTTTTGTATTGGCTCTGATTCTTAAAACTAAGTAATTTAACAGAAGTATTTGATGAAGTATTAAACACAAATTGTTTAATACTTTATTTATAGTCCGAGTTTATCAAATTTGTGTAAAAAGATTACTGAATCTCTCAAGAATAGATTGATGCTACTGTTCACCAAGGTAAACTGGTAATAATATGAACAGGAAGCCTTTTTGTCCTGAGAACTGGAATGAACGCTAATCGTTTATCAATTAGTCAGGAATATCCGCACTTTGTTACGTCTAAATCTAGACCGCCAAATTTGCAAATTGCACAAGAAGAGGTTTATAGCTTCTTCGTGGAAATTGTCAAACAATTGTCGCCAGATGATGTTTTACGGAAATTCAAAGGTTTATTTTTAGACGGTCTGTATTCAATAGATCCCGATTATATACCTGGGATATACAGCATTTTTTTAGATGATAACGAACAAGAGTTTTGTAATACACTTAAGCGGTGTTGCTACATCATAGTTAATAATTGGAAAACCAACAGAAAAGACAAATATATCCAAAAATTACTTAATTCATTGGTTAATGAAAATCTGAAGATAAAGACCAATGATCCTCCCTTATTAAAGATTTATAAAAGCTGGTTAGAGACTTTTGTCAATAGCAAAGACTACCAAGAACTGAAATTATTTGTTATTAAATATGACGAATCATCTAAAGGTCAGTGGGCTAATCGCTACACTTCCTATTTATTAATTGATCAATCTGTTAATGAGAATAATCCCAAAGAACAACAAGAGGCTGCTAGAAGGCTTTCTAAACAAATAAAAGAAAAATTTAAGTTTGAACTAGCAATATATATTGCTCGTTCTCAATCTGCCGTATCAAGCACAACACGCTACACGAATCCCAGTATTTTGGGAGACCATGTTCTGCGTTTAATAAAAGCAATTGTCTTAAGAAGAGGTGTATTTAGCCATGAAAATATTGCCCATATATTTATTAAGCAAACTCAAAATCAAACTCTTGAAGAATTTAAAGTAAATCTGGAAAAATATTTATTCTTTTCTGTAGAAAATCAAGAAATAGTCGAGACTTGGAGGCAGCAGTTTGCGGATACTTTATCCTTATGGAAAACGGATTGTAATCAAGAAATTATCACTAAAGAATTGTTTTTGAGAACCTGTAATCGAGTGATTGATTGCTTGACAACAGAAAATGGGAAAGACCCTTCATCATTATTTATCTTATTGCTTACCTCAGGTCACTCTCTAACATTGGTGATTATCCTGCTAAAGATTATTTTAATTTGTAAAAATTCTCGCAGGCATTTAGAAATTAAGATTGCTCATCTGATTCGTTTTTACGAAAAGTATCCCGAAGAAGAATGCAAGGGAGTAATAAATTTTATCGAGATTTTTAATATCACGTTTGCAATTCATGCAGAAAACGTAGAATACAACTTGATTAAGATGGAAGAAGAACAAAGCAGTAATCCGCAGTTAAATTTGGATAGTTATCGTGTGTTTTCACAGATGAAGGTAGATAGACAAAAATGAGTGTCGCCTGATTCATGATTTAGCAAGGCGTTCGTCTAACCAAGCTAAGGCAGCACCCGCAGTTTCAGCTAGAATACTAATGAGGCGATATAGAGCGATCGCACTAAAAACTAGGGCGGCTGGAAAGTGGTGTCGTAAAAGTTCATATGCAGTCGCTTCAAACACACCTAACCCACCAGGCGCACCCGGAATGATAAACCCTAACAACCAAGCGCAACTAAAAGCCCCTAACAATAAAGGAATTTGATTCGCATTCAACGAATCCAGGGCGAACATAGTTAATATAAAGCCAGTTCCACGCAGTCCCATAAAGCCCAATTCTCCTAACAAAGGTCGTAGGGGATAGCTTTTAAGACTGAAGGGAACAGTTGGTTCAGTGGTGACAGCAGACTTTTTTGCTTTCAATCTGTACAAAAAGCGAATAACTGGGTTTAAAAACCAAGGATGAATCGCACAAAGGACTACAGCTAAACTCAGCAATTGTAGTATTTGTACAACAAAAGTAGTATTATCTGCTGCAAATTGGCTACTGCATAGGACAATGATGATTAAAGCAGCCGCTAGCATCAGTAGCGGTTCCAGTAAAACGCTTAAGGTGGCTGCACCAGCGGAAATATTGGCATTTTTGGCAGCTACAATTCGCCCGTAGTGATGCCAGATATTTCCTGGTAAATACTTAGCTATATTCGTTTTTAGGTAAACTAGGATGAACTGGGAAGATGATACAGGTTGATTTAACTCTTGCAGAATCCAAGTCCATATCCAGCCAGCCCAAGTATGTGCCACTAAAGTGACGCCTGTAGCGATCGCCATAATTGCCCATCCTACCTGATCAATGCGGATAGCAGTCACTTCAAGCCAATTATCCTTCAAAGCTTTCCCTAAAAAAAACAGCGTTCCGCCCAAAATTATCCAGCGTAAAAATTGCTTCATTAATTTAGTAATTTAACGGTTAGACCAACAAGGGCTGAATACCTCAACTATTACAGCACATCAGCTACCTATCCAAAGCTTTTGAAGTATTAAATAGGTTTATGTAGTTCTTTTTCATAAAAGGATATTATTTTAATTTATATCTTCCTATAGTTAGATAAGAATATTATATTGATCATAATTAAAATGTGGCCTGCGCTAGAGGTAAAGTTAATTTTATTATTCATATCCTTAATATGAGGTTATCAAATGCAAGTTAACCAAAACAAGCACAATAATTTGCTGACCGATCCAATGAATTCAGCAAAAGTTTAACTTAATTAATATTTTGGTAAGGAGGACTACGTGAACACTGTGAGAGTTTTTTTGAAAAAAATAAGATTGCGCCAGATATTAACTATCTTTTTAGCTGGACTATTGTTGATAGTTAGCACTGCTTGTAGTGGGGCAAATGCTCAAGGTGCAAATCCACAAAATCCGGCTGTACAAGCTGGTGGAGCAAACAATCCTTATAAGAATGGTGGAGACAACTATACCAACAACAGAATGTCCACCGATCCGAAAATAACAAACCCAAAAGCCAATCAGGGAAGCGACCAAGCTAGCTTACAACCAAGTTCGCAATTGTTGATTGCTACAAATAGAGAATCCGAGATCCTTTATCCTGGTGCTGAGACACCAGCAGGTCGAGTCCAGAAAGAAGCAGAACTGCCAATCATCACTGATAAGGACTTCCGCCAGCCTGAACCAGGTGGTTTGATTCAGGATGAATCAAATGTAGGAGATCGGGTTAAAGATCGTCTTGAGATTGTAAAAGAGGCTGTTGAAGAAGCTTCCGGCTTTTTGAAAAAGAACCCAGATGAAGCTAAAGCAAGACCTTAATTACAACTAAATCCAGCAATAGACAAATAGAAACCTTATTTTGTCTGAATACTTGGGATACAAAATTAATTCCAAATGCTATCTTGGTTGAAGTTTAACTTAGTCAGAAAAATGCAAGGAGTTAGAAGTATGAAAAAAGCAATGAATTGGCTGAAAAACATTCGTCCCTTGAAAGTTTTAACTGTTTTTTTAGCAGGAATATTCTTATTTCTGACACAGGCTTGTGGTGCGCCAGGAATAGCAACACCGCCACCACAGCCTGACGCTCAATCACCTTATTCCAAACGATACGATCCCACAAAAGATTATCCTCTCTCTTCTCCTGCTGGTGGGATAAATAACTTTAGTGATGTAGATCCTAGAGCGAAAGATGAAAAGGCAGTGAATGACAGAGGTGATGCGATGGCAAAAAATGCTCAAAGGAATATTGAGCAAAAGGGAGCTGACAGCCCAGAGCAATATGGCGAAAATTACAAACAAGGGACATCCCTTGGTGGAAGAGTGAAGAACCTGGGTGAAGATATCGGCAGTTCAGCTGAAGAAGTTCGCAAAGGTCTTGTTAAGGGAACTCAGCGAGGAATTGAAAATATTAAGGGTAATACCCAGAATGCTGCCGAAGACGTGACAAAAAATGTTCAGCGTGGAGCTGAAGATGCTGGTAAAAATGTTCAGCGTGGAGCTGAAGATGCAGGCAACGCAGTGAAGAGGACAGTCAAAGACGTTGATTGAAATTAGTTATTCAATCTTCTGCAAAGATATGAAAGCGCCCACAGACCTTTAATATGGGGCTACCTAAACAAAGCCTGCCTACCCAGGCTTTGTTTTAGTTTTAGGTGGGTAGGACTTACGCAGTGGTGATTAGTCATTGCGAGCGGAGCGAAGCAATCCCAGTCTTGACGAGATTGCTTCGCTCCGTTCGTAATGAGGGTAAGTATTTTTGTCCCCCTACTTACCTTGGATGCACAGTTTGACAAAATTACCTGTTTTTGAAATTGTCACCAATAGTCGGAGATTGGAAACGAGTGTTTGGACTCCGTTAATCAGTGTTTGAACTCCGTTAATTAGTCTTTTAGGTGAATTACTAGTAATAAATTTACCATAGCCGTTGGTTTCGACTTCGCTCAACCAACTGAATGGTCGAGAGTTGAGCGAAGTCGAAACTCGTTAACATAGGTATTTTTTTCATCAGAAATGACTTTAGCTTCATTAATCAGTCTTTTAACTCCATTAATCAGTGTTTTAGCTCCGTTAATGAGTGTTTTAACTCCATTAATCAGTGTTTTAGCTCCGTTAATGAGTGTTTTAACTCCGTTAATCAGTGTTTTAGCTCCGTTAATGAGTGTTTTAACTCCATTAATGAGTGTTTTAACTCTGTTAATCAGTGTTTGAACTCCATGAACAATTTTTTTGTGTTGTCGGTAATTGCCTGCAACTGCACTGTAGTAGAGTGTAACTACTTGATTGTGCTGTGAATAAAACCCTAATTTGTTCAGCTAATCCTCAAAATAGGGAAAAGCTGCCTTTGGATGACGAAACACAGAATTAACCAACTTCTGTACCAGATTGACTCGCAACTAGACAAGCTTTTGCACTCAAAAAGCTGAAGCAAGACAAGGTTAATAGTAATGTTAAAGTCACAGGCTAAACGCATCTTCATCAGCTATAAGCGCAATGCTAGCCCCGATGAGTCGGTGGCGATGCAAGTCTTCCAGGCTCTATCGCAGCAGCACAAAGTTTTTATCGACCAAACGATGTCCGTTGGCACACGCTGGGCTGAATGTATTGAAGCAGAAATCCGCCAAGCTGATTTTCTGATTACTTTCCTTTCAGCCTTGTCAACCAGCAGCGAGATGGTGGTGGCAGAGATAGAGACAGCACACCACTTAGCAAAATCACAGTCAGGACGCCCGATAATTCTCCCAGTGCGTCTGGCGTATCAAGAACCGTTCTTGTATCCCTTGAGTGCTTACTTAAATGGCATTAACTGGGCTTTCTGGAAAGATGCAGAAGATACGCCGCGCCTGATTGCAGAGTTGTTGCAAGCTGTCTCTGGCAGTGCATTGGCTATCAGTGATGAAAAATCGAAGGCAGATTTACTCCAAATAAGTCAGCCGTCACCCTTACCCCATCCCTTTCCTTCAGCACAGCCCGTCTCACTGGAAATGCCGGAAGGGACAATGGAATCGCAATCTGCTTTTTACGTGGAACGCTTATCTGATCCACTTACTTTGCAGACTATTGAGCGGCAGGGTGTGACAATTACAATTAAAGGCCCCCGGCAAATGGGCAAAAGTTCGCTGTTAATCCGCACAATAAACACTGCTGTGAATGCAGGGAAGCGGGTTGCTTTGCTGGATTTCCAATTGTTTGATAAAGCCGCTTTAACTAATGCTGATCTTTTCTTTCGCCAGTTCTGTAGTTGGTTAACTGATGAACTGGAAATGACTGACAAAGTTGATGAGTATTGGAATATGCCTTTGGGCAATAGTCAGCGTTGCACCCGCTATGTTGGGCGCTATTTGCTCAAAGAGTTTGGCAACCCCATTGTTTTAGCGATGGATGAAGTTGAAAGGGTCTTTGATACTGAATTCCGCTCTGATTTCTTTGGAATGCTGCGAAGCTGGCACAATAGCCGCGCCACCACTCCCATCTGGAAGCAACTGGATTTAGCGCTGGTTACTTCCACCGAACCCTACCAGCTAATTGATAATCTCAACCAATCCCCCTTTAATGTTGGGCTAGTAATTGATTTAGAGGACTTTACAGCAGCACAGGTTGCTGATTTAAACCGCCGTCATGGTTCACCTCTCAACGCCAGCGAAGAAAAGCAATTAATCGCGTTACTAGGTGGACATCCTTATTTAGTACGCCTTGCCCTCTACTCAGTTGCTAGCGATCGCCTCCATCCTACCGAATTATTTGCCAATGCGATCGCAGATAATGGCCCCTTTGGCAATCATCTGCGTAACCACCTCTTCCGGCTGCATAACAAACAGGAGTTGGTTCAGGGTATGTTCCAAATAATTCGCCAGAACACCTGTGAAGATGAGCGCATCTTTTTCCGTTTGCGGGGTGCGGGTTTAGTGCGTCGAGAAGGACGTGTAGTGTTTCCCCGTTGTCAACTTTACACCGACTATTTCCGGGAGCATCTGCGTGGTTAATCCAAGCATTTACACTGTTGGGGGAACTGTACAGGCTGGCGGTGGTATTTACATTCCCCGCCAAGCTGATGAAGAATTGCTCGGTTTATGTGAGTCAGCAACTTTCGCCTATGTTCTCACGCCGCGCCAAATGGGTAAGTCTAGCCTGATGGTACGCACGGCGCAAACGCTAACAAACAAGGGAATTCGTTCTGTTATTGTTGACCTTCAGGAATTGGGGGCACAAGTCACAGTAGAACAGTGGTATTTTGGCTTTTTGGTGAAGCTAGATGACCAACTCATGTTTGATACAGATGTGGTGAGTTGGTGGCAACAACACGAGCATTTAGGAGTATCGCAACGGCTAACGCTGTTTTTTGAGCAGGTTTTACTGGCTGAGGTTGAAGAACGGGTGGTGATTTTTGTGGATGAAATTGATTCCACCCTCAGCTTAGATTTTACCGATGATTTTTATACAGCAATTCGCTATCTCTACGTTGCCCGTGCGACTAATCCTGAATTTCACCGTCTCTCTTTTGTCTTAATGGGGGTAGCGACTCCCGGCGATTTAATCCGCGATGCCAAGCGCACACCGTTTAATATCGGACAACAGGTGGATTTAACTGATTTTACCTTTGAGGAAGCCTTACCCTTGGCTGATGGTTTGGGACTTTCCGCCCAGGAGGCAGAGAAAGTACTGCGGTGGGTGCTGAAGTGGACGGGGGGACATCCATATTTAACTCAGCGTTTGTGCGGTGTTTTGTTAGCAGAGAGTAACAGGGAAGGTGAATTTCTTTCTCTTGGCGAAGCAGATGTAAATCGAATAGTTAACAGCACATTTTTTGGCGCGATGAGTGAGCAAGACAATAACTTGCAGTTTGTACGGGATATGTTGACTAAACGCTCACCAGACCCGGAGGTTTTGACTATTTACCGCGAGATTCGCCAAGGCAAGCGGGCAGTTGTGGATGAGGAGCAGTCTTTAGCTAAATCTCACTTGAAGCTATCGGGGGTGGTACGGCGGGAGAATAATGTTTTGCGGGTGCGGAATCAAATCTATCGGCAAGTCTTTGATTACAAGTGGATTAATAAACATTTGCCGTTTAACTTGCGGGATAGGTGGGAACAGCTTAAACCTGCGCTGCCCTATGTGGCAATATTAGTAGTATTTTCGGTTTTAATGACGGGAGTGGTTGTGTATGTGAATAGCGAACGTCTGACTGTCCAAGATGCCCTCAAAGAGGTAGAAAAACAGCGTCTAGAAGTAGAAACTCAACGAAATAACGCAAGGTATCAGGCTAGAAATGCGCGAACACAGCAGAAAGAAGCAGAGGAAAAAGGCAGGGAGGCAGAAAAGCAAAAGCGGATTGCTAATCAGGAGAGTGAAAGAGCTAAAAAAGGAGAGGAGCAAGCAAAGTCTGCACAACAATTAGCTGAAGAAAGCCGAATAAAGTTAGCAAATGCATTTGAGAAAACAAAAACTGCTGAACAATTAGCTAAGGACAGACAGGTAGACGCTGAAAAGCAACGAGATTTGGCAAAGGTAAAAGGACAGGAAGCAATCGCCGCTAAAGCAGATGCAGATAAAGGTCGAATAAATGCCGAAATTCGGGCTGATAGCCTCAAATCACAAAACCTGATGGCAGCAAATTTAGAACTTGATGCTTTAGTAACTAGCTTGAAGGTAGGAAAACGACTCAAAATATCAAATAAAAATGTAGAACCAGATACCCGCATTTTGGCAGTAGCCACACTCCAGCAGGTGCTTTATGGAGTCAAGGAACGTAACCGCCTAGAAGGTCATAGCGATTCGGTTTTAGGCGTGGCATTTAGCCCCGACGGTCAAACCATTGCCTCTGCCAGTCGTGACAAGACGGTGAAACTGTGGAATCGCAACGGGCAACTCCTGCAAACTCTCCAAGGTCATAGCGATTCGGTTTTTGGCGTGGCATTTAGCCCCGACGGTCAAACCATTGCCTCTGCCAGTCGTGACAAGACGGTGAAACTGTGGAATCGCAACGGGCAACTCCTGCAAAC
>NZ_JBALCZ010000057.1:0-157095 GCF_036917615.1 Nostoc sp.
TTAGTCATTAGTCATTAGTCATTAGTCATTAGTCATTAGTCATTAGTCATTAGTCATTAGTCATTAGTCATTAGTCATTAGTCATTAGTCATTAGAAAACTCCCCACTCTTCCCTTAATTATATGGATTGGCATCTTTTAGGACTGAGCTTTATTACGGTTTTTTTATCAGAATTGGGTGACAAAAGTCAGCTAGCAGCGATCGCACTTTCAGGGCGTTGTAATTCTCTGCGGGCAGTATTTTTTGGAGCAGCAGGCGCACTGCTGTTGACAAGCCTTTTGGGAGCATTAGCAGGGGGAGCAGTAGCAGAATTATTACCTACACGCTTGTTAAAAGCGATCGCTGCTGTGGGATTTGCCATACTCGCTGCACGCCTGCTGTTATTTAACAATAAACCATCGGCAGATTCTGAACAAACACCGTAACTAAATCATCTAGTTTGCACATTCAGCTAAATTATAAAGCTTCCCAACCGGTTCCTTTGTAGCCGTATTGAAAAATTTCTGGATGCAAAATTTCTGCCAAAATTTCTAGAGAATCCACCAGTCGTGGCCCTGGACGATTGAAATAAGAATTGCCATCAGTGATGTATACCCTACCAGTTTCGGTAGCGTGCAGTTTTTCCCAGTCTGAACGTTGAGTTAACAAATTGGCTTCTTCGCGAGTGCGATTTAAATCAAAGCCACAAAGCATAAAAACAATTACATCTGGATTAGTTGTTAATAGTGTTTCCCACGGCAAGGTAGGAGAAGGCTGACCTGTAACGCAAAATAGAGAATGTCCTCCTGCTAAGTTAACTAATTCCGGAATCCAATTTGCAGCCACCATCAAAGGATCAGTCCACTCGATACAGGCGACACTAGGCACTTCATGTAAAGAAAGTCCTTGGATTCTTTGCTGACAAATTTTGACGCGAGCTTCTAAATTTTCTATGACTTTTACCGAGTCTACGCCAAAGGTGTTGCCGACTCGCTCAATGTCAGCCCAAACATCCTGGAGAATATTGGGTTGTAAAGAAATAATCTGGGGTTTACTGTCAATGAGTGTGGCAACTGCCTTTTCAACTTCCTCTAAGCTGACAGCACAAACATCGCACTGGTCTTGAGTGAGAATGTGGGTAGGCTGCAACTGCTCTAAAACATCTGTTTTGATTTGATAAATACTGAGAGCAGATTGCAATAAATCGTTCACCTGATCATGAATTTGACTGCTGGAGGCATTGGAGTTTAAGCGTGCTTCGGTACAAATGGGGCGATTTTGAATTTCTGGAGGGTAATCGCATTCGTGCGATCGCCCCACAATAGCATCAACCAACCCTAGTGTCGCTAAAATCTCTGTTCCACCGGGAATCAGGGAAACAATTCTCACATTACTATCCGTCATCGCTCCACCTCCACAAAAGCTGCCGTCACCTTAATTTTGGCAAAATTTAAGTCTTTAGGCATCTTTCTCTAGGAGAATCAAGGGTGTTTTCGTAGTCAGCACTAAGCAAGAAATTGAACTGGCGATTAGGAATTAGGGACTGGGACAACTTTGATGGGGATTCAAACCTCAACCAAATTGTGAGTCAGCGCGGTCTTCTCCCATGCACGGCATCGTCTCGTAAACAAGGGGAGACGATGCCGCACATGGGGTTTCCCTTTGGGAGCAAGTGGCGTGAGAGTTTGATTTTTGAAAAAATTCCGTACATTTACAGCTTAAGTGTAGGGTGAGCATTGCCCACCCTAAATGTCTTTCAAAAATCAGATACGAATCTTATATATAGGAATCGTAAATTGTTTTTGAAAAAATCTCAGTAGTCTTGTAGGGTGTCTTTCAAAAATCAAATATTAGTCCTATACTACTTGATAGAAGAATTACTTGGTAGTAGAATTACTTGATAGTAGAATTATTTTAAATGCTAATTATCCCCTGGCAAAAATCACGGGCATGATGTAATAGAAGTGATTAGCAAAATTTAGTTTAGAACTCGTTATCCAGAATTATAAAATTTGATTAGAAAAAAAAATACTTTCCGGTTATGAAAAACCCGATGAAGTAATTGTAGTTATACAAAGACGGTTTTACATTTTCCGTAGAACTGCAAGGCAAAATTATTTCTTCTTGAGGGCAACTAATGCACGTGGTGTTGGCTAGAGATATTACAGAGCATAAGCAGGCCCAAGAGGCTTTACAAATCAGAGAAAATAGTCGGCGAAAACAAAGCCAGACGCTGGTCCAATTGGCAAGGAACAAGACATTTCAGCAAGGTAATCTGAATGCGGCGTTAAGAGAAATCACAGAAACTGCTGCTCAGACCCTGTTAGTCGAGCGAGTTGGGGTGTGGTTATATAATGAAGAACGTTCAAAAATTGAATGCATCGATTTATATGATATGAGCACTAAGGAGCATACCTTTGGTAACTCGCTTTTAAAAACAAATTATCTGGCTTATTTCCAGGCTTTAGAAGAAGAACGTAGCATTGCTGCACATGATGCCAGAAACGATACAAGAACCCAAGAATTATCCGAGTCTTATCTTTCTGGATTGGGCATCACATCCCTGCTAGATGTACCAATTTGGCTAGAGGGACATTTGGTGGGCGTAGTGTGTCACGAACACATAGGCGAAGCTCGCCAATGGACTTTGGAGGAAGAGACTTTTGCTGGCTCGATTGGGGATTTCGTGACGCTGGCTATAGAAGCGAACGAGCGAAACGTCGTACAGTCAGCACTGCGACAGAGTGAGGCACAATTCCGCGCGATTTTTGAGCGTTCCTCTATCGGCATTGGACTTATAGATATGAAAGCGCAGATAGTCGATACTAATTTGGCGCTGTGCGAAATTTTCGGATATAGCCAAGAAGAGCTATACGGCAAGCGCTTTATAGATTACATTTCCACACAAAGGGGGGATTTAAAACTTTACAAACAACTGGTGTCAGGAATTCGCACAGACTTAGAGAGAATTTCTCGGGTCGGCTTCCAACCCTTTGAACATCAGGAACAGCTTGTCGAAAGACATCGCATTGAGATGGAAAGACGCTGCCTGCATCAAAATGGTAGCTTAGTTTGGACTCATATCTCTGTTTCTGTTATACCAGGCAGCAATGGTGAACCTGAGTTTTTTCTAGCGATGATTGAGGACATTACTGAACGCAAGCAGACAGAGTTGAAACTGCGTGCCTCTCAAGAAGCAGCAGAAACTGCTAGTCGGGCAAAAAGTGAATTTTTAGCAACCATGAGCCATGAGCTGCGGACGCCTCTGAATGCGATTATGGGTTTATCGCAGTTGCTGCAACAAGAAATAGTTGGCTCACTCAATGAAAAGCAGAACGAATATGTAAATTCTATATATAGTAGTGGTGAACACCTACTGGCACTGATTAACGATATCCTTGATTTATCTAAGGTAGAAGCAGGCAAAGAGGAACTGTCGCTGTCACCTTTGCCAGTATTAGAGATATGTAATTATGCCATATGGACAGTGCGCGATCGCGCCTTAGAAAAGGGATTGCAACTCACACATGAAATTGACTTAGAAGCGGATATTTGCATTGCTGATGACCGACGCATCAAGCAAATGCTACTCAACCTGCTCACCAATGCGATTAAATTCACCCCAGCCGGTCAGGTATCGCTGGTAGTCAAAAAAGTACCGCAAGGGATAACGTTTACAGTTTCAGATACTGGAATTGGTATAGACTCAAATCAGTTTCAATTTCTATTTGAACCGTTTAAACAGCTTGACAGTCGGTTAAATCGGCAGTACGAAGGCACTGGTTTGGGTTTAGCTTTAACACGTAAATTAGCGCGTTTGCATGGTGGAGATGTGACTTTTACATCGACTTTGGGAAAGGGTAGTCAGTTCACTCTGTTTTTACCAAATCCAGTGCATCCGAGAGTTCAGACAGATGAGGCAGATGAGGCAGATAAGGGAGCAACATCCTGCCCAGCTACTCCCCAAAATCAAATCATTTTACTTGTAGAAGAAAAGGAAAATACTGGCATAGTATTGCAAGATTATCTCCAGACAATTGGCTACCAAGTTAAGTTGATAGATAACGGAAATAAATTTTTGGAAGAGGTGCAAAACCTCCAACCAGATTTAATTTTCTTGGATGTCCAGTTAACAGGTAATGCTAGTGGCTGGGATTTGCTAAATATTCTCCAGCAAGAGCCTTCTTTGCAAGATATCCAGGTGGTAATGATGGGCTTTAGTGAACTTTCAGAAGAGAAACTTTCGATTCTGCAAGCTGGTGCTAACGACTATCTTCTCAAACCTATTGGGGTAGTGCAATTAGAGTCAAGATTGACACGATATTTGAACTCTAGGGGAAATTCATGAATTGCCTCTACCGGAAAATCTTTCTTTTCGGTTATTGTTTGCGTAAGTCGTGGCTCCTCTTAGACGCTAGGCGATCGCATTCATATTTTTAGTCCCAAAGAGGTATTGTAGAATGATGCCAAGCCATAACTTGATCTTCGTCATCCCTTAGGCGTAGCCCAACTCGGACATCGCTGCAATCAATATAAAAATTTCAGGATTACATAAAAGTAAGTATTTATATATACATTTATCCCCAAATAATATGAAGAATATCCAAACATGTCTCTTGAAGTCATGGACATCTTAGTAAATAATTAGTATATAGTTATTCTCAAGGTTATTTAGATGTTTTGTATTTTCAAGCTAGATATCCACGGGCAATAGCCCACAACAGGAGCATGAAAATCCCTTTGCCTATCTTTTGTGAACTATTCCCTATTTTCAAGATAGTAAGACTTACACATTGACAAAAAACCAAAGATGAAGTTGGAATTTAAGCTATTCAAGCTTGATCTTTCGATGCTTTTTCAGCAATAAGTAGGTTGGCTCAAATAAACCTAACTATATAACAAAATGTAAAATACTCTAAACCCTTGCGATTGTTTCACTTCGCTTCGCTCCGTTCGCAATAACATAGTTATGAATTTTCACACCCACCTACTTAGGTATTGAATCAAAGATAGTTTAGAAAAGCCTGAAATGACCTATTTTGCTAAATTCACACGCTCATAAATTTGTACAGTGCCTAAGACTTAGATAGTCCTAGATAGTTGGATAAGTGTTACTTACAAGCTACTCAGAGAGTGAATCTTTGGGAAAAATTGGTAACTCTCAAGGATGACTTTAAATATTGCTGAAAGCGTCAACTTTCAGCGAGTTTATTGTGCCTGAAAACAGCACAAACAGCAGGTTGAGAACTTAAGTTACTGAAAAAATCGATTCAGGAAGATAAAAGTTATGGCAAATATCATTGGAACCAACGGTAATGATACCCTACTGGGTACTAACAGCGCGGACACGATTAAAGGTCTTGCAGGCAATGATACTATCACAGCTAACGAGGGCGACGACACCCTGACAGGTGGTGGTGGTAAGGATAAATTTGTTTACAACATCGATTACTTGAACGAGGACACTGATACCATCACCGATTTCGGTGGTGTGGGTAAGGGTACAAACCTAACAGCAGCAGTCATTGCTGAAGCGGATACCATCAAATTCCAAGGTTTCAACTTGACTGCCGAAAATCTGCTGCTTACCCAGAATGGCAGTAATCTAGAAATCAGCTTTGAACGGGCAGATGGTGGAAAAGTTATCCTAACAAACTTCAAACTAGAAAACTTAGATAACCTAAAAGCTTCTGAAACAAGACCAGGCATTGGGAATATCCTGTTTGATGGACAAACTAGCCCTCTCGACAGCTTTGATGTCTTCAATGCCAACTCCACTCAAACCACTATCTTCAACAAGAACATAGTCACCTTCCTTAACGACCTGAACAATAATGTTAGCGGCTTTGACAACTCAAATGATGTCATCAATGGTCAAGGGGGTAATGACCGCATCGACGGCAAGAGTGGCGATGATCTGCTGCGTGGTGGCACGGGAAATGATACTCTCATTGGTGGTGAGGGGAATAACATCCTCAACGGTGGTACTGGTAACGATAGCTTGGATGTTGACGGTTCAACAGGTGATAACCTGTTGGATGGGGGCGATGACAATGATTATCTCTTTGCCTCCGGCTACTTTGACGACACATTAGGATACTATCGGACCACATCAGGTAATAACATCCTCAACGGTGGCGCTGGTAACGATATCTTGAATGTTAACTATTCAACAGGTAATAATTTACTTGATGGTGGCAATGGCAATGATTTCCTCTCTGCCTCTGGCGCGTCAGGCCATAACACCCTAAACGGTGGCGCTGGGAGTGATATCCTGATAGGTGGAAAAGATAATGATGCCATCTATGGAGGGAATGGTGCTGATACCTTTCGTTTCAATAGTTACAATGAAGGCGTTGATAGTCTTTATGACTTCAACACAAGTAATGAATATATTCAGGTATCGGCTGCTGGTTTTGGTGGCGGGTTATCACCAGGTTTGCTTAAGACAAGTCAGTTTACCATCGGAACATCTGCAACCACTAGCGTTCAGCGATTTATCTATGATGACATTACAGGTGCATTGTACTTTGACCAAGATGGCAGTGCGGGTGCATTTACTCAGGTAAAATTTGCACAACTATTTTATCGATTGTCACTAACCGAAAACAATTTTGTGGTTGTTTAATCGTGATCAGCGCTTCATGATTCCAGCCAGAGAAAAATAAGAAATTCTGGAAATGTGAGATGCCTATAATAGCATCTCACATTCAATTTATGAATGAAAATACTATTAATAAACCAATCGATATAGCAATCCTACATCATACTAAAGGGAAAACTTTTCTCATTTTCAGATGGGGAATACCAGCTTCTTTAAATATTTGTCCCTCTTCTACAAAGTCCAATTTTTGGTACAAAACTTTTATATACTCTTGGGCATGAATCACAACTTCTGGAATATTTTTATTAGCTATAACCTCTAGTGCTTTTATCATAATTTTTTTACCAATACCTTGCCCTCTAGCTGTAGATAAAACAGCAAATCTTTCTATCTTGGCAGTTTTGTCATCTAAATATCTAATTCTGGTAGTACCCACAGCTTTCTCATCTAAATAAGCAATCAAATGCTGAGATATTTCATCTTCGCCATCAAACTCTAAAGCGGGATCTACCCCTTGTTCTTCCTGAAAAACTGATTTTCTAATTGCTGCGATCGCTGGAAATTCTTCAGGTAAATCAGCAACTTTTATGACTAAATTACTCATCAAACTATGTCTGCGGTTAGTATATCAAAAAAAGGTGGGTTTTTCCCCACCTTTTTCTATAGTTTAATCTGCGCCTTCAATTGGTGCAAAACCTTGGCGCTGAATATTTTCTGTCACTGCGCGTGGTTCCAGGAATTGCAGGAGGTAATCAGGGCCACCTGCTTTAGAACCTACTCCAGAAAGTTTGAATCCACCAAAGGGTTGCCGTCCAACGATCGCTCCTGTAATATTGCGGTTGATGTACAAATTCCCGACTTCAAATTCTGTCTGCGCCTGCTGAATGTGCGAAGGTGTTCTAGAGTAAAGTCCGCCAGTTAAGGCGTAGTTTGTACCATTGGCGACTGCTAACGCTTCCTGGAAATCCTTCACCCGAATTACCGCTACCACAGGGCCAAAAATTTCTTCCTGGGAAATTACCGCATTTGGCGATACTTCACTAAAGATGACTGGCCCGATAAAATATCCTTGTTCGGGTGCTGGTAATTCCAACGCCACTTCTGCTTCTGCTTTACCCTTCTCAATATACTCGCGGATGCGATCGCGGGCATTGGCATCAATTACCGGCCCAACTTGTGTACTTGGTAACTCTGCTTCCCCAATGTTCAAGGATTTTGTCGCTTGTGCCAACCGTTGTACGAAAGTATCATAAATTGGTTCTAGCACAATCACCCTGGAAGCAGCAGAACATTTTTGGCCACTGTAACCAAATGCCGACTGCACTACTCCCACAACTGCTTGGTCTAAATCAGCACTTTCATCCACAATAATCGCATTCTTGCCGCCCATTTCTGCAATCACGCGCTTCATATGCTTTTGCCCAGGTTTCAAAGTTGCCGCCTCTGCATAAATTCTACAGCCGACTTCCTGGGAACCCGTAAAAGCAATTACATGAGTGTCTGGATGATTTACCAAGTAAGCGCCGACTTGCGAACCCTTCCCAGGTACGTATTGAAATACACCTTTGGGAAAACCAGCATCTACTAAGATTTCTGTGAGTTTTGCAGCGATTACAGAAGATGTTTCCGCAGGTTTCAGGAGAGTGCAATTGCCTGAAACTAAAGCTGCAACAGTCATTCCACAAGCGATCGCTAGCGGGAAATTCCAGGGAGAAATTACCACAGCAATGCCTCGTGGCTGGTAAATATAACGATTATTTTCACCAGGAATGTCGTAATTCACACCTTTATCTAACCGTTCTATCTCCTCAGCGTAGTATCGACAGAAGTCTATCGCCTCGGAAACCTCTCCATCAGCTTCCTTAACTGGTTTCCCAACTTCCAAAACTATCCAAACTGAAAGTTCAGCGCGGCGGAGTTCCATCAAATCACCGGCTTTCCGCAAAATATCAGCCCGTTGTTTAGCTGGTGTTTTCCTCCATGCAGGAAATGCCGCTTTAGCAGCTTGCATCGCCTGTTGAGCCTGTTCAACGCTGATGAATCCAACTTTACCAACTACCTGACTGAAATTAGAAGGATTGAGAGAATCAACAAATTCCGCCGTATTAACATACTCCCCATCAATCAGCGGCAAATAAGTTCTACCTAACTGTTGACGAACGCTTTGGAAAGCTTGCGCCGCTTTCGTTCTCACCTCTTCTTGGGCGTAATCGGTATCAGCAGCACCAAGGAAGGAAGAGTGAGGAGTTAGGAGTGAGGAGTTAGGAGTTAAAGAGTTCTTTTCCTCTTTGACAATCGGCGGCGCTAATAATTCTTCAATCGGTCGATTTTCCATATTTTGCCGTAAAAAAGAACTATTAGCCGTATTTTCTAATAACCGACGAATTAAATATGCCATCCCAGGTAATAATTCACCGTAAGGACAGTAAACTCTCACCCGATAACCCCTGTCAACCAATGCCTTTGCTACCTTATCACCCATGCCGTAGAGGACTTGCAATTCAAAGCGACGGCGAGGGACATTTAAACTTTCAGCTATGGCAATGGCGCGAGCGTGCGATCGCACATTATGGCTACCAATAGCAGAATACACATATTGATGATTTTCTAGCAATAACTGAGTGATCGTTTCAAAGTTAGCATCAGTTGCGGCTTTGTCGTTGTAAACTGGCTGTGACCAATGCTTTTGCGCTGCTTTGATAGTTTCTTGATCCCAATATGCACCTTTCACCAAGCGGATTGTCAGGGGATAACCGCGCTCTTTCAACCAAGAAATTAGGTCTTTGGTATCTTGTTCACTATCACGCAGATATGCTTGAATTGTCATGCCAATATCTGTGCGTTGCCGAAACTCTTCTTCTAGTAACAGTTTTTTCAGGATGCTGAGAGTTATGTCTTTATAGGCATACTGTTCCATATCAAAATGCACAGATGCGCCTAATTCTTTGGCACGACGTAAGAGAATACGAATGCGATCGCTAACTCGCTCCTCACTACCTTTAGCATCTAGAGGGTCAAATTGGGAATAAAATGCGGTTAACTTTACAGAAACCTGAACTTTTGGGATTGGTTCGCCATCAGCCTCATCAATAGCCGGGATAGCTGTCCAATTCTTCGATGCTTCCACCAGTTGTTGGATTAATTCTAGATAGCGTTCTAGATAAGACTGGGCTTCGGGTTCGGTAATTACTGCTTCACCAAGTAAGTCGATGGTGAAAGCCATTTTCTCTTTTCGCAGTCGTTCAACTGTTTTGATGACTTGTTTAATATTTTCCCCAGAAATATATTTATGAGCAAGAGTTTCAACCGCTGTACCAACAGTTGTTGCAGCAACTTGTCCTGGCATAGAGTCGGGGTTAGCAAAGTTTAGCATCCCCTTCAAAGCTGCCGGTAATTCTACAGACTCATCTCCTAAATATTCTTGTAAATGTGAGGCAATTTCTGATTTACTGTGCAAAGCAGGTAACGTATCTATAAAGCGAAATAGTTGTACCCGCAACCCAGGATTACTCATCGCCCAAGCTAGTAATTTATCATCCCAGCGCATTTGATCCCGCAGAGAAGAAAAAAACGAACGATTTTCTTGCATTGCTGCTAGAAGTTGTTTAGCAATTTCTTGGGTTTTAGCTTCGTAGGTGCTTGTTTGTACTTGTAATACCACTGATAATAAACTCCGTTAATCAAGGCAAGGCTTTTTGTACAAAGCCTGTCTCTTCTATTTTGACGCTTTCATTTAGCTGTCACCATATCTAGTAAACTGTGGCGTCAGTTTGCCTACCTTTAACAAGAGGATTTTGCCTCAAGCTGGTTAATTGAGATGCTAGCTGGATTTACGCGCCCATTGTAGTAGTGGTTTTTGAAGGTGAAATTGAAGTCTGACAGCAAGAGAATTCTAAGCGGTGGCTTTCGACCATCAGAATTTTTGGGGACAGGGATAATTGGGCATCAGGGAAGGATTTTCCCTTACCTCTTCTATGATTGCGTCTTCCACCTGTCGTTTTAACAGGATGTACTTGTTTTTTCCAATATTAAGAATGGGTATACTCACTCTATGCCTAGAGAAAACTTTATGGATATTTTATTTTCTAACTGGCAACACACACTCCAACCCTTTGGTGTTGACCAGATAGCGGCTGAGAAAGCCTTTAATCGCTTGGTTGCAGCTTACTCTACCCCTGGTCGCTACTACCATACACTCAAACACATTGCTCACGTCCTCAGCACAATTCAGATTTTGCAAGGCTACACCAACAACCTAGCTGCTGTTCAACTAGCTGCCTGGTTTCACGATGTAGTCTATGACACTCAAGCTCAAGATAATGAACAACGAAGCGCAGACTATGCTTTTGAGTTGCTGAGTAATTTGGGTATTCCAAAAAGTACCATAACTATTGTCATACGTCTGATTCTGAATACTAAAGACCACCAAGCTGCGGTGGATGACTGTGATAGCCAAGTTCTACTTGATGCAGATTTAGCGATTTTGGCTACTAACCTAGTCCAATATCCAGAATACGCCCATGCCATTCGCCAGGAATATGCCTGGGTGGCAGAAGCAGAGTATATCACAGGTCGTCGGCAGGTTTTAGAGCAATTTTTACAGCGATCGCATATCTACTTTACGCCTTTAATGTCAGAGTTCGCTGAACGATCTGCGCGTGGCAATATCCAGGGAGAAATTCAGTCTTTATTGTCTGGTTAGTTTTACAGTTATTATCATTTGGATGTAATATCAATTTCGGGTGATTACTTATAATAAAATCTATGAATGTAGGTTGGGTTGAACGCCAGTGAAACCCAACCTACAATTATCCTTAATCCAAGCGTATTGGTTTATAACCGCCCTTTTAACGTTAAGTTGACACCAATGCACAGCCATGCGCCCCTACGACACACTTATATTTTATGCAATTGGAATCGGCGATAAATTTTGAATTGCTTAACGTCTGCCACCACCACGATGAGGCACTTCCGGCACTTCAGTGTCTTGTAGCTTTATTTTAGGTGCAAACATTTCTTGATGTTGTTCTTGATGTTGTTGCTGCTGAATTTTTTCCTGTGCAAACTTTACACGGGTGCGAACCCCCAGATCAACATCTGTATTGAGCATTTGCTGAAGTTGCTTTGTAATCCGTGACGCTTGATCAGGTAAAGTGACTGCTATTGCAATGGCTAGTGTTTCTAAACTCGTCACTGCCGCATAGCGCACTATCCACTCTGGCTCTTGAGAAATTAATAATAGCGCCTCTAATACCTGAATCTGAACAGATTCTAGTTTCTCAGGCGGTACTTGATGCCAGTGCAAAGTGCCTAATCCCCTGGCAGCTGCCCGCCGCACACTTAAGGAAAAATCATTTTTTGCTGCCTCCAACAAAGTATCCAGTGCCCGGATATCGCCAATTCCCGCTAAGGCACGAATAGCCCAGGCTCTAGCACCATAGTTGTAGTCATCAATTAGTTCCAATAGTGGCTGCACTGCGACTTCTCCGATCGCAATCAGTCCATCTACCGCTGCCACCGCCGCCCCTGGATTGTTGTAGCCCAAAGCTGCAATCAGAGTGGGAATAGCTTCCTCTATACCAGCTGCTGCTAACTCTTGAACTGCATCTAATAAGCGATCCGAGGAGTCTGCTTCTTTCACAGCACGGATCAATATTTGGGCAAGATCACTGTTATTCATAATAATTTTTCATGGGTCATTAGTCGTCAGCCAATTGTAGCTTAAGTTATCCGTAGCTGACATCATACATAAACCCCCTAGCCCTGATTTTACAGTTGGGTTAGGGGTTTATGTGTGGCAAACATTTGGTTATAACGTATTAATGACAACTCCTCATCTAGAACTTAGGACTACAACAGCGAGTCCATCAAATTCATCACTTTAATCGCACCTGCTGAGAAAGTGCTTGTTGCTGTGTGGTTAACTTGATATTCTAGTAATCCTTTAAGAGAAATTAACTTCAGGCTATTTTCGGCAAGAGTCTGGGCGATCGCATCTGCTGCGGGTAGATAGCCAATCGCTCCCAAATCTGCTAACACGGCTCGACGCAATTGCAATCTCTCTCCCGCCAAAGCTTTTACCAACCGTTCTCCATAAACTGGTTCTTGGGTTAATTGATACATAGCTCGTGCAGCAGCATATTGCACCAATTCGATTGGATGCTCTAAGAATGGCTTTACTAAAGGGATGAACTCAGTCCCCCTCAAACTTCCCAAGGTTTCTAAAATAGCGTCGTAGGGTTGAGATAAATCAGGCTGCTTTGAGATGAGCTGCTCTCCCTGCAAACCTACTTGTAATAGCTTGATCAGAGCAGGAATACAAACCGGATCACCCAGCATCTCTAAGGATTGTGCCGCCGCTTCCCGTACATAAAAATCTGAGCAGTCTAAACACGCAATTAAAGGTGATACTGCCTGGCGATCGCCTAGTTTCCCTAAGGCCCTAGCTGCATTCCGCCGTAGAGGATATCCGCCTTCCGGTGTCCTATCGGCTTCATCCTCTAGGGCTGCGATCAATCCTGTAACCGCAGCTGCTTCACCTATCCGAAACCTACCCAACCACCAGGCAGCATAAAATCGCAAGCCTAAATCTGCACTCTCAAGATTAGCGATCGCTTGCTCTACTGTTAAAGATTCACCATTGGCAAAGTCACCTGTCGGTGATAAATCTTCAAATTTATGCGGACTGGAATTCATTAGGAAGAAGGAGGATTGCTGTGTCCGCTATCTGTTTTAGCCTCAGCGTTCAATAGCTGAATGCTGACTATTTTGCCACCCAAGCGAGTAATCCGCTGCATTTCTTTATTCATCCGGTTCTCAGGTACTGTGAAAAACACAGTGGCACTAGAACGAATGGGATAGTTAGTTTTTTCGGTTTCTTCGCTTTGGCGCAGACCCACTACTTCATACCGAAAGTAGCGATTACTAGTTCTACTACTGATTTGTCCTAGCATAATAAATCAATTCCAAATTCTAATCAAAATTCTAAATTGTCATTAGTCTTTTGTCCTTAATAATCACCCTTCGGGTGACGCTCGAGGAGTCGTTGGCATAGCCCAAGGTAGACAAGAGGCTGCGCTATGCGCGGCATCGTCTCCCAAACTCTTGGAGACGCTCCTTTGCGTTGGGAGAACACCGCACTGGCTCACCAATGACTAATGACTAATGACTAATGACCATTGACAAATGACACTAAAGTGGTTTCACACTGGCTATTTTGCCACCTTGTTTTACCACTCTCTGGAAGTAACTAGATAGCTCTTCATATGGTATAATTACAGCCTGATTGACACGGCGGGTGCTAGGATATCCAGCTCCAAAAACGCCTGCCACTTCAATGCGGTAGAGTCTGCCTTCTTTACCAAAAGTTCCTGCACCACCGAAAGTACTGTTAGGGGTAACGCCTCTTTCAGAAGCAACGTATGAAAAGCCTGAGGGGCCACCGGAGGGAGGAACAACGACAGATGCACTATTGCGACCTAGTTCGCTGGCTAGGCGGGAGGACTTGCCTTTGAGTTGGGAGGTGTCGCTACTGGCATAACCGCGATAAAGTTGGAATATCCGGCTAAATCCTACAGTTTTCTGTCCTATTTGGGTTTCAAACCCGCGATAGTAAGGCACAATATTTTCACCAAAGTTAGATTGATACTCTGGTGAATCAATGTAAGAATCAATGTCGGCTTCATATCCCTTGGTTTGATACAAGTCCAAGTGATAAACCACATCAGACTCATCATAAGGGGCACGACCCAACAAATGTTTATAGTTGAGTTCGATGACGCGAGTTTGGAAATTGTCGTAGAAAAACTTGGATTTGTACAGTTCCGATTTAGCTACTTGACGCACAAACTCTTGCACTGTATTTTTTCCATCACGCAGGATAGATTCAGCACTTATAAGGCGATCAGATGCCAATATGTAGTTGTTGCCTAACACCTGACGATAGACGGCAGCAATTACTCTCTCAATGTCTTCTTTGGTTGCATTGGGACGCAATTCCACAGGAGACTGATCGCTAAAAGGTTCCGTTCCCAGACGGGAAGCGGCTGTTGTGATAGCCATTGATAATTTTCCTTTTGTAATTGGTAGTTGGGAAAAGTTAGGAGTTAGGAATTAAGAGTTAGGAGTTAAGATTAGGGTAGAGTTAGGAATTTAAAACTCATAACTTCTAACTCCTCACTCATAACTCCTCACTCCCAATTCCTAACTCCTCAGTTAATTCCCGATTCCCTATTTATACGGCTGTAATGCTAATAACCTTACTGCCCTTGCGATTTAACTGCTGCAATTTACTAGAAAGTTGTTCGTAGGGGACGATCAATTCCGCAGTACCCCGCCGCACGACAGCTGAGTTCGGGGAAGCTGCTTGTAATACTCTAATGCGGTATGTTTCCCCGCGACCACCTGTAGACAGACCTGTTAAGGCTCCGGCGGAGACTGGGTAAATGGGTGAAGCTAGATTCTTAGCCACTTCCCAGGTTAGCCGTCCTTGTTTTTGTCCTTGAGCGCGATCGCTATTGGCATAACCTCGATATAGTTGGAACAGTCGGCTATATCCCACATTTTTCTGTCCTACTTGGCTTTTAAAGCCTCGATAGTAGGGCACAATATTTTCGCCAAAGTTCTCTTGATATTCTAATGAGTCAATGTAGGAATTAATCTCAGCTTCATAACCTTGTGAGTTGTAAAGCTCAACATGGTACGAAATCTCTGACTCATCTTCAGGGGCACGCCCCAATAAATGCTTATAATTCAACTCGATAAACCGAGTTTGGGAATTGGAGTGGAAAAACTTATCCCGATACAGTTCCGACTGAGCAATGGCTAGCACAAATCCCCGAACTGAGATTTCACCTTGCTGCAACAGTGATTCCGCACTCTCTAGACCCTCTCCTTCTAGTAGATATGCATTACCCAAAACCTGACGGTAAGCCGCCCGGATAATCACTGCCACATCCGCTTCTGTTCTATCCGGACGTAGTTCTACCAGTGATGAGTTTTCAAATGGTCCAATCCCTAGTCTTGCTGCTTGTCCCAAAGCTGCCATCTTTAACCTCCTCAGTTTTAACTGCAAAACTGAAAACTTTTTAGAAAAATTTTTTCTAGTTTTTTAACAGTCTTTTGAAAATAAAACTGCCCGGAGAGGAAAACAACTCATAGAACTTACTTGTCATAAGAGCTGATTTCCTCTCCGGGCTAAAGAAACACTCTAGCTCAGAGTATTGATTACATAGTCGATGTAAGAATTTGCTTCAACACCTGGATCACCGCTTAGACCGTGGTTAGCTTTGATGTACTTGAGGGCTTCAATGTACCAGCTAGGAGACAGATCAAAAGTCCGGTTGATTTCAGCCAAGCCAGAAATCAAGAAATCATCCAAGGGACCTGTGCCACCTACAACTAATGCGTATGTGATAATCCGCAAGTAGTAGCCGACATCACGTACACACTTGCCTTTACCGCGTGAATCAGCCGCGAAGTTGGGGCCTTGTTGCTGAGTGGTGTAAGGGTATTTGTTATACACCGCTTGAGCTGCACCTTCGCTCAACCGTTGAGCATTGGCGCTCAAGGCTTTTGCTGCTTGTAAGCTAGCTGGCGCTTGGCGGAAGCGACCAAAAGCAACTTGAATCTCGGTGCTGCTGAGATAGCGCCCTTGAGAATCAGCCGATGCAATTGCTTCAGTTAGAGGTGTTTTTGTCATTTTGGTATTTCCCTTTCACAAACTTTATGGTTGAAATTTTGTTTTGTCCTATGGACAATTATTTAGTCAACATCAGCAATGCTTGGCTTAAGCCACAGCAGCAGCAGCACGATCAAAATAGCTAGCTATTTCAGATGACAGAGCGCTACAATCTCCTCTGGTGATGTTGTTTGTATCGTTGACAATGGCCAGGGAAGCTTGTTTCAGCTTCTGAATACCAACAGCAACTGACCCTCCTGGAGTTCCCAATGCTAAATAGGTTTCCCGCAATCCATTTAGGGCACGGTCATCTAGCACGCTGGAATCGCCAGCAAAGATAGCATAGGTGATATAGCGAAGAATGATGTCCAAATCTCTGATGCAAGCAGCGGCGCGACGGCTGGTGTAAGCATTACCACCGGGAGTGATCAATTGGGGTTGTTCTGCCCACAAATCACGAGCTGCAGCAGCAACAAGAGCAGACGCATTGCTGGTAATACGGTTAACAGCATCTGTACGCTTGTTACCTTCTTTGACTAGTTCGCTCAAAGCATCCAATTGTGCATCGGAGAGATATTCCCCACGTGTATCAGCTTGGGAAACTACTTTTGCAAATGCATCTAAAACCATTGCGTTAAATCTCCTAATTTGCTTAGCTAAGAAGAATTGGACTCAAAACTGAATGGTTCAGTTTATTTTTGATGTCAGCACTGCCTGACGAGTTGCGAAAGGTTTAAAACAGACATCCAAGAAATAAGTTTACGATCTCCAGGCTTTCAGATTAAAACTTTTGTTAAAAAACTTCATACTTATGTGAACGACTGGAAAACCTGATTAAGATGTTGTTTTTTACTTCCAAGTTCTCTTTATACAATGCTGCTGCATCATTATCTATTACAAATTATTATGATGTTTGTTAATTTAGTTTACAAAAGTTAACATCTTTTTTTCTTTTATCTGTAGTTATGAGAAGTTAGTACAGCACCGCAGAAATAACCATAGCAGTTGAAAAAGGTTAAAAAGCCGATGAAATAAGCAGTATTCCTTCTGGCTTGTGGCACTAAGTATCTACGCTGATACGGGGATCTTCGAGTGAGCAACAAGCTAACCGAACCGTATTGACTTCTCTTTGAGCCAAAAGATGGGATAATTTATTTCTGGGAAATCCCTTTAAGATAGGACTACCCCTTTCAAGGTGGGTAAAAATTCTCTAAAAGAAATTCCTCTATAATCTCTTACCTCTGTGTTCTCGGCGAACTATGTGGTTAAATAAATTACTTTTAAACCACAGAGGCACAGAGGAGGGCAGTTGCGTGGGCGGGTTTCCCGACTTGAGCAACCTGCCCGTAGCGCAAAGAAAAAAAAGAGATTTTTTGAGTCACCTTGAAAGGGCTAGTCCTATAAGAATGCGATAATCTCTAATCGAATTTATTTTGGAGAAAGGCTATAACGCGCTCGAATGCTTGGGGGTCTTGGTAAAGAAAGCGATGACCGCCCTCGAAGAACTCTAAATACGCACCGGGTATCTGTTTGTGTTTTGCCCGAAGATTGCCAGGAGGAGATATACCATCATAACGACCGCCGCAGATATACACAGGAACATGCAGATCAGAAAGTCGATCATACGTATCGTGACCAGCACGAGCCTCAAGCTGCCGAAGACGGCCAACTTGACAACTTGGTTCTTCTGCACCCTCTTTAGAAGCTGCCAGTGTCTGCTTCAGTAGTTCCTGAAATTGTCTAGTTCGGCTAAAGAGCCAAGCCTGGTCTTGCCAACGAGTATCGGCAATTGTTACCTGCCGATAAGCCACTTCCTCAATCGGGAGGTTCATGAGTTCATGCAGTGGATATGACGACCCAGCAGCACCGCCACTGCTACTACACGCCAAAACAAGACGTTCAACGCGGTGCGGATAGCGCAGTGCCAACTCTTGGGCTACCATACCCCCAAAGGAAATCCCTATAACATGGCAGTTCTCCCACCCGACTGCATTGAGCAAAGACTCAGCATCAGCGGCGTAATCTGCTACGGTGTAGGGAATATCGGGTTTTGAAGTTTGACCAAGACCGCGCTGATCGTAAGCTAGGATTTCAAAGTGTTGACCAAGCGGTGATTCAAAAATAGTGGGTAAGCGGCGTAAGTCACTTCCAGTACCACTAATACTGAGCAGGCGTTGACCTTTGCCACGAATCTCATAATACATTTGCAAATCACGAACAGATACAAATGGCATGAGTATTTTTCCTGATGAATTTCACAGAAGTTAGCTCAGAGAACTGTCGCGATCTCTCTAAAAAAGCATCCTCTTTTTGCCCTTACTGCATGTTGGTGGGCAGATTCTAGTACAGCACGGCGTAAATAAGCAGACCATTGAAAAGCCCTAAAGAGGTTATTTTATAATACTTTTGAATGAGTGACTTTTGACTTCCGTCTTACGGTACTAGTCTGAGCAAAATTTAAAGGGTGCGTTGGCGTAGCCCGCCGTAGGCATCGCACCCTTTAAAATGTAGCATTTACTATCTAATAAGTCGGCAGGAATAAATGAATCTATGTTACGCAATGTAAATTGGATTAAATTGGCTGGTAGTAAGCAGCTCCAGCCCTGACTACAAACCTTTAATTATTCACGCCCACTTACTTAATTTCTGCCAAACACACTGCCAAGGGCACGCGCCATATTTTGCGGTTGCATTGCATCCATTGCGGCGGTGGGTTCGTAGCCGCAGTGAACCATACAATCAGCACACTTGGGATTACCACTCTTCTGGCCGTATTGACTCCAGTCAGTTTGTGCGAGTAATTCCTTGAAGGTAGAGTAATAACCTTCGTTCAGCAGATAGCAAGGTTTTTGCCAACCGAGAACGCTATAACTAGGGCTACCCCAAGGGGTGCATTCGTAGTCCTTCTCACCAGTGAGAAAATCTAAGAACAGCGGATTATGATTGAAGTTCCAGTTTTTCTCACCAGCTTTCACGGGAGCCAGAATTTCCCGGAACAGGGCGCGGGTTTGTTCTCGGTGGAGAAAATGATCTTGATCTGGTGCCCACTCGTAACTGTAGCCGGGAGAAATCATCATCCCGTCAGTATTTAGTGTTTCCAGAAAGTCGAAGAACTCTTGCATATCTTTGGGTTGAGTACCCTCAAAGATAGTCGTGTTAGTGGTGACACGAAAGCCTTTAGCTTTAGCGGCGCGAATAGCTTTGACAGCAATATCAAAAACACCTTTGCGATCTACACACTGATCGTGCAACTCCCGCATCCCATCTAAATGAACGCTAAAAGTCAGGTAAGGGGAAGGTTGAAACTTATCCAGGCTCTTTTCTAATAACAAACCATTGGTACACAAGTAAATATATTTCTTACGCTCAATTAATCCCCGAACAATCTGATCAATCTGGGGATGCAGCAAAGGTTCTCCCCCAGGAATTGAGACAACCGGCGCGCCGCACTCTTCCACTGCGGTAAAGCATTGTTCTGGGGTGAGATTTTGCTTTAAAATTTCCTTTGGATGTTGAATCTTGCCACAACCAGTACAGGCTAGATTACACCGAAAAAGAGGTTCCAACATCAATACTAAGGGGAAGCGTTTACGTCCTAAAAGACGTTGAGTCACAAGATACTTTCCAATATCTATAGCTTGTTGTAGATTAACTGCCATTCTATTACTCCTCTGTTGATCAAAACACCACGTTTTCAGCCCCAAGATTTATCTGTGGGGGTCTTTAATTTTGAATTTTGAATTTTGAATTCCCAAGAGGGGTTGACATACCCCTGAGTCACAAACCAATCCACAGCATCTTTGAGTGCCGCCTTCAGCGAAGATTGGGGCAGACCCAACTCTCGTACAGCCTTGGCGGCATCATAATACATAGGTTGTTTTGCCATCCGAACGCCATCCAATGGGACTGAGGGCAATTTCCCCAAGGGTGCGAGAATCTTTTCATCAACCCAGGCAACACTAAGAGGTAACCAAGCGGGTACAGTTCGTTGAGGTGTCGACAGACCTGTGATATCGGCCAGTTGTTCTAGCAGTTGCTTTAGACTGAGGTTTTGGTGACCTAAGATATAGCGATCGCCTGATTTACCCCGCTGCAAGGCCAGTAAATGCCCCCATGCCACATCCCGCACATCGATAAAATTTAGACCAGTATCCAAGTAAAAGGGCATTTGCCGTCGTAAAAACCGCAGTATTATATCACCCGTAGGGGTAGGTTTGATATCCAACGAGCCAATCGGGCTGCTGGGATTGACAATAACTACCTCCTGACCTGTAGCAACGGCTTGTATGGCTTCTTGTTCAGCCAGAAACTTAGACTTTTTATAGTCACCCACCAACTTTTCTAAGGGACTCTGATGTGTTTCATCGACGACTTGACCAGATGATCCTACCCCAATTGCTGCCACTGAACTCGTGTAGACGGTGCGCTCAATGTTAGCTTTGCGAGCTGCTGCTAACACATTGCGCGTACCCAGGACATTGTGACGGTACAGTAACTCCCGGTCTGATTGCCACAGCGAATAATGGGCTGCCACATGAAATAGGTATTGACAACCTCCCATCTGTTGCCAGAGATTTGGTGAATTCAAATCGCCTTTGACAATTTCCACCTCCAGACCGCGTAGATTCTCCAAATTGCTGCTTGAGCGTACCAGCGCTTTGACTGTGTAACCCTGTTGCAGCAACAACCGTACCAAGTGGGCACCAATAAAACCCGTACCCCCCGTAACAAAAACCTGCATCAATTTGTCCCCCTCTTTTTAAACCGAGGAAACCAATCATCCAATATGGTGTAAACTACCGGCACAACAATCAAACTGAGGATAGTGGAAGTCACGAGTCCACCAGCGATCGCTACAGCCATAGGCGATCGCAATTCGGAACCAGCACCCAAACCTAAGGCGATCGGTAGCATCCCTAAGATAGTGGAGGCAGTGGTCATCATAATTGGTCTGAGGCGCACTATTCCGGTCTTGAGGATCGCCTCGGTGCGCTCTAAGCCAGCACTGCGTAACTGGTTGATATAATCCACAAGCAAAATAGCATTTTTATTGGCTAGTCCCAGCAAAAAGACGAAGCCGATCAGTGAGATCATGCCAAAGTCGCTCTTGGTGATTAGTAGCGCCAACATTGCCCCCACCAGTGCCAAGGGCAAAGAGACACCAATCACCAGAGGGTCTACCCAGCTTTTGAACAGCAAAATTAGTACCACAACAATACACAGGGCAGATAGAGCCAAAGTACTGCCGAAACTGCTAAAAACCTCACCTTGGCTAGCAGAGTCTCCTCCTAAATTTAAGGAAACATTAGAGGGTAACACTGCCTTAGTTTCAGCTACCACTTTGTCAGTAGCATCGCCCAAGGATAGATCCTTGCCAAGATTAGCACTGACATAGGCCACCCGCTGATTATTCAGACGCTCGATCTGAAAAATCGTACCCTGTGGATTTGTTTCACCTGTAACTGTGACATCGGCAAATCCCGGTAGTCTCTGAATCCTTTGTTTAATCGCTTTGACTGCTTTGCTCAGAGCTTGGAGATTATCACCTTGTAATGCTATTTGCAGGGGTTTTTGACCACCGGAATCAACAAATTGAATGTCTTCAACACTGGTAGTTACCCCAGAAAGAGCGGGTAAGGAGGAGCGCAATTGGTCTTGTAGTTCCGCAGTTGTGATTTTGCGGTCTTTCTTGAGCTTCACATACAGTATGCCTTTGTTCGGCTCACCTTCACGAGAACCAACAGTGGTAAATACCGTTTCAACTGCCGGTGATTTTCTGACTACATTTTCTAGTTTCTTAGCAACCTCAAGAGAATTATTTAAAGGATTGGGAATGGGGAATTGGGCATTGGGCACTGGCGACTGGCGACTGGGAATATCGCTCCCTTGTCCTCCTTGTCCTCCTTGTCCCCCTCTACCCAAATCGGGGATACTCGGTAAAGGAGCCGTATAAGCAATATTAAATTCGCCGCGATCGAGTTTGGGAATAAACCCTTTGGGAATTAGTGGAATCAGCACTATACCGGCAATGAAGCTGAGTACAGCTAACCCGATAACTATCTTGCGGTGACTCAAAGACCAACTCAGCAAGTTTCTGTAAGATTGGCTAAACGCCACCCAGATTTTTGCTTCCCGACGCGGGGAGAGCGAGGATTTAGGTTTCAGCCAATAGATAGCCAGAACTGGAGATAAAGTTCGAGCAACTAGCATCGAAGCAAGCATCGCCGCTGAAACGGTGATCCCGAAAGGCTTAAAGAACTGACCGATTACCCCACCCATCAAACCTATGGGTAGAAAAACCGCTACTGCTGTCAAAGTGGCGGCGGTGACTGTCAACCCAATCTCATTTGTCGCTAAAAGCGCGGCTTGGCGAGGAGTTTCCCCATCTTCAACGTGTCGCATGATGTTTTCCACATCCACGATCGCATCATCAACAATACTACCAATCACCAAAGCTAAAGCCAGCAACGTGATTGTCTCCAAGTTGAAACCAAAAATTGCCATGACGATAAATGTCGCCAAAATAGACGTCGGAATCGCCAAGGCAGAGATCAGAGTTGCCCGCCAATTCCACAAAAAAGGAAAAATTACCACTATCGACAAGATGACTGCTTCTAGCAAAGCATCGATTGTTGACTGGGTGGCTTGGCGGATATATTCTGCTTGGGTGGCAGCTAAGGTGAGTTTGACATCCTTGAGGGTAGAGCGTAGCCTTTGAACTTCTTTCTCAACTCGACTCACTACTTCCAACGTGTTAGCACTACCGCGTTTGATTACCTGAAATGCGAGTGCATCTTCACCGTTAAACCGCACTAATGTTGCCCCGGTTTGGGTAAGAGTAACTGCACTCGCATTCGCTGGATTTAGCAAAGGAGTTGTAGCACCAACCCCTAATAGTGAGACTTTCAGGACTCCTGGTAGTTTAGCGATCGCACTCACAATCTCATCTTGAGCTAACTTCGTCAAATCTTTGAGATTCCGCGTCGGACTCTCTATGGCATAGCTAATGGCGGCTGACTCATTTAGATTCAGGGGAATAATTTTGTCAGTTGCTCCCTGAGGCAAAGTCAACTGCTTGAGGGCAGTTTCAACCTTTTTGGTTGATGTTTCTAAATTCGTCCCAACGGCAAAAGAAAGACTAACAGCAGTTTGACCAGGATAGGTGGATGAGCGGATATTCTCCAGTCCTTCTAGAGAGTGGAGGCGTTCTTCCAAGGGTTTGGTGAGCTTCGCCTCTGTATCCAGAGCAGTTGTCAGCGGGGCTGTAGCATTCACAACCACCACGGGAAAGGTAATATCTGGAAACAAGGCATACTTTAGGGAACTGAAAGCCAGAACACCAGCTACCGTTACCGCAATCCAAAAACTCACCGTCAGCCACGAAAATTGAATCGCCAATTTGGAAATATTGAAGATTTCTCGTGCGGATTTTGAGTTATTAGACTTTACCATCTGGGAAAATTATCGTCTGGCTGACACAATTATTAAGCAATTCAAAATTCCAAAACACAATCCTAGCCAGCCTTTTGGCAATTGCTAATATGCACTCTTATGCATGTTAGCTTAGTACTGGCAGCAGCAATCGCCTTCGGTTTGCGAGTTTTGGTCACCACCAAACGGCAATATTACTTATTGTCACTCAGAATATAGCAAAATTTTTCATCCAGAATGGAACTTGAGAAATCAAACTTGGTTCTGGCGAACATAAGGAATTATTCTGAAAAATTTCTCAGCATTTGTCTATTGAAAAATCAGCGCCGGATGAGCAAGTATAATCCCCGACTACTCCAACCGCAATTACTGCCCAGACTTGCCAGCATCGCTCTGGGTACCCTTAAGTTAATACCCAAACGCAAACTTGAAACTCTCAAGAGGGCTAATGCCTAATTTTTTGCCCATCAATACAATTCTGGTACCTCAGGGAGCAGAATATAAAGCTGTGTGTCGCGGATTAAGCGGCGTTACTGGCTCCATCCCAACGATAGTAGCCATACCTGTTGGGATGAAGCCTTTACTCAAATATCTGGAACAATCCCCAGGAAATGGACAATTTCTGGCTCCAAAATCCAGGGTGCTGATTATGGGTATATGTGGCAGCTTGAGCGATCGCCACACAGTTAGTGATATTGTGCTGTATCAAGATTGTGTTTATCAGGGGAAGCAGCAAGAATGCGATCGCACTTTTACAGCACAATTGCACTCTTATATATCAGAAAAAGTATCATTAGTCAAGGCATTGACAAGCGATCGCGTGATTTGGTCTGCCGCCGAAAAACGCCGTTTAGGTGAGACTTTGGCGGCTGATGTTGTTGATATGGAAGGATTTACCGCTCTAGAGTTTTTCAATGCGGCTGGGGTGGCCGTGGCAATGCTGCGAGTAGTCAGCGACGATTGTCAGCATAATATCCCTGATCTCACACCAGCAATTAACTCTGATGGCTCCCTAAACCCTTTTCCTTTAGCGATGGGAATGCTTCGACAACCCCTTGCTGCTACTCGATTGATTCGAGGTTCATTAACAGCATTAAAGGTGTTAGAGCAAATTACAAATTTGCTCTTTTGTGGCTATAGCCTGAAATAATCTGTGATTACTTTTGCTTTTCTATCACGTTAAAACAAACTAATAACTAGAATTATGTAACAATTAATACAAAAAAGCTTGATTTGTGAAATTGTTTGGAGAATAAGCTTTACAGAAACTTTATCGTTATAGATATTAAGTATAAAACTATATTGGGAAGCATAATATATAACCTGATTAAGGTTGGGTTCCATGAGAGCTAATTCCATTGGATTGTGAATCAAAAATACTCTTTTGTCAGGATAGCTCGGAACTAATTTGCCAACTATCGAACAGAATTTATGAAGCTCAATCACAAGCTCTACCTGTACTCGTTCCTAGCTCATTTCCGATGGCTCAAGAAAAGTTACACCGCTAAAATCATGTTGGTGGCATTTTTGGGCACTCATGTACCACTTTTGACCTTACTCTTGAGTTTCCTGATCTCAAACTCCTATTCCTTGGAGATGGCGGTGCGAGTTATGACCGTTGCTCTGTTGGCTACGCTAGCGGGTACGGGTGTCACCCTCTACGCGCTACACCACCTTCTCAAACCGGTTCTTTTGACATCTGCTGCATTGCAAAACTATCTGAACACCAAAACCCTACCGGAACTGCCCACAGAATTTGCTGATGAAGCGGGTACATTGATGGCGGATACTTCACAAACTCTTCACAAATTAGATCAGTTAATTCACTACATCACTAATTATGATGATCTAACTGGATTACCCAATCGTGATTTATTCTGCGATCGCCTCCATCAGACTCTATCCCAACCTGAAAATAACCAGCGCCTTGTAGCTGTCTTTTTGCTGGCTATTGATGATTTCACTGGTATCAGTCATGGGTTAGAGCATAAGATAACAAATTTGTTGTTAAGAGCAGTTGCTCAGAGGTTATCAACCTGCATAGCGCAAACAGATATTCTTGCCCATTTGAGGGGAGATGAATTTGTCCTTGCTCGAATAGACCTTGTTTCTTTTGAAAGTGTGATTCAGCTATCTCATCTGCTATCGAGTACCCTGAGCAAACCCTTTTCTTTAGAGGGTAACTCGATTCATATCACCGCCAGCATCGGCATCACAATTAATGGCCTAAATGATCGTAATAGCGTAGATCAAATCTTGCAACAGGCTCACATGGCACTGTACCAGGCGAAGCAGAGAGGGCGTAGCCAATACCAATTCTATTCGCCGGAAATTAATGCTCAGTTGCAGGAGCGACTGAGTTTAGAAAATGAATTACATGGGGCGCTTGGGCGGCACGAAATGCTGGTTTATTATCAACCTCTGATTGATTTACACAGTGGACAAGTTATAGCTATGGAAGCGTTGATTCGCTGGCAACATCCTACCTTAGGTTTGATTTCTCCAGCAAAGTTTATTCCGATTGCAGAAGCCAATGGTTTGATCGTGCCAATTGATCAATGGGTCTTGCAAACTGCTTGTGCCCAAAACCGTGCTTGGCAGCTTGCTGGATTTACCCCAATTCGAGTATCTGTGAATCTGTCAGCTCGACAGTTTGAACAACCGAATCTGGTTAAAGTCGTCAGCCAAATTCTTGAGGAGACTGGACTCAAAGCATCTTACCTGGAACTGGAAGTGACGGAAAGCTTCTTGATGGCTGATATTGAGCGATCAGTTAAAACCTTAAAACAATTACGAGAACTGGGTATATGGTTGGCTCTAGACGACTTCGGTACTGGTTATTCCTCCCTGAACTATTTGAAGCGATTTCCTGTGAACATGCTCAAGATTGATCAGTCATTTGTAAAGGATGTCATGTCCAATCCTGATAGCGCCGCCGTCACCAATGCGATTATTGCGCTAGCAAAGAGCCTGCGGCTGAACATCACGGCAGAGGGTGTGGAAACCCAAGAACAGCTTGATTACCTAAAAATGCAGGGATGTCATGAAGGTCAGGGTTTCTACTTCAGTTGTCCTGTTCCCGCTGATATAATTGCCCCGATGTTGCAGAAAAGTTCTCAGCAGATGGAGACAATTGCAGCATAAGTGAATGCCTAAGCCAGAAAGTCACCCCCCCTGATAGCGTTTCACTTTAATTTTGATAGAAATGTTTAGCAGGGGGCAGGGAAAGATGAAAAGAGAAATCCGGGATTAATCAGACGAATAAAAGGTGATTTATTTTGAAACTGTGGAAAGCTTTGCAACCATGTGAGCAGGAACTGTCGTACCAAATACTTCCATCTTCCATAATGGTATTACTGAAAATAGCCTTATCGATGTTGTAAAAACCTTCAACTTCCCTCAAATTGACCACAAGTTCAAACGGCTTCTTTTCTACACACGCGACATTCAACAGTTTTTACAGTGCCATACTGCTTTCAATATCCGTGAATCCGAAAAGAATACCGAGAATGAGTAGCTGGGGATTTAATCCAGATAATTAATTAGTTTGCCTACGCGGACTAGCAGAAAATAAAGCTTTTGTAGACGTTCACCAGAAGGTTTAAAGCCGGGTAACAACTGGCGTGCTTCGAGTCATCTTGGTGCTTAAGACACCGTTGCTGAATGTCTTTCTAATAGCAACTCCTCTGCTTGTAGCTGTGCAAAAGTACTCTTTACGAACTCTGCAATCTCTATACGATTCCCACCGGGATCGCGGAGGAAAAACCGCACACATCCTGGAAGTGGTCGTTGATCGGGAATAATTTCTACCCCATGCCCTTTTAAGTGTTCCTCAAAGGCGCTCAAGTTATCAACTTGGAAACAAAAATGTCGTCTAGATGCTTGATTATTGGCGTTTTTCTCTCTACTGACATGCAATTCAATGTTTCCTAGCAAATACCACGCTCCTGAATCGTTTTTCATTACCTCAGGTCGAGGAATTTCAGTCAGTCCCAAAACTTTGCTGTAGAAAGACAGCATTGCATCCTCCACCTCAAGAGGATAGGTTACTTGAATATGATGAACTGCATCAAGCTTCATAAATTTTTCTCCTAGTTTGGGTTAAATTTGGCAAAGCTACAATCACCTTTTGCAGTAATACTGGCGTTTTTGTAAAGTTTTTCTGTTCCAACTCGCCAAAAACCTATGCGACAAGCTTTCCCATACTGATGCGTTCTTCAACGAGATAGCCAAGTTTTCTATAAAACTCAACTACTTCTGCATTGGAAACACGAACTTGGAGATTGATTTTCAGGCATCCCATCGCTACCAATACACTCTCTGCGTGCCCCACTAGCTTGCTACCAATACCCTGCCGTTGATACTGAGGACTGACCGCAACTGTGTATAACCAACCGCGATGCCCATCATATCCTGCCATTATAGTGCCTACAATTACAGAGTTAATCTCCGTAACGAAAAACAACTCAGGCTGTATAGCAAGCTTCTGACTGATTACCAATTTTGGGCTGCTGTGCGACGGGTTATTAGGAAACACCTCATCCCACAGAGCACTGACTGATTCAGCATCAGATTCTTGGTATGGTCTGATATTCATCTACATCTCTAAATCAAAGGACTTGCCTTTACACATTGTTTGTGAAATACTACTCTTTAAACTACGGTAGGTCGGTAAATTTTAAGTAATATAGTAAAAAACTTACCATAAAACATCGCGTCCTCAAAGCAATTACAGGCTAATCTCTAAGATGACAAACACAGAAATTCGTACCGCTGAAGTTAAAGTCCCTAACGGAGATTTGCAAATTGATGCTTATTTAGCTGAACCAGCAAAAGAGGGAACCTTCCCAGCTGTTATCGTGATTCAGGAAATTTTTGGCGTCAATATTCACATTCGGGAAGTTGCTGAGATAATTTGCCAAACAGGGATATGTTGCGATGTCTACGACGGGCTACGCCTACGCTCCGACTTTATTTCAACGCACCGCCCCCGGTTACGAGGGTGGATACACCCCTGAAGATATCCAGCAAGGAAGAGGGTATAAGGAGCAGACAACAGCAGATGAAATATTAAGTGATATTAAGGCAGCGATTGCCTATTTAAGAACCTTACTAAATGTGCAAGGAGATGCGTTGACGCGAAGCGGCTTGCCCTTAGGCATCGGCTCCATTGGTTTCTGCTTTGGTGGTCATGTCGTTTACCTAGCTGCCACTTTACCAGATATCAAAGTTACAGCTTCCTTCTATGGTGGCGGTATTCCCAACTCAACTCCCGGCGGTGGAGAACCAACAATCACCCGCACTCCCGATATTAAAAACCCTATTACGGAACGCTTGCGATTTCTTGTAGCCTTTCGTCCGGCAATTATGTCGCCTTCCTTGGCTGTTCGGATGGCTGCTACTTTTGACCAGATTTCTAACGGTCGAATTATTCTGAATGTTGTCACTGGTGGTGACACAAAAGAACTTGCTAAAGATGGGATTTTCTTAGATCATGATCAGCGTTATGAACTCACTGATGAGTTTTTGACAATTTGGCGATCGCTCATGCAAGGTGATGAAGTAACCTTCAATGGTCGTCATCTGAAAGTTCAAGGTGCAAAACTCCAATTTCCTCCTGTACAAAAGCCTTATCCCACTTTATATTTTGGTGGTTCTTCAGATGCTGCTCTCCAAGTTGCTGCCAAACACATTGATGTGTATTTAACTTGGGGTGAACCACCAGATCAAGTTGCCCAAAAGATTGCAAAGGTACGCCAATTAGCAGCAGAACAAGGTAGAACAGTCCGCTTTGGGATTCGGATGCACGTTATAGTGCGTGAAACTACGCAAAAAGCTTGGGATGCAGCTAATGAACTGATTCAGTATGTGAATGATCAGACGATCGCTGCCGCACATCAACGGTTTGCTCAATCTGAATCAGAGGGACAACGCCGCATGGCCCAACTGCACAATGGTAATCGCAAAAACTTAGAAATTAGCCCCAACTTATGGGCAGGTGTTGGCTTAGTGCGTGGAGGTGCTGGGACTGCCTTAGTCGGAGATCCAGAGACAGTTGCAGCGCGAATGCTGGAATATGCAAATTTAGGAATTGATACCTTCGTTTTCTCAGGATATCCCCATCTTGAAGAAGCCTATCGAGTCGCGGAATTAGTGTTTCCTCACTTGCCATTACAAACTCCGGCGTTGGCATTACCGCAGCAAGTTGCAAGTACATTTAGTGAATTTGTTACCAAAACAGATTTACTCAAACCACAACCTGTGTAAGCAATTCAAAATCACCGTTCGCGCAGCGTCTCCGATAGCGGGACTTAAACAAAATAAAAGAAGCCTACTTCGACATTTTATCTTGGTTTTTTGTGCCTATACTTTTATCCTTTGGCATCAGATGACTGGGGGTCTGAGACGAAGGTGGGCTTCCAAACCTTTGAACACTTTTACTGAAGCTTTAGAAGCCTTTAGAACAGCTATGGATGAGTCGATTTTTTGATTGGTTGACTCATAATCTGTGACGTGTTTGCTGCGAATATCGCTAGTTTAGGCTACATTTGGGCTTAATTTTTGTTTAAATCCCACTAGAGCATCGATTCAGTAATCAAAAACCTAACCCCCCAGCCCCCTTCCCTACAAGGGAAGGGGGAGCAAAAGTCCCCTCTTGGCCTCAAAGAGGGGTTGGGGAAGAGGTTCTTCCAGGATTACTGAATTGGTGTTCTAGTGGAGCGTTAGAATAATTACAACGAGTGATTACATAAATACGCAGCAGTTGGAGTAATGTTGAGATTCTCGTGCGGGGTGATAGTGCTTAACTTTTCGTTACAATAGGTGTCAATTTTTCTGCCCACCTACTTATATAGTACCCAGTGGGGGATTCGCCGTTTCTCGCAAAGAGAAACGGCGTGCAGCAATCTTTAAAAAGTGAATAAGTTGATTTCACTTGCACCAATTAAGAATTAGAAGGAGGGCAAATAAGCTTAACCTTCAGTTCCAACGCAAATCTAATCTCAAGGAGAAAAACAATGTCCAACATCAACAACCACGAAGTAGGTATGAACAAGATTAACTTGGCTGGAAATTTTCAAGACCTTACTTGTGAACAGGCTGCTACCATTCAGGGTGGTGCTCAAATTATAGTATATACGGATGCAAATTTTCAGGGAGACTCTTTGAGCGTTACTGCTGACAGTGCCGGTCAGCAGTATCAATTTACCGACAAGTTCAATAATTCCATATCATCAGCTAAAGTTATTTCTGGTACATGGGATTTAAGGTCAAACGAAGACGGTAGTGGTGTTGGTGGAACATTTGGCCCGGGCGAGTATAGCGATTTTTCAACCTTTGCCGGCCCGTCTATAAATGATACCGTTTCCTTAGCAATAGCTCAGATTGCATAATGACGAAATGACACTAACTCGATGTTCAGCACATAATGATTGATGTAAGTATTCAGTCGCCAGCTATTAGCTCAACCTAGAATATCCCCACCCAATCCGAATTATGGGTGGGGTTCCCGGTTTCCCGGTAGCTTAACCCGGATTTCTCACAAATTCATAAAAAATAGGGATCAAAAACTGCCAAGATATCTTTGCAACTGCTTATAGGCGTTTACAGATGCGGGAGCATCCTGGTTAAAATCCCAAATCATCAACTCCTGTATTACACTTTTGGGGTTGGGTTGTATCCTAGCCTGATTTTGACATATCTAATTCTGTAAACATATGATTTTTATTACTGTTTAAAAAATATTCAAGTAACTTATTTAGCTAAACTCTAAAAATTTCTACGTAGTTACTTCTTTTTACTCAATTCAAATTGATGTGGTATCAAAAAATCTCTGCTATCAAGATTCTATGAACAGATTTTTTCTACTTGTGAGAAATCCGAGTCAGTGCATCGCCTGACTTGATTGCTGGGGTCAATCTAAAATCTAAAATCGTTCGACTGAGCGTAGCCGAAGTCTAAAATCCAAAATTGCTTGACTGCCCAGCAGACCTTGGCAGAAGCTCAGGCGTTTTATACAGATGTGAAGGGGAGACTGGCTCAATATGGGCGCTCACCAGACCATCTGAAGATTATGCCTGGTGTATTCCCTGTCACTGAGCAGAAAGCTAAGGACAAATTCGATCAGATTCAGGAGTTGATCGATCCAGTGGTCGGCTTAAATTTGCTTGGCTCAATGATCGGTGGATTTGACCTGTCCAGCTATCCGTTGGACGGGCCGTTGCCGGATCTACCAGAGACTAACGGCGGCAGAAGCCGTCAGCAACTTTTGATTGACCTGGCTCACAGAGAGAATTTAACGATTCGACAACTGTATTTATGGATAGCTGGAGCGCGTGGGCATCGTCAAATTCTGGGCACACCAGAACAGATTGCCGATCAGCTAGAAGATTGGTTTGTTAATGGCGGGGCAGATGGATTCAACATCATGCCGCCCTGGTTACCGGGAGGATTGGATGAGTTCGTAGACTTGGTAATTCCTGAACTGCAACGTCGGGGTTTGTTCCGCACAGAGTATGAAGCACGAACCCTGCGCGAGAATCTTGGTTTACCCCGTCCGGTAAATCAGTTTAGCAAAGTTGCAGTTCAGGAAGCCGCGCTCGCCTAACTTTATTTAACTTAACGTGAGTTCGATGGCTGGAATTTGACCTCTCTTGAAAAGCTTTGATGCCTACGGCAAGCCGCCCTTCGGGCATCTACGCCGTCAGTCGGCGCTCAAACTTTTCGCTCTCCAAACCTGTCTCCTTCTAGGAGAGAGGCTTAAAAAGCCGATTATTTCATTGCTCCCCCCTCGTAGGGGAAAGAGGCTGGGTAGGAGAGGTTATCTAACTGACGTTAACTTAGATTAGTTCAAACGTACAATAATCACATGGTAAAACTTTTGAGTATTGGTGCCGTATTTTTGCTGCGATCGCTCACAGGTTGCCAACAAAGCTGCTTCTACAACTGCCACCTCGACAATTAGCGTATCGTCTCAATCGAAAATGATGCTTTCACCATCTCCTAATTTTCTCATGTCTGCAAATATGTTTTGATTTGTAAGAAGACTACAATAGGTGGGCTAAGTATAAGGTAGTTAAATAACCTTTAATAATCTGACCATTAAATTTGGTATCAATTAACTCAGCAATCTTATGAAAAAAACGTTCTCTGGTAATCCTATCTAAATTTCTATGACCAGAGTAAGTGTTTAAGAGGTTGATATAGGTTGTAGTATCGTATACTGCATTCCATCGATAAAAGCGATATGTCACTTCGCCGAACAGATTTGTTTGCTCAATCTCGCTCGTTTTATTTGGCACCTCGTTTTCACGGGGAAGAGGCTTGTCATCAGGGCAAACGCATCTAAATATTGACGAGCCAGGATTTGAGTGGAATTGACCAAGACCCTATTCAGACGTGACTTTGAGGAATTAAATATTACCGATTCTAGTAATGATAATCATTATGAGTGGGAAGTTAGAGTTAAGAGAAGATGATTGCCGGATTATAAAATATAATGCTCCCCAGAATTTTGCACTCTTGCGGCAAATTGCAGTTAATCTTTTAAATGAAGAGGAACGTGTCAAATGTGGAACAAAAAATAAACAGTTCCTCGCCGCGATGGATAATAACTATTTAGCAACAGTGTTAGCGTTAGCTTAAAGTAATATAGCAAAATATTCAATTAATATTTTGCAAAAATATTTTAGTTTTTCTCTAGATAAACATATTTTTACATACCTAAATATTAAAGTTTTTAGTATTACTGAATAGTGATTTAACCTGAGACAAGTTAATTACAATTTTAAACAATTAAATCATTTTATTCATTTTTCTATTAAATTTTACAATTATCTATGTTATTTTGAAATTTCCTTTAGTTTTTATTAGTAAATAAGATGTGTTTGCCCTGATTAGGGGTATGTGACCAAACTCAAAATTTGTCAGGGTTTGGTCACACTCACTCTTTGAACCGATTTTTCACAGCTTTTTTGATAGCCTTGAACGTTGGGTCATCAAATGCTGCATCTTCTTTTGCGTCACCTCCATCGACATTATATTTGCCATACATTACGCCACTTGGGAAATACAATCCTTCACCCGTATCGATCCCTTTACGAAGGAACAATACGTATTTTTTGCCAGGTTCTAATGGGGTGTATTCATCAAACACTCGAATGTAGGATTTCCCGTTTTCTTGAACTACAGCCGCTTGCTGTCCAAGACAAATTTCTTTGAGGGATGAGTCTCCCTTAAAGACTTTGTTCACCTTAAAAGGGACTTCTGAAACAGCCGTAGTAATAAATCCTTCGTGATCCTTGCCAATGATCGGTCGTGCTTCAGCAACAGACTTGTCTGTCTTCTCAATAACAATGAGGTCTGATTTGGCGATTAAATCATCAAGTCCATCAATAGGAATGATTGAACCAGGAAGACGCTTAACTAACAAACCTTTGATTGTTTCCACTTTTTGGGAAGAAACTTGATGAACTTGAGGTTTTGTCCCTGCAGTTGGCTTAGGACGGGCTTGCAATGAAGCCACGCTAGCTAACCCCGATAAGACAGGAATGAGAATAAGAGCAATTAAGGAATGTTTCTTCATGGTTGAGTTTTCTGTGTATGGCTGGTATCAGAATGTCCTATTGCCGATAAATTTATGTAAAATTATATACAAATGTTAGTAGTTAATGGCAACACCAAGTTAAACGCGAAGTAGCAAGAGTCCACTTCTTAAAGCTTCATTCCACAGAGCCGATTTTTGAACTTCTAGTAAAGAAAGAGGTGAATTTACGGGTAGGGGTAGCTCTTGTTGCAGAGATAGTTGCCACCATCCGACATCGTGCCACTCACTAAATTTATACCCAACTCTGCGAAATACACCTACAGGCGAAAAACCAACAGCCTCATGCACAGCGACACTTGCAGGATTAGGCAAAGCAATCGCAGCAAAAACGTTGTAATATCCTTGGAGTTGCAGCAACCCAAAAAGGGAAGTGTACAAAGCCTTCGCAACTCCTTTTCTGTGATGCTCAACATTTACGTACACAGATGATTCCACAGACCATTGGTAAGCGGCACGAGTCCGGTAGGGAGTAGCATAGGCATAGCCTAGAAGTTCACTGTTAATTTCACACACTAGCCAAGGCATCTGCTGTTGATAATTCTGGATGCGTTGCTGAAATTCAGTTTCGCTGGGAGGCTCTATTTCAAAGGAAATTGAAGTTTCCCGGACAACTGGCGCATAAATTGCCAGCATTTTTAAAGCATCACTTTCATTAGCTAGTCTAATTACAGCCTTCACAGCAGATCCTTTTTGGGCTAAAAATTAATTATGCAAACTCAACATACTCAATAATGGTTCCATCAGGATGCATGGCTCGCATATTGACTCCGGTGGGAACTTTGTTAGGTTCCACCAGAATTACTGCACCCTGCTGAATAAGTGCTTCTTTAAAATCATTGAGTGAGTCAACCAGAAATGTTGCGTGTGTACTCTTAAATGGAGAGAGTGCTTCTGCTGAACCAGCAATTAAAAGAATAGAACCCACACCTGCGAGTTCCAACTCAGCCTCGGAATATTGAAACCACAACCAACATTTTTCTGTAAAGAGGTTTTCATAGAAAGCGATCGCTTCATCCAAGTCTACAGGATTAAGATAAACTCTGGTTAATACTTTAATAATTTGCATTGCAAACTGTCTATTAGGCAGCTAGTGTATTTTATTGTGCTTACTCGGCAATCATAGTTAACTAAGATTGATCAATCAATAGTCTATTTTCCATTTTTAAAAGGTCTTCAACTGTCTGTTCATCTAGCTCTAGATAAGGTTGTTCGCTATCAATCAAAATACATTTCATTTCTACACCTTTAGCTCCACAGAAGTCATCTGTATAGCTATTACCAATATATATACATGCTCAAGCATGAGTACTTAGCTTCATAGAATGTCTGAAAAGTTTTTTGTATACACCAAACGCTTAGAGGGTGTTCAACACACCATTTCATGCACAAAGTCTACCTTGGCAGCACGAAAATCTTTGGCATGAGGGGGGAACCGTAATGACCAAGGTGAATATGCTCTCCCCAATAAAACTCCAGGATGCCGTCTTGAGTCCATTGATCGTAGGCAAGAGTAACAGAATCACTCGATTGGTAGCGGCGGGCACTAAAAATATAGATTAACCCCAGCCCTAACGCCACCGTCAACAACAGCCAGATAATGTTCATCTAAAAACTCCTTTGAGTGTGGCAACCGCATCTATTTATAACGGTAATGAAACACGAAACTCTGAATTTATTCAGCGTACACATTAGCCAAACAAATAAGCGTATCAATCTTTTTTGTGAATAGTCACGCCAAAGAAAATCATCGTGTGCGATCGCAATTTATGCTGTAAGCATCGCTCGCAAATATCGTCCTAACTTTTGTGCCTTTTCTTCTGGTGTCAAATAGCGATCGCCCCATACCAACTTTTATGAGAAACTATTACTAGTAGCGCATTCACGTAAAGCCTGCGGCATAGCTACGCTTAGGGCGCAGCCTAAGAAGAGAAGTGACTCGAAGGCGTGGGGAGTGGGGGGATCAGCAAATATTTAATACTTCTGAGACATCCTCTCAAGAGTGTGTCAGAAGTCTGTGAGCTATCTGCTAAACCTTTTTCCCCTGTGCATAAATAAAATAGTTATCTGTCACCTTCACCTCAGCCTCAAAACCTGCTTTTTTTAGCTTATCCTTAAGTTCATCTGGCTGATAAAAAATTTTGAAAATCTGAAACTCTTGGTCATTATTTAACTTACGGGTTTTATATATGTTTCCGTCGTCTTCAAGGATATGATTGTTAGCCGTGGATGTCGGTTCAAAGAAAGAGTCAATGATAAATACTTGTCCACCAACGCGAACAGATTGATAAACTTTCGTCAAAAATGAATCGAGTAATTTTGGCGGCACATGAGAGAGCCAAAAGGCAAAGAAAACTAAATCATATTCAGTGTCAGGTTGCCATGAAAATAAATCCTTAATGTAATATTCAACACTCAGTAAATTTAATTTCGAGCGATTAATTGTAATCACTTCTTCAGAGGCATCGATCGCAGTAATTTTTTTACCGATATTTAAAAGCTCCTGCGTCCAGATACCTGTTCCACATGCTAACTCTAAAATATCATCCACTACGCCAATTTGGTGTAATGTATTTTTGATAACAGCTACTTCATTAAACCAGCGCTGATTGTTTTCGATACCGCGATCGTAGCGTCCTTTCCTATAGAACCACTGATCATATTCCTTGGCTCTAGCGCGATAGTACTCAATTTGTTGTTGAAGAATATTATCTGTCATCGCGTGCTTTGTGATCCGATTGGGTTTAGATTTGACACCAACAGCCATAGCTTTAAAGAAAATTTTTTATTCAGCGAATAAACTTGCTTTTTAGCCTTAACTATGTGATATTTTTATCATTCTCTAATCATACGGTAAATCAATAAACTTGCCGGAGTTATGCCGTAGGTTTGCTGAAGTCTGATATTAATTTATCCTGAAAGCAGAGTGATGATGTTAACTAAATTATCTCCAAGTCGATTTTTGGGCATTGCGTTCGCCTTCCTCCAAAGGTTCCAACAACGAAGAATCCGCAGCTTTTCTATACTATTTGCAGTGGGACTTAGTTTAACTTTGGCTGTCTCTGCTTGTTCTCCAAGCGCAAGCAACAACTCTGGCACACAACAGACAACTAATCCCAGTCCAGCAGCTAGCGGCACTACAGTTCACATAGGTTACCAGAAAGCGTCAACTGTCCTCTATGCACTGAAGGCGAGAGGGGAATTAGAGAAAGCTTTTGCAGCTTCAGGATCTTCGGTAACTTGGTCAGAATTTCCGGCTGGCCCCCCACTCCTAGAGGCATTGAATGCAGGCAGTATTGATTTTGGCTATACCGGAGAATCACCACCTATATTTGCTCAAGCTGGGGGTGTTCCTTTGGTTTATGTTGCCTACGATCCTTGGAGTCCCAAGGCTGAAGCTATCCTGGTGCCCAAGGATTCACCGATTAAAAGTGTAGCTGAACTCAAGGGCAAAAAAATTGCTTTTGCCAAAGGTTCTAATGCTAACTACCTATTGGTGAAAGCACTGGAAAAGGCAGGAGTACAGTACAGTGACATCCAACGAGTAACTCTCACTCCTGCCGATGCTCGTGCTGTATTTGAGAGAAAAAACGTTGATGCTTGGGCAATTTGGGACCCTTACTTAGCCGCAGCAGAAGCAGCAACAGGCGCACGTACTTTAGCAGATGCGACGGGATTAGCTCCCAATCGTGGTTATTATCTGGCTGCAAAATCTTTTGTTGATGCCAAGCCGGATGCCTTAAAAATAGTTTTAGATCAGGTCAAGGAAGTTAGTAACTGGGCAAAGAATAATCCTAGTGAAGTTGCTAAATTTCTTTCCCCTGCTTTGGGTATAGATGCTCCTGTGTTAGAAATAGCAGAAAAGCGGCGTGAGTATGATGTACTTCCTCTCACAGATGAAGTGATTACTAAACAACAAGAGGTTGCAGATACCTTCTACAAAATTAAATTGATCCCGAAAGAAATCAAAGTTAAGAAAATTGTTTGGCAAGGCAAAGTGAATAATTCGTAATTCGTAATTTTTTAATTACAAATTAGGCTGAAGAGTAATCATCGCTAAGTAGGTAGACCTAATTAAATGTAAAATAAAGTTTTTGTTCGTAGTAAGCGATTTACCACTCTATATAAGGTTGTCAAGGGCTAGAGCCGCTTATCCTGCGCGAAAGCAAACTCGTTGGCGCAGACCAAGGTAGAGAGGAGGCTGCGCTATCGCCCTTGGTCTTTTCCCTTCTCTACGAGACGCTGCGCGAAGGGAGAAGACTACGCTAACTCACTAAGCTGTTCCACAAAAACCAAAGCATATATTGGATGGGCGAGACGCCCACTCCACAAGAAAGGTACAATTTCAGATTATGTAAACTACATGTGGTTTAGGTTACTAGCTTTGATTTAATTAATCTCTTCTACTTGGTATCGTTTATTGCATCACAGAGCATGAGCTTATACACGGCAGATTGCGCTTTTAATCGGCTGTGATATTCATCCTTTGAGCATTATGAGAGTTCGTAAGTATCTTACCTCACCAATAGGTTTAAATCATGCAAAGAAAATCAATTGGTATCACCACTGGCTAGGGGAAGGCTTAAACGCAATCGAAGATATTCTAGTAAGCGGTAAATTTTGCGGCAGTTTTTGTTATAATGACGAACCAACGATCGCAGATGCATTCCTCATACCTCAAGTTTATAATGCCGAACGATTTAAATACTCTTTAGACCGATATCCAACTATTCGTAAAATCTACAAATCATGTATATGTCATCCAGCCTTTATTGCTGCACAACCACATTTGCAACCAGATGCTTCTGAATACAGTCCTGAAGATGAATATTGAAATTAGCTTATGAAATATTTATTATTGGATTTTTAAAGTATATTAGGTTATCGTGAGTAAATATGGAGTGAGACTTTACATTCAATATTAAAAAGTAATAAAATCCGAAATATAAAACTAGAAGATATTCGACCATTCTTCAAGTTAAATACTTTTCTAATTGTAAGTCTCGAAATTATGTTTCTGGTTTGTTTCAACCAGAAAATTATTCACTAATAATGAATTCTAAAAGTTATTATGCCTTTGTTAAATTCCAAAAATCGATTTTTCGGTACGCTTAACAGCCGAGATTTAAGTGCTACCCAGTTAAGTTTGCTAGTTATATTTGGTATGTTGTTCTTTGTAGGAACCAGTATTGGTGTAGCGCAAGTCAGAACAGCACCTAAGCCTGGATTCACACTGCAACTTTTACATACTTCCGACCAAGAAGCAGGTGTTCCGGCGCTGAAAGATGCACCGAACTTTTCTGCGGTGTTGAATGCACTCAAAAATCAGGATGCAAATCGTGATGGCAAGCCTGATTATCCTAATACCTTAATCCTTTCATCTGGAGATGCCTATATTCCCAGCCCCTTCTTCTTTGCCAGTGACACAGTGTTTGGTGGACAGGGAAGAGGAGATATCTTAATTCTAAATGCTCTTGGTTTTGGTGCGATCGCATTTGGTAATCATGAATTTGACTTGGGTACGAGTCTTGTTGCCGACTTAATCCAACCTAAAGAAGATTACCCAGGCACAAAATTTCCTTATCTCAGCACGAATCTAGACTTCAGCACTGATAAAGACCTGGCAAAATTAGTCACTGCTGATGGACAAGAGGCAAGTAAAATTCCTCATAAGATTGCTCGTAGCACCATCATTACCGTCAATGGTGAAAAAATTGGTGTAGTTGGGGCGACAACTCCGACACTGCGGACTATTTCTTCTCCCGGAGGTGTGACTGTGTTGCCTAAAAAATTTAATGACCGTGATGCCGCAGACATCGCTGCCTTAGCTGCTGAAATTCAAACTTCTGTTGATACATTGCTGACAAAAAACCCAGAGATTAATAAAGTCATTCTGTTGGCGCATATGCAGCAAATTGCGATTGAGCAAAAGCTAGCAGGATTACTCAAGGGAGTAGATATTATTGTTGCTGGTGGTTCCAATACCTTACTAGCTGACAAAACAGACCGTCTGCGAGTGGGTGATAAATCTGCTGGAACTTATCCAATCCTCAAAAAAGCAGCAGATGGTAATCCGATAGCCATAGTTAATACTGATGGTAACTATCGCTATGTTGGTCGTCTAGTAATTAACTTTGATGCCAATGGAGTGATTATTCCGTTTAGTATTGACTCTAAAATCAGCGGTGCTTATGCTACTGATTCCCAAGGTGTAGCAGCTATCGGCGGAAAACCCGACCCCAAAATTGTCGCCATTACAGAAGCACTTAAAAAAGTGATTATTGCCCAAGATGGTCAGATTTTTGGGAAAACCAACGTCTTCCTTAACGCCTGGCGGGGTGATGTCCGCACCCAAGAAACCAATTTAGGGGATTTGACAGCCGAAGCTAATTTAGCGATCGCCAAGCGATATGATCCTAAAACTGTCATTTCCATCAAAAATGGCGGTGGTATTCGTGACAACATTGGTATATATACCTTTCCCGCAGGTTCGACTCGCTCACAGGATGTTATCAAATTGCCACCCCAAGCAAATCCTGTGGCAGGTAAAAAAGAAAAAGAAATTTCCCAACTTGATATCACCAATGCTTTACGGTTCAACAATGGCTTGACTTTAGTTACCTTGAGTGCAACAGAACTACTGGCGGTGATTGAACATAGTGTAGCAGCCATAGCACCCGGTGCTACCCCTGGCAGTTTTCCTCAAGTAGCGGGATTAGCCTTTAGCTTTAACCCCGACTTGCCAGCAGGTAAGCGTGTCAAGTCCCTTGCTATCAAAGATGGGAAAGGCAAAATTATTGATGTAGTAGTTAAAAATGCAGAGTTAGTGGGTGACCCTAATCGCATCTTCCGCACTGTTACCCTCAATTTCCTCGCAACTGGTGGTGATGGGTATCCTTTTCCCAAAACAGAAGTGGTTGATTTGACATCAAAAGATGCTGATAAGAGCAAACGCACAGGTTTAGCCACCTTTGCTGCTGATGGTTCTGAGCAAGATGCATTAGCAGAATATCTGGCTGCTAACTTTAAGCAAATTCCCTTTGCTCAAAAGGATGTGCCACCTGCCGAAGATACTCGCATTCAAAATCTCAAATTGCGTAAAGATATGGTGTTATCAAATCCATTACCCGACGGTAAATAACAAACTCTAACATATTTGCAGTATGACCAATCTCAGCGTTAACCTTAACAAAGTCGCTTTACTCAGGAATGCTCGAAATTTTGGTAGACCGAGTGTGATTGAAGCGGCTTCTACCTGCATTAAAGCTGGCGCACAGGGAATCACAGTTCACCCACGCCCAGACCAACGACATATCAAGCCCGAAGATGTCGATGCACTGGCGCAGATATTGACTGTTGAGTTCAACATAGAAGGTAATCCGTCACCTCAATTTTTAGAGATAGTCCGAAAAATCAAACCAACCCAGTGTACTTTAGTTCCCGATGCCCCAGATGCTTTCACATCAGACCACGGGTGGGATCTGGCTACAGATGGCTCTTGGCTCAGACCAATCATTCGAGAGCTAAAAGACCTCGGAGTTCGAGTCAGCTTATTTATGGATACTGATTTAACTCAAATTAAACGTGCTAAAGAGATTGGAGGCGATCGCATTGAGCTATATACAGAACCTTATGCTACAGCTTTTCGTAATGGCAATGTAGAGTCTGTATTTCAAGACTACCAAAAAGCAACAAAAAAGGCTCAGGAAATTGGTTTAGGAGTGAACGCTGGGCATGATTTAAATCTGCAAAACTTAGAAAAGTTTTGTTCAATTTCTGGCATACTTGAAGTGTCTATTGGTCATGCCCTGATTATTGTTTTTATATTCAGACCATCTTGATTACAACTTTCACCTAGATTCTGTATGGGAGATGCTGCGTATTGCTAAAGAAATCAGAATATTTCCCCTAATAACTTTAATGTGGAAACATTCACAACATTTAGATGAAATAGTAAAACATTACACTTCAAGGGGTTACAAGATAGATATTGAAAAGGTTGAATACGAACTACAGCCAGGTGGAAATAAAATGTTGAAGATAACAAGAGATGTCAATCTTATTCGTAATTCGTAATTTTCAAATGCTTAGATCCCGACTTAATATTAGAGGATGTTTGAAAAGTCCTCTTGTCGGTAGCAAAACGTTATAGATCCCTCTAAATCGCCCGATAAATTGGGGGACTTTGATTCCGGTTCCCCCCTTTTTAAGGGGAGCCAGCGCGGGAACAGGGGTCTCCCCAAGTGGAGCGACTGGCGTGGGTTAGGGGGGAGCAATATCAGGGTAGCAGATTTCTGAGATTTGGCGGGATATTCGAGTGGATAGTTACTGTGATTTTGACCAACTGCCAACTGTTAGTGTTGAGTCTGCTGCTTCCATCTCCGAGTTTTCAGTATTGTCAACCTCAAGAGCTCGGAGCAATTCTCGAATTACATCTGTTGCTGGCCTTCCTGTCAAAGCACAGTAGCGTTCAAGTTTCTTCATTTCCTCGCTTGTGAGATTTATTGTTAGTCGTTTAACAGCCCATTTTTTATTCATAATCCTCTTTTGTCTTTAATATGTTGCTTTTTGTTGAAATCACCAAGTCATAACGATTGCTCCCGCAATGCATAGCCTACACCACGGACTGTATGAATCAAACGCTTTTCTTTATTTTCTTCTAACTTAAGTCGCAAATAACGGATATAAACCTCAATAATATTAGAATCACCCATGAAGTCGTAACCCCAAACTTTCTCTAGAATTTGGTCTCTAGTAAACACCTGACGGGGATGTGAAAGGAGATATTCTAATAAGTCAAACTCTTTTGCTGTTAACTCAATGCTTCGTTTACCCCGAAATACTTCACGGGTGCGGCGATTTAAGCTTAAATCTTCAAATTGCAACAAATCCTCGTCTGTTTCTTGCGTGCGGCGGAGATGGGCGCGAATTCTAGCTAGTAGTTCCTCAATGCTGAAGGGCTTAACCACATAATCATCGGCTCCTGCATCTAATCCTGCGACGCGATCGCTCACTTCATCTTTTGCTGTCAACAAAATCACTGGTACTGTACTGCCTGTTGCTCGCAAACGGCGACAAATTTCCAAACCTGTCAGGCCGGGTAGCATCCAATCCAGAATCGCTAAATCTGGCGATGAGTCTCGCGCTAGGGTTAGACCAGCGATGCCATCATGGGCTACACTTACTTGGTATCCTTCGCTACTAAGTTCTAATTCGACAAATCGCGCCAGTTTGACTTCATCTTCCACCAAAAGGATATGTGCTGTCATATTTTTGCTCCTAAAGCAGGTAATTTCAGAATAAAAGTGCTACCATAACCTGGCTCTGAAAGGACGGCAACTTTGCCTCCCATACCTTCGGCTAGGTGATTTCACAATAGATAAACCCAAGCCTGCTTTGCCAGTCGAACGAGTGCGGGAAGGATTAACTCGGTAAAAGGGTTCAAAAATGCGAGACTGCTCCGATATGGGAATGCATCACCCTTGTCTCTAAGTTGAATCACTGCCCAACCATTAGCCTGAATGAGTTGCAAGGTAACTAGCTCGCCTGCATCCGAGTATTTTACTGCATTAGCAATTAAATGGCTTAATACGTGCATGAGTTGATTCCAGTCTGCCTTTATTCTCACAGGAAACGGGGCGACTTCCAAATTGATTGCCCCATGCTCAAATTTCTCTGTCATTTGCACCATGTCTGCAACCAAATCATTTAATACTGCAAGACCTAAGAATTTCTCTACAAAGTCAGATGGAACTCTTATATGTAGGTAAACTGATTGTAAACGTACTCCCTTCCCCTAACTTTGATTGCACACTTACACTACCCCCCATACCTTCTATAAGTGTCTTGACAATCGATAAACCCAAACCACAACCCCCAGTAGCATGAGAGCGGGATTCATCTACGCGGTAAAATCTCTCAAATATCCGTGCTTGGTGTTGCAAAGGAATGCCATAACCGTTGTCACAAACTTGAATAATTGCCTTGTCTTGAAACTGATTTAACTTAAAAATTACGGGTGTATCAGCTTCAGAATACTTAATAGCATTATCAATCAAATTCAATAATACTTGTTTGAAGCGACTGTAGTCTGCTTTTATCTCAATTGGATAAAGATTTGACTCGATTGTAATTTTGCGATCGCTATATTTTTCTGCCATCATGACAACTTCTTCAACCAAGTCATTCAGCACATAAGATTTAATTTGAAAATATAAGTAACCACTATCTGCTCGTGCCAAATCAAGTAAATCTTGTAGCAGGCGGATAGTGCGTTCAGCTTCCGATGCAGCAGTTTCTAAAGCTTCTTGTTGGCTTTGGGTTAAGTTATTCTGCTTTCGCAAGACGCTTTGTAAATAACCATGTACAATTGTCAAGGGTGTACGTAACTCGTGAGAAACATTACTCACAAATTGTCGCTCTTGCTCCCATGATTGGGAGAGACGGGATAACAGCATGGTTAAGGTTTGAGCTAATTCTTTAACTTCGCTGGGTGCATTATCAAGATATAACTGTGCTTGTCCTAAATCTTCAGCAGAAATCACAGAAGCCATTTGATTTAGCTGGCGCAGAGGTTGCAGAGAACGCTTGATATAAAATGCGATCGCAGCAGTTAAAACAATAATTGCCAAAACACTAGTAATACCTAAACTCTGCACCATTACCACAAACATTCTCTGTTCGTGGGTAATATCCTTTACTACAAATAACTCACCGAGTAACTTACCCTGTACTTGCACAGAACTACCGCATAAAACAAAGTAGCTTTGGTTTACTTTGTAAACTTGTGGTTTAATCGGCATCTTAGTCAGGGACATTAACTCAGCTACCGTAGTATCAGATAATAAATCCAAAGTTGCAGATTTTACTAAAATTTTATTATCATGACTTTTTAGCCATAAGAATGTATTGGGATTTGTCAGATTATTAATAGCCTTTTGCAATCCAGTTTCAGTTTGCATCATTTCACTATAAATTTGCACATCTTGCGGCAAGCGCTTGGCGATTTGTTCTATATTATTCTTATGACTATCAACTAAAATTCGCTGCATTTTCCAACTAGTCCATGTAGCGAGACTACCTAATACCAAAGCTGAAAATCCTACGATACCAACCGTGAGGCGTGACTGTAAGGAAAATGGGTCTAAATTTATCCAAAACTTGATGATTTGCTTCACTGTTATGGTTGCGTATTAGGTGTTGAAGAAGGCTTTATCAATAAAATCAAAGTGCTAAATGTCAAGTTACTGTTAACCGCGACATCTTTAGTTATAGCTTACATTAACTTACCTGTGTTGCATACCTACAGTGAAAAGGGCAGCCGTTCCAAAAAGATTGCTAAATATTTTTACTTCATCGTCCTCACAACTTTGCAAATCTTTCTATAATAATAATGTAAATGCATTTACTAATAATTAAATTAATTTCCGCTGAGAATTACCTTAAAATTTATACTACTGTCTGGTTAACCTTTGTACTCTTGTTTGAACGCAGGGGCTGAAAGTAATTCTTGCTCTTGAAGACTGATAGTATATTTTAGAGAATAATAGCAGTCCTCAATTTATTTGTCTGCTTTAATTCAATATCTTTGGTGTTAGTGATATTTGGGCCCGGAGAGATCCCCCAATCCACGCCAGTCGCTCATGGAAGAAACCCCCAAATGCTCGTTCTCCCTACAGCCCTGCGGGCTGTAGGGAGAAGACCGCACTCGCTCCCAGATCCTCGGCTTGCTCTAATTCCCTCCTAAGGAGAATTAGGGAGGATCAGGTTTGGATATTTTTATGTTAAAGCGATCGCTTCTTTATCCTTCTCTATTTTTGGTTCTTGATCCTGTGTTTCATATTCACCACATTGCTGGATTAATTTCGCAACTAAACCTGTCCAGCCAGTTTGATGACTAGCTCCAATTCCGGCTCCATTATCGCCATGAAAATACTCATGGAACAAAATCAAATTTTGCCAGTGTGGATCATTTTGAAACTTTTGTATTCCACCATAAACAGGACGTTGACCAGAGGGATTTTGTAAGAAAATTCTGGTTAACCTTTGAGATAATTCTGATGCAACTTCCCAAAGTGTCATCATTTGACCAGAACCTGTAGGACATTCAACTTTGAAATCGTCTCCTAGATAATAATGAAACTTTTGTAGAGATTCAATTAAGATGAAATTCACTGGAAACCAAACAGGGCCGCGCCAGTTAGAATTACCACCAAATAAACCACTACTAGATTCAGCCGGTTCATAATCTACCCGAAATTGTGAACCCTTGACATCAAAAATATAGGGATTTTCAGCATGAAATCTAGAAACTGCCCGAATGCCGTAAGGGCTAAAAAACTCGCTTTCATCCAGCATTTTTTGCAGAATACTTCTGAGCTTATCTCTGGAAACAATCGCCAGTAATTTCCTCGCACCCACTCCTGGTGTTTGCATACAAGCCACATTTTGCCGCAAATCAGGACGGTTTTCGATGAACCATTCCAATCGCTTTTTAAAACCAGGAAGCATTTTTAAAGTATCTGGTTCAATAGTTTCAAGGGCAAACAGAGGAATTAATCCTACTATTGATCTTACTTTTAAAGGAATTTCTCGTTCAGCTAGGTGCAGCATATCGTAGTAAAATTCATCTGAATCATCCCACAAACTGGCTTCCATTTTGCCAATTTTATTCATCGCATCGGCAATGTAAAGGAAATGCTCAAAAAACTTGCTAGCAATGTCTTCGTAAACAGGATTAGTCTTTGCTAATTCTAGAGCGATCGCTAACATATTTAAACAATACATCCCCATCCAACTAGTACCATCAGATTGGTTGATGTATCCGCCTGTAGGTAAAGCTGTGCTGCGGTCAAATACACCAATATTATCTAAACCGAGAAATCCTCCTTGAAAGATGTTTTTACCCTCAGCATCTTTGCGATTTACCCACCAAGTGAAATTGAGCATCAGCTTTTGAAACACCCGTTCTAAAAACTGTCGATCTGCTCGTCCATATATCTTCTGTTCAATCTTGTAAATCCGCCAAGTTGCCCAAGCATGAACAGGGGGATTAACATCACCAAATGCCCATTCATAGGCAGGAATTTGCCCATTAGGATGCATATACCATTCCCGTGTTAAAACATCCAACTGATACTTAGCAAAATCGGGGTCAATCATTGCCAAAGGAATAGTATGAAATGCCAAATCCCAAGCCGCAAACCAAGGATATTCCCATTTGTCAGGCATAGAAAGAATATCTTTATTGTAGAGATGGAACCATTCCCGATTTCTGCCTTCTTCGCGTTCTGGAGGTGGCGCTGGTGTATTGCGATCGCCCTTCAGCCACTCCTCTATAATATAGTGATAATATTGTTTACTCCAGAGCATTCCAGCAAATGCTTGTCGCTGCACATTTCGCATATCTTCACTGAGGTCAAATGGCGTAACGCGCTGATAAAAATTATTTGCTTCTTGTTGTTGTTCAGAAAATGTTTTATCAAATTCTTTGCCAAATGGCTTACCTAAATCGGGTATATCACTCAATCGTAATTTCACAATTTGAGTTTCGCCTGCACCGACTGTTAACAAATAATCAGCAGATGCTTTGGTGCCAATTTTATTTGGATTGACTGCCTCTTTTTTACCCTGAACTATGTAGTCATTAATGCCATCTTTTACATAGGCAGATGAATTAGGAGAGCCAAATAAACGCTGAGAATTTGTCTCGTTTTCTGTAAAGAGAATTTCGTTTGCGTCCTGACAATACAGCCACCTTTGACCTAAAGTTGGATGAAACACCTCAACTACATGAAAGCCATTACCCGATTCGACCTCTTTTAAAGTAGGTTTGCTGGTATCCCCATTCCAAGACCAAGTATTACGAAACCAGAGAGTAGGTAACAGGTGCAGTGTCTTTGCTTCTGGGCCTCGGTTAACTACTTTAATTTGAATGAGAATATCTTCAGCAGAATCCTTAGCATATTCAATGAATACATCAAAGTAGCGATTTTCATCAAATACACCTGTATCTAGTAATTCAAATTCTGGATCTTGATGATTTCTCCGTTGATTTTCTGCAACTAATTGGGAGTAGGGAAAGGCTTTTTGGGGATATTTATAAAGTGCTTTCATGTAGGAATGGGTAGGGGTATTGTCTAGATAAAAGTAATATTCCTTAACATCTTCTCCATGATTACCTTCACTACCACTTAGACCAAAAATTCTTTCTTTGAGAATAGAATCTTCGCCATTCCAAAGGGCGATCGCAAAACAAAGCCGTTGATGATTGTCAGAAATACCAGCAATCCCATCTTCACCCCAACGGTAGGCGCGAGAACGAGCCTGATCATGGGTGAAGTAGTCCCAGGCTGTACCATTGGCGCTGTAGTCTTCGCGCACCGTTCCCCATTGGCGATCGCTTAAATATGGCCCCCATCTACGCCAATGAGCTTTGTGAGTTAGGGCTTCTGCTAATCTGATTTCTTCTTGAGTTAGATTTGTCATGATATCACCCTGTGTAGAATGGCACTTTAGTTAATTTGCTATCTTAAGTATCCCGTTTTTACTCAAGATAGGGGTGAGTTTTTGATGAAAAATTTATAGGAAAATTGGTAAATAAAATACAGGATAGATTCAGGTAAAATCTCTATTAAGTTTTGATATCCAGAAATTTTCAAATTTTCGGTAATTATTCTGCTGTCTTTAGGCTCTTGGTAAAATAGTTAGCTCTTAACTTGCCTGTTAAACTCTGCATTAATTTGGGAATACTTGAGGGTAGCTTGCTTCTATTAATATAATTATGCCTTTCAACACGAACCCTGGACAGCAAAGTCCAATTGAGGTTTTTGAGGATGATACACATTTCCTTGTCCGTATTCACCCTGAAAACCGCGATCGGGCTAAGAAAATTCCTGGACGACAATGGGACGGAAATCGAAAGCTATGGGTTTACCCTAAAGATCAACCCACCTACGAAGCCCTCCTCGAAGAGTTTGAGAGTGATGCCGATAAATTCGATATCCGCCGGTCAAAGACTCAACGTCCCCCTGGTATTAAGCCGCCTGAGAAAAAACTAGATAATGACGAGTTGGAGGATCACCTTTTAGAAGAGATTCGTTCTTTTGGCGATATTGGCGAAAGTCAAGGCAAGATTCACAGCGAACTTGAAGAAATTCGGGTGATGCTTGAGTCCCTTAGAGATGATGCAGCCAACCAAAATCGGACACTTGAAGAATTGCGCGGAACTCAGGAAGAAGCAACTAAATTACTTAACAACCTTGAGTCATCTACTCAACAAACAGCAAAGACTGAGCCAGTTGAGGTTCTTCCTGAATTCCTTAACCTCCTGACTAAACAGAAAGAGGTTGAGTTACTTGAAAAAGCACTAGTTATAATAGCTTGCTCAACAACTGGTGAGAAGAAGTCATTTTGCGATTGGTTAAACAAACACAAACCCCTTAGTCGTCCGGCGGATTTTGTCAACGAGACTCACGAATTTCTAAAAAACCAGCTTATCAAAATCGTTGGGGATGAAGATCCTCACACAGACTTCTATAACCTTATTAAAAGGGCAAGGGATGAAAACGTGATTTTCGACCCAACAATCAGACCCATATCAATTCTTTTCAGTCTGAATGATATCCGAAATCGCTTTGCACATCCTCCTATTCTTTTCAGCCAATGGGAAAAAAAGAGCAAATCAATCCTCTACCTAATGAACCTTGCTCTAGTTTGGTCAAAAGTTGTTATGGAAGTGGAGGACTGCAATGAATGAACATGTCCCCGTTTGGGAATGTTACCGACTGCCCGGAATCTCTAAACCAGATGAGTGGAGGGAAGTTCTTGAGAGATGCCTTGAAAAAGTTGAATGTCCTTACCGCTACGATATTCGTAACACTTCGTTACGAGTTTGGAATCCTACTGAACCAGAGATCAAAGTTCCAGACTCGAACTATACCTGCCGCAATGGTTACGAACTCCAAAAGGTAGCCTTTAAACAAGCGAAGAAGAGACATTGGTTGGTATCACTTTCACTCGTTTAGTCTTTGAGCCTGGGTCAAAATTCCCAACTTTTTTTTCCACTGATGAGCTTTTCTCTAAAGGTAAGTATCCTGATGTCTTGCGCCACCAGGCGATGATTGGCGGCATAGAAAGGCTGACTGAGTTTTTGAACCGTTCTCTTGTTGGGACGCAACTTAAGCGCCACAGCGACTACAAAGTAGTCCATCACGCCACCAACGTATCCTACCACTTTGGTAACTGTTCCCACTCCCTAGCTCAAATTGTACAGAATCCAGGGCTATCAAAGAATTTGTTGAATGCAGTAAGATATGGTAAAGCCGCAGTACCAGCATCAGTGAGGCTTGGGGTTCTTTCGTCTAGTGTCCACGACTCTATTAAAGCTCTTGAAATTGGAAGACTGGTAGTCGGTGTCCTTCATGACTGGCACTGTAATGCTTCCCTTGAAGACTTGAAAAGTGGCGATGGAATTGAAGCTTTCTTAGCTAACTCCTCACAAGGGCAACCTGTTGTTTTAGTACCTCTTGACGGCAGAAAGGGAGTTCGTCCCCCCGACGCAGCTATCAATTGGCTAAAGTATCTTGACTCAGAGAAAGCAGCTTTCCAACTATGCTCGATCGCATCTAATCCTCTTTACTCAAGGCATGGACTCGCTATTGCCATTCTTGCAAAAGCTAACGGGAGCATCTTTATCACAGAACCCGATAGCTTCCCAAACTTTCGCCGTAGCTGGTTTGTCGGACTTGATCTCGGCAGAGGTGGACTAAATAAGGGAAAAATCTTAGCGATCGCACTTACCAATCCAGAGGGCAGTTTACAAGCTTACTGGCGGGCCATAAAGGACAAGGATGAAACTCTTCCCTTAGAGGTGCTGCGTGAGGGTTTATCATGGATTACTTCCAAAGCGGAATCGCTTGAAGCCGATCGTCATCTCTACCTGATTCGTGATGGACTTAGACCACATAAAGAATTCTTAGACTCTTACTATAAAGCTTTGTCCAACCATGATTTTACGCTTATTGAATACTCAAAATCTGGCTCTCCTCTAATTCACTGCGCTCCTGTTGAACCCCAACCAGGTACAACAATTATTCTTGAAGAATCATTGGACTTTACTGCTCTATATCCTTGTACCTCGCCACAGCACGGCGTACTAACAACACCAGTAAAATTTCGCACACCAATCAATCCTAACGGGCATAGCTCATCAGATATAGCTTTACTTCTCACCACCCTTTGCCATTCAGCCACACTCTCCTACCAACCTAGTCGCTTGCCTGCTCCACTCCAATGGGCAAACGGTCTTTCGCGTCTTTCCTACACGGATCTACAGTTTTCTGGTTGGTCTCATAGAGCTAAAAAACTCGTTAATCTTGCAGTACAATAGCCGCATAAAGTTAGTTTCAGAACTGTTTCTAGAATCGCAGTTTGTAGAAGCAATATTAGAAGAACCTCAGGTGGAGAAGTATTTTTAGTGAGAGTTTTGATTGATACCAACATTGCATCAACTCTCCGTCGCCAACCAAGCACGCAAAACCTCTGCCACTGTCCATGCTTGGGCAATACATCCCCGTGGAGTCATCGGAGCATCACCATCAAAAATTTCACTGAGACTACCAAGACCGTGTGCAGTGAGATGATTAGCCATTGGTTCCAAAAATTGACGAGCCTGTTCAGGATTTTTGTAGACGCGCAGGTGTGCTAAGACGAACGGCCCCAACAACCAACCCCAAACTGTCCCTTGGTGATAAGCTCCATCACGTTGATACTGATTGCCTCCGTATTTACCCTGAAATTGGGGATGATTGGGGGCAAGCGATCGCAATCCATGAGAGGTCAGCAGCACTCGTCCGCAAGCTTCCACCACACTCTTTTGCTGGGCAGGTGTTAGCGGACTTTCTGGTAATGAAACAGCAAATATTTGGTTAGGACGCAACGCCGCATCATCACCATCAGGACTGTCTATAACGTCATAGCAATAACCTGTCTGGTCATTCCAGAAGCGAGAAAATCTATACTTAGCCCGGTCTGCGATCGCCTCATATTCTTGGTGTGGTTTACCAAGCTGACGGGCAAACTTTGCCATTGTCCGTAGAGCATTATACCACAGGGCATTAACTTCAATCGGTTTGCCAATTCGGGGCGTAACTACCCAATCGTCAACTTTGGCATCCATCCAGGTCAGTTGTACACCTGTAACGCCTGCATAAAGTAAGCCATCGGCTGGATCGAGGTGGATGTTGTAGCGTGTACCGCGACAGTGCCAATTAATGATGTCTGCAAGTATTGGAAAGAGTTCACCAAGCAAATTATCATCGTCCGTAGCGCTGTAGTAGGCGCGGACTGCTTCAAAGTACCAGAGAGTGGCATCGACAGTATTATATTCTGGTTGCTCACCTGCATCGGGAAAGCGATTCGGCAACATTCCCTGGTCTACGTATCTGGCAAAGGTGCGAAGAATTGAGCGTGCTACCTCTGGGCGACCAGTTGAAATTGTCAAACCAGGGAGACTAATCATTGTGTCGCGTCCCCAGTCGCTAAACCAGTGATAACCAGCAATGATGGTTTTACCGTGAGGGTCTTCTGGTACTGGGCGGTTAACAATAAACTGGTCAGCAGCTAGTATTAGGTGGTTGATCCAGCTCGGTGATTCCTTAGTGTTGAGGGGTCGGTTACTATTCCAAAGTCCTGTTAGCTTCTGCTCTTGAGCGCGACGTAACTTAAGTGCAGCTTCGCCATTAAGATTTGGTTGTTTTTCTGTGCTGGCTACAAATGCGATCGCTTCCCCAGGATTCAGTGTAACTTCAAAGGTGGCGGCGTGGAGATGGTCTTCTTTATCTCTCAATCCCCGATAGCGTTCAACTGCTAAGTCAAAGCCATAATACCAATTGTGGGCAACAGATGCACTACCATGTAGTTTACCGCCGTAGGCATCGCTCAACAGATACAGTGGTACAGCGCCCGGATAAGCAGTTACACAAATCCCCTGTTCCACCTGCTCAACAGACATCTGCCAACCGTTACTTTGAGTGTCGCCGTGATAATCACGGTAGTTGACCATTGCTTTGAACGTTAACTTAAGCGGTTGGGTGGCACGACGCAGAGTATATTGGACATAAGTTGTGTTAGCGCCTTGTTGCATCCACACCCGTTTTTCTAATAAAGCATCGGCAACAGCAAACCGCCATACGGGTATTGTGTTTTCCAAAGAAAAACGTTCAATATGTTGATAACCGTGGGGACTGATAGTACCATCAGCCCAACGATTGGTCTGTAGAGAATAAGAGCGAGTGTCATACAGCACAGTTTCATCTAGTTTTGCCAGCAGTAAGGTGCGACCTAGAGGTGGGTTCAATGCTGCTACCAGTAGTCCGTGATAGCGGCGGGTCAATAAACCTGCCACAGTTCCAGAGGCGTAACCACCAATACCGTTAGTAACTAACCACTCCCGCGATTCTGCGGTGTCAAGATTGCCACAGATTTCCCGCCCAAATTCTATACACATAAATCAACACTTTTTTTGGCGATCAATATCTGGATTATCGATTATGAATCCTCTACTGTGCTAAGAGTGGTATTAAGAGTTGATAATAGCGCAATTTTCCGTTAATCCCAAAGCCAGGCTTTACAACACCATAGCGATCGCACTCACCTTAAATTAAACACAAGTGCGATCGCATATTCAACATTTTTCTCGTATTTGCTGTTTTTTTATACCTTAATATAATGTTTAACAATAGTTGATGAACTTTACAAAACCAAGCTAGACAGATATTCACAAGGGTTTACTAAAGAGAAGCTGAAAATATCCTGTAAAATATGACACAGTGTAAAGGAAAGTACAGCCAAGAAGTGCAAATGTACTATAATTTTTCATAAATGGCTTAAGCCAAAGTGAAAATCTATATAAGTTACAACAGTGAGTGAGGTATATAAGAAATAGGTATAGACTAAGAGTAGGTTGTAAAATAAGTAGCTTCCGTGGCTGACTCTAAGTCTACAGATTCGAGCAATTCAGAACAACAGATTGACGAAGCAATCTGTCAAATCGCTGAGGTTACTAATAAGGTTATAAACATCCTCAGTAACAGTACAGAATTTGAAAAATTAGAATCTGATAATCTAGATTCTCATAGTCAACAAGCTGAAAAAGACCAAGTAGAACGAAGAAAGACGTTAGAGGCTGAAAATGACAGAAAACGGCAACAACTTGCTCGGAGGTGGAAACGTTACTAATCTAAGGCACTTCATTTACTTAGATAGAAATCGTCTTTTCTCTTATACTGCTCAAGTTTCTGATGGACTGCCACAAGTGCGACATCTCTTAGAAAGTATTAATGAGACTAATATAGATAACCCAATTGAAAATTATACAGAAGAAGTTCGAGAATCTTCAAACGAAGCGGAGGGGAGTTTAGGAGCTAAAGGGTTTGTTGGTGCTGTTACTGGTAAAAGAAATAATAAAAATAGTCAAAAGAAAAGCCTTAAAGAAGGAGGCTCGACTGTAAAATTTGAGTCTTTACAAACCTTATCTCAAGATAAAGCAGAACACGATAATCTTTATTTAGTGTTAGAAAAAGATTTAATTGATGCTGGTTTATTACACGAAGTCGTAAAAGGAAACTTATTTCCGCAACCCTGCCCCCATTTAATCAAAATTACAGGAGTAGCACGCTTCTTTGATTGGGAGTCAGTAATTAAAATGTTGGAACAACCTGATATTTTGTGGAGTACCTTTGACCAGCAAGCGCGTCTGGCTTGGGGTAACGATAAAAATAGGCTGAAGGGAATCGCTCAACTGACTCGAACCTTTTATATGGGTCCGTTAACTATTAGTATGCAAGTTAATGGTTTAAACCTATGTGCATCTCTTGAGCCTAATCATCTTTGTATGACACTTAATCAACTGAGAGCAAGATATGTACTCTCAGGCGATGTAGAAGTCACCATAGTAGGATTTACTGCTAAACGGTCATTGAAATCAACTAATTTTCCTGGCATTGTTGGGCAGTTTGACCCAAAGGAATTGTTTCAAGCTTTTTTAGGGCAAGTTGATTTAATGATTGACCCTGTAGCTATATATGGAGAAGTAATTTAGTCTAGCTGTATTTATTGAACGGAATAGTTCTGAGATAACACTTAATATCATTTCTCCATAATCCGCATTGTGTGATTATCAGCATCTCTTACCAAAAAGCCCTTTTTAAATTTCAAAAGAGAGAATTTTTCTTTTAATGGTTTTGCTTGATTGCAGATCTATAATTTTGACATACCTGATTTATTCTAAGCATTATTATAATGCTGAAAAGCCTGGGGAGAAGCTACTCAGATAATTTGGCAAATTCTATAACTTCAGCAATAGGAATTTCTTGATTCTTCTCAGACTTTCCAGCACTGTTGTTTGGTGTATAAGTGCGATCGCACGCAAGTTATATTTATACCTGTGAAGATTCAGCAGACGGCAGAATAATCTCAAGACCGTATCTTGGAGCAGCTGCCAATATCATCGTAAATAGAGCAGACTGAAGTCAAGCCATATCTACAACAGGCTATGCCTACGTAATGCTCTGAGATTGTTTGACTTTACTCACAATCACACAACTTATTCTTGCCTATCTAATTGTTGTATAAATTTACATTTAATCAAGTAAAAATTCATCAGTTTGTTGTATGCAAATAGCATATGTCTCTAGTAAAATCTTTCTATCAAACTAGTGCAGCGTAGCCCAAATAACTATCCAGTTGATTTTTAAAATTATTTTTATAACCCATGCAATAGGCATCCATGAGCAAAACCAGTGATGACGAAATATTGTTGCACAACCAAACTTGGCAGCGTGAGCGGCAAATTATAGCACGTTTGTCTTCTTTGAACTATCGAACTGGCGAACTGGGTAACTATTTGCACAATATTGCCTGCGGAGTCAGCGAACTTATTGGAGTTGATTGGACAGTTGTTACCTTTTGCCAAGAGGGGTTTGAAACTGTTCTAGCGAGTAGTGTTGAAATGTGTGAGGGCGAACATGTTTATTCACTACATGGTTTACTAACTGGCACTGTTATCCAAATGGATCACTCATTAGCAGTAGAAGATGCTCAAAAACACCCAGAGTATGGACAGGCTCCAGAAGGTTATTGTGCATATTTAGGGATACCATTGCGGACTGCTGAAAGTGAAGTGATTGGTACTATCTGTTCATTTAATCACCAACCACGTGATTTTAAAAAAGAAGACATTCAAATTGTGAAATTGTTTGCTGAACGAGCTGCAACAGCAATTGACAACTATCATCTTTATCAACAACAATGCCAATTTAATCATATTTTGGAAGCTGAGGTTGAAAAACGTACCGCAGAATTACAAGCAGCCCAAGCCAAGCTTTTAGAACAAGAACGACTGGCAGCTATTGGTGAATTTGCTGCCATTATTGTGCATGAAATTCGTAATCCCTTGACTACAATGATTATGGGATTAAAATATTTCCGAAAAACCATTCTGACTGAATCTGCTCAAGAGCGATTAGCATTGGCACTGAGCGAAGCTAGTCGTCTGGAACGTCTGCTGAGTGAAATTTTGCTCTACGCCAAGCCCCAAGTATTGCAGCTTTGTGAATTAGATGTAAATGAATTCATTGATGAGTTGCTGGTATACATTCGTGAAATGCCAGAAGCTTTGGAACGACAAATTGAATTTATTCCGGTGTTGCCTACGGTAAAAACTTTGGGGGATAAAGACAAACTTAAACAAGTATTTATCAACATTCTCCGCAATGCTTGTGAGGCAGTTGCACCAGGAGATGTTGTGAAGTGGAAAGTGGACTGTTCGCATCCAGATAAAGTCTGCATTAATGTCCACAATGGTGGCGAACCAATTCCATCGGAAGTTCTCGCCAAACTTTCTGTGCCATTCTTCTCCACAAAACCTTGTGGCACTGGGCTAGGGCTTGCCATTACCAAACGCATCGTCAATGCTCACAATGGGGAACTGTTAATTTCTTCTGACCTCTTAACAGGTACTACCGTGAGTGTTAAATTACCTGTAATTATTCAATAGAGTTTTGGTTTATCATACTTTAATCTTTGTAAATATTTGCGTTTTTAATATCACTAATCAATTCATCAATCCTTGATTTGGTTGTATTCCAAGAACACATAAAACGTACTCCTCCCACACCAATAAATGTATAAAACTGCCAATTCTTTGCTTTTAAGGCGTGAATGACTTGTTCTGGTAATTTAACAAACACGGCGTTGGCTTCTCTAGGAAACATCAAGTCAACACCTTCTATGTTTAATAGTTGATTTTCTAAGTAATCAGCACATTGATTGGCATGTCTGGCATTTTTTAGCCAAGCACCAGTTTCCAATAAACCCAACCAGGGAGCAGAGATAAACCGCATTTTTGAGGCTAGCTGACCTGCTTGCTTACATCGATAATCAAAATCCTCTGCTAGCTCTTTGTTGAAGAAAAGAATGGCTTCACCTAATGCCATTCCATTCTTTGTACCACAAAAGCACAACACATCCACTCCAGTTTTCCAAGTAATTTCAGCAGGGCTTTTATTCATCGCGGCAACTGCATTTGCAAAACGAGCGCCATCCATATGAATCTTTAAGTTATACTTTTTCGCAACTTCTTTAATTTTCAGAAGTTCTTCAATAGAATATAAAGTTCCTAATTCAGTTGATTGTGTTATACTAATAACTTTAGGTTTGGGATAATGAATATCAGTACGTTTAGTGACAATTGCCTCTATCGCCTCTGATGTTAGCTTGCCATTTTTACCTTGAGCAAGTAACAGTTTAGAGCCGTTAGATGCAAATTCCGGTGCGCCACATTCATCTGTTTCTATGTGAGATGTTTCATGACAAATGACGCTGTGATATGACTGACAAAGGGCAGCTAAAGATAAAGAATTTGCGGCTGTACCATTAAAGGTAAAAAATACTTCGCAATCAATTTCAAAGAGTTTCCGAAAATAATCTGTGGCTTTTTGAGTCCATTCATCATTTCCATAGGCTGGAACACTACCTTGATTTGCCCTAATCATATATTCCAGCGCTTCTGGACAAATACCAGAGGAATTATCACTTGCAAACTGCTCTAAGTTGCTACTCATAATCTCTACTTTGATTTTTGTAAGTAATTGTTACAATATTAGTGAAAAATTTTGGCACTTGCCAATTCCAAAATTGAGGGATGATGCGATTAACCTCTCAAATTATCTTAGAAGTCTGCTAATTACAAGAACCTTGGATGGTAATAAACTAAATGTTTCTATAGTCCTACTTAATCATTCGTGTACAACAAGGTTTCCGACTTATTTAAAAAGCCGGGAATCTTAAATATTTAATTTTTAAAAATCAAATAGAATTACTATAGACCTCTTACATAAATCAAAAATAAAAACCTCATCCCGCCAAAGCTACGCTTTGTTTCCCTTAAGAGCTTGCTCTTAGGGGTTGGGGGTTGGCTGTTAGGGACTTTTGCAAGAAATCTTATATCTTGCATCAACCTGTTAATTAGTTTTTGTTGTCGGAGGATTTCTCTGAGTAGTTATAGCACAAATTACTAATTTTATACTATTATGATCTTACTTTGCTGATCTCCACAGAAAACTGAGTCTTAGTTTCACGTTACTGAGACGTAAAATTACTGCGGTGTATTCATCAGGCTTGCGTTGAGGGGATTCTAGGACTTAAACATCGCAAATCACTAAATATTATGCTAAAAAAATAAAATTTGCTAATCAGAATGCTAATCATATACTTATAATGTATCATAAAATGCCCTACCAATAACTATGACATCACTATTGGGTATATTTGTCCTTTGTCAGTTGTCAGTAGTTATTTGTTTATTTTCTACTGACTAATGACCCTCTGGATGATGCTCCTTCTGGTGTCTTTGCTAGGCGTAGCTTGCTTGTATTGTAGGGGTACGTCGCTAACGCCCAACGGGAAAGCCAGTTTCCGACGGCGGGAAACCCGTCTACCCTGCGGGTTCTGCGTTCGCAAAGCGTCTCGTAGGGAAGCAGTACAGGACTGGACTCACCAGTTGCTCATCGGGGAAACCACACCAGTTGCTTCTCCCTACAGCCCTTCTTTTAAAGGAGACGCTGTTCGCGTTCAGGCATCCTACGGCAGGTGCTAGCCTCTGACGAATGGGAGAAGTGGAGACGCTCTTGCTAGCTTGCTTGTAGGGGTACAAATTGGGTAACCCATCCAAGGGACTGGCTCACCAATGACTAATGACTAATAACTAATGACTGAACCATTGATTGAACTGAAAGGTGTTTCTAAGTCCTTTGGTAGCCATAAAGTTCTAGATAATGTAGACTTGACCATTTACCGGGGAGAAGCACTGGGGATTATTGGCCCATCAGGGACTGGTAAATCAACAATTTTACGGGTAATGGCGGGGTTACTTACTCCAGATGAAGGAGAAATTTATGTGCAAGGAGTGCGGCGAGACGGTTTGATTGAGGATGGTGGCCAGCAGATTGGTATTGGCATGGTGTTTCAGCAGGCGGCGCTATTTGATTCGCTGACGGTGGAGGAGAATGTGGGATTTTTACTTTATCAAAATTCAAAGCTACCGCGATCGCGCATTCGAGATTTGGTAAAAGAAAAATTGGAGATGGTAGGTTTGCCAGAAATAGCTAATCTCTACCCAGCCGAACTTTCTGGGGGAATGCGAAAACGGGTGAGTTTTGCCCGTGCGATTATGTTTAACCCCGATAATCCCTCAGAAGGCCCAGAAGTTCTACTATACGACGAACCAACAGCCGGACTTGATCCCATTGCCTCAACAGTAATCGAAGATTTAATCCGCTATTTGCAATGTTTGCATGGAGTTTGTAGTACCTATGCCGTTGTTACCCACCAAGACAGCACTATCCGCCATACAGCTGATAGAGTTATATTTCTGTATGAAGGTAAAGTGCAGTGGCAGGGTACAGTTAGTGAAATCTACAATACAGAAAATCCATTGATCAGACAATTTATCAGTGGAAGTGTACAAGGACCGATTCATGTCGTCGGCTAGAAATTTAAAAGTGAAGAGTTATAAAGTGAGGAGTTATGAGTTAAATTAAACTTATAACTCCTCACTCCTAACTCCTAACTCCTAATTGGTTGTTGGTGGAGGCAAAAAAATGCGAGGTCTTATGACAATCCGCTTCGCGTCTGGGCGAACATTTAGAGAAGGCTCTGTGGGGTTGTTACTCCTGCTAGGACTAGGGGTATTTGGATTACTCTTTTTGTGGTTAAATAGATTCACTGCTCCTAGCCGTTCATACAAAGCTATTGTGGAATTTGCTAACGCTGGCGGAATGCAAAAGGGATCACCAGTTCGCTATCGTGGCTTTAAAATAGGAACTATTTCCCAGGTTCGACCAGGGCCAAATGTCATTGATGTAGAGATTGAAATTGCCCAAACTGACCTAATTATCCCCCGGAATGTAGTGGTGGAAGCTAATCAAAGCGGATTAATTAGCGAAAGTATTATCGACATCACACCAAAAGCAACCTTACCTCCTGGGGTTGTGCATGCTAAACCTCTAGATAAAAATTGTGATAACAGCCTCATAGTCTGTAATGGCTCTCGGTTAAAAGGTCAGGTTGGCATCAGTGTTGATGACCTAATTCGCAGTTCAACTGACCTAGCTGCTGCATACAATGACCCAAAGTTTTTTAGAAATGTCAATAAGGTTCTAGAAACTACCACAGGCGCAGCAACCAGTTTTACTGAGCTAAGTCAGGATTTACAAGGTTTGACCAAAAGCTTGCGACAACAACTTAATACCTTTTCAGCCACTGCTAATTCAGTGCAACGGGCGACAAAGCAATTTAATGCATCCGCGACTCAAACAGTCGATAAATTCGGTGCAACTGCAACTCAAGCAAATCGTTTGCTGAACAACCTGGATAATCTGTTGACAACAAATCGTTCTTCGCTGGTTGGCGCTTTGAACAATATCACCGAAACCAGCAACCAACTGCGTGTTACAGTCAGTAGCTTATCACCATCTGTGAATCGATTAACTCAAGGACAATTACTCAACAATTTAGAAACTCTTTCAGCAAATGCAGCGCAAGCCTCAGCTAATTTACGCGATGCTTCTAAAACCTTAAATGATCCAAAGAATGTGGTGCTGCTGCAACAAACATTAGATTCAGCACGAGTAACGTTTGAAAATAGCCAAAAAATTACATCTGATTTGGATGAATTGACAGGTGATCCTAGTTTCCGAAAAAATTTGCGGCAATTGGTGAATGGTCTAAGTGGTTTAGTATCTTCTACACAACAAATGCAGCAACAAGTGCAAGTTGCTACGACTCTAGATTCGGTAAAAGCTGCTGTCAGTAAACCAAATAATCTAATTCCTACCCCAGCACCAACCCAACAGGCGATGTTTAATGACAAGTCTCTACCCGTCTACGTAATTAATCCCTCACCTGCTAATTTTGTCAGTACTGACACCAACCTTGAACCAACCCCCAGTCCGTCTATCTCTAACTCATCTCAAGAAGACCTCTTGAAGCAGCTGCGGGAGTATGGTAAGCAACGGGAGCAACTGGAAACGGGGAAATAGGCAATACAGCTTGACAATACATAACCACTTCCCCTAAAGGGGATGGAAACATTCTACTTAATTGTTGCTGTTGGAGCAGGCTAATACCAATTCTGTATGAAGATGCGCTAAACCATATTTAAGTACAAGAAAGAAAAACGAACCGCAAAGGACGCATTCGCGTAGCGTCTCGTAGAGAAGGACACAAAGAAAGAAAGAAGTTAAAAGGGTTTAGCGCAGCCTCACAAAGAAATGGTATAACTAGCTGACTTTACATAACCACTTTCCCTAACGGGAATGTTTCTATCCCCGATGGCGTGCGCTTGCTTTCACTCAATGCTGACAAGCACCTAAACGATTAACTCACCCACCACAAGACCAGCAATTACCAAGCGCCATACTTGGGCAAAGTCTGTGTCGATGGCTGGATCACTCCATTCGGATGCGTGAGCTGGATGGTGAAACCGAACCATCGCTTGAAAGACTGCCTTCGCCGCTACCTGCGGATCAGTGACCTTAAACTCGTGACTAGAAATACCGCTCTCGACGATCGCAGCTACTTGCTTTACGAGTTCATCAATGTGAGCTTGAACCACCCCTCGTGCCTCTTGAGCGATCGCAGAATAGGTTGCAAACAACTCTGGCTCGTCCAGGACTTTTTGACGTTTCAGGGTTATGAGTTGCTCAAACCATCGGTGCAACCGTTCAACGGCGGAACCTTGCTCTTGGGCGATCGCTGCTAGCGGTGTGGAAACCCGATGCAGCCATCGTTCTGCTACCGCATCACGCAGGGCAGCTTTGCTGGGAAAATGCCGATAAATCGTGCCGTGGCTCACCTCTAAAAAGCGAGCCACATCGACGACTGTTGCCTTTGCCAGACCGTAACGACGCAAAACCTCTTCCGCCGCGTCAAGAATCCGCTCCGGTGTCAAAGCTGAATCATTCATGCTAGGGATATTTTATCTCTTTTCACTATCCAGCATGAATCATTCATGCTATGGGTATTTTATCTCTTTTCACTATCCAGCATTGCCATTTGTTCTGGAGCATAGCGATCGCCAGCTACGGCATCCAGTGGCACTGCTACCTCAATCCGGGCGAGATCATCTTCGCCCAAGTGCAGATCCAGCGCCCCCAACGCTTCATTCAAGCGATCGCGACTCCGTGCCCCAATCAGCGGCACAATATCGTTCCCCCGCGACAGTACCCAAGCAATTGCTACTTGAGCAACTGTCGCACTCTGTTCTTGGGCAATCAGGCGAAGGGCTTCGACTAGCAACAAATTGTGATCCAGATTTTCTCCTGAGAAGCGGGGCAGATTTCCTCGAAAGTCTTGCGCTTGCTCAGAGCGTTCTTTCGACCAGTGACCGCTCAACAACCCCCGTGAGAGGACTCCATAAGCGGTGACAGCAATGCCCAATTCCCGCACTGTTGGGAGGATGTCATCCTCAATGCCACGAGTCAGGAGCGAATATTCGATCTGAAGCCAGGCGATCGGATGAATCGCATGAGCACGCCGAATTGTAGCTGCACCCACTTCAGATAAACCAATCTGGCGAACATATCCAGCTTTCACCATTTCGCTAATCGCCCCAACGGTGTCTTCAATGGGCACCCTCGGATCGAGGCGAGCTGGCTGGTAAAGGTCTATGTAATCGGTTCCCAGTCGTTTCAATGTATAGGCAAGTGAAGTCTTTACGGCTTCAGGACGACCATCGAAGCCAATAAAGTTGCCGTCAGGAGACCGCAGCGCACCGAATTTAACAGCAATGAAGACATCTTCCCGCCGCCGTCCTGCTAGGGCTTCGTGTAGCAGCAGCTCATTGTGCCCCATGCCGTAAAAGTCGCCTGTATCCAGTAAGGTAATGCCTGCATCAAGCGCTGCATGAATTGTTGCAATACTTTCTTTGCGATCGGCTAGGCCATAAACATCAGACATGCCCATACAGCCAAGCCCAACTGCCGATATTGTTTGACCGTTTTTTCCAAGTTGACGCGATAGCATAACAACCTCTCCACTGTGGTGATAAAACTATAATAATCAATCAAATTACAAAAATCAATATCTGTCATTAAATATTTGCTTAAACCATCCAACACCGTGAGCATCTGTTGAAGCAAGCCTGCAATTTGACTATTTGTCGGATCTACTTATCAGCCTAAAATCTTCGTGAGGAGTAATGCAGGTTAAACACGAACATGACAGAAGAATTTAATACACAGGGCGCAGAAAATCTAGTTGCGATCGCTGATCAATTCGCCCAATGGGGGAAGGTTACAGGCGTTAAAGCATTTGGAAGTGGTAATATCAATGACACATTCTTAGTAACTCTAGATTCCTCAGAAAAACAACATTTTATCCTACAACGCATCAATACGCAGGTATTTCGTCAGCCCCAACTGATTATGCAGAATATGCGTACCTTCACTGAGCATGTTCACAAACGTTTACAACACATACCCCTGAATCGTCGCTGGGAAGTGCCACGCGTACTGTTGAACAAGGATGATCAAGACCACTGGAGGGATGCAGACGGTTCCTTTTGGCGGGCGATTAGCTTTATTGAAGGTTCCCAGTCTTTTGATACTATGCGCGATCGCTCTCACGCCAAAGAAGTCGGTTATGCCTTGGGGATGTTCCACAATCTGATCAGCGACTTACCACCAGAAAAACTCGCCGACACTCTTGAAGGATTCCATATTACACCCCTTTACTTCCAGAATTACGAAGAAGTTTTAGCGAAAACTAGTGCGCGTCAATCTTCGGAAGTTAATTATTGCTTACAGTTTGTGAGCGATCGCCAAGCTTTTGCACATATCCTAGAAAATGCCAAAGTTGAAGGCAAGCTACCTCTGCGTCTGATGCATGGTGATCCAAAAATTAACAATGTCATGTTTGACACTGCTACCCAGCAAGCCGTCAGCATTATAGACCTCGATACCGTAAAGCCCGGTTTGGTACATTACGATATTGGTGATTGCCTGCGATCGGGTTGCAATCCTACTGGAGAAGAAACTGAGAATTGGGAAAGTATTTATTTCGATACTGATCTGTGTCAGGGAATTCTCAAAGGTTATCTATCGGTGGCAAAGGCATTTCTTTCTGAGAATGACTATACCTATATTTACGATGCAATTCGTCTCATCACCTTTGAACTAGGACTGAGATTTTTTGCTGATTACTTAGCAGGGAATGTCTACTTTAAAGTTAAGCACCCAGAACATAACTTGGCAAGAGCGATCGTCCAATTTAAGCTTACCGAAAGTATTGAATCTCAAGAAACGCAGATTCGTAACATTATCAAAGACATGAAATGAACGATCAGACATTTTCCCTGCAACCCTTTCCTTCTCCAAAATCCCTGCCTAATTTGAAAATTGCAGGCAATATCGCCCGAAATTATAATCAACTTGTCATCCGCTATATGCTTGAAGGCGATTTAAAAGAAATTGCGTTGGCATTCGCGCAGCGTCTCGTAGAGAAGTCTACCGTAGGTATCGCATTACCATCAAATGCACGATCACGCAAGCATGAACTGTGGGAAGACACATGTTTTGAGTTGTTTGTTGGCATCAAAGATTCTGCACGGTATTGGGAATTCAATCTTTCCCCTGCCGGACACTGGAATGTCTATCGCTTTGATGGCTACCGTCAAGGAATGCAAAAAGAAACAGCTTTTACAATACTTCCGTTTAATGTTCAGAATCAAGCCGATGGTTTAGCACTTGCGTTAGATGTCGATTTAGATAGAATTGTCTCGGCAGAACAAGCCATTGAAGTTGCCATTACTACAGTTATTAAACATAGAGATGGTGAGGTGACTTACTGGGCGTTAACTCATCGAGGTGCAGAGGCTGACTTTCATTTGCGGGACAGTTTCATCGTTGAGTTGTGAGAACACGTTTATACAGCAAACCGTGTATTTCGACAACAGGTAGTTAATAAATCTAAACTTTATATAGGCTTGCATAAATTTTCAACTCACACCCGATGAATCTATGTATATTTCAAGTAAACCTACTAAAAATGTACTTCTTAACTTTTTCGTTGAACTTCGATAAAGACCCAGGTTTAGAAGAGGGTCGCTTGTATTTACGTCATCTTGAAAAGGGTACGTTACAAGTTTGGGTAGCTACACCAGCTACCACTGGAAAGCAATTTCCAGAGAGCTTTCATGAGAAAGGAAGTATGATACCACCTGAGTACAGAGTACTGGAACTAAAATTTTGGACTGTTAATACTAAACCTATCTCAATGAAAGAGAAAAAAGGTGTAGAAGGCAATTTTTACCAAATTCTTCCATCTGAATTCAAGACTGATAAAGGAGGTGTAAGAGGCGATTTTGGGATTCATAAAGATGCTAATGTTCCTGGCTCAATGGGATGTATTGTATTGACACCCGAACGGTTTCAGGGATTTGAAAAAGAAGTCACTCAATTAGCAAAAGAGGGAAAAGATTCTATACCGCTCTTTGTCACGTACAGTTAAAACGAATATATGAGGTAATGGCATGTAGATAAGAAATTATCGGTCTAGATTGCCATTACCTCGATTCGACAGTTTTGAAAGTAAATTGCGATCGCATTTATTTAGAATCTGAACTGGTTGGTGCATTACCTATAGCTAAGATCAGCTTTTAGGTACGTTTCACTCAATATTGGAACGAGATGATACTTCACCCAAGGAGCTATAGCAAAGATTAAAGGCAATTTTAAGAATTATACCTGTTTCAAATCGCCGCTTGAATATTTTAGAAGTGCGATCGCACTAGCAGGTAGAAAAAATTGGGTTAAATATCTCAACCATAGCGATATTTACATATCTACACATTTATGCATATAGCTTCATCACTTCTATATATGATATGAACAATAATTTATGAGTAACGTTATTAAGAGGACAATAAATAAACTAATTTTATTTCGTTTGATAGAGTTAATTAAAATAAAAAATAGCAAAATAGAATATAGATAGCTAAAAAGCAAATTACCAAATGTTAGTTTTATCCAAAAAACTATGGTAATGTTTTAAGTATTAAAACTAAAAAAATTAAACAATTACAACTAATTCTTGAGCAAAATCCACCAGTAGATAGATTCATTTAGCCAGAGTTTGTCTAAGCCTTATCTGCAATTAGTAAATAAATTCATCACCCCATTTCTTGTTATCAGCTAATCGGCGTGGGTAAGTTATCCGAATTGCTGTGGGAACACCAAGCCAAACTCAAATTACACCAGTTATATCAACAACTGCATCCACAAGGAGATGCAGTTTCAAAGGAGGGCTAAATGAACTCAAAATATAACTTTCAATACTTTCAAGGGAGTTCTCTTTGTGATTTGTTTGCTCAAGATATCACAGATACATCTTATGGGTTTATCCTAAATTATCCTGCAACTGCCAGTTGGGCTGCTTATCCCAACCTGAAAAAATATTTTATTCAAGATGGTAGTAGTGAAGCCACCAAAACTTCCTTTGACAAGATTTGCCAAAAGGAACCTTGGAAAATTCTGGCTGTGTTAGGCGATCGCATTCCCGGAATTGTGATTATTCCGCCGCCAAAGTCGCTGCTTGAATACTGGCAAGAGCATTTCGGCTTCAGCTACTCCAATATTGAGATGATGGATCGCTTGACTTATCTGAATGACCTCAGCCACAGCGAATACTTTGACAAACTCATTACTCTATTTCCTTTTGATCACCTCAAAAGAGAAAAACACGCTATTGATTCAGATACCCATTACTGCTTACTCAGCAAAGTAACATTAGCCGAATTGGGGGTGCAATGTCCAAAATATGAGAGCTACAATCTGCACACCTGTAGTCTGGAAGATATTCAGTTACCACAATTTCCCTACTTAATTAAAACGTCCCACGGACTCTCAGGAGAAGGCACTTATATCATCAAAAGCCTCAGCGATTTGAACTACTGCCTTGAAGAAATCAGGAAATATCTCAATATTAAGTTGCTCGATAAAATTATTGTTTCGGAGTTCGTCAAAAATGAAGTGCAGAATTATTGCGTACAGTTCTATGTCAACAAGGCAGGAGAGATAACCCTGATCGGCACTACCAGGCAACTCGTGACTCCAGAAGGCAACTATTTAGGGGGACTGATTGACTACCACAACACTGACATGAGCAAGTTCTTTGAAATGATTGCCGCCATTGGTCAGTATGCTCACAAACAGAGTTATTTCGGCGTGATTGGCTTCGATGTGTTAGAAGATCAAGACGGACAATTTTATGCGATCGATGCCAATTTCCGAGTCAATGGATCAACTCCATTGTGCTTGCAGCGCCATACCTTACTGGGACAGGGAAAGGAAGTAGCTAAATATTCCAGTGACTACCGGATGGAAGGAACGTTGGATTCAATTTTAGTGACCTTAAAACCAGAACTAGATCGCAAAGACTTGATCATCCTGTCGGCTTTAGAGAAGGTCAAATACGGAAAAATCTACACCGAAATTTATGCGATCGTTTCTGGAGAAACTATCGAACAAATGCAGCATATCGAGCATAAATTACAGAATAAGGGATTACAATGGCTCCCTTAAACAGCACCACTGTTGGAAAGAATTGTTTTAATCCCCAACCCCTAGTAGCCAATTCCCAATCCCTAATTTATTTTAAAAAGTAACACTTATGCAATTAAAGCCAATCAATCAGCAAGTTGTTTCCGTCGTTGGAGCCTCCAGCGGTATCGGACGGATCACAGCTCTTGAGTTTGCTAGACGCGGGGCAAAAGTCGTAGTCTCGGCTCGCAGTGAATCGAAGCTAAAGTCTTTAGTAGACGAGATTCGCAGCTTTGGCGGCGAGGCAACTTTTTACGTAGCTGATGTGGAAGTATTTGAGCAAGTAAAAGCGATCGCAGATAAAACTGTGGAAGTCTACGGGCGACTCGATACATGGGTACATGTCGCCGCGATCGGCATCTTTGCTACTGTTGACAATACAACACCGGAAGAGTTTAAGCATGTGATTGATGTCGATCTCATGGGACAGGTGTATGGTGCAATGGCGGCCCTACCGCATCTGAAGCGTGAGGGACGGGGGGCACTGATCCACGTTTCTTCAATGGAAGGTAGGCGATCGCTCCCCTACCAAAGTGCTTACTCGGCAGCCAAGCACGGGGTTGAGGGCTTTATCGAAGCTATGCGCGTTGAGTTGCAATATCAAAAATGGCCGATCAGCGTCACGAGTGTGAAACCAGCGGTGATCAACACCCCTTTCTGGAACAATGGTTTGACGAAATTAGGCGTAAAACCTACCGGGATACCACCTTACTACGACCCTAAACTTGTAGCTGATGCTATCCTCTATGTAGCCGAACATCCAACTCGTGACTACTTGGTTGGGGATGTAGCGAAAATATTAGATGTGGTACAGCGCCTCTCCCCATCATTAGTAGATTCACTTTTAGTGCTGGTCGGCTTAGATTTACAGCGGACTTCTGAACTGAAGTCTGAAGATGCACCAAATAATTTTTACCAACCTGTTGCTGAAGACGACAGAGTTAACGGGGATTATGGTAACTTAGTTGTACCTAGCGTTTCCGACTGGCTAGAAAAAAATCCGCTTCTCCAGTGGGGTGCGATCGCTGGTACCTTAGCATTAGCGTTCCTAGCAGTTCAAGTATTCAAAAAGGAAGGATAGATAGACCTGTCCGAAAATTTGCAATCTAGTTTTTACAAGGGTTTGAGATAAATCCTTGTAGACTTTTTGGCAACATGGTGATGAGGTTTTGAGATGGTTACTAATAGTTTAGGGCAGAAAAATACATCACTATTAATGCAGGCGACCGCTATTTTTTCTGAAATTGAATCAAGCAATCCTCTGGGCAGTTTTTAATTGAGCAGATCGACAAATAAAGATACAGAAATGTGTTTGGATAATTTTTTCATCCTCTCTAATACTGGACTTATTGCTCTTTCATAGATGCTCCTACCTCGATGTCGCGATTTCAGCAGTCAAATTGTCTGATCCAGGAGTATTCCAGCCAATGAAAGACTATCAACGCACCCTACCGCCTGTGTGGATAGGTTTGGCGATCGCCTTCTATGCCTTTATTGCCATTGGCATCGCTGAAGCAGGATTAGGAGTTCTTCTACCCTCGATTCTATCTACCTATAACCTGACTCCAGCAACCGTTACCCTACTTTTTATCAGTCAAATTAGCGGCTACATTCTGGCAGCATTCACCAGCAGTCTTGTGAGTAGTCGGCTGGGGTTAGCCCGAATGCTGTTGATTGCTGCGGGTGCGCTGACGATGGCACTGATGATCTATGCCACCTCACCCTCCTGGTTTCTCATGGTTGCCGCTGGATCATTGTTGGGATTGGGCATTGGGCTGATTGATGCAGGGATCAACACCTACATTGTGCAAGATTCCCGCAGTGCCAGTCTGATTGGTTTGCTCCATGCTTTCTATGGTATTGGCGCCCTCTCAGGTCCGGCGATCGCTACTACTTTGTTAGCAATTGGCATGAACTGGCGACAGGTTTATGGGGTATTAGCCGGGATTGTCAGCCTATTAATTGTGAGCGTGCTGGGCGTAATCATCTTCAACTACACACCAATGACACTACGGGTATTGCCATCGAATACAACTGCGTTAGAAAATCTGGGCAGAGCGCTCCAAACTCCGATAGTACTACTAACTGGGCTACTTTTGCTGGTTTATGTTGGCACTGAAGCCTGCATCGGCAACTGGGCATACACTGTGCAATCCGTCGCTCGTCACACTCCCACGCTCATTGCTGGTTATAGCGTTAGTGCATACTGGCTGGGATTAACATTGGGACGTTTCATCTTAGGTTATTTCTTGCGATGGCTTGGGGCAGTCCGCACAATCAGTATGTCGCTTAGTCTGGTGATCATTGGATTGCTTGCTTGGTGGCAACTGCCAGATCAATGGATTAGCTTACCGTTGATTGGCTTTGGGTTGGCAGCCATCTTTCCTGCGACCATTTGGTTAATCCCTCAACGATTGCCAGACGCCCATGTTCCTGCGGCTGTTAGCATCGCCACTAGTGCCGCCAGTTTGGGGGCAGCGATCATACCTACTGGAGCAGGCTGGGTTGCAAGTTGGGCAAATTTAGAAATCATCCCAATGTTGATGCTGCCATTGGCGCTCTTAATGGTGGGCTTACATTGCTGGCTGGTGCAACATTTGGTAAGACCGTAGTAAGTTTTTGCACTGAATTGTACTAGTAAAAGCTGTAACACTTGTGGTTAAACAGTTTGCAATTGCTTGCTCCCATTCATGCCGACGTGAGTTCGATAGAACTAAAAAAGAGCAGGAGGTTGAGCAGGTAAGTCTTTTGGGTAAATGTCAATAGAAGGTTTTTTAGGCAAATAGGTATAAGCAGCCAACCCTGCCATTAAATTAACCAAAAAGTTAAATGGACTACGATGTCGGGAGTGTTCTATTTTACAAATGTTTTTGAGATGGTCATTCACCGATTCAATAACTGCTCGTTTGCGTAAAAGAATCTTATCAATTAGTTTTACCAAACGATTTTTCATTTTCTTCTTAGATTTTGTAATTAATTCCAACCCTCGCTTATAGAACCCATTTGGTATCTTGGGATGGAGGGTAAAATAAAAAATAAATGCCGTACTCCAGCAGCTTAACAGATATAGGACTTACGCAAAAACCCTCTCAAACTCTCATTCCTCCGTGACCTCTATGTCCTCTGCGGTTGATTTTCCATTACCTGTGCGTAAGTCCTAAGATAAAGAGTGGCAAATAATTGAAACACTGTTACCCCAGAAAAAGCAAACTAGACCGCCAAAGTGGACAAAGCGACAAATCTGAGATGGTATCTTTTATCAATTCAAGAACGGGTGTAACAGCGCACTCTCACTCATGCGACTACCAAGCTCAATCTATGTTTTGTCCGGCTTATGCTTAAGCGGTTAGCCCACGCATAGATCTCAAATGGCTTCTATAACGCTCTTTTTTGACTCTCGTGAGAGAAAAGTGCCATTGCTTCTACAAACTGCTCAAAGTCAGTAGACCGAAAACTTTTGAAAGTTAATACGTGTAATCAGAGCTTCAAAGTCTTCTCCGTTCATTGATGTCCCTGATCGCCCGCCCACCTAAAATTCCTCCCCCAGCGCTGTACTCTCTTGACCCAAGCCCAGCCACAGCCTGAAATCTCCTCCAAGAAAAGTGGCAAGGGGCAAGGCAAGCGATCGCACTTTTCAGTACTTCCCTAGATAATCCAGTCAAAGCTTGTGCCTCTGTAATAGTTAGTAGCAGCTTATCGGCGATCGCCGCCTCTACCCCAATACGGTCAGTTAAGGCTAAAAGTCATGTAAATTAGGTATTGTTCCCAAGAATGGAAATAGAGTGTGGTGCATCTTAAGGATTTCTCTTTGGTGTCTCCTGAGATACAAAGTGGTGATGTGCTTAAAGCAATTGAGATGGCGATGGCTAATACCCAAACTGAACAGGAACGAAAGCGATCGCTACCAGCACAGTTAGTGGTAAGTTTAGTAATAGCAATGAGTTCTTGGTCTAGAGTAGTTATGCCACTCAAACTCTAGAAGGTACTAAGGCTTGGGATACTTTTATGTCTCTTGTTGCTGCTATTCGTCAGTTAGGAATCAGCTTTTTTGAGTATGTGCGTGACCACATTTCTCAACTTGGGAATATTCCATCTTTGGCGACTATTATTCTTGAAAAATCTGTTCTTAATTCCTTGGGTTATTCATCTATGCCCCAATAACTCTTTACCCCGAAGTATTGAGGGGATACCTTATTCTCTCGTCAAATTTCCCCTGTTTTCGGTCTACTGACTTTCTGATAACGTATTAAGCTCTCTAGATCTTTAATCACGCAATCCGAAAGACCAGATATAATAGGTTCCAAGATAGGTATCAAGTGAGAAATTATGTACTTCTGCTTTTCAATCTTACTGTAATTAACTAGACGACCATCTTCTAAGTTTTTATGCAACCACTCGACATCCTCATTAGCAATGTTGTCTCCCTCAAAAGAAATCAATGTCGTCCAAGGGAGTAAACGCTTTGTGTTAATCAGACACTGGAGCAGTTTTGGTTTTGGTTGTATATCGATATAAGGGAACCACCAAATAGACTTTGGAGGCTGGAAGCAAGGAGCCATTAGTACACTTGCCTTGAAGGGAATAAATTTCTCAAAGAAAATGTTTTGAACATCCGAAATATCATCTTCTGTAACATAAGAAGGTTCTAAAACATCGAAAGCTTCTTTCAAAAGTTGATTTCGAGCGTCTCTTTGAATACTCAAGAATTGGATCAGAGCAATCAACTCGCATCCCAAGCTGTGACCTAAGAAACAGTAGTTACTAAAATCTTTGTAAATATTTGTTTCATAGTCCATAGAATCAGCTTTTTCAATGATGTTCTCTTGCAACTTCTCAATTTGTTCTAATAAATTTTTTGCAATACACCAGTGATTAGTCTGAAGGAAAGAGTACGAATAAGATAGAACAGTATAACCGTTGTCATACAATTTATCCAACAGCCTGCTATAACTTTCGTCAAGAAGAAAGTAGCCTCCTATAAAGAGTACGACTCCTTTAGGATTTGGATTGAGTCTAAGCCAAAAGTTTTGCAGTTCTATTAACTTGTATTGTCCGTCAGTATTATCCATTAAATGAAGTACCTATGTAATTATTCCCTCCCCCCCCCTGGAAAATTGCCGAAAGCTTTAATTTCTCGTTGAGGGGTAGGGAGGAGTGTGAACGGTTACTATTGTAGATTAACTCGCAGACGGGTATAAAGATCTGGTTTTAAACCAGTTCCTATTGCCAAGTAATCAGTGTTTCCAGCCTTCAATTTAACTGGACCTTTACCACATATTGTAATTAAATCAACATCTTGACTCACAGAGATATCGGGACGACAATCGAATTCTATGCTTTTATCTGGACCTACAATGATAATACGGTTTATCGTTCCCTTCTCTTCAGGTTTTTCGGGAAATGAAACAATTGCTTCTTCAACTGTTACGTCCTTTGGTACATTACCTTGTACTCCAACAGCAAAAAATCCATCTTGAATCATAACCGACTCAGGGATACCCAGTTTTTTGTTGATAGTTACACCACGCTGTGCATAATTACTTGAATCTTTCATCTGAATCGTGTCTGGCATTGTATCTGCAATTGCGGATGCATGGAAACATAATATTAGCAACGACAACGCAACTGCCAGAATTTTTGCTGAGTTCACAAACTTTTTCACTGAATTCACCATAATTACATGTCCATTCTTTTTTTGAATTGCTATTATGACAAACATCATCTTGTGATTTTTTAACAATTTGATGTTTGATGTACGAGCTGTTTTAGGAAAAACCAGGAATAATAGTGAGAACTGGAGTTTAGACTAATTCCTGGTGCAAAACTCTAAATTAGAACAAATGTACTTATTAAGTGTTGATCCAACTTCGTTGAAAGTTAGAAGTCATTCACAAAAAACCATAGCTTGTTCTCAAGTAACTGAGCTGAATGAGAGTTAACTTGGACTCAAAAAGAGTTTCGCACCGGGAACTGGTCTAAACATCAATAATTATTCTGTTGCTCATCACAATTTAAAGTATGCTTGGCTTTTTAACTCTGTAGTTTAGTTAAATTCAGGATTCTTAAAATCAATTAAATTCAGTCAATTCAGTTAAATTCAGTTAAATTCAGGTATGCAAAAACCGGACTTTTCCAGTTAAGTCTTAAAAAGCTTGCTCACAACGGTTTTTGGGCAAGGTACAAGGTTTACAGTCAAATAAGTCAAGCGTGGTATTACAGGGTTAGCGCGTCTCAAAACCTATTGACAAGAGGACTTACCTGATCAGCAATCAGGTGGGAAAGAAAGTGGCACCATCCGAGGTAGGGTAAGATTTAATTCATCGAGATGCACCACTTAAAGAACCATCAATTGCTGTTTAATATTCAAGATTATTCATAATTTCACTACGTCTGTGATTAACTCTGCCCTGCTGAGTCGTTTTGCATGGCTTAGTCTAAACTCCAGTAGAGAGTGCAATCGCGTTAAATCTCGCCACTGTTTCAAGTACCCTAATACGCTCTACGCTATTGGCGAGATTTACCCTGTCGCAATTTGACAAGAATCTTTCACAGCTTGTCAATATAAACTTCTAGGTCACTGCGTTTAACTCGCCAACCCTTGCCGATGACTTTCGCTTTTAACTCACCACTGTTTATTCATGGGATTAGCGCCAAATCTCGCCGTTATCCTAGCATACAGTGTGGCGGCATTTGACGATGTTACGCTGGGTGAGGGCGATCGCAACTTCCAACGCTATCGCCGCAGGGTCGAATAATACCAATGAAACGGTATAGTGTCGGTGGACGAGTCAGCTTTTTTTTGGCAATAGCGGTTCTATGATTAACCACTCTTGATCCGTTAAGCTACTTGAGTACATTTACTTCATCTCTTAGTTTGATTTCTCTACATTGTAAAAGATACCAAATGGGTTCTATAATAGCTCCTATTCAAAATGAACGCAATGTACAAAATGAGCGAAACAAACTTTTACAGTAAGTATCCCACCAAAAGTCCTCCAACTGCGATTGAAGGACTTTTGGTGAAAGAAAAATCAATTTTTATCTTCTAATCCAGCAATAGACCACTAAAAAGTCATTTTTCGCTGGCTTCTGGCAGTAGCAACAGGCTTAGGATCGGTGCAGATCCTGTAATCTGGTGATGTGCGCTCAGGCGATAGCTAGGTTTAAAAGCGTGACGATTTTATGCAAAGTTGTACTTAGTGACACAATTGAGCTTTCACATGGTCTGCCAATCGAATTGCCAAGGCAACAATGGTGAGCGTCGGATTAGCATAGCCTCCTGTAGGGAAAATAGAGCTACCTGCTATGAATAAATTAGAGATGCCGTGAACTTGACAATTTGCATCTACTACTCCCTGTTTTGGGTCATGATGCATACGTGTTGTTCCCATATTGTGATGGGTACTCAGCGAAGCAACTGGACGATCTCCATCCAATTCAATCTGCAACTCACCCAGCCCTGCACTAGCAAACTCTTCTGCAAATACTAGCTGCGATCGCTTCACACTGCAAATATCTATTTCGCTCCAATGATTAGTTAATTTTGCTTGAGGACAGCCAAGCTTATCTAGTTGATTACTGAGTGTCACCCGATTATCTGGATTTGGGGTTTGTTCAGTTTGGCTGAGAACTTCAAACTTTGTATATTTCTGTTCATTACCTTCATGGTATGACCATCCTCCATGACTTAAATCAGGGAATAAATATTCTTTTTTGACATTATACTTATACCAATCAGTTACTAAATCATCAATATTATTAATGACATTTTGCAAATGTTGAAAAACATTCTTGGGTAACTGCCCTTGTCGAACTGAAGAGAACAAAGTTCTCGCAGAAGCCTTTGCTGCCGATCTAAACCTTTCATCTCTGGGATATAACAACGCGGTCATATTTAGTAATTTTTCGCGACGCATAACTTGTTCCGTTAGGGCAAATTTTCCCATCACTGTGACATTATTCACCCGGCGTAAGTCATACAAAGCCATCGAATTGAAGATTTTGCGATTTTGCGGAACAAGCATACCACAACGGATAAAAGGATGATCCATAAAGAACCTACCCACTAAATCATCTTGATTGCCTAATCCATTCTTTTGAATCCGGTTTGATAGCAACAATAAACGCGCGTTCTCAATACCACCAGTGGCTAAAATAAATACTTTTGCAACAACCCAAAATTTATTACCAGATAAACAAGCTACTTGCACGCGTTTCACTTTCTGGGCTGTTTCATCTGCCTCAATTTCTACCACGTTGGCGTTGAGGAATGTGGTGATATTAGGAGATTGATTGATTTGGTGGCGATATTCATTGGTAAAAATATCACGGGGGCCAAACTGAAACATACTGGTAGAAACTCGGTCACTTGTGAAATGTGTCCGAGGAGATTGAGCATTTTCCCAAGCCTCAGCTTCATAAGCAAAAGAACCGAGCTTACAGACTGCTTGAGCACGCTGATAAAATGGATTCAGATGAGATTTACTAAAAGGCCAGCCACTGTATGGCACCCAATCACGTTTTTCAAAATCTATTTCGTCTAACGGCACATGCCTCAGACCAAGTTGATTTTTATTGATTTCAATATTCCAGACATTAGCCAGTCCAGCAAATTGACGATGACGCATATCTTGCAGTGGTGGAAAAGGATCTCCAGCGGTTTCACCCTCACCGAGAGATGCAGTCTCTTGATTAAATTCAATGTCACCACTTTCTAGTAAGCAAACTCGAAAGTCTTGCCCAATTAATTCTCGTGCGAGTGTAATTCCGGCTGGGCCAGCACCAACTATACAAACTTCGGTATTAATAACTTCATCTATTGGCAATCTCCGGCTATCAATCAACATTAATTTAATTCCTTTTAATCTGATTTATTATTCTTAACCACAGATGTACATCGATTAATTATCTATGTACATCTGTGGTTTAATTTTCATAAAATTGACTTATGCGAGAAGTTTACCGTTTCATTCAGCCTATGAAACACTCGGTATCGCAGAACGAATTGCACTAATAAAGTTTTGGGCATAATTCTGCGTTGAAAAATCGAGGGCGCGTTGCCTGGCAGCTACTCCTGCACTCTGGGCAAATTCTTGCTCGTCAAGATAGCGGAGAATTGCGATCGCTAATTTCTCTGCATCGCCGTAAGGTGTTAATAGTCCATTCATCCCATCGGTAATAATCTCTGTCGGGCCGCCTGCATTGCCAGCAATCACAGGTTTACCCAGCGCCATTGCCTCAATAATCACAATCCCAAATGGCTCTTTATCTGATGCATGGACAAATACATCCATCGCCTGCACCCACTCCGGGATGTTACGCTGTAACCCAGCCATAATTACCTGCTCTTTCAAGCCCAAGACGGCGATTTCTGCTTTTAAGAAGTCCTGATAATCTGGTTCCAAATCGTGTTTACCGCCAACCACTACACAATGAGCATCGGGATACTTCTGTAAAATTTTGGGCATTGCTTGCACTAATACATGCATTCCCTTCCATCGTTGCAATCGTCCAACAATTCCAATCAACGGCCCGTGTAAAGGTAAGCCCAACTTGCGCCGTGCTTCTTTAGGAGAAGGCAAAGCATCAGGCTCAAATCGGTCTAGTGCGACACCAGGATAAACCAAAGGTGTTGGTCTGTGGGGCCAAATTTCTGCTTGTGCTTGCTTACCATCTTGGGAGAGGGTGATAATTGCCTGGGCTGGGATTAAAGTGGCGATTCGCACCAACCAAGTCTGATCACTAGGCACTTCTAGTTGATACCACACAGCAGGCAACCCCGCCAACATCGCCGCCAAACCTCCAGATATATGCGTGATCCACATCCAATTGACAATTATATCTGCACGTTCGCGGCGAGCGATCGCAGCTATCCGAAAAACAGCGCCAATAAAACGGTGAATTTGGCGTAAACGTCCACTTTCTACAACTCGCGTATCAATACCGAGGGACTTTACTTGTTCTACCATTGGGCCGGATTCTAAAAATATCACCAGCCACTCAACACCAGCATTACGTCCCTGCTGCACCAAATCCCAAAGCATCATTTCACCGCCGCCTCGTTGCTCGGCCAGTGGCATTACAATAATTACTTTCATAATCTATATCAGTCCTATTTAAGTTGTAAGATTTATCAGATCCCCGACTTCTCTAAAAAGCTGGGGATCTTGGAAGGCATCTGAGGATTGCTATAGTACTTATGTCCTGCCATAGCCATAGCTAAAAATCCCCAAAGAATCATACCTGCGACACTCAACATGCCGCTACCGATAACTAGCTGTCCAGCAGAACTGATACCAATGGCGCGGGCAGCACTGATAAAACTATCGAAACGGCCTTCACCATAACTGCTAACACTAATAATCAACAAGATTAATCCACCCATATAAAAGATGGCTCCAAACCAACCAAGGGTGAAAAACATATCTAAAATGCCACTATCAATCACCACTACTTCAATTTGACCGGTTTTTTCGTTGACCTTCCAGATATTTCCTAAACCGTTACCTAGACCATTAGAAAGAGCTAGACCAAGGTTTTTGTCATAAGTTCCCGATCTATCTTTAAAGCTGCCATCTTCTTGAAGATTAGAAAAAGTTTCCATACGCGCTGCTAAAACCCCAGAAATTGGCTGGATAGTTGTCAATGGGACAACACAAATTGCCATTACTACGATTATGGTGACTAAGCGCATTTGAATCCGGGCCTTGACTGAACCCATGATCATAATTATTCCAAATAACCAGCCTCCCCAATTAGTACGTGCTTGTGTCAATAAAAAGGATAAATAACCAACAGCTGAAGCCGGAAAAATTAAATTTCCTGAACTGGTAAATAACAACAGTAAACCAGCTTGCATGACTGAACCAAAGGGGCCGACTGAGTGCAATGTACTCCAGACACGCATCCCAAAAGGTACAGGATTTCCAGCACTCATGAATAGTTTTGATTGGATCAGCCAATACCTGTCCCACTCAGGAGCCACGACGAATTGATATACGCCATAAGCTCCTAAAATCAACACACACCAGAGGAATGTTCGCTGAATGTTCTGGCGATAGCTGGGATAATCTCGCCAGTTAATAAATAAGTGAAAAGCGAAGATGATCGGACTGAGCCAATCCATCAATCCGCGTGCTACAGGGATAGGTGGATTGTAAATCAGACCGATTAGAAAGCCATAGAACACTCCGATAAAAGCCAAAACAAACGGCAAGCCCCCTTGACGAGAAGCGCGGGGAAAGTGTCTGAAGAAGGTTGCTATGGTGACAAACACCACTAAGTAGGGTGCTATCAGCATTTGACGGGTAGCGTCCCAGCCCACCCGATAGTCAACTAAGCGAGTAGCTAAGGGCGTGAGAAACCAGATCCACCAGGTAAAGCTGATGTAGAGAATGGGATGCCGCAAGTATAAAAATACGGCTACTGCTAAAGCTGTCACCGGGTAAATTAGGCGTAATGCGGCAGTGGCACCAGCAAAATAGCAAACTACAGTCAGTAATATAAAGCCTGCGATCGCCATCCAACCCTGTAGCGATCGCTCTTCGGGAGAATAGTTTTCTTGTAAAAAACTATTGAAAAGTATCTGCTTAGAATTCATTCAATTTTAGATGTACACATAAATAAATTTGGCAGATCAACTCGTTCCCTGGCTCCAGTTCAGCTAAGGCTAAAAACTAAAACTGATGTAGGTTGGGTTAAGGAACGAAACCCAAAATTATCAAGACTTTGTTGGGTTGCGCTGCGCTTAACCCAACCTCCGATTCTTCTTAAGTGAACGGTATTGAAATAGGTCTTTAATTTTGGATTTTGAATTGTTTATATCCTTGCCAACGCCCACGCCAGGATGCCAGTAATTTTTTCCCCGCCAACTGCCCTTGGCTAGGCAAAAATCTTAGCCATTGTACAAAGCCCAAACTATCGCATGTACCCACGAATACTGCCCAGAACAAAAATACAATCCGGCGGATAAATGACAGATGCTCTAATAAAACTAAAGTTTCATTATGGACTAAATTAATAAAGGCAATTTCATTAAAGTTGTTTCGCTGATCTTCATCAAAACGTTGTGCCGGATAGTGATCTACAGCAACGTTAGGATCATAAATCATCTTCCAACCAGCCCGCTTTAATGCCAGAGTGAATGCCATTTCAAAATGTACCTGCGCTCCTGTCCCGCGCATCCGCTGATCAAAGCGCAGTTGTCCGATTGCTTGGGTACGAAAACTCATGTTTACGCCCTTGAGAATATCGACTTCGCGGGGTTCTCCCACTCCCAGATGATGGTTGCCAATCACTCGCCCAAACCATTGCAACTGTCCGACTACTAAGCGGGATTCGTCTTCTAATTTGCTGCCGTGGTATATCCAATCACGCCCTCCCAGACCACCGAGGCGACTATCACAGCTAAAGTAAGCGGCGATGCGCTCTAGCCAATCCGGGTGGGGTGCAGCATCATCATCAGTAATGGAAACAATATCGCCCTCCACTGCTGCTAGTCCGGCGTTGAGAGCTGCTACTACCCCCGGTTGTGTCACTTTCACGATATGCAGTGGCAAGTTGTCGGCTTTGTATTCGGCAAGAAATTGCCAAGTTTCTGCATCCGTATCGCGGACAACCACTATCACCTGATCAACGGGTTTAATTTGCTCCTGTAGTGCCAAAAGGCAGCGTGAGAGGTCTTGTGGACGGCGATAAGTCGGTATGAGAACGGTGTTCCGCATTCTTGCTTAACTCCTCAAATAGATCCACATAAGTTTGTGCCATAGTAGTCCAGCTATATTGTTCTGCCACAGAGCGAGCTGCTTGACCCATCTGTTGCATCAACGAAACATCGCTCACCAAGGACATCAGCGCCACAGCCAAAGCATCGATATCATCTGAGTCGGGTAAGACGATGCCACATTCTGGTGTCACCAACTCTGCACCTCCGGTAGCTGTGGCAGTAATTACTGGCAATCCTGAAGAAAGTGCTTCTAACAATACGAGAGTGCAAGCTTCGTATCGGGAAGGAAAAACAAATAAATCTACTGACCGCATAATTTCGGGGATATCACGGCGATATCCCACAAAATGTACGCGTTCGTTTAACCCCAAAGAGGCGGCTAGTTGAGGAAAGGGGCTACCTTCAATATGACCCACCACCGCCAGATGTAAATCGGGAACTTTCGCCAAGGCGTGCAATACCGTATCTAAGTTCTTTCTGGGTGTGCGGATATCTCCGGCGAACAGTGCTAGGGTGACATTCTCCGGTAAACCTAATTTTTGGCGATGCCTACGGTGGGCTACGCCTACGCTTTGGCCAGGGGCAAACTCTTCTAAGTCAACGCCATTGACAATTACGCGAATCCGAGAACGCGGTACACCAATATTGACTAATTCCTGAGCTACCTTTTCGGATACAGCCACCACAACCTGCGCTTTTTGGAAAGCCTGTTTTTCCCAACGGGCATTAAAAGCCGTAAACAGCCACTGGTAAAAACCATACAAATCTCGACGATTGCGGGAAATATGAACAGGCGATCGCAACCATGAACTATGGACAAAATGTACAGCATTCACATCAGCCACAGCCATATTAATTGCCCCATTGACTTTAACTAAATCAATGCCAGAGCGATTTTGACGCAACCAATCTGCACTTTTTTTAGCAAATATGAAATTCCGCACAAATTCTGTGGGATAGCCTTTGACTGGAATTAAAATCAAATTAACTTGGCTATTGTCTTCTAGTTCTGGTGCGACTTCACTAGCCAATAATGTCAATTGATGACCACGACGAATTGCTTCTTGAACAACTTCGTAGTTTACCCGTCCCTGACCATCACCTTTTTTAATTTTATGGGTAACAATACAAAGTTTCATACACTACCTTCCTGAATAATATAAACTCACGCAAAACTGTAAACAAAGAGTTTAAAATAATCTTATTTTTATTCTCTCCGTGTCCTCTGCGTCTCTGTGGTTCGTTAAAAAATAAACTCCAAGATTTAGATACGATGGCTCTAGTATTTCGATATTTTCATTAACTTACTTGCTAAAAATTGTGGAGTAAAACTAAGAGTAAGTGCTGCGATAGTTCGAGCATTAAATTTTTGTATATTCAGCGCCTGCCAAAAATAAGGACGTGCTGCTGCTATCTGTTCACTTCGCAGCAAACCAATTCCCAAAGTTGTATTAGCTTCTAACCATTTATGTTCAAAGTAAGTCTTAAATTCCTGTAGATGAGTATCTTCCATAAAGACTTTATAACAAATTATTTCGCTTTTAGCTTTGCGAATTTTTGCCTGCACATCTCGACTACCACTGAGCATGGTATCAGTTTGCTCATGGGCACGATATCGCGTCAGCCTTTCTGGATAGTAGTAAGCACCACGACCAGATATACAGCAAAGGTAAGTTAAATATAAATCCCACATGCCGCCAACTTCTGAGGGAATACTATCCCAATCCACAAAATTATTCCGAATCACACAAGCTGCCGCAGTGGGTATACTTTTATCTATCAACCCAATTTTATAGAAAGGTTGATGAATTCCCTGTGCTAATTTATCCCGCTGATAACCACGTGTATTTTCTTCAGTTCCAGCATCATTAATTATGCCATTAGCATCGATGATATATTGGTCACAAAAAGCGATAATTAAATCAGAATTGGCTTCTAGTGGTGGTACAAGCTTTGCTAAAAAGTCTTCATTCCACATATCATCGTCATGGAGACTAGCAACATATTTACCTCGCGCCATCTTGAAGCCATGCTGCTGATTAGCTAACATACCCACATTTTGCTGATGCCGCCAAAATCTGATGCGTGAATCACCAAAAGACGCAACAAGTGCTTGGGGATTTTCTGAACTGCAATTATCAGAAATAATAATTTCAATATTTTGATAAGTCTGCTTAATAGCACTAGCGATCGCTTGCTTAAGATACTCTGGCCGATTATAGGTGGGGATAATAACGCTAACTAAAGGTTGTTGGTATTCTTGATGCAATGACATATTTTTTCCCTTTATATTTCAGAGGATATTTTAAAAGTGTTTGGCTGTGATTTTAGGCACTTATTGATCCCCCCTAACCCCCCTTCAAAAGGGGGGAACCGGAATCAAAGTCCCCCTTTTGAAGGGGTATTTAGGAGGATCTAGAACGTTTTGATACCGACAATAGGACTTTTAAAACATCCTCTCATAGGTAAAAGATACACCATTTGATATTTCGAGCAAACTAAATTTATTTAGCTTGAGGGATACTATATAATTTTTTCACTCTAGAAGGAAATTCTGCTATTGTTTTTGCATAAATTGTCCGCAGATTTTTTAGATGAGTATCCATTGTAAATTTATTCATCAATAAAGCATGACCTTGTTCACCCATATGTCGGCTTTTTTGATGATCTATATACAACTCATTAATGGCATCAGCCAGCTTTTTGATATTATTGCCTGGAACAAGAATACCTGTTTCTCCATCTCGTAAATGTTCTGGAATCCCTCCAACTGCACTACCAATTACAGGCCGATAACGAGCATAGGCTTCTAGAGTTACAAGACCGGCAGGTTCAGGCCAGACACTGGGAAAGATTACTGCAAAACACTGTTGATAAAGTTTATTTAATTTATCGCGATCGCACCAGCCATGCCAAGTGATCCGGTTATTCAATCTAAGGGTGTTTGCTAACTTTTCTAAGCGGGGTCTTTCCCATCCTTCACCTGCGATATCAAGTTTAATTTGCGGGTTTGTATGTATTAAGGTCTTGAGTAACCATTCTAGACCTTTATCAGAAACAATCCGTCCAGCAAACAAAATTCTATGATTCTGATGTACTTCTAAACTCAGAGGTGCAGTTGCTGTTTGCGGTACAGAGATACCACAGTGTAGCGTTACAGTTTGCTCTGGGGGTACACCATTTTGAATCAATTGTTGCCGCACATATTCGCTATTAGCAATGAAAGTAATTTTTACCTTTTTTAATACATCTAAAAACTGCTCAGTAGTTTGAAGTTCTTTAAGAGTTCTTAAAGGTTTACGGCTACCACACTTATCTACTAGTTTGCCCCAGGTACATCCTAAATAAGAAAAGTTGCGATCGCAGATTGTCTGCTGCCCTGCTAAATATTTTGTGCCACTAGGACAGTAGAATGAGTGATTATGAACGCTGAAGATGGTAGGACATTCGCCTGTAAGCTGTAATAGCAAATCTGGGCTATGGATATGTAAGAGTTTGAACTGGCTTTGGTCAACATTATTAAGCGATTTTATCACGCGATTGCTAACATCAGGTGGTCGATGTTCAAACAGAGAAGCTAAATAAGTTTCAACACCTCCGCCTTCACCTACCTCAAAATTGGAGCATTGATAAATCAGGTCTTTGTCAAATATTTTCTGGTACATATTTTCTGTTAATGTTTAGCATATAGCACTAATTTTAATATTTATTATCAACTTATTTGTAGAGACAATGGGCATTCTAATATTATTTTTTTGCGTTCCTATTTCACAAAGCTACTGATATAAATACATAGTTAACGTGAGTTCGATGAACCTCTCCGTGTCGGAGAGGGGCAGAAATCTTTCGAGTTTTGAACGAAAAAATCAAGGTTTCAAAGCCTCTCTCCGTTGCGGGGAGAGGTTTGGAGAGGGGTTCTTTATTTATACCCGTCGAACTCACATATAGTTAGAGGTGTACGGCTGTAAGGGTGTACAGCCGATTCATGTGTTGCAAGGATTTTGGTAAATTGATTTAATTAAATCTGACGAACCTTTGGATATTGTTTCTAATCTGATTGCCTTACTTCATACTGCATTTGATGATATTTCCAAAGCTTGCCTTTGAGATCCAAGAGTTCTTGGTACTTACCTTGCTCTACTATCCGTCCCTGTTCTAAAACTACAACTTTATCTGCTTTAGAAATGGTAGAAAGACGGTGAGCGATCGCAATCACTGTTTTACCAATAGATAGCTTTTCTAATGAATCTTGAATTAAGCGCTCAGATACAGAATCTAAGGCGCTAGTTGCCTCATCCAAAATCAAAATTTCTGGGTTCCGCAGTAAAGCTCGCGCAATAGCAATTCGCTGCCTTTGTCCCCCAGATAACCTAACACCTCGATCTCCCAATTGGGTGTTAAAAGCTTCCGGCATTTCCAAAATAAATTCTAGTGCATTCGCTAGTTTAGCAGCTTCTTCGATTTCATCATTAGTAGCTTCTGGAGTTCCGTAAGAAATATTTTCCCAAACATTAGTATTGAAGATAAAAGTATCCTGACTGACGACAGCTATTTTGCGACGTAGGGAGTTAATTTCAAACTGCCGTACATCAACTTCATCCATGAAAAGATATCCATCTGTAGCATTATAAAATCTGGGAATTAAATCAGCAAGGGTTGTTTTACCAGCACCAGATGCTCCGACTAATGCTGTCATTTTTCCCTTTTCAATAGTCAGGGTAATATTATGTAGCACTATATTTTGATCATCGTAGCCAAAATCTACAGATACTAAATCTATTGACCTTTTTAACCCTTTAAACTCAGTTGTGCCATTTTGAAAGTAATATTTATCATCAGTTTTCAAGAGATCTTTAATATTGTCTGCTGAACCATGTAAAGTGCTGAGATATGCTCTCGTGCCATTAATATCTTGAACAAATGGTATGAAGCGAAATAGCACAAAGAAAAAGGTTAGTAAAGAAGCAACTTGTAGTGTTCCATTAGTAACAAGGCTAGTGAACGCCAAAATAATCATTCCGATCAATACCGTAGTCGCTACCCCTTCGGCAATTGGCTTAACAAGTGTCCAGGTGAACACAACCTTCGTTGTAGTACTTATTACCTTGTCACTAGCTTTGTAGTAACGCTGACGCTCAAATTCTTGAGTACCACAGGAGTGAACAGTGCGAATACCATTAATAAATTCTATGGCTGTTGAGGTAAAATTAGCATTAGCAGTTGTCATCCCAAAACTTGATTCTCTGACTCTAGCGTTCAGATTTGACAACCCCACACCTAAAAGTGTAAATAGTAATGCTGATATCAGCGTTAGTTGCCATGAGATCAAAAACATTGATATTAAGTAGACAAAGGTTGTTAGTCCTCTAGTTACTAAAAAGGCTGCGCCACTGAAACCCTGTCTGATCCTTTCAATTTCTGTGGTAATTGTGTTAATTAGTTCACCAGAACGAGTTTTGGCAAAGTAACTTAGTGACAAGGCTTGTAACTGTTCAAAAATTTGCTTACGTAAGCGATCGGCAAGATGTAGTTGAGATAATTCAGTATAGACTTGGGAAAAGTAATTAAAGGTTGCACGTAACCAAGTACTCAATAAAATCAGCAAAGATACGCGGTACAGACGATTAATTGCCGATGTCTTAGCTCCCAAAATCCAGATATCAAACCAGTGTATTCCTGTCTGAACAGGTTGAGCATTAGGACTAGTTAAGCTTTGCAAAAAGGAAAGTAAAAAACCAATACTCACACCTTCAAAAGTTGCCGCAAAAATCGAGAATATCAGAGCTAAAGTTGCAATTTTGCGAAAGTGTTTAAATTCTCGCAATATCAAATAGTTGTCCTGCCAGAAGCTGCTAGCTTTGAGCAGACTACGGAGTTGTTGAGGAAGTTGGAAATGCATGGATTTTATCATAATAGTTTGGCAAGGTAGATAGACCGATATAGATGCTAAGTAAGCAATTTTTGCTGTAGCCTCAGTGCGGCAGATGAAATCATCAGTTACCGCACAGATAAATTACAGTGTTTGGCTATCTAGATGTAACAGGTGAGACTGTGCCTCTACTTCCCATGAAGCCTTAATTTCTGGTAGTTTATTTAGCTGTACTGCATCTTCTAAAGTCCAACAACAAGATCCGGTCAAACTCATGTCACCCCGCAATACACTTAATAACTGGGGCAAATTGTCAAGACCATATTTACGCATCCAACGCCCTAACGGTGTGATGTTCTGCTTTGCAGTCGTACAAAACTTAATCGCTTGAAAGAGTTTACCCCGTTCTCCAACCCGCCACTCACGACAAAAAAGTGACCCTGGCGAGAAAACCTGCATTAATACAATCAATCCCAACATGACTGGACTTACTAATAGCAGCAACACTAAAGCAGCAATCCAATCAATTAGTCGCTGCAATTGTCTCAAGGGTTGGTTAGGCAGTTTATTGCCAGCGGGTATGCTTAGGAATATTGGTTTTTTAGCTTTTTGACATGCATCTGCCCAAAACCTGAGCAAAGCCTCACCCAGTTTTGGATCTATGCTCACCAAACTTACAGGAGAATGTTGTAAGCATTCTACTAGCGATCGCTTACTATCTAATGAAGGCAGATATGGTTGTTTAATTAGTCCAGGCGGCTTCACCAACAGTTTACCCCGTCGCCACTGGAGTGTGCAGTACCCACGATTATCTTGGTGTTCCTGGGTTACATCATATAAATTCTCTAGAGTTGGAATTATTGAAGTTGTCATAATGTCTTTGGGTTTATACAGGAGTGAATTGCTGAGGCGTTATCAAAGGCATTGATAGCCTTTGACCCAAATCCGCATCTTGTTGTAAGTCCAAAAAGTTGGAGAGAATTGAGGGCAAAAATATGTTATTACTTTTTGCCACTCAGCCAAGCACATATCGTGCAGAATTCTGCTGGTGTAGAGATATACAAATTAGACAGATACTAATTACATTGGTAGCAATCACCGCTACTATTAACATTCATGGGTAAATCATGATTTTCCGGGAACTACTGACAGTAGAGAAGTGTAGAGGGAAATTACCCATGAATCTATATCTACGTTTAATTGTGCTGAGGTGTTTATTGTGTCGATATTAACAAAACCAGTCCCCTGTTGTCTTCTAGCCTTTTTTAAGATGCTTTAATCTCTAGAATATAAGATTATGTAGAAATAGCGATCGCTCAAATAAATTCTTTATTTACTCTTTAAAGAGCCAGTGATTTCTCTGATAATCCATAAAGATAGCATAAATCTACTGGAATTTTCCTGATAGCAACAAAATGAAATTTTGGTTATACAGCGTATTGCAGGTAAATGAAGTATACGGGTCAATACAGTTCAGTTAAGCATTTTTTTCTTCTCTCTGTGTCGCGCCAGTTGCTACAAGTCGGGGAACCCGCCCAACGCACTGGCTTCTCTGCGCCTCTGCGGTTCGTTAAAAAAACTGACTTTGACAAAGAGTTTTAGCTTTAACTGAACCGTATTGGTACACGGGTAGGGGCACAACATGTTATGCCCCTACGATAATCTGTACCTCACCAAGTTGCAATCTGCTATAAATGCGAAATACAAGATCCCCGACTTCTCTAAGAAGTCAGGGATCTATCATCTAGCGGTACTAGCTACTTTTCTACAGCTTGTCGTAGGGCTAATTGCTGTTGTTTGGTATAGGGTACGTAATTACTGCTAGAGTTTGATACCCCGTTAGCTACAACCCCAATCAGATTTAACTTACTTAACATAGCTGTAGCTTGAGTCAGCTGACTTCGCGTCACAATACCAATGCTTGCCACCATAACCACGCTACGACAAGATGATGCGGTAAGCATGGCATCCACCAAACCAAGAACTGGGGGAGCATCTATGAGTACCAAATCATAGTTTTCCTCAAATGCTGCCATTAATTGGATCATCCGAGGGGAACTCAACAGATTCGCTGGGTCAGCAGGTTTGGGGCCAGCGGTCAAAATATCGATGTAAGCGGAGCCTGAGTATTGAAGACTAATCTGGTTGGGTAGAGTTGCATCACTAGCCAATAGAGTTGAAAGCCCCTGTTCATTAGGAAGATTCAGTTGTTGGTGCAGACTGGGATCGCGTAAGTTGGCATCAATCAGCAGTACCCTTTTGTGTAAACGGGCAGCACTCATTGCCAGACCCAACGCCAAAGCTGACTTACCCTCATCCGGCAAAGCCGAGGTGACCATCAAAGATTTCAAGTTAGTAACAGTATTTAAAAGCTCAATGTTTTTGTAAATCAAATCCAGCGATTCCCAACGCGGTGGAGATTGCAATACCTGAATTGTCCAGGGGGCGAGAACTTCTGGCTTACCAAAAGGCAACTTGATCATTGATTCTCTGGGTTTGGCTGGCGGTAACTTGGGAGTTGTTCCCAACAACGGCATGGCCATTTGCTTTTCTAACTCAGCAGTGGTATGAACTGCATCATCCGCCGATTCTCGAATAAAGGCAGCAATGCCTCCTAACATAAACCCAACCACAGCACCTAAGAGCAAATTCTGCTGGAGATTTGGGCCTAATTGTCCGCCTTTTTGGGGATCTTCTACCACTTCCCAATTAAATCCACCCTTGGAAAGTTCTTGCCGCAATTGCTGCTCTGCTCTTAAAAGCTGCTCTAACCTTTCACGACTAAATTGCAACTGTGGTAGCATCCGATTGTAATAAGCCAACAGAGGCGGGAAACGTTTGATTTCAAAACGCAGTTCGTTCTCTTTTTTAGCTAAAGTTTGATCGCGAGCAGTTAAAGCAACTAGATTTGTCTGCGTTTCCACTAGCTGACCAGCAAGGCTGAGATCAATTTCACCGAGCTGTCCTTTTTCGAGAAGAGAATCTCCAGAAGTGAATGCACTAGCAGACTTTCCACCTAAAGTTCTTCCTACCTCTTGTTGCAATAATTCCTTCTGACCCTGAAGCTGTTCTTTGAACTTTTGCACACTCGGAGTTTGATCTGTAAAGCGTAAGCGTTCTTGTGCTAATGCCAGTTCTGTTTTTTGGATTTCGTTTAGTAAGCTTTGGTAGCGAACAGACTGACTCAGGCGAGAAGCAACTAGAGCATTCTGGGGAGAACGGTTAAGTTGTTCTTCCAACGATTTTTGGCGTGCCAAAGCTTCCCCATACTGAGAACGAGTTGTCTGTCGCTCTTGGGCAATATTGTTCAAAGCTGTCTCAATCGCTTTAGCCTGTGACTCTGGATCAATTAAATTCTGGTTTCTGCGAAACCTTTGTAAATTTGCCTCAGCCGCGTTTACCTCTTCACTGGCTTTACTTAACTGTTCCCTGATAATTTGCAGACCTTTTTGTAAACGCGAATTCTGTTGTTCTTTGTTATATTCCAGATAAACTTGTCGAATTGCACCCAGAACTTTTTGTGTCTTCCCTGGATCTCCAGCAGTATATTCCACTTGAAATATTTTAGTAGCGACATTATCTTCTTTGCTCCTTAATTGAGTTAAAACCAAAGAAGCTTTAATCTCACTTGAAGTTATATCTGGATAATCAGACTGAAGTTTATCAACTGCTTTTTGGATAAGTCCCGAACTCTGCATCAAGTTAAGCTGGGTGGCAGTATCTATGACCACATTAGAGTCCGTAAACTGGTTGTCTACCCCAGCACCTTCTGTCTTACCTTGATAGTTAGGTTCTACTAGCAGTTGCATTGAACTTCTATAAGTAGGTTTTGTCTTAAAATTTACTATGGTTGCAATAGCAATACAACTAATAAATACTGCTAAAAACCAAGGAAATCTCCGGACAAATACGGCAAACAATTGTCCGTAACTTGGTTCATTTTCAGAAGCTGGAGCTATATGAGGATTTAGACTAGTTTGAACCACTTTTATTATCCTTGTCTTTAAGACTTACGCTAAGAGATACTCCGAAGAATACCTATTTTTTTAACCGCCAAGGAGGAGAGATAAAAATACATAGATAATCTTCTTGTGGAAAAAAATTAAGAAATCAAATGAATAATTGATGCATACCACAAGTTTGGTGAATAATTTGCTCAACTTTACCAAAGAATGCATTCTCTGAAAAGTTTGCTACTGCATGATTACGGATGCGATCGTAATCCCAAGCGATGCCATTGGCTTCTAGTAATGCAATTTGTAGAGATTCGGGTGTTTGTCTTTTGAAAAAGACTCCAGTTTCACCTGGGATTTGAGTATCTAATACTCCACCTGCTCCATAGGCGATGACTGGTGTGCCACTAGCATTAGCCTCTACTGGAACTAGTCCGTAGTCTTCTAGGGCTGCGACAATAATAGACTTGGCTTTGGAAAACAAGTCTTTACGGGTTCTATCACTTACGTGTCCCAAGAACACAATATTTTGTAATGCTTTGGATTTTAATCGTGCTAGTTCTGGCCCATCACCTGATATTAATAACCGCCACCCCAACCAATTAAAAGCTTCGACTATTATATCAAGTCGCTTATAACTGATCATCCGGGCGGAGGCCAGATAATATTCATCTTTTATATCTGAAAAAACAAATTTACTAGTATCAATTGGATAATTCACCATCATTGCCTTTTTGCCATAAATATTTTCAATACGGCGGGCAACAACACTAGAATTAGCAATGTAAAGGTCAGGTTCCTGTGCATATTTCAGGTCTACCTTTCTCATTACTTGAAATACTTGTTCAATTAAAGGAGCTAAATATCTATAGTCTCCATACTCTCTTAAATAAGTTGTTGTATCCCATAAGAAACGGGTGACATTATGGCAAAAGCAAATGTGGCGGGCATTGGGATTTTTTCGCACTGCTTTGGCAAAGCTGGTGCTACTGCTAATAATTAGGTCATAGGCTTGCAGATCCAAGGCACGAAAGGCAGGAAAATATAGAGGAGCCATCGACCTGAAATATTTTGCTGCACCAGGAATCTTTTGTAAGAAAGTCGTGTTGACTATGCGATCGCCTAGATCAATAGTTTTTTGGGGATCGTACAAAGATGTGAAAATATCTGCTTCAGGATAGCGCTTACAAAGCAGTTCAAACACACGCTCTGCCCCACCTCGCTGGGTTAAATAATCATGGACTAGAGCAATTTTCATGAATTTGACCTAAAGTTTCGATCAGGTTTTTTTCAACGCTCCCCAGCAAGTTACTATCAACAACTTTAGTGTTCAGCAGTATAACTTCTATCCTCTTCACGAAATTCTTCCTACAAATATGTTGGTAGGGGCCTCGGAGATTCCCCCAACCCCCCTTAAAAAGCTTTTTCTGATCTTTACCCCCTTAAAAAGGGGGTCGCCGCAGGCGGGGGGATCTTATCCGAAACGTATTAGGGGCGTACAGCTGTACGCCCCTACAGCCAATTTATTTGTTGCAAATATTTTTGGAACCGATATTACCCAACTGCTACCAAGATTTTTTCTGGAGCGAAATAAGTGTTTTGCTCAGTTCGTAGTTGGTCGCAAAGTCTGCCTTCAGGCAATTCTACATCCTCGTATGTGAGGACTTGATCCTTAGTAATATCTCGTTTCAGGCGACACCCTTCAGCTAAACCAATTGGTAGGAGATTTTGCTGTTGGACGATATCGGAATTTTCACATTGTCCGTAGGTCATGTAGTAGCCGATGCCATCTAAGGTTTCTCCTGCTTTCAGGTCAATTTTGGCGGTAGTGATCACATCTACTAGCGGGCCTGCGAGTGGAGACATAACGGCATCACCGAATAGGACAGCACGCGCTACGGACAGGGGAACTTCAAAATGACAGAGGTGATAAGGAGTATAGAAGCTGTAAAGAGGGCCTTCGCCTAATTTGTATAAGTTGAGATAGTGGCGTTGCTTGGGGTCATCGTGAGTGGCAAATACATATACGCCTGGGCCAGGTTTTGCTCCAACTACATAATCGACAATGCCGCCCAGTTCCTTGAGTTGTTCAACATCATATATCTGGGCCATTTCATCGACATAACCGTTGAAGTCATATCCTAGCATTCCTCGTTTGGCAACTTTCATGCCTGTGGCATTGGCAACGATCGCTTGCTCAAAGGAAATTTTGGTTCCGTCTGCGAAGCTAGCCACCATGTGGGGCTTTTGACCCCAACGTTTAGCAAATCCTTCCTGGGTGGTGGGATTGCGATAGGGGTCTTGGAGTCCTTTAATGTTACCGCACAATAACGGAGTTAAACCAATACTTTTCACAAATCGGTAGAGGTTCATTTGCACCCCTGGCTGATCGCCATCACAGGCGCTGAGGATGACGCCTGCTTTATCAGCATACACTTTTAGGATGGGGCCAATAGTGCCATCGAGTTCGGCATTCATCATAATCACATGTTTGCAATGGGCGATCGCTTCCATAACGATATGAGCGCCAAATTCCACTGCACCTGTGACTTCGATTAATGCATCGATGCCCTGGGCCCGACACAGTAACTTAGCGTCTTCTGTGACTGCATATTTACCGTTAGCGATCGCATCTTCTAACTCGCTGACAGTTGCAACAACTTGAATATCCTCAATTCCGGCTTCCGAATAAGCTTGTTTAGCTGCATCAATCTGACGATTGGAGATAGCAACTAACTCCATTCCTGGCACTGAATTGACAATTTGGTTGGCAATTCCTCGACCCATAAAACCAGCACCAATCATTCCCACTTTGATGGGATTGCCTGCTGCTGCACGGGCTTGTAAGGCGCGATCGATAATAATCATGAACTAAACTCCTTTATAGAACTGTTTATTGTGATACAAATTCTCTATAATCTTGTACTTAATAATTGGTGACAACTAAATATTAAGTACATTTTCATGGTGAATTAGGATTAGCTTGCACCAAACGACTATAAGTCACGGCTATACAGGCAAAACTCGCCTGCGCGGGTTAAAAACCCTTAATTCCCATCAGCCCGCGCAGGCGGACGAAAGTTTGTATAGCCGTGATTTCTAATCGCCAGGGCTAAGTGCTAACCAGTTGTTTGCTAGATGCTATCAAACAAGTCTGTTTTTTATGGCTGTGATTTTCAATAATTTGCTCCACAGCATTTCTGTAGGCTTGGGCAAACTTTTCTTTGGTATGATTTGCTCTTGCATATTCCCATGCCTTATGAGACATAAGCTTTAGGTCTTCTACAGGCAAATTGGAAATACTTCTAACTTTCGTCTTAATTTCTTCAAGGGAAAGATTCTCGAAAATCACACCAAAATCATGAACATCCACACCAGATTCGTAGCTTAAAATCGGAATTAATCCGGCTTGCAAGCTAGTTATTACTGCTCCTGCCTGTCCCTCAGAAACGGAAGGATAAACAAGTCCCAAACAATTCTTTGTAACCTTTAAAAAGTCAGGGCTGCTAACATCAATCCAACCATAGGTGTGAATGTTAGGTGTTTCATACAGTTCTTTATGGAAAGCTTGCTCAAATTCTTTGTCATTACTTATTGGGCCACAAACTGTTAAATGGTATTCCGGCATTTGGGCAAAGGCATCTAAAACTAAGTCTAATCCTTTGAGAACTAGAGCATTACCACCAAACCACAGAAAACGCTTTCTTACCGCTTCAAAGTCTTTCTCGTCGGGAGAGGGATAAATGAGTGACGAAGAAATGGGAATACGATACATTGGTTTGTTCGCATATTTGAATGTATCAACTGTGAAATTGTTGCCCAAGACGGTAGCGTAATCGGCATATTCAATTCCCAAGTTGGGCGTCTCAAATCGCTGTGGTCGTAAGGTAATTCCTCTACGTTGTTGGAGTTCTAGAAGTCTGTTGCATTCAGCTGCATTGCGAAACACCATATTAGCAATGTCAACGTGGAAAATCTTGATGCAATCTTTATTCAGTTTTGGTGCAAGTGCTTCTAAACGATGACGGATATCAATTAAAAATGCGTAGTCTTTTTGAGGAACGAATTTATTATTGTGGAATTGGATAACATCAACGTTATAACCCAGGTCTAAAAAAGTTTGGGCGATTAGTAGACATTCCCAGTTCCAACTCTGGTCATTGGGGATAGGCTGACCTGATTTTATTAGAAATGGTTCAATCCGATAAGAAAGAAGTACATTTCCTTTAGAAGGCTGTTTCGGCTTCAGTGAAACAACTTGTAAAGTCTTGGCGTAATTGATGCGTGCTTGGACTTTATTGGAGACAAAAGAAATAGTATTACCGACACGAGATAGAATTGTATTTGGCATTTATTTCTACCTAAATTAATTATTTTACCCTCATATAGAGGCGCAGAGAAAAAGCCTATAGTTATCTGGAAGCTGTACCGCCAACAGTCATCATTCTTAACAAAGGCCAACTTAAATCTTTCTCAGATATTTCAGTCACATCTAGAGGCCAATCAATATTAAAGAATGAGTCGTCATAGCGTAAACCTCTCTCATACCCTGGCGTGTAAAATTCACCCACTTGATATACGACCTCAGTCTCATCTGTGAGTGCTTGATAGCCATGAGCAAACATTTCTGGAACATACAAAGCGCGACGGTTTTCTGGGGTTAGTTCTACACCGATGTGTGATAAAAAGCTGGGAGATTCAGGACGCATATCAATAATTACGTCATAGATAGCACCTTTAGTACAACGAATTAATTTCGTTTCTGCTGCTGGAAGAACTTGATAGTGCATTCCCCGGATAGTGCCTTTTTTGTAGTTAAAAGACAAGTTACATTGGGCAACTGTTGGCTTTAATCCGTGTGCTTCAAATTCTTGAGCGCAGAAAGACCGAGCAAAAAAACCACGGTGGTCTGGTTTTTCTTCTAAGTCAATAATGAATGCGTCTTGAAGTGCGGTTTCGGTGAAAATCATATGATTCCTTAGAGATGAATGTTGAGTATAGAAGATACTTGATAACTGCTCAGTGTTGGCGCTAGAAAATAACAGTAATGAACGTGGATTTAATCACCTACAACTTCGTAGAGTGCGTTATGTCCCTAACACATCATTGCTGCTGCTTTCGGTGCGTTACGCTGTTGCTAACACACCCTACGAAAGGGTACTAAGTCGAAACTTTAACTGCATCTGATGAAGAACGTAACTCTGCTCTGGGATAAGTATCATCCCAGTATTGGGTGCAAAGGTCTGGTCGTTCGGGGGGGTTGGCGGTATAACAAAAGAATAGCGCTGACCGGTCTTCTGTGCGGACTGTGCCGTGATGCAAAGCATTTTTCGTATCTACAAGAATGACTGTACCTGCTGGGCCTGGGCAGGATTTCCAAGCTGATTTGGGGATGACTGGTTTTACTTGTTCATCATCGATACCCATATAACCTGACTTCCAAAGTTTGTAGTAAAGTCGAAAATAATTCCAACTAAATAAGGGAGTTAAAGAGCGAGGAATGTATTCAAAAGGCCCAGTTTTTTCTTCTACATCATTCAAGTAAATAAAGATTTTGATAATGCGGCGGTCTTCTGCATCACTATGCCATAGCAGCGTTCCAAACTGATGTTTATTATTGAAATCTTTGCGTAAATGTACACCGTGAAAAGCAATGGGAAGACCAATATAATTTTCGATGATATTGAGCAGCCTTTTCTCGATCCCCCAGGCATAAAATTCTGGTAAACCTGTAACTGTGGAAATTTGCGGCCACTTTTGTTCTAGATGGTCATTGTTTGCATTTTCCATATGAGACAATTGATTGTAAGCAGCGTTGAGCAGTTCTGAGCTAGAGTCTAACCCTAAATCTGCCAGGGTTGTGACACAAACGCCATCTTTTTTGAGAGTATTAAAGATGTGGCGATCGCGTTCTTCCAATGCTGGCAGATTTCTGCTATGCTTCCAACGAGCTACGTAGTATTCAAAGTCTGGAGACAGTGTAGCTATTTTGCGTTTAATTGCACTAAACATGACATTAATCCCTTCTAATTTTAATGTATATTTATCAGAATTTTAGTAGTTTATGGCTTATAACTTTGCACTTCTTGAGTAGATATTTCACTTGATTCTGCTAATCTGAACTCTTTAGAAACCATCACGTCAAAAGCACACAAGCTGACTAAAGCCAAAAATGGAACTACTGTTTTAATAGCGGACATAGGCCATCTTCTTAAAGCACCAAAAAAAACTTTCAAGTTAACTTCTTTGCCGTTCTGCAAAAGCATCCGCCTGCAAAACTGCTTAGAATATCCACTTTTCTCCAACTTTAAAATCACTTCGGGTATGTGTTTGTATTGCATTAACAGTGCAGACTTTGGTTCTTTCTGCCAATAACTCACACCAACAATACATTCTAAATAAGTCTCTTTAGTGACAATTACATTACCATTAGCAGCACAATATCCGGCTAAATATGCTAAAGATATCCAGTTATTTTCAGCATCTGGCCAACTTTGTAGAGCGCGTTTTACTAGGTCAGTACGGTAGACTGTAGCAGTCAGAAAAATAACTGCGCCAACACTTTTGGAGAAACAATGCTCAAATATAGCTTTCCCATCACCATCACCATTTTCACTATCTACATCAAACCAGCGATTACCAATAATTGTTGGTGGATGGACTGGTGAACCAGTTATTTGGTTACGGCCGGAAAAGTTAAGGAACAATAATGATAAATCTTCATATTGCTTGAGTTTGCTAATCACATAAGTAATGGCTCTATCTTGAATTGGATCATCATCACCAATTGTCCAAACATATTTTGTTGTTGAAGAATTTAGGCAATACATAATATTTTTGACTACGCCTAAATTCTGGAAATTTTTATTTGATTTAAATGTGATATTGCTAAGTGTTACTTGCCATTTTTGGATCACCTCCTGAGTATTATCTGTTGAACAATTATCAGAAACTAAAATTTCACAGTCATCTTCAAAACCTTTAATAGCTTGAGCCAGCCATGCTAACTGTTTATCAAGTAACTTAGCACGATTATAAGTGGGTATGGCAATAGTCAGTAATTTATGCATGGTAAGAAATAGTAGTTAAATTGGTATATGAATGCTTATCGCCAAGAACTAGTGTTAACAGTAACTTGGCAATTAATACACTAAATTACAGGCTAGTTCCTAGCTGCTTGGGTGGAAAAAGAATTGCCCAGGCTGATATGCTTAACAAACGCAGGTAAGGAATAAATATCTTTATTGTCAATAAAGGCCAACGTTTTAAAGCACCTAACAAGATTTTCAAGTCAGTTTTTTGTTGGAAATTCTGCCAAATCATTTCTTGACAAAATTTCTGAGGATATCCTACTTTTAGTAGTTTTATATAAACTTCAGGTATGTACGCATATCGCATTCTAAAATTCCATGTTGGATCAAGATCCAAAAGACTAGCGCCCATAGTACATTCTAAATAAGTGTCTTTAGTGATGATCACACTTCCATGAGCAGCGCAAAACGCAGTCCAATATGCTTGAGATGCCCAATTACTAGTAGCGGATGGCCACTTTTGTAAAGCTTGTTTTACTATATTTGTGCGATAAATTGCTGCTGATATAAAAAGTACACCACCAAAATTTTCATTCAGATAACCTTGAAATACAGCCTTACCATCAACTCTTATATCATCGTTATTACTATTCAACCAGCGTTCTACAACAAGTTGACCTGTTCGTTTTTGGCGACCGGAGAAGTTTAAAAACATTAGTGCTAAATCTGAATGTTTTTTTAGTGTTGTTAACACATAATCTAGAGTTCTGTCCTGAATTGGATCATCATCACCAATTGTCCAAACATATTTACTATTTGGGGTTTTCAAACAACAGGCAATATTACCCATTACGCCAATATTCTCGCTATTTCGGTTTGATGTAAATCTGACATTACTGAGAATTATCTGCCATTTTTTAATTATTTCTTGAGTATTATCTGTAGAGCAATTATCAGAAATAAAGATTTCGCAATCAGACTCAAACCCTTTAATAGCTTTAGCTAACCATGTAAGTTGTTGATCTAAAAGCTGGGCACGATTGAATGTAGGAATGGCGATAGTAAGCAATTTATTCATATTAAACTCAAACTTGTACTTAATAAGAATCATGACTCACAACAGCTTGTTAATTACTAAGCTGCTTTTTAGTCTATTTTTTTGTGTTTGGTGACAAAAACTTTATAGGAGATACGCCTTTTAATTAGTCTTTAAATATTGCTTTTTATCTAAACAATTAAATAATTAGTAACAAAAGGCATTTTTTACTTCTATTTAGTAATTACGAAGCTATTAAAAGCTTATCCGGAACAGAACATGGGTAAATTTTTACTTCAGGAATTGGCACTACAAACTGTCCACCCCACTCGCCAATAAATGCCATTTGTTCCATAATTTCCTCCTTGAGATTCCAAGGTAAAATTAGGACATAATCTGGTTGGGTTTGGCGGATTTTATCTGGTTCAAAGATGGGAATATGAGTTCCAGGTAGAAATAAATCCTGCTTGTAGGGATTGCAATCTACTGTATAATCGATAAAATCTTTACCAATCCCACAGTAATTGAGCAATGTATTGCCTTTAGCTGGTGCGCCATAACCAGCGATTGATTTACCTTCTGCTTTAGCCGTCAAAAGAAAATTTAATAGCTTGTGCTTTGTTTCTTTGACTTTTTCAGCAAATGTAATATAAGTCTCTATCCGATGCAGTCCAGCAGCAATTTCTTTTGCTTTCAGATGGCTAACTCGTTTACTAATGCTGGGATTATCAGCGTGGTCATGTTTGGCATAAATTCTTAGTGAACCACCATGAGTTGGTAATTCTTCCACATCAAAAAGTTGCAGGTTGTGTGCTGCAAAAATTTTTTCGATAGTCAGGAATGAGAAGTAAGAAAAATGCTCATGATAAATCGTATCAAACTGATTTTTTTGAATGAGTTGTAAAATGTGAGGAAACTCCATTGTCAAAATGCCATTGGGTTTGAGGATGAGTTTCATCCCAGCAATGAAATCGTTTAGATCCGGTACATGAGCTAAAACATTATTGCCTATCAAAAGGTCAGCCAGTTTTCCTTGGATTACGAGTTCTTTGGCAGTTTCAACTCCAAAAAACTTGTTGATACTAGGAATGCCTCTGTCTTCAGCAACCTTTGCTATATTTGCCGCTGGTTCTATTCCTAAAACTGGGATTCCTTTTTCTAAAAAATATTGTAGTAAGTAGCCGTCGTTACTAGCAATTTCAATAACTTGATTATCATGATTAAAGCCAAACCTTTCTAACATCATATCGGTGTAAGCTTTGGCATGTTTGAGCCAAGTTACTGAATAGGAAGAAAAGTAAGCATAGTCGCTAAAAATGTGATCTGGAGTTTCAAACTGTTCTAATTGAACTAAGAGAGTGTCTTCAGAGATATAAGCGTGGAGAGGATAAAATTTTTCGGCATTATTTAGCTGTTCTGCCCTAAGATAAGCATTGGCTAAAGGTGACATTCCTAAATCAATAAAGGTTTGATGCAGAGGTTGACCACTGAAACGACATTTTGCGATCGCCATAAATTTCAACTCACTGATTGCAAATAATTTGATAGGTGAAAAAAGTCTGAACCAAGTATTATTAATTTCGGAATAGTTGATGCTATTAATATGTAAATTTTGATTTAATTGCTTCGTAATTTCCACTTGATTAATATGGAAAGTTCAAATAGTTCCTATGATTAAATTATTTATTTACATACTAATAGCTAACTCTAGCTACTTTTTATTCCAGAAGAAATCTTTGTCAATTTGCTCAGTACGAATCAGATACTCTAGCTGTTTTAAGCGAGTAAATCCTCTAAATAAGAACGTATCTTCAGCCATATGTATTTGACTGAATAAATCAAATAGCTGCTGGGCACCAAGTTGGGCATTCCAATCACACTTAAATCCGGGTAGGATTGTGTTGATTTTCTCGAAGGATACCCGATAGCTGCGGTTATCTGAGCCGTTGTCACCAAAGGACAATTTACAATCTGGGAAAATATCAGCAATAATTTCAGCGATTTCTTTGACGCGATAGTTGTTTGCTGTATCTCCCACGTTGAAGATTTGGTTGTGTACAATGTCCCGTGGTGCTTCCAAAGCGCAGACTATTGCTTTGCAAATATCCAGTGCGTGGACTAATGGACGCCAAGGTGTACCATCACTGGTCATTTTGATTTCTTTGCTAGTCCATGCCAACCCTGCTAAGTTGTTTAAAACAATATCAAAGCGCATCCTGGGAGAAGCACCAAAGGCTGTGGCATTCCGCATAAAGGTGGGAGAGAAATCATCGTCAGCGAGTGGTCTGACATCTCTTTCTACCAGAGTTTTGCATTCTGCGTAGGCTGTTTGGGGATTAATTGGGGATTCTTCTGTGACATCACCTGCGGTAGCAACACCGTAGACACTGCACGAAGACATATATACAAAACGACGCACACCCATAGCCTTAGCCAGACTAGCTAGACGAACTGAACCTATATGATTAATTTCGTAGGTAATATTGGGTGCCAATTGTCCGGCTGGGTCGTTGGAGAGTTCCGCCATGTGAACTATTGCTTCGACACCTTCCAAATCTTCAGGGGTGATGTTGCGGATATCTTTGTTGAGGGTTTTAGGTGTCACCCCATTAGCGTTGTATAGCCAACCAACTTTATAGAAACCAGTATCTAGACCGATAACTTCATGTCCCCGTTCAATTAACAGAGAAGGTAATAACGAACCAAGATAGCCTTCTGTTCCAGTTACTAATATTTTCATTATGGTTAATGCCTTTGTATTGATGAGTTAAATTCTTCGTTTAGTAGGGGCGCACAGATATACGCCCTACAGCGTGTTGCATCGAAAAGGGAACCGCTATATTTTTCGTTTGTATGCAATATAACCTCACTTCCATTCCTCTCTCCTAAGAGGAGAGAGGCTTTGAATTTTACTCCCCAACGCTAGTAGGGAAGGGGTTGGGGGTTAGGTCATTGGACTCAACACAGAAGCGCTATATATGAGGCTAACAGTCATTACATAGTTGCTATAAACCTTTTGCAGGTTTACTCGTTGGGTAGCAGCACTCTATAGCGGTTCTTAATTGATGCACTACACTTTTTTGTGGGATGGGTATCTTGCCCGTCCCTTGTATTTCCAGGCAAAGATGCCCACCATACAAGATTCATCCCTTAATTCAGCAGCCCCGGAAGTAACAGCTATACTATCTATGCAGTTACTACACTATCTAGATGCGAGAATTGGGGAATTTCTGCTACAAGCGCTTTGCCAATTTCTAAAGAAGATGTGGCAGCAGGAGAAGGAGCATTGCAAACATGGATAGAGTTTTGACCAGAAACGATCAAAAAGTCGTCTACAAGCTTGCCATCGTTCATTAAGGCTTGAGCGCGGACTCCTGCATGGGTGGGAACTAAGTCTTCTGCTTGGACTTCTGGAATTAGTTTTTGCAAACTTCTGGTGAAGGCTGCTTTACTAAAAGAACGAATGATTTCTTGGATGCCTTCATCAGCGTGTTTTGCCGCTAACTTCCAGAAACCGGGATAGGTAATGACTTCGACAAAATCCCGCAGGTCAAAGTCGGTTTTTTTGTAACCTTCGCGTTTGAGCGACAGAACCGCGTTTGGCCCTGCATGGACGCTACCATCAATCATCCGGGTAAAGTGGACACCCAGGAAGGGGAAATCTGGATTGGGAACTGGGTAGATTAGTGTCTTGACCAGATAGCGTTTTTCTGGTGTGAGTTCGTAATATTCTCCCCGGAATGGGACAATTTTTGCTTGGGGTTCAACTTGACCTAATTTGGCAGTGCGATCGCTATGCAATCCAGTACAATTAATCACAAAGCGCGTTTCAAAGCTACCGTTGTTTGTTTCCAGTACCTGATTTTTACCACTTGGGGAGATTTTTAGAACTTTTGTATTGAGGTGTAAATCCCCACCCTGCTGTTGAATTAGCTGGGCATATTTGAAACAAACTTGCTTGTAATTAACAATACCAGTTGAGAATACCCGAATTCCACCTACACATCTTACATGAGGTTCAATTTCCTTGACTTCTTCGGGGCTGATTCTCTGGACTTCTATGCCATTGTCTAAACCGCGTTTGTAGAGATTTTCTAAGCGTGGTAGCTCTTGAGAGTCAGTTGCAACAATTACCTTACCACAAACTTCATGGTCAATTCCATGCTCTTGACAGAATTCTACCATTGAGCGAGAACCGTCACTACAAAATTTAGCTTTAAAACTCCCTGGCTTGTAGTAAATACCAGAATGAATCACCCCGCTATTATTGCCGGTTTGGTGAAATGCCCATTGGCTCTCTTTTTCGAGTACTAAAATACGGGCATTGGGATAGCGTTTTCCTAAAGCCAACGCTGTCGAGAGTCCAACTATTCCCCCACCTATAATTGCAAAATCATACATTAGTATTATTCTACTTGAAATTACAGTAAATCTATAAAGTCAGAAGTTAGTAGTTAGGAGTGAGGAGTTGAAACTCATAACTCATAACTCATAACTCTTTCTACCAAGCTTTCCAAGGAGCCTGACTGTTATTCCATAGCCCCTCTAGATAGTTTTTATCGCGTAAAGTATCCATCGGTTGCCAAAAACCCTGATGTTTGAAAGCAGACAGCTGTTCCATATCAGCTAGCTTTTCTAATGGCTCTTGCTCCCACACCGTAGAGTCATCAGCAATCAAATTGATTACTTCTGGTTCTAGCACAAAATAACCGCCATTAATCCAAGCTCCATCACCTTCAGGTTTTTCTCGAAAGCTGGTGATTTTAGTTTGCTCATATCCTAAGGAAATAGCTCCAAAACGTCCGGCTGGTTGAACGGCTGTGAGTGTTCCTAAGGTATTTTGTTGTTTATGAAAGTTAACTAGCTCGGTGATATTAATATCACTTACACCATCACCATAGGTGAAGCAAAAAGTTTCATTACCAAGATGTTCGCTGATTCGCTTTAAGCGTCCGCCTGTCATTGTATTATCACCCGTATTTACTAAAGTGACACGCCAGGGTTCAGCATAACCAGAATGCACGTTCATCTGATTAAATCGCATGTCAAAGGTAACATCTGACATGTGTAAGAAGTAGTTAGCAAAATACTCTTTAATTATGTAACCTTTGTAACCACAACAAATGATGAAGTCATTAATGCCGTGGGCAGAGTAAGTTTTCATTATGTGCCAGAGAATTGGCTTACCACCAATCTCAACCATCGGCTTGGGTCTGATACTAGTTTCTTCACTGAGGCGTGTACCAAGCCCTCCAGCCAAAATCACCGCTTTCATGCAATTACCTCGGAGATTTGTAGGGATATTATTTGACCGTGCCAATTTTAGATTTTGCGAAAAGTTTGAGCGGAGGTTTCCTCCCATCAAAGCTTTTCAAGACGGATTTTGGATTAAAAGAGTTTTTTGATAGATGCCCCGCTCTGAAAGTGGACGGAACAAATGTACTCATACGCTCATGATTTTCGATGACTAATCCCAAAGAGGCTTCTTCGCGTTGGGAGAAGACTCCGCTATCGCAAATCTAAAATCCAAAATTAGTTGACTTTCTCGACATGAAGAGGATGCACTCAGATAGAGAAAAATTTATTTCTGATTTCTTTTTCTCCGTCAATAATCTAACTATAATTTTTGGCAAAATTATGAAGGAAACATAAATTAAAATCTTTTCTATATAAAAGCTCTATGAATATTTAGAAATAGAAAAATAAATTACTCAATTTAAGAAAAATGTCATCCATAAAATAACTAGGGTTAGCTACCGCTAATCCTAGTCAGGCTTGATTTCTGAAATCAAAACCAATAATATTTAAGTAACAAAAGTTACTTATTTTTAATTAGTTTTTTCTGGATTACTTGGCCCAGTGAATAAAGGATCACATTTGTTTTCTACGACTACACACATGTTACTGAGTGCTTGCTGATAATTATCCATATCATCTTGCTCAAGAAACATTTTGGCGGATGCCTGTATATCTTCGATAGCTTTCGTCTGGTTTTTGTTAGAATCAGTACCACCATACTGTGCCAGTTCATAGCGAACCATACCTCGTTTGAGATACCCTTTTGCTAGTTTAGGGCTAATAGTTAATGCTTCGTTAAAGTCAGCGATCGCTTGATTATATTCTTGCTCATAATTGCTGCTATATTGAGCAATTTGATAATAGACAACACCCCGCTGAAAGTAAGCTTCTGCTTTAGATACATTAAGTTTTATCGCTTGAGTAAAATCTGCGATCGCTTTTTTGTAAGCTTGTTGAGATTCACCGCTGTATTTAGCCATTTGGGTGCGGACAATCCCCCGTCTGATATAAGCTTCAACTTCATTATTATCCAGACCGATGGCCCGATTATAGTCAGTGATCGCTAGATTATACTCTGTATCAGGATCGTTGCTATATTCGGCGAGCATATAGCGGGCATTGCCACGATTTACAAGAGCTTTGATTTGATTGGGGTTGATTTTGAGAGCTTGGCTATAATCTATAACTGCTCCTTCGTAGTCTTTCAGGTTATAGCGGGCATTGCCACGATTTACAATAGTTCTAGCATGTGTAGGTTGTTGTTCAATTGCTTGGGTGAAGTTGACAATTGCTTTTTCATAGTCTCGCTGTTTGTAAGCAGCATCACCCTGTTGATAGTAATCAGCGAAGCTAAGTTTGTTATTTGGCTGGCGAGAATTCAATGCTTGTTGGGTATAAGCATTTTGAGAAACCAATGGCTGAGTAAATTTAATCATTACGTCTGCATATCCCAATAAACCAAAACCCAGCAAGCAAAAAATAATCGGGTATAATTTTGACTTTTTGGAAGGTTTATAATATGAACCGCTTGGGGTAATTACTGGCTGCCAATAATTAGCTAGGTGCGATGACATGGCTCGCTGTGGCAAACGCGGTGTCTGGGTGTAGTGCTTTTTCGGTTTGACTCGCGGTTGTAGATGTTCTTTAGCTTCTATAGCCCGATGTGATGGGAAGGGGTCGCGTCCGCCTAATCGCACAGTCCGTTCACACCACGGACAGCTACGCATATGATTGTTGTAGCGATGCTGGGGATTTGTAGTACAGGTAATCAAGGAATCTTCGGCTTCAGCTATTGCTGAGAGCCAAGTCTGGGCACTAGGGCGTAGTAGTGGGTTGTTGTGACCCTCTTCAAAACAACGCACAAATAGTTCCTGTAAGCTGGGATGGAGAATTTCCCAAGCGGGTGCAATGGGTGTAGGCAGGTAGGGTACGTGCCGTTTTTGGCTATAAGTGAAATGACCGGATGCAATGCGTGCTTCGTAGGGTGGTGGCTCAATAGCACCTTGAAAAATCCCAGAAAATGGGTGGGTGCCTTCCATTAAGAGTTGAAATACCAGCACCGCTAACCCAAATAAATCGTGAGAGATTTCGCGATCGTGCTGGGCAAAAGTTTTATTCTGTAGTTCTGGTGGGGTAAACTCTGGTTTACCTACTGGGCAGCGATAAACAACATTGTTGTTGGGGTCGCGTACTTGGAAAGAGTCTGTGTCTATCAAAGTCACCAGTGCTGTGTCACTGACGAGGATATTGGACTCGTTCACATCACCAATGAAATATCCACTAGCGTGCAAGGCTGCAAAAGCCGCCGTCAGGTTACGAGCCGTGCGGAGCAGGTACTGATAGTTGAATAGGGGGCAGTGTTGGCGACGGGTTCTGGGGTTGTAAAAGTCGATGATTGGACGCATCCCCTGAATACGTGGCATCAAAAAGCCCAGGATGCTATTTTTGCCATCTGCCGCCCGTAATAAATCCTCTGGCCAAGCGATAGAGATATGCCCCAAACTAGCCGTAGGGTTTTCTGGCGGGTTGGCAAGCATCGCCTGGAGTTTATCAGCATGGGCAGTCGTTGGCTTGTGGTAAATCTTTGCCACCAAGTTGTTATCGGATGGCACTGCATAAACACAAGCTTCACCGCCACGCCCCAAACTGACATTGAGGCTGAGGATTTCTTTTCTAGGGGAACAACGTAGTACCTGCATAATGAAATTACCGCTAACGGGAGTTATTTAAGATGTGAAACCTGTAGATTTATTGCTTATGAGTCGTTGAATGCAGCTATAATGAGTGTCAAATCATCATCAGTGCGTTGTGTAATCCGCTCCGAGCGTAAAAATTTTACCAACTGCTCCTTAGCTTGTGTCTTATCCTCGGTATTGGCTACAAATTCAAACAGCGGAAAAAAGAAGGGTTTGTGAGGTTCGCCAACAACCATATTCAAAGCCAGCATTTGTAGTCCGTCAGTAATTATACCAACATTTACTATGTCTGTGCGCCATAATCTCATCTGCACTGTATCTAAGGCACTAGGCGAAGTCAAAAAAGTGGTTTGATTAATGTATTCGCCACTTTCAGGTATAGTCAGTGCCAAGAGGTTGCCCATGCTATCTTTTGCCACTGCCAAACCATCACCTATCTGTGCCACAGCTACAACTTCTGGTGTGGCGACCATGATAATTAAGGTTGTTGCCAAATCTTGAGGCTGTTTGTCACAAGTAGCCGCCTCATCCTCCACAGCTTTTTTAGCAGCTAGTATGGCATTATTTAAAAGCGATCGCACATAGGCATCATCAGTCAAAATTTGTCGGGTGAGTTTTTTGGTGGAAATGTTTTCTATTGCTGTCTCCACAGCAACCATCGCTCCCACTTTTCCAAGGCTAGCAGAACCCGCGCCATCTGCTGCGGCCGCCACTAAAACATTATCTGACAATATCTGCCAGTGATGAGCATCCTGACATAACTGCTTGTTTTTTAAGTGACTTGTACCACATACAGACGCAGCCACAATCTGCCATTCAGCAATCTGTTTTGATATGTTCATAGATTTTTTGACAACAGCTTGATGTTTACACAGCTAGCTGCGATTTTTAATTAAACAGTCCCCCAACCAATTGGCGGTAGTGCTACCTGTTCGTCCACCTGCGAATGGGAAACAGCTGACATACTAGTTGATAGCCAGACAAACATCTCGATAAAATTCAATCCTTTGAGCTTCAACGGGGTACGCACAGTTATTTGATTTAAACGCGTCATATTCGCATTTTCTACACCTACTGTAAAAAATGCTACGCGCTTATTTGCTTCATCTCCCTGTAGGCGCTGGGCTGCTTGCTCTACCACATTATCTAACTCGCCTTGCGGTTCTCCATCGGTAATCATAAATACCCAAGGACGATAGTAGGCAATACCATTGGCACGATACTGAGATTTCCGCTCCTGAATTATGTCTAAAGCTTTATGAATTCCTGCACCCATTGTAGTCAAGCCCTGTGCTGTCAAAATCGGCGGATTGAATTGATCGGCAGTCACAAAGTCTTGTACTACATTGATATTACTATCAAAAGTGACGATCGCCACTTCCACCCGTCTTGCGGCCAAGGTATTTTTGACTAATTCATCCTTTAAACTTAATAAACCCTGATTTAAAGCCTCAATCGGATCTCCTTGCATCGAGCCAGATGTGTCTAGCAATAGCACACAAGGACAACGTGGTTCTGGGTTCTCAGCAAATTCTACTACTTCATCAAGTCTTAACGTATCATGCATAACTTTTTGTGTTATGTTAAAGTCCAAAGCTTTATTTCCCTTTTCTCATAGTATGTAATTCTCGTCGCCGAGGCGACTACAGAATATAGTATCTAGTGGTAGATGCTCTAATCTTTATTAAACAAATTATTTTCATGAAGTTCACTATATATTTAAGAATAACTTGAGTACAGCTTAGTTTAGCAAAAAAGAGTTTATCAAAACCCAGCATTATCTGTTGTAATGTATCTACCAAAAATTTATATCCCTTAAACCTACAGTACAATAAATACGTAAACTTTCCTAGATAAGTTTTTAAAGATTTTGTGTAGAAGAATCGTTCCTTTGTAGAAAAGTGATTAACCATAATTAAGATCATTAGCTCTAGAAGTATACCAGTGTCACTGCGCGAACTTTAAATCAAATTTGCCTCTTTAACTGATTGGGTATAAATAAACGTCATGATTAGGTTCTTCAGCCAAGAGTTGTCGGTAGTGAGTAAAATCCTGAAGCAACCAACATCTACTGTTAGTCTAGTCATGATCAGTGTTTACCTTTATTCATACCAACTTACTTGTTTTTTGAGATAAATTAAGTAGAGTGTAATAAATATAACAAAGTATTTATAAAAATTATAATTTTTAACATATATATACATATTTTAAAAAAAATAATTTGTGAGTAGAGAAATATTACAAAGAAGAGAATATTTCATAGCTGATATTTTCAATTTACAAATGTTCGGTTGTTGATTCCGCAAAAAAACTTGAAAAATATGAATAATTCAGGTGCATTCACCAAACTACGTCCTTTAAGTTTGTTAAGACAGTTATCCAATTGCTCCGACAGTACTTGTTTACAAGCATTGAGTAACTCAGTTTCTTGGTTGATTTACTTAGAACAGGGCAAAATAACCTACGCTACTCATTCAGTGGAACCCTTTGATCGATTAGAACGTAATTTGCGTCGCCTTAGCCACCAAATTCCACTACTTACGAGTGAGGTTCGTGTTCAATTACGTTTGATGTTTGAATCTGACTCACACAGTCAGTTAATCGAACATGACAGCAATTCGAGAAGCCACCCTCCTGAGTATCAGGCTATATCCTGGCTTATTAGTCAACAACATCTACATTCTACACAAGCAGCAGCGCTGATTCAAGAATTGGTTAAAGAGGTGATTGAATCATTTTTGCTAATCAAAGAAGGTACTTATGAATTAACAGAACCACTTAATAGAATGCCAAAAATTTGTCGGCTAGATGTAGAAAAAATTCTAGAACGTTGCCAAGTAAGATTACAGAATTGGCAGGCTTTTGTTCCGAAAATTTCCTCTCCATATCAACGTCCATATCTGTTGATTAACAGCAAACTTGAGCAAAAAGATTTCCCAAATCTCCAGCCAAATTTAACTAATTGGATGAAGGGTTTCAGCCTGTGTCATCTAGCTGCAATTTTGAATCAAGATGAAATCCAACTGGTTCGCAATTTATACCCTTACATCGTTAAGGGCGAGATTATCTTGCATGAACCTGATCCACCATATGATAAATTACCAAAGATATTTGAAGAGCGATATCTACGACGGGCTACGCCTACGCTTTTCTCAAAATTAATTACATTAGTTGATACTAAAGAAAAACTAAGTAGTAGCGTCAAGTCTTACCCAGATATTTCTGAAGAGAACATAGCTCCTGTTCAACGATTACTACAGATTTCTGCTCCTCCCAAAGAAAACTTTCAGAGACCAACAATATCAAATAACATAAATCCTGCTTACCAAAGAGTAACGGCTGCTACTGTAACGGCAGAAAAAGTCCACAAAATTGTTTCTGTAGATGATAGCCCCACAATTCTCAAAGAAATTAGCTATTTCTTAGAAAAGGAAAACTTTTCTGTAGTAACTATCAACGATCCCGTAAAAGCCGTTTTGTCAATTATAAGGCACAAACCAGACTTAATTTTGCTGGATTTAAACATGATAGGAATCGATGGTTATGAGTTATGTCGGATTATACGAAATAATTCAATTTTTCAGAAGACTCCGATCATTTTTGTCACTGGGAGTAAAGGAATTGTAGACAAAGTAAAAGCGAAAATAGTCGGGGCATCTGGATATCTGACTAAACCGTTTACTCGCGCCGAATTACTGAAAATAATCTTTATGCATTTGACTTAAATTAACCACAAAATCTAACGACTTTGAGCTAGTGAAGATAAATCAATTAAATTTCTTAAGCGAGTAGTATTGGGCTGAACCCACATTAATTGCAAATAGCCTGGAAGCTTGTAAATGGAACACAATAGACAGGGTAACCGATGCAAAAACTGGCTTCTGTCTGCTACAAAGTTTTAGGATATGGCAGAGAAATCATAATTCGGGTTGTTGTAGCCTGGATTTGACATGGCGGATGTTACAAGATCAGGACTGCTGAGTAAACTGCTGACATCAGTGCCGATACCTTGGTTGGGCGTAGTACTACCTAGCGATATCAGTTCGCTACTATCAGAAAAATTCCAGCCTTCATTACCAACGAGTGTTTTGCCATCACCACTGGCTTCAATCCGATTTCCAAGGAGATGGCTGTTACTTACACTAGCAGTGTTGCCATTACCAAGGATGTCATTGTTACTACTAGTCTGTGTATTGGCATTACCAAAGATGTCGTTGTTATTGCTTAAGTTCCAGTTACCATTACCGGAGGTTGTGTTTTCGTTACCAAAGCTCCAGTTGCCATTACCTTCAGTTTTGCCATCATCACCGTAGTTCCAGTTACCGTTACCGTTGGTTGTGTTGCTACTACCAAAATTCCAGTTACCATTACCATCGGTTGTGTTGTTACTACCATATAACCAGTTGCCGTTACCTTGACCACTGTTATCAGTAGCATTTGCACCATCTAAGTTTTGAATATCAAATACCCAGTTGTCGCTGTTATAAGGTACAGGTAGACCGTTGCCTGTTTCAGGTAGGTTGCTACCACTTTCCTTAGAGGGGGGAGTGCTGCCAAATGGTAAGTTACCAGGGAGGTTGCCGCTAGCCGCGGTATTGTTAGCACTAGAGGCACTACCACCAGATGCGTTACTAGCAGCAAAGAGGTTGCTACCACCACCAGATGTGCTACCACCAGCAAAGGGGTTGCTACCACCACCAGATGTGCTACCACCTAATGCGCTGGTATCACCGCCAAGGACTCCGATCAGTTGATTGAACGGATTATTAGTATCAGTTAAAGCCCGCTTGTCGAGTGGTCGCTCGTAATTGTAGGCGTACTTTCCATCTTTACTGATTGTGGATGAATTGCCACCACCAATGAAGGAAGCGAAGATATTACTACCACTAGCAGCGCCACCAAAGCTACCGCCACCATCTAAACTGCTGCCATCGGTGGACTGCCATTTGCCATCACTGAAAGAAAAATTGCCATTACCAGTTGAATTGCTACTACCTTGTGACCCGGCAGTTGTTTGATTGCTATTGTCAGAAGTTGCCATTAGAATTAAACTCCTATTACTTATTACTCAAACTGAAATTCATCCATCAAGAGGAAGATCAACGACAAGAATGAAAGCATTTTTTAACTTTCATCTTCAATAAAGAAATACTGATAAAAACAGCAAGTACCACACCTAGCAAAACTATACAAAATCAGATTTACATTTAAAATGAATAAAATTTAGATGGAATTGGCCATTCTTTTGATATTGTTTAGGCAGATTTCAGCAAAATTGCCCGATAATCCTTATGGTGAATGCTTTAGAGGCTGTTTTAGTAGTGCTTTTTCGGCTCAAACAGGGCAAATTTACCTCTTTTGAGTACTACAATACAATGCAATTACACTACAAAAAAGAGTCAAGCTTGATTTTTGTAGTCTTTTGAGTGACAAAATATTACTTATGAGGTTTTATCGAGTTTTAAAGATTCAAGTTCTGCGATCGCTGATGCCGTTAAGTTCTTTCTTTCTAAAATTTAAAAACTGGTGGCGAATAAGCGGGCTAATATATCTAGTTGGCTCAAACATATCTCCCACATTCACAGAAGCCAAGACGCCAAGAAAAGATTAGCATGAGAGATTGTTCTGCTAATCTAACGTAGTAGGATTGTTCAAATGAAAGGGTACGCTTTGCGGGACGAGTAGCCATCGATCGCTAGTAAACACCCTAAAATTAGAGCAAAAGACGATTCCTAAAACAATCACACTCCATGCGTATTTCTCTAAATTGGCTGCGCGAACTAGTAGAGATAAAACTTAGTCCAGAAGAATTAGCCGAAACCCTGACAATGGCGGGGTTTGAGGTAGAAGAGATTGAAGACCGCCGCACTTGGGCAAATGGCGTGGTTATCGGGAAAGTGCTTGAGCGTCAACCTCACCCCAACGCCGATAAATTGAGTGTTTGCCAAGTCGATATCGGTGCAGATGAGACTTTAAATATTGTCTGTGGTGCTGCCAATGTCAAGGCAGATATCTATGTGCCAGTAGCAAGTACGGGTACTTACTTACCCAACATCGATTTAAAAATTAAACCTGCGAAACTGCGTGGTGTCGCATCTCAGGGCATGATTTGTTCTTTAAAGGAACTCGGTTTGCCCACTGATGTAGACGGAATTCATATTTTTACCCAGGAAAATTTACCATTGGGTAGTGATGTCCGTCCGTTGTTGGGTCTAGATGATGTAATTTTAGACCTCACTGCAACTGCTAATCGCGCTGATGCTCTGAGTATGGTAGGTGTAGCACGGGAAGTAGCAGCTTTGACGGGTGGAAAGTTGAGCATTTCTAAACCGGGTGAACTATCAATTACCCAAAATGCCGGAAATTTAGCTTTAAAAATTGCCGATACCCAAGCATGTCCTGCCTACATTGGTACGGTAATTGAACAGGTCAAAATTGCTCCATCTCCCGAATGGTTGCAACAGCGTTTACGGGCGGCTGGGGTACGTCCCATAAGTAATGTGGTGGACATTACTAACTACGTTTTGTTGGAATGGGGACAACCACTGCACGCCTTTGACTTGAGTCGCCTACAATCTGTTGCAGGTGGTGAAAATTTAACAATTGGCGTTCGCTTTGCCACTGCTAGAGAATCCCTCAAAACCCTGGATGGACAAACTCGCACCCTATCAACCCAAAATTTGTTAATTACCGCTAACGAAAAACCCGTTGCATTGGCGGGAGTCATGGGTGGACAAGAAACAGAAGTCCATGAAGGGACTCAAAGTTTAGTTTTAGAAGCAGCTTTATTTGATTCTGTGGCAATTCGCCGTTCTTCCCGCAGTACAGGATTAAGAAGTGAGGCTTCTGGCAGATATGAACGGGGAGTTAACCGGGCTGAGTTGGAAGTAGCTAATCGCCGCGCTTTATCCTTAATTAGCGAGTTAGCTAGTGGAATTCTTGTCCACCAGGAAATTGCCGACACCCGCCCTCATCCATCTACCTGGAGTCGTTCCATCGCACTGCGTTTAGACCGAGTTAATCAGATACTGGGGCCAATCGAATTGGGAGAGGACACAGGAGAACTCCAAAAACAAGATGTTGAGCGCATCCTGACTGCCTTGGGATGTCAGTTAACTCCTTCAGCTGATGTCCCAGAACAAGATACTACACATCAACGTACATGGTCAGTTTCCGTACCACCATATCGTTACCGCGACTTAGAGCGAGAAATTGATTTAATTGAAGAAATTGCCCGTCTCTATGGCTACAACAAATTCTGTGATACCTTACCAGAAAAAGCGGAAGCTGGCTATCTGCCTTTAGATGAGGAACTGATTCGCAAGTTACGAGCTTTCCTGCGGGCTCAAGGGTTGACAGAATTAATCCACTATTCTTTAGTCAAACCAGGAGAAGACAGAAATATAGTCCTGTCAAACCCCTTATTTGTCGAATATTCAGCGCTGCGAACCGATTTGCTATCTGGGTTGATTGATGCCTTTCAATATAATTTAGAGCAGAGTAATGGTGCCCTTAACGGCTTTGAAATCGGGCAAATTTTCTGGCGAGAAGAAGACGGTTTGCAAGAAACAGAAGCCCTTGCTGGGATTGTGGGAGGCGATATTTCTGTTGGCAAATGGTCAAAAAGTGGACGTGAAGAACCCATCACCTGGTTTGAAGCCAAAGGCATTTTAGAAAGTGTATTTCGGCAACTTGGCTTGCAAATCGAATTTCAACCCGATCGCCGCGACGATCGCTTACATCCAGGACGCACCGCTTCCCTGTGGATTCAGGGTAACAGACTGGGGATTTTTGGGCAACTCCATCCCCAATTGCGACGAGAAAAAGGCTTACCAGATTCCGTTTATGTTTTCCAGTTGGATCTAGATGTGCTTTTAGATTCTCTGGGAGAAGATGAAGTTATTGTGCCAACATTCCAGCCCTATTCTACCTATCCAGCTAGCGATCGCGACATCGCCTTTTTCGCACCCGTGAAAATCTCAGTTGCCGAAATTCAAAAAGTAATTACCAAAGCGGGTAAAGATTTGCTGGAATCGGTGGAATTGTTTGATGAATATCGCGGCGAAAATGTCCCCCAAGGACAACGGAGTTTAGCATTCCGCTTAGTTTATCGGGCTAGCGATCGCACTCTTACTGAGGCCGAAGTTGAACCAGTACACAATAAAGTCCGCGAAGCCTTGGTGGAAAAATTCGGCGTCAACTTGAGAAGTTAGGAGTTGGGAGTTTGGAGTTGGGAGTTTGGAGTTTGGAGTTTGGAGTTAGGAGTTTTTTGGTCTAGTTCCCAGGTTCAACCTGGGAATGCTTTACTTGAGGCTTTGCCTCATATTCTTCTGTAAAGATTAGCCAAAAATTTTAAACTCTAGATCGGGGCATATTATAAACACGCTGGAAATAACTCAACAAATTCAGCAGACGCAATCACAGATGTCTCTCACACTTGATAGTCCTAAATCAGTCAAACTACAGGTTAAGCAAATTTCTTTATTACAAAAGCAACTCAGAGCGATCAAAAAGGAGGTTAATGCAAATATACGTAATATTCATCATGAAGCAAGTCAATCTCATACAGATAGTGTTGTGTCGGTTGGCTTGGACATTTTTGGGAAACACAAGTGGGCTGGAAGGTTGAGGGCAGAAACTCGACGTGCAATTGAAAGAGAAAAGAAATTATCTCGTCAGCCATACCTTGAAATCAAAGGAGCAATTGACAATCTCATTTTAGAAGGAGATCGACTCAAGCTTTTGGCAGAACAATATCTTATTAACCAGCAGGAGTAACAAGTAATTATGCCTAAATATGTAGTCTGGGGAACTTACTGCGAAGACGTTATCGAAAAACGCGACCCCTACCGTCAAGCTCATTTAGACGGATTAGCAAAACAGAAAGAATCCGGTGTGCTGATTACCATTGGCCCCACCAAAGATGTTACAAAAGTTTTTGGAATTTACGAAGCTGAAGACGAAGCCACTGTGCGCCACTTGATTGAAAATGATCCCTACTGGAAAAATGGCATCTGGACGGAATATTCTGTTAAAGAGTGGATTCAGGCTTTTTGAATTGGGCACTGGGCATGGCGCATGGGGAATGAGTCTTTAATACTCGCTGACGAGTCTTTGATACTAGGTAAATGAGTCTTTAATACTCGCTGACGAGTCTTTAATACTCGTGAATGAGTCTTTAATACTCGTGAATGAGTCTTTGATACTCGCCGATGAGTCTTTGATACTCGCCGATGAGTCTTTGATACTCGCCGACGAGTCTTTGATACTCGCCGACGAGTCTTTGATACTCGCCGATGAGTCTTTGATACTCGCTGACGAGTCTTTTATACTCGCTAACGAGTCTTTGATACTGGTGAATGAGTCTTTGAACTCCACTCTTCTGCCCCCCTGCTCCCTCTGTTCGCCTACTTTTCCCCCACTACCCACTTCCCGCGTATGAAAATTTGGCAGGCTGATTTTTATCGTCGTCCGTTGTCAGATGCATCTGGACAAATTTTATGGGAGTTGTTGATTTGTGACGCAACTCGCAGCTTTGAGTATAAAGCTACCTGTCTCCAGTCAGCAGCAAATTCTAATTGGGTTGCTGCTCAACTTGAATTCGCCGCTGGTGAAAAATTGCCAGATGTGATTCAGGTGTTTCGTCCTCAGTCTTTAAGCTTAATTGAGGCGGCTGGACGCAATTTAAGTATTAATGTCGAACCTACCCGCCACACTTTGGCGTTGAAGCAGTGGTTAGAAGAAAAGCAATATCCTTCAGTGCTGGATAAACCGCCCCCAGCACCATTACCAGAAAACCTCTGGGGAGAACAATGGCGTTTTGCGACTCTGGCTGCTAGTGATGTGGAAACGAGGTTTAGCGATCGCCCCATTCCCATTTTGCATATACCAGAATTTCTGAAACCCATCAATTTGGGTTTGGCGTCAACAGTTCCCGTCCCTGGTGTAGTAATTTATGGTGGACGGCAATCGATGCGCCTAGCACGGTGGTTGCAGCAAGCCCGTCCCGTAGGCTTGAACTACATATCTGGCGCACCAGATGGCTTAATATTAGAGGCTGGCTTGGTGGATAGGTGGATTGTTGCCACATTTGAAGATCCAGAAGTTACAACAGCAGCGCAAGCATTTGAACAACGGAAACAGCAAAGCCAAGGATTGCATTTTTTGTTAGTGCAACCCGATGATTCCGGGATGACTTATAGCGGCTTTTGGTTGTTGCGGGCAGAAGATTGATATTGATTGCCAAAAATATTTGTCCGCTTAATTTCTATAGCTAAAAAAATAGACTAAAGCGATGAATGACGGCAAGCCTTTACACGTCTACGCTTTACTATCATTTACCTTTCTTCGGTAAGGTGCATAGATTCGGCAAATTATATGATGATAAAATCATACTAAATAGTAATACTAAAAATTCATATAGATGCTGAAAGTCACAATTACCTTAGAAGAAGATATTCTGCGATTTGTAGATCAGTATGCACAGGGTAATCGTAGTGCATACATCAATACACTGCTGGCAGAACACGCCGCCAAATTTTGGCAGCACAAATGATTGCAGCCCTCAAGCAAGATGCTGAAGATCCAGAATATCAAGCTAAAATTGCTGCTTGGGATAGTCTTGTTAAGGATGGCATAAATGTAGTTCTAGGATTTGTGGTTTAAGGGTGTTAAGGAATAAAGTGATTGCCCAGTATCTATTCTTTCTTGAGTATGATATAAGGCTTTCATGATCACTTCCTGAGCCACAGCTTTAACTACATTAATACTCACAGAATTTCCTAGTTGATGGTAAGTCTTATCATCATTGGGATGAAGTATAAAAGTATCAGGAAAACCTTGCAGCCTTGCAGCTTCTCGCGGAGTTAATCGCCGCACTCTCTGATTGTGATAAACTCCCAATCTATTAGCATCACTAGAAACCAACGTTACCGAAATTTTATTTGGATCTACAAACTTATAAACTTCAAATGAAAAGTTACCCGATAGAGGTTTATATTTATCAATAATAAATCTTAGATATTTTTTGGTAACTAGTGAATTCAGAATTTCCCCTAAATTGGGATGTTCAAAAAAGCTAGCTATTTGCTCCTGAGTTAATAGTTTGCCATCTTGTTCTTGTCCAAATTCTTTATTCCGCCTCTTTAATATGAAACGGTTCATTAGTTCAATTTCCTCGGCACTACACTCGCCACGCAATCCTAAATCCCAGGAATGAATAGAGTTTCCACCCCGATAATCAATCAGCCTTATCCCATGTAAGCGATTTAAATCATTATTAAATATTCGTTTTAAGGCATTGACAAACTTTTGTGAGCAATTATATTTTTCATCTGGATTACTTTCCAAAATGTCGGCAACAGTCACAGATTTTTTTGGTGGATAAAACAAAGATAACTGCTGAGGATTATATGAATGCGAGTCTTTAGGCCCCACGTCAGAAATTAATTCAAAAGTGGGAGAAGCATCTAAAATTCCTACCAGATAAATGCGGACACGATTTTGCGGTAAGCCAAAGTTTGCACTGTTGAGTAAAAAAGCATGAAAACTATAACCTCTTTTTTTAATTTCATGCTTAATTGTTGCTAAGGTTTGTCCTTGATCATGACTATAAAGCCCTCGGACATTTTCAAAAATAAAAGCTTGTGGTTTATAGGTATCGAGTAATCTTGTTATTTCAAAAAATAGCGTGCCTCGTGTATCGACAAACCCTTCTTTTTTGCCAGCATGAGAAAAAGACTGGCAAGGAAACCCAGCTAATAAAAATTCATGTTCTGGTAGTTGATCAATTAATCGAATGTCACCTAAGGCTTTTTGACCAAAGTTTTTTTCATAAACTAATTGAGCATCTGAATTGATTTCGCTGCTGAAAACACATTCACTTTCTATATTTAAAGAATCAGCCGCCTGTTCAAAGGCTAATCTAATTCCTCCTATTCCTGAAAATAAATCTACAAACCGAATTTTATGCATAGATAATAAGTTACTTTTATCCCAAAATTTCATATATTACGTAGGCTTATTTGTTTTTACAAAAAATATTCCTTTAAAAAACTACAAAGCACATCAAGCTCTTTAAGAGAAAATGCCACTGTACAATGACTATATGAACAAATAAACATTCATTTGGTTACATTTGCCCAAATCAAGTAAATTGCCAACTTAACCAAGGGATTGGCAATGGATTCTCCAGTTTTTTGGTGCTCCTTGTCGAAAATATTATCTTCTTTTTTAACTAACCTGCGGAATGTGGGGTAATTAATGGTGCTTCACCAATCTCAGGCGATGTGGCGGTAAGTAGTGCGATCGCAGTTTCATCATTTTTAGGTGATGTGGCGGTAATTAATGGTGTGATGGTTTCTTCAATAATCTCAGGCGATTTGGCGGTAATTGTTGGCGCGATCGCAGTTTCACTAAGGTTCCTTCTCAATACCTACACTCAAACAACCGACACGCGGTTTTGGTTTAGACTCCCCTGAAGCTTCCATGTTCTATCAGCTTGCAGCAGGGCCCAACTAGCTGTAATGGAGCTTAAATAGAACTTAACTAACAATAATCGCACGCGCAAGTTCATTAATCTAGTCTGGGCTATGGGTTTTTTGTCATTGCTATTTTGGCAGTTATGGGATTAGGTGTGTCAGGTCAATATAATAGAAGGCAGTGCGATGCCTACGGCAACCCTTTCAGGGAACGCACTACTACATCCACCGTATACAAAAAGAGTTTGATTCTCAGTTTACCTAACTAAATAATTTAATATTCTATAGTTTGTTGACTAATAGCCCTATCTTTTAGATAGCAATATGCTTTTTTATGAGTCTAGTAGCCAAAAGCCCAAATAAACTTCAAGATTTTGTGGAGTCACCACTAATGCAATCAGCAAACAAACTCCCGCGATGGTTAACTATAGGATTGGCATTTCCTATTGCCATTCTCAATGGTTGGCTATTGCTCCAGGTTGTGCAGTATTTTCAACCCTTGGTCAGCGTTATTGCCGCCGCCATTCTACTGGCTTTTGTCTTGAACTATCCAATCCAGTTTCTCCAGGAACAAGGTGTAAAACGCAACCTGGCGATCGCAGGAGTGTTGCTTTTGACTGTAGTGATTTTAGTGGGTTTAGGGATCACCTTAGTTCCCCTGATTATCCAACAGATCAACGAGCTAGCTAATATTTTGCCCAGTTGGATTGATTCTGGTACTCAGCAGCTGCAAGCTTTCCAGGATTGGGCGTTAAGTCAACAACAGCTTCCGATTAATTTAAGTGGTTTATTTACCCAAGTTCTCGACCGATTATCTAACCAACTTCAGTCCTTCACTGGTAGAATTCTCAGTTTTGCCGTCGATACCATTGGTATTGTCCTCAACGTGCTGCTGACAGTAGTGCTGACTATCTACCTAATATTAAACGGCGAACGTCTTTGGGACGGGATTTTTCAGTGGTTTCCCCCTAATATTGGGTTAAAAGTGCGGAAATTACTGCGAGAGGATTTCCACAATTACTTTATCGGTCAAGCAACATTGGGAGCTGTGTTAGGGGTGACAATTACACTGGTGTTTTTGGCGCTGCAAGTTCCCTTGGCTCTACTTTTTGGCATCGGTATTGGTTTGTTTTCTCTCTTCCCCTTTGGTACGGGAGTAGGTATTGCCATAGTAAGTTTGTTGGTGGCGTTGCAAAACTTTTGGTTAGGAGTGGAAGTCTTAGGTGTAGCTGTTGCGATCGACCAAGTTAATTCTAATTTTATTGCACCTCGAATTCTCGGCAATTTGACTGGTTTAAATCCCGTGTGGGTGGTAATTTCTTTGTTGTTGGGGGCAAAGTTGGGAGGAGTGCTAGGTTTGTTAATTGCGATTCCTATTGCTAGTTTTATCAAGGATATAACAGATAGCTGGCGGGCTGGAGAGTTTAATAAGCTAGATGATATCGTGTCAGAACCTGTAAAAGTCATTACTGAGAGAGCAGGAACTTATAGTTAAAATTCAATATGTAAGTGAAAAAAAACTGACAATGAAGACGGGGAAGATCAGTGCTGAAAAAATCCAGTTAAATTTGGGCGATCGCAGTTTTAATATTCGCTTCTGGTTCAGAATAACATTGTTGGTACAATCTAATGAGATTGAGTAAATTTGTGCCAAACTAGAGGTCTAGCTCATCTACTTTTCTGACTGCGATCGCTTTTTTACGATCATGTTTATTACATAGAATGAAAAACTCTGAGCCATCGGCAAATAAAGAATGAAGTACGAATTGATCGTACTTCATTACTTAATATTGAATTAATTATTGATTATTTTTAATGAGTTATATCAAATCCGTTTATATCGGAATTATTCCTCCTTCCTCTTGCTCTGCGCCCTCGGCGTCTCTGCGGTTTTTTAATCATTCAGATGCTACCGGATTTGATATTACTACAAACTATATTAGCTGTCCCCAAAACAAAGGTTAAACTTTAACCTTTTTGATTGATGTTGCCTTTCTCTTCAATATCCAACCAAGACCACAAGCAAAAAGAGTACCACATAATGTTGTAGGCTCAGGTACTTTTTTATAAGAAATTTTACCAGAGAAGATTTCAGTATTTGGAGAAGTGCTGGAAAAAATTGTAAAATCCTCACCAACGATTTCGTAACTTCTAGAACTGGAAAGATTAGCTTTCTGATCAAATGTATAATCTAATCCCACAGAAGATGTTTGTCCTGTTAAGTATGTCGTTGAAAATACTATGGGAAAGTCTGGGTAGTTTAAATCATCTTGTTCGGTGTAAACAGTGGAATCTCCATCAAATTGCAAAGAAAGCGACTTAACTAGCGCTTCTGGAATGTTGTCATTACTAAAAGTTGAGTCATCAAAGCTAAAAAAGCCTTTTCCTGTATTTATAGGACTATCAACAGTGAATGTGTAATTAATAAGTGCAGCAGATGCAGATTTGGCATCTATAGTAGTCAAACTCAGAGCAATACTAGCAGCAAACACTAATCGTGGAAGCAATTTCATCTCAGTTTTCCTCATGATAAATTTTTGCAAGCAATGCAGACTGCAAAGTTTAGAAATAAGCTGACTCTAACTTTCTTATCTCCTTGCTTATTTCCAAAGGTTTTCTCACTGATTAAAACAGTAATTATTATTTATTAATCCTGTTCCAAGAAAGGAAATAAGTTACCAAATACTTGTAGCTAAATTATTTTGAGGTTATGAGTTTAAGCAGAGTTTAATCAAAGGTAAAGAGCAGATGGTAATTAATTTATATTAAGTAAAATTATCAAATTATTAGAGAAATTTTATTAACCCTTAGATAACTCAATCTTTACTTGTTGGGATAACAGAATGTGCTAAACACTTATCCTGTAATACTTCTTAAGCTTGCCATTATTTAGCATGGAATCTAATCACTCATTGAAGCTAAACCGCCGCCAGTTTTTGCTCCGTTCAACTATCACAGCAGGTGGAATTATTGCCACAAATTTTTTATCAAAATCTCAAGTTTTTGCCCAAGCACCTGCCATTATCACCTCAGATAAAATGCGTCCTGCTATACCTTATGGCGTAGCTAGCGGAGATATCTGCAACGATAGCATTGTCATTTGGAGTCGCAGCGATCGCCCCGCCAAAATGATCGTAGAATACTCTACCAGCGAATCTTTTCGCAATGTGCAGCGAGTTGTCGGGCCCAATGCTTTAAAAAATAGTGACTTTACAGCACGACTTTATCTGAGGAACCTGCCACCAGACCAACAATTATTTTATCGGGTAATCTTCCAAGACTTAGATTATAAAGGCAGCTACAGCGCTCCTGTCAAAGGCACTTTCCGAACTCCCCCCAAATCTGGGCGAGATATATTCTTTGTTTGGGGTGGCGACACTGCTGGTCAGGGATGGGGGATTAATCCTGATTTCGGTGGGATGAAAATTTACGAAACTATGCGCCAACTTAATCCCGACTTTTTCATTCATTCTGGCGATAATATTTATGCCGATGGTCCCATTCAATCACAAGTAACTTTAGACGACGGTACTATTTGGAAAAACATCACTACACCAGAAAAATCCAAAGTAGCAGAGACTCTCAGCGAATTTCGTGGCAACTATATATACAATTTGCTGGATGAAAACATCAAGCGTTTCAACGCCGAAGTTCCGATATTGGCACAGTGGGACGACCACGAAACAAGGAACAATTGGTATCCTGGGCAAATTATCCTCAACGATGACCGTTATACAGTTAAGGATGTTAACTTGTTATCCCAAAGAGCAAGACAAGCATTTTTGGAATATCTGCCTATTGGGTATACAACCAATGAGCCAGACAAAGCGAGAATTTATCGCTCCTTCAAGCATGGGCCATTATTAGATATTTTCATGATGGATGAGCGCACCTATCGGGGGCCAAATAGCCCTAATAATCAGCCAGTATTAAGTAAAGACACAGCATTTGCGGGCACAACACAAATACAATGGTTAAAAAGGCAATTGCTGTCATCAAAAGCAACATGGAAAGTAATTGCTAGTGATATGCCTTTGGGACTGATAGTTAGAGATGGTAGCACAGACTTTGAAGCTTGGGCTAACGGAGACGGCCCGGCTTTAGGAAGAGAACTAGAACTTGCAGATTTACTACGATTTATCAAAAACAAGAATATCCAGAATGTTGTTTGGTTAACTGCTGATGTACATTATGCAGCAGCCCATTATTACAACCCTGCCAAAGCACAGTTTACCGACTTCAAGCCTTTTTGGGAGTTTGTCGCCGGGCCTCTGAACTCTGGCACATTTGGGCCCAACCAATTGGAAAATACCTTTGGCCCGCAATTGATATTTCAAAGCCTTCCTCCAGGGACGAAAGCAAATCGACCCCCAAGTGAAGGTTTCCAATTTTTTGGAGGAGTGAAAATTGATGCTTATACAAAGGTGATGACGGTAACGTTGCGTAACTTGGTAGGGAAGACTCTTTACAGCGTAGATTTGCCATCAGAAAAATAAATTGCTAAAAGCGCAGCGAAATATAGCCAGTTGGATAGAGTAATTACGCAATTTTTTACTCTATCTGCTGGCTTTGCTGTTTTTTGCTGAGATATTGAAGAATGAAAAACTTTGAGCGATGCCTGCGGCGGGCTTTGCTTACGCCACTGTTAGGAGTTAAATTTAGGTAGAGTACCGGATTTTTTAATTGTTATGCTGGCAAGCTACATTGACCAAGCAATAGAACTAGCGATTTATGAGATCATTGAAGATGATCAAACTTATTGGGGTGAAATTTCAAGCTTACAAGGAGTCTGGGCAAATTATAAAACCCTAGAAGGATGTAGGCAGGAGTTAAAAGAAACTTTAAGTGACTGGCTAGCGCTACGGTTACATTTAGGGTTAACAATTCCCGCAATTGCTGGTATCAACCTTAGCAAATTGAAGGTTTAAATTTAAACGCAGAGGAGCGCAAATTTTTGTATTAAGTCTATCGAAATAGTAAAAGTAAATTTTTAGCATTTTTGGAGTTGGTCATGCTTAAGCAACTTATCCTATAAAATTGGAAAAGTTTCCGTTATGCGGAGCTTCCACTTGACCCGTTGACTGTTTTGATTGGTACAAATGCAAGTGGTAAATCTAATGTAGTTGAAGCTTTGGAATTTTTACAAAGAATTGCTAGAGGTGAGAATATTGAAGCAGCTTTAGCAGGAAATAAAACACTTCCATCTATTCGCGGTGGTATAGAGTGGGCTGCACTTAAACCTGAAACTCAGTTTACATTAAAAGTCTTAATTCAGGGAGAGAATGAAAATATTGATTACCTTTATAGCATTACAGTACAAACCAAACCTATTGCTCAGATTTTGATAGAAAATATAATAGAGCCTCCAAATGAAATTAATAAAAATAACAATAGAGAAGATTTGGATAAAGAATATATTTCCCATAAATCTTTACTACCAAGTATTAAAAAAGCATTAATTCCTTACTATGAAGTCAAAGAACAAATTAATCAAACAAAAAATTCTATTAATTCAGATTTTACAAAAATTATTGATAAGACATCATTATTAAAAAACTTAAATAATAGTGATATAGAAAAATTAAAAAAGATTCCTAATGGAGAATCATTAATTGCATCTATTAATGAAAATATTCAACTACTAGAAGAGGTAAAATCAAAAGTTATAGAGCATTTTAATAATAGAGATAAACAAATTGACTCATTGGTTCATCCATTACTGAAAGAATATGACTTGGTTGTTAATAGTCTTGAAAATATTTTTTTTATAAATCCAATTCCTTCTAAAATGCGAGATTATTCATCAATCTCTGATGTCTTGCAAAGTGATGCGTCAAATATAGCTGGTGTACTCACTGCATTACCTGATGAGCGTAAAGTAGAAGTAGAAGCAACGCTATCTGCCTATGTCAATAATTTACCAGATGGCGATATAAAAAAAATATTTGCAGAAGCAGTTGCTCCCCTTAAAACTGAGGCGATGCTTTATTGTGAAGAAGAATGGAAACCTGGAGAGACGACATTAATAAATGCTAAAACTATGTCTGATGGAACTCTCCGCTTTTTAGCAATTATCACAGCATTACTAATCCGACCAGAAGGTAGTCAAATAGTAATTGAAGAAATAGATAACGGTTTTCATCCATCACGTGCAGAATTACTGGTGAGAATACTGCGAGAGATTGGCAGCAAAAGAAAAATTGATATTTTAATTACTACCCATAACCCAGCTTTACTTGATGCTTTAGGCCCAGAGATAGTTCCTTTTGTGGTTGTCGCACACCGCGATTCTGAAACTGGAGAAAGCAAGCTTACGCTTTTAGAAGATATTGATAATTTCTCTAAGTTATTTGCATCATATTCTTTGGGTGATATGACAACTATGGGTGCAATTGAAAGAAGCCTTTCTCGTAATGAATAGTTACTAATATCAGAAAGGTGCTACTCATCGATACATCGCTTTTATGCGTTTGGTTAGAAGTTCCAGGTAGAGAAACTGCTGGTAATAATCAATGGGATTTTGAGCGTGTAAATCAAAAAATTCAGGCAGAAATCGCCAAATCAACAACGCTGGTACTTCCTTTAGCTGCTGTTATAGAAACAGGTAATCACATTGCACAGGCTAAAACAGCAAATTCAGAAAGTAAACGTATAGCAGCTAAAAAATTTGCCGAAATCATAAGTGATGCAGCTGATGAAACCACACCTTGGGCTAAGTTCCGTGAGCAAATTGTTCTTTGGGAAGAGAAAGAATTGAAAGAGTTAGCCGCTAAGTTCCCCAATCAAGCTGTAGAAAAGACTTCTATGGGTGATGCCAGTATTGTAATCTTGGGTTGGCACTATCACCAAAAGGGTTTTAATGTAGAATTTTTGACTGATGATGACAAGCTAAAATCCCAATAACCACCTCCACCACTTCCACCTACACGCCGAAGCAGCCGGACAAAAGGGTAAGATATTTTTGAGCGATCGCACCATAAAACTAAAGTGAAACTGTTGTTCAATTGGTGCTGAACCACTTTTGATAAAGCTTTTGATAAGTGCCGTTTTCTTGTAGTGTTAGCAGGGCTTTATTAACAGGCTTTCGATAGGGACTATTTGCCCCAAAGACAACGCCGTAGTTCTCTTTGCGAAAAACACTGCCAATAACTTTTACTTTTCCTTTGCCTTCACCAGACGCGTAGTAAAGGAGAACAGGCGCGTCAAAAACAACTGCCTCTGCCTTTTCTTGTAAGAGTGCATCATAAGCTTGGGAAACCTTATTGAACTCTAGAACCTGAATGTTTTGTTCATGCAGGTAAGTTGCCGATGTACTATTGATGACAGTAGCGACACGCTTGGACACTAGGTCATCTGGACCTTTAATATTTCCCTGTAGTTGATCCACCGTTAGCGAAGTAGTCACTGTAGCCGTAAAGTAGGCAACAAAAACAACACTGGTAAACATCCAGACTACGGCTACTACCCGTCCGATTACACTCTTAGGCATTTCGTCAGCTTGGGTAGCCAGGGTTGCTGCTGCCCACCAGCAAGCTTTGAAAATACCAGGAAAGTAGGACAACGTTGGGATTATTCCTTCAGAACGGTGGCGTTCAAAAAACCAGATAATGTGGGCTGGCACAAGAATAATTACCAAAATGATGCCAACAAGCTGCATTAGGGCAGGTGAGAAAATCACTGCTAATAAACTAGGTACTGATCTGACACCATTTTGATGATTTAGTACTAAAATCTGAAGTCCTGATTCAAACATCGGTTGAGAGAAATCAAAGTCTTTATCTCGCTCGGCAGTGATAGATATATTGCCAATTCCCACGTCTGCCTTACCAGATTTAACAGCAGACAGCAAATCTTGAGTCGTTGGATTAACAAATATCTCGGACTTTACATTCATCTCGTCAGTGATGCTATGCCAAAGATCAATGCTGAATCCAGTAATTTGACCGTTTTTCTCAAAGACAAAGGGTGTGGCTAATCCCGTCGCCACGCGTAGAGGTTTCGTTGGTTTCTGGGCTAACACCTGACTCGGCATTAGCACCAACACCAAAAATCCAACTCCCAACCACTTCCAGCAATTCAGTATGAGGGACTTACTAGTTTGGTTCTTTGTGTTCTTTCTTCCACACTTACTAGCTGACAGATTTAAGCAAAAGATTACTGCATTCATTCAACTATCCGAATTAAGCTTTTATTAAAGGCGCTTTCCCACCAATTGTCTACTAAAACAACCACAAAAAAAACCGATCTGCCTTATAATAAATGCTGATATTGATGCTTTAAGAGAATTTTATGGGGAGGAATTTAGGGAAGATGGAATTGAGCGTTTGATCGCACAATATCAGAATGTAAAGCAAATTTCTAAAGAAACTTTGTATATCCAGTTAAAGACAGCTACCTGTCATTCAAAAAATGGCAAGTATGAAAAAAGAACTAGAAGGAGACACGCTTTGAAGCTTTTAACGTTGTTGAATGTAGCTAAAGTTCGCCAAGCTTCGCCATACTGCGTTCACCGAAGGTGTTGGCGTTCGCGTAGCGTGTCGTAGACAAGCCATCGCCTATTTACCACTTTAACAGCAACAATGGCTACATCAACAAGCTAATATAACGAAGAGTAAAAAATTCTTGAGCGATCGCTATTGATCTCTAACATCAAGCTATCATCAGAGATTGGGGAATTTCCGTGCGTAACCCAATAGCATCTATGACCGCTTCTCACTCTGAAACTCCATCTAACAAGCCCGACGCGAGTACTTTTATTTCCGACCATCGACAGGTAGACCGCAGTAAGCTAAGTCAAATGTATCTGCACTATGTCGAGACGAAAGATAAATATCCTCACGCAGTATTGCTGTATCGGGTAGGAGATTTCTTTGAATGCTATTTCCAAGATGCTGTAAAACTAGCACAAGAATTGGAATTAGTCCTCACTAGTAAGCAAGCTGGGGAACAGGGACGAGTGGCGATGTCTGGTGTTCCGCACCACGCTTGGGAACGCTACACGACGATGCTGGTAGAAAAAGGTTATGCAGTAGTAATTTGCGACCAAGTAGAAGATGCTTCTGAAGCTGCTGGTAGATTGGTGCGGCGAGAGGTAACGCGCATTCTTACCCCTGGCACCTTGCTGGAAGAGGGAATGCTCAAATCCAGTCGCAATAATTACTTAGCAGCAGTAGTAATTGCCGCAAACCATTGGGGTTTAGCCTATGCAGACATCTCTACAGGTGAATTTCTCACGACTCAAGGTAGTGATTTAGAACATCTGACACAGGAATTAATGCGCTTGCAACCTTCAGAGGTGCTGGTTCCGACAAATGCGCCCGATTTAGGTAGTTTGCTGCGTCCGGGAGAAACTTCGCCCCATCTCCCCCAATGTTTGCCAGCATCATTTTGCTATAGTTTGCGATCGCAAGTTCCTTTTTCCCAAGCTGAAGCTAGACCTAGATTATTGCAGAAATTTAAGGTGCGATCGCTCGAAGGACTCGGTTGCGATCATCTTCCCCTTGCCGTTCGTGCAGCTGGTGGTCTTCTGGAATACCTAGAAGATACTCAAAAAGAAAACCCAGTTACCCTTCAAAGACTTTGCACCTACACTGTCACCGACTACTTAATTGTTGACAATCAAACCCGCCGTAACCTGGAAATTACCCAAACCGTCCGGGATGGCACTTATCACGGTTCCCTTCTTTGGGCGTTAGATAGAACTAGTACAGCGATGGGTGGGCGGGCTTTACGGCGGTGGTTATTGCAACCGCTACTTGATATTAAAGGCATTCGGGCACGTCTTGATACCATCCAAGAATTGATGGAAAATACGCCTCTGCGTCAAGATTTGCGGCAGTTATTACGCCAAATTTATGATCTGGAACGCTTGACGGGAAGGGCGGGTTCTGGCACAGCTAATGCTAGAGATTTAGTAGCTTTGGCAGATTCCCTCTCACGCTTACCAGAATTATCCAGCTTAGTAACTGAGGCGCGTTCTCCATTCCTGAAGGCTTTGCAGAAAGTTCCAAGTGTGTTGGAAGAATTAGCACAAAAGTTACACGCGCATCTTGTGGAGTCACCACCCATACTAATCAAAGAAGGCGGATTAATTCGCCCTAGCGTGAATTCCCTGTTGGATGAGAGAAAGGCGACTGTAGAAGCGGATCAGCAATGGATTGCCAATTTAGAAGTTGATGAGAGGGCTAAGACGGGAATTTCGACACTGAAGGTAGGGTTTAACAAAACTTTTGGTTATTATATCAGTATTTCCCGCACCAAAGCTGATCAAGTACCCGCTAATTATATCCGCAAGCAAACCCTGACCAATGAAGAACGTTACATCACCCCTGATTTGAAGGAACGAGAAGCCCGGATTCTCACGGCGCGGGATGATTTAAATCAGTTGGAATATGAGATTTTTACGGCGTTGCGGGAAGAGGTAGCACAAGAGGCGGAAGTAATTCGCAATCTATCTCGTGCAGTGGCAGCGGCAGATGTGTTGTGTGGGTTAGCTGAGTTGGCGGTGCATCAAGGTTACTGTCGTCCAGAAATGTTGCCAGGAAGGGAGATAAACATTGTTGATGGGCGTCATCCGGTGGTGGAACAGTCTTTACCTGCGGGTTTCTTTGTGCCAAATTCGACTCAATTGGGTCAAGAGTCATTAGTCATTAGTCATACCCTGCGGGAAGGCGAAGCCCCTATGTCATTAGCAGATGACCAAGAACAAATGACAAATGACCAAGTACAAAGGACAAATGACAATCCAGATTTGATTATCCTCACCGGGCCAAATGCGAGTGGCAAAAGTTGTTATTTGCGTCAGGTGGGATTGATTCAGTTAATGGCACAAATTGGTAGTTTTGTACCAGCTAGGTTTGCCAAATTGGGAATATGCGATCGCATTTTCACTCGTGTAGGTGCAGTAGATGATCTTGCAACTGGTCAATCTACGTTTATGGTGGAGATGAATGAAACTGCAAATATTCTCAACCATGCCACATCTAGGTCGCTGGTACTGTTAGATGAAATTGGTCGTGGAACAGCGACATTTGATGGTCTTTCCATAGCTTGGGCGGTGGCGGAGTATATAGCAGTGGATATTCGGGCGCGAACGATTTTTGCGACTCACTATCACGAGTTAAATGAACTAGCTAGCATTCTGCCGAATGTGGCTAACTATCAGGTGACGGTGAAGGAATTACCCGACCAAATTATCTTTTTGCACCAAGTCCAACCGGGAGGCGCTGATAAGTCTTATGGGATTGAAGCGGGAAGGTTGGCAGGTTTACCAGCGGTGGTGATTCAACGAGCAAAACAAGTTATGGGACAAATTGAGAAACACAGTAAGATTGCGATGGGACTGCAAAATATGGATTGATTTTGTCGATTGACTAATTATTTATCTGCCTTGACAGATTAATTTCTGTATTGTCAAAAGAATGTCCGCATTAACAAATTTATGTCGTGAAATTGTGTGACACTGAATAGTAATTTGACTAATCATCTTAAAACAATATTGTCTAATACTAATACAGTTGTATTAAACAAGCCTTCTGTAAAATAAATTGTATGCAGGAGAGGAGACATTTTTACAAGCAAGGAAGCTGCTGACATCACAGGCTGCATCCTCCGTCAGCTACAGTATTGGCGAGAAAGGGGGGTGATTGTTCCTGTCATCAGTGAGAATGGGACTGGACGTAGTATTATATTACTCCAAGTCTAATTTAGTGGAACTGGCTGCAATGTCATATTGGTTATCTGTGGGGTTAAGTTTTGACATAGCCAGTACCACGCTGAAAAAGCTGAAAGACCCAGAGCCAGAGTTATTTATTTCAGGTAAAGGTAAGCGGTTTATGTTGTTGTCGGAAGTGCAGGAGCGATCGCTTAAGCTTGTGGAGTCTAACAGAAAAAAAGCGATCGCATCTTTGGATGAAGGTAAGCCTGTGATTACCGTGTGGTTAGAAGTGATTTATCAGCAGTTGCGTCAAAAGTTGGATAAAAATTAAGGCTCTTATTTTATTACAAAGCAGACACCACAGTACTTTAAACTGTTACAACTTGAGATGCGATCGTCTACTGTACGTTCAAACCGTTGCTAAATTTGGAAGAAATAGCAGCAGATATCTTTGCTTTAGAAGCAGAGACAGAAGGTGTTTTATGTCAGATTGTTAGTGGGGGAAGCATGACACATAGAGAGATTCGGGGCGACGCTAAAACTATTCGTGAACTTCTCAGTGGTAATAAATACGCCATTGATTATTACCAACGAGAATACAAATGGCAAACTAAACAGCTTCAAGAACTTCTAGAAGACCTAGCAGGCAAGTTCCTTAATGACTTTGAGCCAAGCCATGAACGCCAAGCTGTTGAAAAATACGAGCATTACTTCCTGGGGTCAATTATTATTAGCCATAAGGAAAGTCAAAAATTCATTATTGATGGACAGCAACGGTTGACTACCTTAACCCTATTGCTAATTTTTCTGCATATTCTTCAAAAAGAACACACGGATGAAGGAAAGCTTAAAGAATTAATTTACTCCCAAAAGTATGATAAGAAGTCTTTTAATTTAAATGTTGAGGAGCGTAATGCTTATATGGAAGCCCTCTTCAACGAGACTCATTTTGATGACACTGATCAACCGGAGTCAGTAAAGAATATTGTTGCGCGTTATGTCGATATTAAACAATATTTTCCACAAGATTTAACTAAAGAAGCTTTACCTTACTTTATTGACTGGCTAATAGAGAATGTCCACATCGTTGAGATTACAGCTTACTCTGACGAGGATGCCTATACCATTTTTGAAACGATGAATGACGGGGGGCTATCTCTTGCGCCTACCGATATGCTTAAAGGCTTTGTGACATTACCAAAAAAAGTTTTAGCCTAAAGAGTTGCCAAGTAGTTGAAATCTTGTCAACCTTTATGCTTAAAATTGCACAAGAGGTTTATTTAGCATCTACTGACAGCTAAAGTTGACCCTTTGCAGTACTCCCATAAGCCATGCTGACTGAAATTTTGCCTTTCCGCTTTGAGTTAGACACGATCGCGATCGCCGGAGCGAGTTTGTGGTCATTGGCGCTATATCTAGCTTTTTCCAGAGTCAATGAATGGGTAATCGAGCAACTCAACCGCTGGTTTAACTTTGCCGAGCGATCGCTTTATACCAGCCAATCAGAATTTGAAAAGACTCGTAAAGCTAGAGAATCTCAAAACTCTTTCTACGCTTCATTATTTAGCATTGTGCCTTTTTTGGTAGTTGGTGCTTTATGTAACTGGGTTCTGGAAATTAGTTTAGGTGAAAGCTGGGGAATTAGTACAGGTATCTTAGCTTGTATGGGTGCTGGCATTTATGAACTTGGGCGCAGGGATGGAGAATCTTCGGATTAGGTAGAAGAAGTGAAGGAATAATTTTGAATTCTGAATTGTTTCCCATTCCCTTTACTTCCCAATTTCCTCACCAACAATCTGTGCTATCTTCTGGGCTGCACCGCTTTCGCCGCGAATATTACGGAGTTTAGCGCGGATATCATCCAATTTTTCTGGATGCGCCAAAAAGTCTAAAACCATTTCCCCAACTTCTTGCGGTTGAAGTTTACCCATAAGTTCTGGCACTATCTCTTCCTGTGCCCAGATATTTGGCCATGCTAATAAACCTTTGCGTCTCACGAATCTTAGGAATAGCCAATTAATCACGTTGGCAAAAGGCGTACCTACTCCTGGCAGATTTGCCAACAACCCAGGTAAACCATCCCAAGAACGCATGGCGTCAAGTTGCTGAGTTGGCAGCAAAACAAGCATTGGCACTCCTAAAGCACCGAGTTCGGCAGTGTTTGCCCCCACCGTAGTCAAGCAGATGCAGCACTGGGATAATAAATCATAGGCAGGATTTTCTTGCCAAAGTTCCACAGTTAAGCCCGTTGCTGTTTTGAGCAATGCCTTGCCTGTAGCATCCTCTGGGACAATTAAGCAAGCACCTCCAAAGCCAAAGATTTCAGCAATAGAATTCTTTTGAGGATCAGCAAAAGTAGCTAAAGTTTGTAAATCCAAAGTTGGGGCTACAGGAATCACAAATTTGGTTTGAGGTCTTTTTGCGTGAACGTATTCGGCAATGCTTAGAGTTAATGGTACTCCTTGGGCTAATTTTGCCGCTTTTGATCCAGGCAGTAAACCAATCAATTCAGTTTTGAATGATGAAGTGATAGGCAAAGGGGAATTTGAATCTAGGCTCTCCCCTGCTTCACCTGCTGCTTCTACCATCAAATCACCGACAACGGTAAATTTGTGAGCATATTTCTGGGGGACACGGGCAGCAACTTCGGATTTCATCACGCCAAAGCGATCAATCCAGTTATGCCACCTGGCTGACCATTCGGCGTAAACCACTGTACGATATCCGAGCTTTTTGCCTATAACTACGGGGAAAATTTGATCGCCACCGAGGAAAACAACTACACCGCGACTTCTCCAGTCCCAATTTTCAAATGTTTTGCCCCAAAGCAAAAATTGCCAAAAATGCTCTGCTCCCTGTACTCTATCTACTTCTGGGTAAGAAAGAGCGATCGCTGCTTCTTTACCACTGGCATTTGAGCAAGGTGATAATACCACAGAAATCCTCACCACAGAACGGTCATCCCCTAGTTCTTGCCGCAACGCCTTCACTACTGGACGCACCCAGGTTGTTACCTCACCTGGGCCATTTGATAGGATGAGAATATCTACTTGAGTCATTAGTTAATGGTCAGGAGTTAGGGGCCATTAGTCAAGAGGGAAATATTACCTAATTCGTTCCTAATTTCTAGAGGCATAACATTACTGATATAATTGCAGGTTATGTTCGATAACGTCTGCAAGTTTCTCGCAGAGTCATTTTCAGCCGACTTTGCAACATGGCTACTCGGTAAACCAATTATACTTACCGAACTTAGTCCATCTGAATTATCCCTCGAACCCATCCGCGCCGATGCACTAATTTTATTACAGTTGGATGAGGTTGTTCTCCATCTTGAATTCCAAACTGTACCCAAAGCCGATATTCCCTTTCGGATGAGTGATTATCGTTTGCGGGTGTATCGAAAATTTCCCCATAAACGAATGCGTCAGGTAGTGATTTACCTCAAACCAAGCGATTCTGAACTAGTCTATAAAACGGAATTTGTTCTAGAAAATAGCCTGCACAGATTTGAAGTAATTCGACTTTGGGAACAGCCAACCGAAGTATTTTTCAATTCTCCAGGTTTGCTACCGTTTGCAGCTTTAAGTCAAACCGAGGATAAAACACGAACTTTAGAAGAAGTTGCCCAAGTTATTGAAGCACTAAACGACACCCAAATCCGCAGTAATGTTGCTGCATCAACAGCAGTATTAGCTGGGCTAGTACTAGATAAAGAGTTGATTAAAAAAATTTTGCGGAGTGATACTATGCGCGAGTCTGTGATTTATCAAGATATTTTGCAAGAAGGGCTTGCACAAGGATTAGAACAAGGGCTTGAACAAAAAGCTCAAGAAATTGCCATCAAAATGATTAACAAAGGTATTGATATTGAAACAATAGCAGATGTCACAGGTTTAACTATTGAACAAGTTCAACAATTACAGGCTAAAACTTTCGATAATCAAGCCGAGTCATATTAGGCGCGAATCTGTGATTTATCAAGATATTCTACAAGAAGGGCTTGAACAGGGTATTGAACAAAAAGCTCAAGAAATTGCAGTAAATATGCTCAATCAAGGAGTAGCGATCGCATTAATTGTCCGCGTTACTGGTTTAACTATTCAGCTTCAGCAATTGCAAGCTAAAACAGACGATAATCAAGCTCAGTGAAATCATACTGCGAATCGGTGATTTATCCTAAATTCTACATTCCGCAAGTTGGCGATCGCTCTTGTTGATCCCATTCCCAACAAAATTTAAGTGGAGTGTGTAATTTTTTAATTAGCCGCTCACCCGAACAAATATTTATTGAAGCTCCTGTCATCGTGATTATAGAAGCGAAAAAAGGTGATTTAAAACCGGGTTTAGGGCAATGTGCAGCAGAAATGATTGCCGCCCAAAAATTCAATGAAATTAATAATATACCAATTAAGACAATTTATGGTAGAGTCAGCAGTGGTAAGTAGGTGGTTACAATTAAATATAAGATAGTGGATATGCCCTTGAGCGTCTTATATTTAATTACGCCTAGCTACTTAACAGTGTTGTCTTTCCTGCACCTGGTTCGTCAATAATCGCAATTCGCTTACCTTGACTTTTAGGTGTGTTCTTCTGTTTGAGAACTTCATCTAAAAAAGCATCATGCTCAAATATTTTGGTGATTTCTGTCTCCTTGTACAGTTCTGACCCCTGTTCTGGAGAAATATCACCCTGAGCTTTGTCTGACTTCTGTTCTGAAGAAACATTATCTTTATGCTTGGATTGTTTTTTGCGCTCAACTAATCCCAGTGGCACGTAAACATCTTTCTCTCAAACCTAACCCCTAACCCCTTCCCTACTAGGGTTGGGGAGCAAGCATCAAAGCCTCTCTCCCTGTAGGGGAGAGGTTTGGAGAGGGGTTCTAAGAATAAGTTGCACACGGCGTGAATTATCAATTTTTAATTAGACGCTGCCTTTTCTGCAACATTACAAATTATTTCCTCCAGCGTTTGGAGTAGTTCTTGCTCGTTATAAGGTTTAGAAAAGTAAGCCCGTGCCCCTAATTGCATAGCTAGTTGCCGATGTTTCTTGCTACTACGAGAAGTCAGCATAGCAACTGGAATATTTTTTGTATCAACGCCTGAATTTACTTTACCTAAAAAACCATAACCATCAAGGCGAGGCATTTCAATATCACAAATTACTGCCTCAACTCTCAATCCATTATGGAGTTTTTCTAAAGCATCTTGACCGTCTTTAGCTTGTTCTACTTGATATCCTCCTTTTTCAAGGGTCAGGGCTAAAAAGCGGCGAACATTAATCGAGTCATCTACGATTAAAATTGTGCCTTTCTGCTTAACAGAGGCTGCTGATATTTTTTCTTCATCAAATATCAAAAACGGTGTTTTTAATCTTGCTGATGGTAATTGAGTTCCTTTGGGAGTCCGCCGATTAGTAGCAATCCAATATAGCAACTCATTAACATTAACTAGTGGCACTACTCGACCATCACCGAGAATTGTGCAGTTGCTGAAGCCTTCAGGTAAAGGTATATTTCCCTCGACTTGGCGAATAGCAACCTCCTGTTCACCCCAGCAACGGTCTATTTGAATTGCTACTGGCTGATTATTACCTTTGACTACTAACACGCTATTAGCATTAATTGCTGCCGGAGTCTCTAATTCTGAGGTATCGTAGCGCAGGCAATTAAACTCTAAATAACCAGTCAGACGAATTAGTGGTAGCATGGTTCCTTGCCAATTTAGAACTTCGCTACCTGCCATTTGGAAAACTCGCTCGTTTTGGAGTAAAGATATTTCTGAAATGACATCTGTGGGAAATGCCAATAGCATTTTGTTGATTTCTACTAGCAGAACTCGGGCAACGGAAAGTGTAAATGGTACTGATAAGGTGAAGGTAGTACCAACTCCTGGTTCCGTATCAACTTTGACATCTCCTCGAATCAGTTTAAGATTGTTGCGAACCACATCCATACCGACACCGCGACCGGATAATGCTGTCACTTCCTCGGAGGTGCTAAAACCTGGTTCAAAAATTAGTGATAACAGTTCTTCATCACTAGCATTAGCAAGTAGAGAAGCATCCAATCCCATAGCTAGGGCGCGGGTGCGAATTTTCTCCAGAGAAATGCCCCAACCATCATCACGGATAGTAATTAGGGTGCGATTACTGCGGTGGGTAGCTTTAATTTCAATCAATCCTTGTTCTGGTTTACCCAGAAGGCGGCGGGTGGCAGAGTCTTCGATACCATGATCAAAGGCATTCCTTAACAGATGCATTAAAGGTTCGTTTAAAGCTTCTAAAATGCTGCGTTCAATTAAAGTGTTGCCACCTTCAATTTTCAATTTGACATTTTTCCCATACTCTACATTTAAATCGCGTAAAGCTCTAGGAAAACGTTCGACTAAATCGGACAGCGGCCGCATCCGAATGTGATTTAGTTTGGTCTGTAACTGTTTCGATGTTTTATTTAGTTTCCGGGCAATTTGGTCTGTATCATCTACACTGAGTTGCACATCAGTTGTGACTTCCTGTACTTGAACAATGGTTTCCATAACTTCCTGCGATCGCAGGTTTAATTCGTTATAGCGATCCATTTCTAAGGGATCAAATTCCCTGTCTATACCTTGTGTTTGGTGGCTATTCTCAGCTAGCGATGTCTGTTGAAAAGCCGCTTCTTGTCTATGCACCCCACTAGACATGGCAGCTTGAGTAGAAATTTTATCGTAGGCTGTACGTAAATTCTGGTTTTCTCGGTCGAGAACTTGTACTCGCTGATTCAGGTTCCGAACAAGTTTGCGTAATCTTTCTAGTTGTGAGTTTAACCCATTCCGCTGAACAATCAGTTCCCCAAATAAATCATTAATTTGCTCTAGTTGTTTGCTAGGAACTCGGACGCTATTTTCATGATCCCGCTCTTTACCAACGCCAATCGGCTCTCCTTTGCTTTCGCTAAATCTGGCATCTGGAGGATTATTTTCTCTAGCAAATATTGTATTTTGCTCAGTGACATTGACCGCATTAACATCATCTGTAAATTCTGCATCCAAAAATGTAAAATTTGCAGCAATCGCTTCATCTTTAGTTATTTCTGGTTGCCAAACAGATGTTGACACTACTTCTGGATCAAGGATATCTGTGTTATTTGTATCTGTGGCGATATGTGGTATTACTTCTGCTTGTAATAGTGGCTGAGATTGCGTATAACTACCAAAGTCAAGTTCTGTAGGCAAGTTATCTAGTTGATTTGTCAATACCAAAGCTTGCGATCGCCGCCATGCTTGCAATGCTAACTGGGCAATTTCTGGAATGCGTGAGCTGCTAACAGTTTCTAATTGCTGCGTTACTGACTCACAAAGTTTGGTAAAAGCTGCCAACTGGAGCATTTCCCCTAAACCGCCCAATTCAGCTGCCATGATCACAACTTCTTCATGCAAACCGGGCTGTTGGCTATCTGCCAATACAGATTCTAAACGCTGCAAACACTCTTCTACTTCTGTTCCAAATAGCAAGGGGATAACGTCTTGCCCATCTTCTGGGGATAGCATGGTTGAGGCATCCTCAGGGATGGGGTCGCCCAAGCGATCGTGCAGCTGATCAAAAATTGGGAAACAAAAGGTTTCTAACCACTGATCTTCGACAACATTTCCTTCTGCAAGCAATTCTACAATCTGACGCAGCCAGTCAACTCCAGATAGCAATAAACTTTGCAACTGAGTATCAATTTCTAGAGAATTTTTTTTAGTTTTTAAAACTTTAAAGGAATCTTCCAGACGGTGAGCTAAATCACTTAGCGATTTAAATCCCATCATTCCCGCGCCACCTTTAATAGAATGAGTGGCCCGGAGTGCAGCATTGATTTTATCCAAATCGATGCGGTTAGTAGTATCGATTTCCAGCAATACTCCTTCTAGGGTATTTAAGTAATCAGTTGCTTCTTCCAGAAACTGCATCTGGATTTCTAATTCTTTGTCTTGTAGCATAGTTTTTGTCCTTAGTCATTAGTCATTGGTCATTGGTCATTGGTCATTGGTCATTGGTCATTAGTTTTAGACAAAGGTAAAAGGACAAAGGACAAATGACTAATGACAAACTTAACTAACTTTGAAAGTCTCGACAGTCTCTTGCAACTGCTGGGAAATCTCTACAGTTTGTTGCAAAGATTCGGAAACTTGGCGAGAAGAATCGCTGGTGCGTTGTGATACAGCGGCGATATCTTTCATCAATTGGCTAACACTTTGTGATGTTTCCACCTGAGATGCAGTTGCAGTGGAAATTGACTGCACTAAGGAGTCAATTTGACGCGATACATCCAAAATTTGACTCAGACTTTGTTTAGCCTCCTCCACAATGCGCGTACCTTCCACCACTTGGGTAGTTCCTATTTCCATCGCTTGCACCACTTCACTGGTTTCTCGTTGGATATTTTCCACAATTTGTTCAATTTCTTGGGTTGCTGCGGCACTGCGTACTGCTAGTTCGCCGACTTCTTCAGCAACTACGGCAAAACCTTGACCTTCTTCACCTGCACGCGCTGCTTCAATACCAGCGTTGATGGCTAGTAAGTTGGTTTGGATGGCGATTTGATTAATCAAGGACACCACGCGGGAAATTTGTTGAGAAGACTCTCCTAAACGTTTCACTTTCTTAGCGGTTTCACCAACGGTTTCCCGCAAAGACAGGATATTTTGTACTGTCAAATCCATCGCGTGTCCACTCTGAGTGGCGGTGTGAGCAGCGTGGTTGGCAATGAAAGCAGCTTTTTCGGCGCTTTCGGCTACTGATTGCATGGATTGGGTCATTTTGTCAACTGCATCGAGGGTGCGGTTGATTTCAGCAGCTTGTGTGAGTGCTTCTTCTGCTAAGTCGCGGATGGCTCCTTCGTTAGAGCCAATGGCAGTATTCACCTGGGTAGCAGCTTGTTTAACTTGAGTAACAATATCCCGGAGGCTTTCGACAATGGAGTTGAAAAAATCGGCAACAGTGCCTATTTCCCCAGCAGTCACATCTGCACGCACTGTCAAGTCGCCTCTGGCTGCACCTTCTACGTCGTTGAGTAGTTCTAAAAGTTGCTGTTGCAGTGTTTCTTTTTGATGCCGTTCGTCGTCAGAACCGATTACTGCAACATTCCTAGATTGTTCTATCTCTTCTAACAGCTTGGCATGTTCTAAGGCATAGCCGATTTGAGTTGCTATCTGTTGAAACAAGTCAATTTCCGGCTGTTGCCAAACACGAGGAGTTTCGCAATGATCAGCAATTAATAAGCCTAAAAGCTGGTCTTGGGCAAGAATTGGTACAATCAAATTACCTTTGACGGCAAATTTTTCCAAAAGTTGAATGTAACCTTCAGCATTTTTCAGGCTTTGGTCTTGATGAATATTGGCAACTGCTTGCACCTCTCCATCGTGATAAGTTTCTAGATAACGTTCCCGAAAATAGGGGTCGTCAATTTGCACTCCCAGCATTTTCGGCCAATTACCAGTTACCGATTCAGCAACGACGACACCATCCAAAGTATCTGGATTCAGACTATAAATGATTACCCGGTCTGTTTTTAGGGCTCGGTGAACTTCCTTGACTGCTGCGTGATAAATATCTTCAGTTTTGAGAATTCTCCGAATCCGTAGGGTAATATCTGCTAGTAATTTTGCCCCTTCAACGTCCAGTTCCTGTTCCTTAACCAAGACCTGCAATTGTTCAGCCATCTGGTTGATATTTGCACTCAATAACCCTAATTCGTCTTCTGTTTCGATTTCCAGACGGGTATTGAATTTACCTTGACCAAGCTTTGCTAATGCCGCAGTCGCATTCAGAATTGGCTGTGTAGTAAGTTTAGCTAACCGAGATGCGATCGCACCCACAATAAATACTGTCAGGGCTGTGCCGATGGCTATAGTCCACAACAATTGTCTTTGCGGCTCAAATACAGTTGCTGTGTCTGTGGATAAAAGTACCTGCCAGTTTAAATTTGGCAACCCATCTAACTTACTAGCTGGTGCGTAGCTGACTAGTTCTTGTTTTTTGTGAGTTTTGGGAACTTCTATAAAACTATCTACCTTTTTGGCTGCTAGCAGTTTAGCTAAACTAGAATACTCTCCCTTTGCCTGTTTCCCCAATAATTCCTTTTGTGGACTTAAGAAAACTGTTCCGGAAGCATCGAGCAAATGGTATTGTTGTCCATTAGCTACGTAGTTTTTGATTACTTCCTCTAAAGATTTTACGGGCATACGTGCTTGTACCACGCCAATAGTTTGGCCCGTCCCTGTCTCTTTTACAGGTGCAGCTATATAGATACTCACTACACCAGTATTTTTTGCTGCTTCCGGTTTGCTGATCACAGGAGTATCTTTTTGCAAAGCGTCTTGAAAATAGTTATGGTCTTTTTGATTATCCAGGGGTTCGCCTGTAGATTGCACAATCAAGTTACCTTGGCGATCAAAAACACCAACACTGTCATAAACTTTGTAAGCTTCAACAACCCGATTTAGGACTGCTTGTTTTTCTTGAGTAGTGGTATTGACACTAGCTTGGGGATTTGTCAAAAATGGCAAACTTGATATTACCTGAATATCACCGTAGCCTCCCAGCATGAAACGGTTAACTTTATCACTTAAGCCAGTGGCTTCGGCTTGTTGAGATTGAGTAATTTGCTTCGTAATCGACTTGTTGGCAAAACTAAAAGCGATCGCGCCGATGCCCAATACTGGTATTGTACCGATTGCGATCGCTAAAATAGTCGCTTTCTTAACCAATCCTAGCCTTGTAAAATAGGCAATAGCCTGATTCAAAGAAGAATTATTAGCAGTTTCAGTAGTCGGCTTACTTGGTAGCTTTACTACAGTTCCAATGGCTTTTTGGGATGAAATCACTGATGCTCGATTTTGAGCGCCACTAGCTCGATTCGTGTTGGTTTTATTAAACATAAAAGTAGTTCTCCTAAATATGTGAATAAGAACACTAAAAATCTTTTTTAGTAGTACACCCTAATCACTGCGGAGAATAGAAGACTGCACAATTGCCTGTGCATCTAATACCAGTAATATTTCTTTGTCTTGCACAACGCACCCAGATAAATAAGGAACTAAACTGGATGCTACTTGTCCTATAGGAGAATGAATAGCATCAGCTACAAACTTGGTTGTACCTTTTATTTCTTGCACAACTAAGCCCAACACCAATGATTCCACTCGGATAACGATCACATTGTACTGCCGCAGTCGATAATCTAGAGATTCTAAATTGAGCATTTTTGGCAAATCAACTACCCAAATTATCCGACTCCGCCAATTCATTAATCCTAATATGCAGGGGGGCATATTAGGCATTGAGGTGATAGATTCAACAGGCACAATAATTGCTTCTTGCGTATGCCTCATTGATAAAACAGCAGGAGTTTGTTGATTTAGCTGAAACTTCAGATAACCATCTGCTAAGTTATTTGGGGTTGGTTTTGAAGAAAGAGTAATGTTTGTACTAGTCATTGATTCAAATTACCACTGATTTAATAGTACGTAGGAGATGTTCGCGGGTGTAAGGTTTAGTTATATAAGCATCTGCACCTTGTCGCAGCGCCCACAATCGGTCAATTTCTTGATTTTTGGAACTACAAATCACAATCGGCACTTTTGCAGTAATCGGATTTCTTCTCAGAAAACGACACAATTCAAATCCACTCATTTCTGGCATTACCACATCAGTAACGATCGCATCTGGTTTTTCTAACACAGCTTTTTCTAAAGCTTCTTTTGCACCAGAAGTTTTAATTACGTTGTAACCACTCTCTTTCAGATAATGGCTCATTAATTCCAATTCACTGGGAGAATCTTCTACAATCAAAATTGTGCCAAGCAAAGTCAGGCTCACTATTAAATCTCCTAAAAAGTAACTTAAGGCGATTAAATTTGGTTATAGTTATTGGTTGTTACTAAATTAACCAAGATGCTTAAAAACCATTTTCAGCAATTCTGATTGTGTAAAAGGCTTGGTCAAATATCCTGATGATCTGACCATTTTAGCCTTTGCCCTGTCAATAAATCCTGTTCTACCAGTCACCATAATGATCGGTGTATTTTTAAAAGCTGAATGTTTCCGTAATAAAGAACATAGTTCGTAGCCATCTAAACTTGGCATTTCAACATCTAGCAAAATCAGATCGGGCTTAGTCCGGAGAATTTGCATTAAAGCTTTTACCGGATCGTTGATCATCACAACTGAAAATGTGTTTTCATCCAAAAAGTGCTTGATGGAATTCAAAACTGTTTGGCTATCATCGATGCAGGCAATTGTATATAGTTTTTTCCTAACAGGTGGCTGAGTAGTTTTATTATTCTCAGGAATATCAAAATTGATGAGTCTCGGCAATTTTTGCCCAAGTTTTATTTGCAGTTGTGGCTGAACTTGAGACGGTTGTGTTGTAGATAAAACTTGGGAACCCCCACCAGCCGGAATTGATGACTGGATATTTTGCCGATTTCGTAACTGCTTTTGACACTGTTCAACAAGTAACCGTAAATCTAGGCGGCAGAACTTTGGTAGTTCATCCAAAGATTTTTCTAGACTGAATTCATAGCTACCTTCTTTTAAACACAGAAATGATTCCAGCACTTCTTTTGCCAATTCCTCTATCAGGCTTGCTGCTTGGACAGAGGTAATATAGTCCTGATTTACTAACCAACAAATAGCTTGGTAATCCGCATTTGGTATTGATTGATGTTCATTCTTCGTCTCAAACATCAGCCGCATCTGCACGCGAGTGGCGCTGTTGAGAGCAGGAATTTGCTCACTCAAGCGTCGCAAGTGACTGTCAAGGCGCTCAAATAGTTTATCTGAATAGGAGGCATAAGTAAGTTTACCGTCCTCTAGATAGATTGACCAAGAAACTATCCCGGTAAATACGCTTAAGCAACCTGTAGCACGCCGACTGGTTAATTGTGCCAACAGAGATAGCGGATGTAGTTTCTGGAACAACCTGTAGCTACCTATAGGAGTTGTGCTCATTTTGCTTTTACTTCAGCTAAGTTCGATATGTGTAAGCTAAATTCGTGCAGAGTTATTCCACAATTGAAATCAAGTAAAAGGCATCCAACTTTTGTATTTTAAATTACATCAGTTTACATATAGGTTTGTGGTGAAACTCAACGACAGTAGCGTTATTTTCAGATGAGCAAATCTTAGTAAATTCGTAAATTGTGATTAATTTACTTACTGTTACTGAGATTTATAAACATCTTTCGAGAATAAGACATAAAAATGCCAAGAGTAGATGAAGCCACTTTCCATTGAGTAACCCCAATCTGACCACAGGAATAATACTGATTTTATTGACGGTAATATATTTGAACTTCTGTATTTACACTTAAGTAAAATCTAGTCTTTAACTAGCTAAGGACTAGATGAAGCTACTTTCCATCAAGTAACTTCAATTTGACCACAGGAATAATACTGACTTTACTGACAAAAATAAAACATAATTTAACCTGAGTTCGGGTTAAGCCAGAAGCTAAAAAGCTTATTCTGTAATGACTGAGCAAAACTCTAAGTGATAAAAGAAGCGATTAAAGTGGAATCATTTTGTTAATAAGGTTCACAAATGAGCCTAATCTCAACAATATACCTTATTGATAATAGATTCAAACAGAGCTTTAGACCAAACAATGAGAAATCAAGACTTTTGAGGATTTATTATCCCGAACTCAGGTTAATTTAGAATGGCTAATAAATATACCAAAAAAAGGTATGAAATTAATCGGCGTCTCCAGGTGAATTTTTCTGGTTGTCCAAAAAGTTTGCGCGATAAAAGGTCAGGAAATTCCGATTCATACAAAAAACCCGAATTAGGATTGCCACAGTAGCCCCCAATCCTAATTTGATCAACTCTGTTTTTTGAAAAAAATTAGATCGTTCCGCTTCGCTACACTCAAAAAGGGTAAAGGAAAGAAGGGCAGAGGGTAAAAGAGCTAAAGTGTCAAGGGCTAAAGAGTCCTCCCAACCGCGCAGACAACACGAAAACCAATAATGAGGACGATGATGCTGCCGCGCTCCGCCCTATTGAGGTAGTTGCGGGACGCAGAACGGCAGTCTTTAGGATAGTCGATCCAGGAACCGCCCCGCAACATTAGATATTGATTATCATTCTCTATCCATGCACTTCCATCTCTAGGCGCTCCTTTATAACTGTCATGCCAAGTATCTTGACACCACTCCCAAACATTCCCGTGCATGTCGTATAATCCAAAGGCGTTGGGTGGAAAACTTCCTACTTCTATTGTTTCTCCACGTTTTTTTCCTTTTGGTTCAGAAACGTAAGTATAATTTCCATCGTAGTTAGCTAACTCAGTTATAATCGTCTCGCCGAAGTAAAATGGTGTTGTCGTTCCTGCGCGACAGCTATACTCCCATTCAGCTTCCGAAGGTAGACGATATTTGCGCCCAGTCTTTTGACTCAGCTTTTTGCAAAATTCTACTGCTTCATTCCAGGACACGCTCTCTACAGGGTGTTTTGCTCCCTTGAAGTAGGAAGGATTGCTGCCCATTATTTGCTGGTATTGTTCTTGAGTCACTTCAAGCTTGCCCAGATAAAAAGCAGGCACATTTACAATGTGCTGTGGTTCTTCACTTACGGCTCGACCATTTTCACCGGGTGGCGAACCCATATTAAAGGAGCCTCCAAGAATCTCAACCATCTCCAGAGTTATACCATTGCCTAAGTCCTCCTTAAAGAACTTAGCTTGCTTGTTAGGATCTCTTTTAATTACCTGTCCCTTTTTATCTACCGTTACCGTTTCAAACTTAACTGTCCACAAGGGTAATCCAAATGTTTTAGATCCTCCTTCAGTAGGGGTAATATACTTAGGTTCAGCTACAGAGATAGTTGTCGATTTATTAGCAGGTTGATTAGTAGATTTAGGTGTCGATGATTGACTCTTAAAAATTTCACGACCTACAACTGCTGTCAGCAAACCTGCTCCTCCAAAGCCAACCCATTGTAAAAACTTTTGTCTGGTTATTCTCGCTGGGGTTGTACCATTTGTTGTTACCGCTTCTTGTTGCTGTCGGCGTCTTTCTACCTCTTGCTGCTTCTGCCGTTCTGCCTCTTGCTGCCGCTGTAATCTCTCTGCTTCTTCTTGCTGACGTTTCCGATTTTCTGTATCCTTTTTAGCAAGAATTGGCTGTTCAATTTGCTCCCTTTCATCGTTACTAATTTGCAAAGATTGCTGCAATTGGTTCAACTCACTACGAGTTACTTGACTGAGGGGATATTGTCGCTTAATTTCTTTTAAGAATGCTTGCTCATAGCGAACTAAATTCTGCTGGTGTTCTTTTTGCTTTTGAACAAATGATTTTTGCACTGGTTCAGAACTTACCGATCTACCTCCGCTTGACGAATCACTGCTATCAGAAGTTGGGCTTATCTGTTGCAAGTTTCCTCGCTGACGCACAGCAATCCTTTCAATAGCTTCAATTCCCTCCCAATCACCACGGGATACAGCTAACACTCTCACCCATAATTGTTTTGCTAATGATAAATCACCTCTGTTTTCAGCTTGAGAAGCTTGATATTTTAATGGCTCTACGTCTCTAAGTGTGGCAGTTTGCTCTAATAAAATAAAATACATTTTGTAGGGCGGTTCTGCCTGGAGATAAGGATTTTGTGCAGGCTTTCCATAGCGAGTATTCAGATGGGGAACTTGATAACCTAAATATTGTGCTAAACGCTCTACTGTGGCACAATTAGCCTCTCCCTGTAGTCGCAATCCTTCTAATAGGGAATGGGTAAATGACCCATGTTGTAATTCCTCAATCTCCCAAGACTTTTGGTTAGGTGTGCAGGAAAAAAAGGTAATAACTCCTTGATGCCTTTGCTCACCAATTCCCAATCCCCCCCGACTACTTTCATCTCGGCAAGCATCCAAAAACAACACCACATTATCAGCACCACTGCGGCGTAGTCTTTGAGTTATAAAATCAACAGAAATAGCAGTATGTTCTACATCCCCTGGGTCACTGTCTGAGAACATTAAATAATCTTGATCTTTATATCGATTGCCATGACCTGCAAAGAAAAACCATAAATTATCTTCTGGCTTTAATAAAGGTGGTTGAATATTCTCAAACTGTGCCCGTAAGAATCTCCGCACATGACCGAAAGTCGGCTGAGTGGGAATTGGTGAATTTGCTGCAATTGGGGGAGAATCGTCAGTGAAGAGGAAAACTCGATCAAATCTGGCTTCTTGTTGAAACCAAGTTGCCATCACAGAAGCATCTCGCTTGGCAAAGTTTAGCGATCGCAGGTTCTCATAGTGATTAATCCCAACAACAATCGCCCAATTCCTTCCCATATTCAAGTACCAATTATTTCCGTTTGAATTTAAAAGTCATCGCTCCTTTTCCCCCGGCTTTACCACCACCAATCCCGAACAAACTGATTTGTCCTTCGCCATTGACTTCTACTGAGAGTTCCACCTCATTAAGCTGCATCTTAGAATCGGGTTGGTCAGCTTCATCAAGCATTTCCCGCATTGCTTCCAGAAACCCCTTCATTTCTTGCTTTAGTTTAGTTACCTCTACTTTGTGTCTAGTAATTACTATTTCGTCTTTTTTTCGACTCACAACTATTTCTTCAGTGGTTTCAACTCCGAGTCGTCCTCCTCTATCTCCACTGCTTCTTGCTCCAATATTTCTGAATGTTTCATTGGTGGTACTTGATGTTTCAGCCATTTCTTCGGTAATAATCCAGATGGTTTTTGGGGTGGAATTTTCTGCTGACATAAATTTAATTATTGAAATTATTCTTGATTTAACTAGCTTTTACCAAAGCTTCTAGCACCGCCGTTCTCGCTTCGAGTTCGGCAACTCTTTGATTTAATGGTAAATTTTCAACACATCCTAAATAGTGCGCCAAAGCGCCAACTACTACCTCAGTTTTAGATGTGCCAGTCTGTTGAGCGTAGTTGTTAAGCTTTTCTAGAAGATACGGGGGAATTCTGACGACAATTTGAGGTTTGGTCATGGCAGGCAATTATTTTTTAGTTCTAGACTATCGAACTGCATGACAGTGCATTACTATTATTCAGTAGTAACACGTAAACTTGCAATAGAGAAGAAGAGATTAGTCAACACCAACGCAGAAATGGCTAAAAATTGGGCGATCGCGATCGGCATTAATCAGTACAACAATCTTCAGCACTTAAACTACGCCAAACTTGATGCCCTTGCTATGCGCGATTGGTTTGAAAAGGAAGTGCGGTTTGACAGAGTGTTTCTGTTTACAGAGGATTCTCCCCCAATTCCCGCCTCTCCAACACATATTCCCACTCAGCCTACTTACGGTAATTTGCGGCGGTTTTTAAGGGTAAACTTTGAAAACCCACTATTGGCACCAGAGGATAATCTCTGGTTTTTCTTTGCAGGCCACGGTTGTCGTGAAGCTGATCGAGACTATCTTATGCTGATGGATAGCGACCCAGGCGATGTAGAACATACGGCAATCCCTGTTGATTATGTTACCCAAAGATTGCGCCGTAGTGGAGCAGATAATGTAGTGTTGTTTTTAGATGCCTGCCGCGATGAGGGAAGCAGGCGAGGAAAGGGTATTGGTGAAGAACATCAGGGAGTAGTCACCTTTTACTCTTGCAGTCCCAGTCAAAAGTCTTATGAAATTGAGCAGTTGCAACACGGCTCATTTACCCAAGCGTTGTTAGAAGGGTTGAGGATAGCAGGTGAAGGAAACTGTGCCACAGTAGAAAGGCTGGAGCGATATTTACAATGGAGAGTTCCCAAAATAAATCAAGCGCACCGGAAAACTCCACAACATCCCTATGCGATCGCCGAACCAGCCACCAAATTACACTTAATTTTGTTGCCTGATTATGCCACTCTCCATGATATTACCACGATAAAAAATGACGCTTTTGAAGCGGAAGTCAAAGGAGAGTGGGAATTAGCCAGACAGTTATGGATTCGCGTGAATGTGGCTGCTAGGGGTTCCGATATGCAAGCAATTGAGGCATTTTCTAGAATTGCCCAGCGACTTGGAGAGTCTTCTGTACCTCCAAAAATTACTGAAGTTATTACTTTACCAAGGGAAGATAGATCAGTAGTTTCTGAACCAGCACCTACAGCATATCAAGCTGAACTACAGTTTTTTCAGTTTGAGGTGGTGAAGGTAAATGCAAATGGTCAAGAGGTGAAACGAGACAGAAGTAAAGCCCAATATTTCACCGAAGACTTAGGAAATGGTGTCAGCTTGGAAATGGTGTATATTCCCGATGGCACATTCATGATGGGTTCACCATTCGGGGAAGGAAGTGATTGGGAAAAACCTCAGCATGAAGTGACGGTTCAATCATTCTTGATGGGTAAATACTCAGTTACCCAAGCGCAATGGAAAAGAGTAGCAGCACTACCCAAAGTTAATCGTGATCTGAAAGCAGACCCATCTTATTTCAAGGGAGATAAACGACCAGTAGAGCAAGTATCTGAGAACGATGCAGTTGAGTTTTGCGATCGCCTCTCCGAATATACAAACAAGCAATATCGTCTACCTAGTGAAGCTGAATGGGAATATGCCTGTCGTGCAGGAACAACGACACCCTTTAATTTTGGCGAGACGATTACAAGTGAGTTAGCCAACTACGATGGAAATTTTACTTACGCTTCTATAGAAGTAGGCAGTTTTCCAGCCAACGCCTTTGGATTATACGATATGCACGGGAATGTCTGGGAGTGGTGTCAAGATAGTTGGCATGAGAGCTATAAAGGAGCGCCTAAAGATGGAAGTGCATGGATAGATAATGATAATCAATATCACACGCGGCGGGGCGGTGCATGGATAGATAATGATAATCAATATCACACGCGGCGGGGCGGTTCCTGGGGTAACAATCCTGAAGTCTGCCGTTCCGCGTCTCGCTACATCACCTACTCGCGCGACATCCGCGGCAACAGTATTGGTTTTCGTGTAGTTTGCGCCGTTGTGAGGACTCTTTAGCCCTTTACAGTTTAGCTCTTTAGCCCTTTGCTCTTATTTTCTTTACCCTTTTTGAGTGTAGCGAAGCGGAACGATCTAATTTTTTTTGAAAATCAAAGGCTGAATTTATAGAGAAAATAATCCGGACTTACGCACGGACTACGATTTTACGTCATTACGAGCGTTGGCGCAGCCTCTCGTAGAGAAGCGAAATAATCGCAAAGGCTTGGTTTTTCGTCACGATTGCATAAATCCTATTAATCTTAAATTTATCTCAAATATTTAGGGTGTGTTAGGTGGTGTAACGCAGCAGATTCTGTAAAGCAAACCAGCGTTTATCAAATAACTGAGTGATCGCAAAATTAAAAATGCGGATAAAAGGACTTGAACCTTCACTCCTTTCGGAACTAGAACCTAAATCTAGCGCGTCTGCCAATTCCGCCATATCCGCATCAGTTTATCATAATACCATAATAAATTATTTATGGAAAGGAAAAATGGGGGACAAGGGAGAAATTAATATCCTACGCCCCATACCCAATTACATGACTGCAACACGAGGCAGACGATGCTTGAACCCGCAGAGAATTTCCCAAGAAATAGTGTTTAATTGTTCTGCCCAATCGTCGGCTGAAATTTGTTCTTTTCCCTGTTGCCCTAGTAAGGTGACTACTTCTCCTTCTTGGATATTGGGTATGGCACTCACATCCAGCATCAACTGATCCATTGTAATTGTCCCAATTTGCGACACCCGCTGACCGCGAATTAACGCCTGCATTTTGTTGGAAAGACTGCGAGGAACACCGTCAGCATAGCCAATTCCCACGACGGCGAGGCGCAGTTCACGCGGGGCAATAAATTGATGACCGTAGCTAACAGCTGTTCCTGCGGCAATTGTTTTAACTTGGGTAACTCGTGCTTTAAGTTCCAAAACTGGTTTGAGATTGATCGCATTTTGTAAATGCGGCGCTGGGTAGAGTCCGTAAACAGCTAAACCTATTCGGACAATGTCGTAGTGCAATGCCGGATTTGTGAGTGCAGCCGCTGAGTTTGCCAAGTGCAAGCAGGGCGCTTGGATTCCCATTGCTTTGATTTGGGCGATCGCTTCCTCAAATCGTTTATGCTGTTCTTCCATTGCCGTGGTGTCAGGATCATCTGCTGTTGCCAAATGGGAATAAATACTGGCAATGGAAAGATGTGGTAAGCGCTGCACTAATTGCACAAATTCACCAGCTTGCTGCCAATTAGTTCCCAACCTAGACATTCCCGTGTCTAATTTGATGTGTACTGGGATAGGGGAACCATAATTCATCGATTTTAGGATATCGGAAAATACCAAAGCTTGTTTAGGGCTACAGAGTGTCGGCTGAAGTTTCCAGTGGGCGATCGCATGAATCTGCTCTGGTGTATGAGTTGCCCCTAAAATCAAAATGGGGGCTTGAATCCCGCCTTCTCGCAATTGAATAGCTTCTGGAACTGTAGCGACTCCCAGCCAACTAGCTCCCGATTGGATTGCAGTTTGGGCGACTGTTACCGCTCCATGTCCATAAGCATCAGCTTTTACTACTGCCATCAACTGGGTATGCGGCGATAAAAACTGCACTAATTGCTGTACATTGTACGACAACGCCCCTAAATCAATTTCTACCCAGGCTCGTTGCGAAAACCACGCATAGGTGTCGCACTGCTGATTAGGAACTACACCAGGGATTTGTTTACGACTTAACATTTGTACTGACTCCTATCGCACTACGGCTAAACTTCCAAGCTATCTATCTATACACGCTCCTGAAAGCGAGATCAGATTAAATAGGAAGTTTACCCTTCATATTGGAATTGATACAAGATGTTGCGTTATTAAAGTAAAAGTTAAGAGTTATGAGTTGGGAGTTAGAAGTAAATATTAGCGCTCAACTTTTGGCTGCGTTCTTCTCTACCAGACGCTGCGCGATTGCGTTAGCCTCCGGTAAGCCTCTTGGCGTCAGGTAATAAATTTTACTTCCAAACTCCTAACTCCTCACTCAGAACTTAATTTTAGAGTTCTCCCGAAAGTATAATTTATTCTCATCTCCCTAGCAGGGTGTATTTGTGTTAACATTTATGTAAAGCTAATACCCTGAGCGCAGATAAATGGGGAAGGTTTTAGTCTTAAACGCCTCTTACGAACCTCTCAATATAACGAGCTGGCGTCGCGCTGCGGTTCTGTTAATCAAGGGCAAAGCAGAACGCGTGGAACACAACGGTAAATTCCTTTATGCGGATTTCCCGTTGCCGACCGTGATCCGGTTGCGTCATTATGTACGTGTTCCTTATAAAGAAATTCCTCTGACTCGCCGAAATATATTGCACCGTGACGGTCATGCCTGTCAATACTGTGGTTACACAGGGGATGAGTTGACCCTAGACCATGTAATACCGCGATCGCGCGGCGGCGGCGATACCTGGGAAAACATTGTCACCGCTTGTGTCCGTTGCAATGTCAAAAAAGGTAGTCGCACTCCCCACGAAGCTCATATGCCTTTGCGTCATCCCCCCCGCCAACCTTATAGCAGTCTCTATTTCGAGGTCAGCAAACATCTTAAAAGTGGACTGCACACAGAGTGGCAAAAGTATGTTATAGGTCTTTGAGCAAAGAAGCAGAGCGGCAGAGGAGAAATAAGAGATGCCCTCTTGCCTTTGGAAAGTGCCAATAACTTGAGTTATGGATTGTTAAATTGGCAATCCTATGGCTTGCAACGAACGCGATCGCGTCTGGTAGACAGGCGCAATTGGTCAACGTTCAAGCCTCTACACTTGTGTATGGGGTTTCCTTTTTGCTCCCCATCTTCCCGGAATTATCAGAAGTTTCAAAGGGGATATGAAACACGCGTTGTTCATCAAAAATAATTGTTAATTGCTCAATAGTCACAAGAATGAGAGTATGAGCATAAGAATATTTCAAATATCAAAGACTAGCCCCAAAGTATAAGATAGAAAGTATACCCTAAGTCAGATAAAAATTTCGATTATTCAATTTACGGAAGAGAAAAAAAGCTCCTAAAACAGATTTATGCTGCCAGATCCAGTCCGATATACTAAACTTCCTTGTTTCCAGCACCTATACAGCCTCTACTGAAATATTAGTTGATGTTGAGCGCTGTCACTGATAAAAAATATACTTAGATGTATAGTGCAATGTCTTGATATTTTTGCGAAGATCATAATAATGTGGCCAAATTCAGTGAATTGCTGATCGTAGTATTTCTGAATTAAAGGAGCCTCACACTTTAAAAAAGTTCCCTATGTACTTGAATTCTCCCGTTACTCAGTTTGAGAGTTTGTCATTGACTACAGAGCCAAACCCAGAGGAACCTGAAATCGAGAAAGCGCCAGTGGAAGTTACATTTAAGAGTCCGTCATTACCGCCATCGGTAGGTGAAGGAGCTATATATCTCAGTCACCGTGGTAATTCTCTGGCACAACAAAAGTCAGAAGAACTGCAAAAAACCCTTCTGGCACACCGACACGATCGCCAACTGGTAATTCTGCAAGATTTTCCTGACCCTGATGCCCTTTCCTGTGCCTGGGCTTACCAGTTAATTGCCCAGCAATATGATATCAAATGTGAAATCATTTATGCTGGCGCGTTGAGCCATCAAGAGAATATTGCCTTGGTGAGGCTGACTAATTTACCTATCCAACGCTGGACGCCGCAAACCTTGAAAACCAAAGATTTGTCATCTTATCAAGGTTTTGTATTAATTGATAACCAGGGAACCACTTCACAGCTACTCTCAGCGGTGCAGCAGGCTGGAATTCCCTTAGTAGTCCTCATCGACCATCACAGTATCCAAGGTGATCTCCAATCAGAGTTTGAGGATATCCGTCCCTATGTAAGAGCGACGGCAACAATTTTTACTCAATACCTGCAAACGGGATTACTAGCATTAGATACCAGCATAAATCAACACGTCAAATGCGCTACTGCCTTGATGCACGGCTTGCGATCGGATACAAATCGGCTAATGCAAGCGCAAGAAGAAGACTTTATGGCAGCTGCGTATTTAAGCCGATTTTATGACGCCCAACTGCTGAACGCCATTTTACAGGCGAACTGTTCCAAGCGGGTAATGGATGTGATCGAGCGATCGCTCAAAAACCGCATCGTTCAAAATAACTTTTCCATTGCTGGTGTTGGTTACCTACGCTACGATGACCGCGATGCCATCCCCCAAGCGGCTGATTTTCTCGTCACCGAAGAAAACGTCCACACTGCCGTAGTTTATGGCATTGTTCACGATGAAGACGAAGAACTAGAAATAGTCATCGGCTCCCTGAGAACCACCAAACTTACCCTTGATCCTGATGAATTCATTAAAGAAGCCTTTGGGCAAGATAGCGCCGGGCGGTTTTTTGGTGGTGGAAGGACAAGCGCAGGCGGCTTTGAAATTCCAATGGGCTTCTTATCTGGTAGCAACGAAAATTCCGCCTATGCGAAAATGAAATGGGAAGTATTCGATACTCAAATTAAGCAAAAACTGCTGAGGTTGGTTAACCCTAGAGACAATCCGATTCAGTCAGAATAGAGGGAGATGAAGGAGATGGGGAGAACTCCTAACTTATGCAGCAGTCAAAGTGTTTGGTCAGATAGCATCCCTAAGTCATTCGTGATAAACATATATTCCCGACTTTTGTAAAAGGTCGGGAATTTTGGTCTTTTCATAGAGGCTGAACTGATTAAGGATGTATTTCCTGCCTAATGTTAAGTAGGTAGGTACAAATAAAATTAACTCGCATGTACCTATTGTATAAGTGTAGATATGCCCAACATATCAGGAGTCATCTGTTAAAATTGCTATAAGTTTGTTAACTAATTATCAAGATATGCACTTGGAATGCGAATAATATCTTTTGAATTTCTCATTCCCAGACGGCCTGTATCGTTACAGACAAAGAAAAAAGAAAATCTTCAGGCATGGAAGAATTATGTGCGGCTTGAAGCCCAAAAGGTTTGGAAAGATAATAGTCCCATTAAAGAAGGTGATCTACAACTGACGCTAGTTTATCTTTGTGATGAGTTTCCGGCTGACATCGACAACATTATCAAGCCAATTCAGGATGCACTTGTAGACTTAGTTTTTGAAGATGATAGTTTAGTATCAGATGTAGATAGTCATCGTCGGTTTCTGTCTGATCCGATTGAGATTAAAAGTCTACCTTCCTTATTACAGCGTGCTGTCATCACAGGTAAAGAGTGTGTTTATGTAAAAGTTAGTGAACCTCAACCACTGGAAAAATACTTATGATTAACAATACTAAAGCTCTACATGATGAGAAGATAAAATCTCTGACAGATAAGTATGTTAATGAAGGATTTCAAGTTTTGATTAAACCAAAAACGGATGAATTACCCTTCAATTTGGATAACTACCAACCAGATATGATTGCTACTAAGAATAACTCAGGTTTAGTAATCGAAATAAGAACCAGCTTGAGCCGAATTTCTGTGGAGCGTTTACAGACTTTAGCAGAAGAAGTTAATATGCATCCAGGTTGGCATTTTTTATTGGTAACTCTTGAAGATATAGAAGCTAAGTCATTACCTGGAACATCGGAACAACTTCCTTCATGGCAAGAGCTAACTGATCGGTTTGACCAAGCACATAAGCTTATTGAAAATAATGAAATTGAACCTGCTTTTCTTTATATTTGGAGGATTTTTGAGGGGGCTTTAAGAAAGCGAGCAATTGATGTGTCAATTCCTATTGAACGTTTCCCAGTCATAGGATTACTAAGACATCTGTACTCTTTGGGAGAGTTATCAATCTCTCAATTTGACCTTGCTCAAGCTTGTTTTGAAGTTCGTAATCGTCTTGCTCACGGATATATTGAAAACCTAACTTTGCCAGTTGTACATAATTTTGACATTTTGGTTCGTGAATTGTTAGCGGAATGGAAAGTCGAATTCGCTATTAGTCAACTATCATCAGAGGGTCTAACTGCTTTTCATACCTGGTTTACAGAATTCTATACAGCATCCCCGGATAAAAAAGAAGAATTAAGGAGAAATTTAACACTTCAGAACAGCCTTCTTTTCGCATTAGAATTATGTGGAGATTTAATAAATGAGAAACAAAAGAAGGAATTAAACTTAAACGACAAGCAGGTTATAAATGTCGAATCCGATATTAGTGTATTTTCACCAAAGGGTCTGGCTACTTTTCATGCCTGGTTTACGGAATTCTATCCAGCAGCCTGGGATAAACAGATTGAAAAAGATGTGACTCAACAAGAAACCCTATTGTCTATTACTGGCAGTCCAACCTTAGAACCTTTAACTGACCTTGACCCCTGGACTCAGAGTTTAATAGGTGTAATCCAGCTAGGAGAAGAAAATCCGACAGAAAATTATGTGGATTATTTAGAGGAGAAATACGGTTGAAACGAGTGTTGTTCGACAGCGATGTGTTGCTCGATATTTTGGCACAGCGTCAACCATTTATTGTAGCTTCTGCACGAGCATTAAATACAGTAATGCAGAATCAAGTACAAGGTTATGTTTCAGGTCATGCAGTAACCAATATTTTCTATATTCTGCGTCGTAAAGTTGGTAATGAAGTAGCGCGTGAACTATTAGCAAAGTTATTGCAGCACCTTCAAGTTGCCAGCGTGACAGATGAAGTTATTCGGCAAGCTTTAAATAGCCCAATTAAGGATTTTGAGGATGCGGTAACGAGTGCTGCGGCGCTTACGACAGGTTTAGAAATAATTGTGACGCGAAACACACCCGATTTTGTGGTTTCTTTAGTTCCGGCAATGCTGCCAGATGAGTTTTTGACAACGCTAATTTGAGTGAGTTTATTTTTTGAGAAGTATAGACTAAGTAAATCGGCGGGAAAATTTTTAACTATGTAACGAAAATTTAACCAATTCGATTATAGTTAAATTTAATACGTTGTGTGCTGTAGTTTCCTT
>NZ_JBALCZ010000058.1:0-118578 GCF_036917615.1 Nostoc sp.
AACAGAATATTAGGAGAACGAGCCGAGAATATTGAATTAGCCATCGCTGCTTATAATCAAGCACTCGAAGTTACAACCAAAAGCGCCTTTCCAGTCGATTGGGCAACGACGCAAAATAATCTGGGGATTGCTTACCGTAACAGAATATTAGGAGAACGAGCCGAGAATATAGAAGAAGCCATCGCTGCTTTTAATCAAGCACTCGAAGTTACAACCAAAAGCGCCTTTCCAGTAAATTGGGCAATGACGCAAAATAATCTGGGGGAAGCTTACCGTAACAGAATATTAGGAGAACGAGCCGAGAATATTGAAAGTGCAATCGCTGCTTTTAATCAAGCACTCGAAGTTATAACCTTGAGCGCCTTTCCTCAATACCATGCAGGAACTTTGTTAAATCTCGGCAGGTTATACCAAGACGAAAACCAGTTTAACTCAGCTTACAATACCTTTGTTGCAGCAATAGAAACAGTGGAAGCTTTGCGGCTTGCAATTGTTTCTGGCGAAGAAGCTAGGCGCAAACAAGCAGAAGAATGGAATCAACTTTATCAACGCATGGTAGAAGTTTGCCTAGCATTAGCAAAAGACACTGAGGCAATAGAATATATTGAACGTAGCAAAACCCGCAATTTAGTCGAACTGTTAACCAAAACAGCATCAGCAAATCAAGAAAATCTGTCTTCAATTCTTAACAGCATCCACTTTGGAGAAATTCAAAACCTTTTAGACAACGAAACTGCGATCGTTCAGTGGTATATCTTCACTGATTGTTTTCGCGCTTTCATCATCACTGACAACAAATTGATCATCTGGCAATCCAAGCAACAAGACTTAGAAAATCTGGAAAATTTGATTGATAATTACCTCCAGCTTTACGGCAGCGATAAACCAAAGTGGCGTTCTCAGTTAAGCGATCTACTTATTCAGCTAACTAAAATCCTCCATCTCAATCAAATAGCTTCCCTCATTCCCTCTGATTGCGACAAGTTAATTCTTATTCCCCATCGTTATTTACACCTCTTATCTTTCCACGCTATTCCCCTATCTGCTAACGACTCCTCAACACCAGAGTATTTATTTGATAGATTTCCTGGTGGTGTGAGTTATGCACCTAGTTGTCAGCTGTTGCGGTTTACTCAATTCAAAGCTAAAAAACTAGATGATTCACAGTTAAATCAACAAAGTTACCTCTTTGCTATTCAAAATCCTACAAATGATTTAGAATTTACCGATATCGAAGTTGAGACAATTGCCGCAGGCTTTCAACCCCAGCAAATTCTCAAACATCACCAAGCCACCAAAACAGCATTAACAGCACAACCAACAAATCAAAATCTCGCCAATTCTCAATGGCTACACTTTTCTTGTCATGGATATTTTAATTTTGGTTTGCCTCTCAAATCAGGCTTACAGCTAGCCGATGCAGTGATTGCTGAAATTCCTGCTTATAGCAACTCATCTCGCTACCTACGAGTTGATGACGAAAAAGCAATAGATTTAGATAAATGCCTCACCCTAGAAGATATCTTTCAATTCGACTTAAATAACTGCCGCCTTGTTTGTCTTTCTGCTTGCGAGACAGGCTTTATTGATTTTGATAAATATATAGGTTTGACAACTGGCTTTATTCGTGCTGGTGCAGCCAATATTATTAGTAGCTTCTGGGCAGTGAGTGATTTTCACACAGCTTTATTAATGATTAAATTTTATGAGCTTTTGCCTAATTATCAATATAATATGCCTTTAGCACTTAATCATACCCAGCAATGGCTACGTCAAGCTAATCAAACACAAATAATATATTGGCTTCAAGGTCTAGATAAAATGGAACTAGCAAAAAAACAGCCAATTATAGATTATTTAAATAAGCAATACAAACCAGAACAACAGCCATTTAAAAAGCCAGAATTCTGGGCAGCATTTGGTGCTATATCACCTGTTTTAGGCAATAAACAATAGGCAATTGCTCATTGCCCATCAAAATCAAATACAATAATATGCAATCAACACAAAAATAAACCAATGGAAGCCGATAAACTCATTCAAGCATTTACCCAAGTTGTGCGAAATCAAGATTATGTTTTCTCATCAGAAGCCATTACAGCCATTCCAGAACTACAAAAAGAACTTGCCGAATTAGAAGCCCAACCACCAGATTCATTTTCCGAAGCAATTCGCCATTGGTATATTGAATATGAAGATGTTAGAGACGCTGTACTAATTGAAGAACGAGAAATAGAGAAAGTTAGTAAAACCAAGCCAGAAATTCAAGAAAATACTCAAGAAAATCGTTACAGAGTTGTGCAAGACGAAATTCAAAAACTGCACCAAAGAAAAATAAATCAGTCTCATCAACCATGAAAATCTATGCACCTAATATTCATTTATTCGCCTTTCAACTTTATAAAAGCGCCAATATTGACGGAACACCAACAGATAAAAACTTTCTTTGGAACACTGGTGATGAAATAGTTGACATAACCTTACACCAAGATTTACATCTCCACCAGCGTATTGATGTAAATAAAGAACCAAATAGCCCTCGTGTAGATTTACTCAAAGAGACAGAAGTTATCGATGATAACTACTCTGTCTCTTTTGACGGTATTACCCTAGACCAAAATCAAAACTTACTAATTAAAGGTTTTGCTCATCCTTTACGACTTTACGACAGCTACAGTTTATGGCTAAATCTACGTCGTCCAGAAAAAGAAAATAACAATCATACAGATGATGTAGATATCTCATTTCTACGTAAATTAAATCCAGACAACTGTCTTACCGTTAAAGATAATCCTTTATTAATCGGTCAAACTCTGCTAATTACTGGTTGGTTAACAGGTGCAAAAGAAAAAAAATTATCCAACAAATAGCAAACGAGTGTTTAAAATCTGTATTTCCTGATAACTATCTTCTACCGCAATTGAATCGCCAAGGTGAATTATTTGGCAGTCCCATATTTGAATATGGTTTATTTAGTCAACTGTCTAACTATCAGCACGTTTTAATTTGGTTATTTGCCGACGAACAAGCAGATGATAAATTTAATCAATGCTATCGAGAATTAGTAGATTTATTTTTCTTCCGCGCTAAAGCCGTAAAAGCTTACAAAGATAGTAGACAAATTTACAAACAACTAGATTTGTCCTATCGCGATATTGAAACAATCATTGAAAAAATACCTAAATTAGATAATACTCAATCTACCAAAACAGTAAATTTAACCTATTTAAAAGACCTACTAAAAGCTTTACCCCAATCGTCATTAACATACACCCGTCTGCTGCGAAATATAGAAGAATATCAAAATACTATTGCGATTAATGCCTCTAACTACGCCGAGAGATTACAGCAGATTCATGATATAACAGGTGAAAACATCAAGTTTCTAGAAATCTTCAGTCAAAGAAACTGCCTCTTCTTCCAACAACAAATCAGTGCAGATTTAGGTTATTTCCGCCACGGTTCGGAATTATTGAGTAAAGCCATAGACTCAATTCGTGGCATAGTAGAAATAGAACAAGCCGAACGCGATCGCTCTTTAGAACGCACCATCCAAGTACTAGGTGCGGCCTTTGGTGGTGGTGCAATAGTTTCTGGTGTAGTTAGCCAATACATAGATAAACCTTTCGCACCAACTAATTTTAAGTACCCAGTTTCTCCCCTAGTATTATCCTTGCTGTGGAGTTTTCTAGCTACCGCCTTTTTTGGTTTAATGGCGTATTTCTTGATTAAATTCAGACGAAGGGGAACTAAAGGAAAGTGAGTGGGGTTAGAACAAGTTATCTTAACTCACGCTATATCAACAGTAGGAATAATTCTGCTGTGCGATCGCACATTTTCGACAACCAGAAAAATTCACGCTATTTTGGGTTGATATGCGATCGCTCTTTTGAGTCAAAGCCTCGAACTATCACTCAAACTCAGTTTCGCAGAAAGTTTTTAACCAATCGATACAATTAGCGATCGCCTTCGTCGGTAGAGACAACCAAAAACTATAATGAATGCATAAAGCAACCAATATAGATAGGCAAGATTAGGAGAATCTAAACAATGCAGGCTCATAGCAGTTCAGAGCAAAGGCTACTTGAAAAAATTCAAAAGCTACCTCCCGAACAAGTTTTGCTAGTTGAAGATTTTATTGATTCTCTGAAGAAGCAAAATACAGACCATAGCCTTACCTTTGCAGCAGCAAAACTTTCTGAACCAGTTCTGCTTAAAATCTGGGATAACCCTGATGATGCAGAATATGACACACTACGAATTTGGTCATGTTAGCTATTTTGGGTTGATATACGATCGCTCATTCGAGTCAAAGCCTCAAACTATCACTCAAACTCAGTTTCGCAGAAAGCTTTTAACAAATCAATACAATTTGCGATCGCTCCTAAATGAGCAATTTCATAGCCATGTGTATTTTGTGTGGGAAACGCCAAACACGCAGCACGCCCAACATGCCCAAATTTCATCGCAATCGAAGCATCACTACCAAACTGGCTCAGTATCGTTAACTGCATCGGCATATCCAACTGTTTAGCACAGTGGCGCAGTTGTCTATTTAGCCCTTCATCATATATCCCATAAGCATCTTGAGATAAAAGTACAGGACTTTCCCCATCTTTAACAGGATATTCCTCGGATAATGGACAAATTTCTAAAGCAATCAAGGCATCCAAGCGTTGATTTTGAGTAAAAAATAGCGCCCCAATTGCCCCCACTTCTTCTTTTGCTGACGCCACCAGATAAACATCAACAACTGGCTGTTTCAGATTTTCAGCCAAAGCTAACAGAATCGCAACAGAGGCTTTGTTATCCAAGGTGTAACCGGCAATATGATCCTTTAACCGAATTGGACGCTTGCGATGTTTACCGATTACCATTTTAGTTCCAGGTCGAATGCCAGCTGCTTCTAATTCAGCAGATGTGAGCTTGGTTTCAATCCAGGTATCTTCCCACTTGAGAGTAGTATCTTCCTGCTGGACTTTTTGAGGAGATTCATGGGAAACATGGCGGGAACCAAAGCTGAGAATACCGCTAATGGTTTGGTTATCTCCGAGTAAATCTACAACTCCTTCGCCGTAAACCCACGGAAAAGAGCCGCCGAGTTTGCGGACTTCCACACAACCTTGATCACCGAGACTCTTGACAATTGCGCCAATTTCGTCTTTGTGTGCTGTGATCGCAATCGCTCGGTCTGGATTTTTCCCTGGAATTTTCGCAATAATATTATCGGCGCGATCGCACCAGACTTCCACACCCAGCGCCGCAAATCGTTGGATCAACAACTGGTTAATCTCAGCTTCTGCACCACTAGGAGAATGGTGCATGACTAATTCTTCAATAATTTCAAATAAGTGATCGTAATCCGACATCAATACAATTAGTTTAATTTTCAACTGTTATATGAAACAATTGTGCATCAACTAACCGACCTGTTGACACAAGTGCTGACCTTTTTTGTTGACGCTTCAGCACTCCTACTGCACCAAAAGCACCAAGGGCTAAAATCCCAAAGTTTATTGAGGGTTCAGGTACAGACTTAGCCTCAATCGCCGCCAGTGCAGTGTCTGCTATCACCTTATGAGCGGCGGTGGTTGGGTGGACACCGTCCCAGATAAGAAACTTGTTGTTTCCTGGGTCACATATATCTGGTCTAGATAGACAAGACTCGGTTACATTTGTAAAACCCAATGCACTAGCCTGATTAAATAAAGAATAAATATCAACAGAGATGATGTTGAGATTCGGGTTTTGGTTCAAAGCGCTCACAGTGTTTGCTAAACCCAAGTCAAACTCGCTACTCGATTTGCTAAGGCTTGTAGGGTTGCGACCATTGATTTTAGCTGCTGGTAGCTGTCCTAAATCTGGCAAGTTAAACACCAAAATATTTTTTGCGCCGGCTCTTATGAGAGTATTCAACGCCACGGATATATTATTGATTGGCTTGGTCGAGTCTTTGGGGTTAGGAAAAAGGAAATCATTCGCACCTCCCCACAATGTATAAAGTGCATCTGGATTAGCAGTTTGATTATTTGCTTTCAAAGTTTCAGCAAAATCAAGGACTTGTTTGAGCACTCCCGGTAAATTTGAATCGGGAAGGACAGCATTACCTAAACCAGAGCTAGCACCACCGATAGCGAAGTTTATTCCTTGGGTAGAAGGTGTGGGAAGAATAGTAGTGAATAAAGTAGGCTTTAACCCTAGCTGATCTCCGATATAATCTACCCAGTTCGGTCCATCAGAAAAACGTCCTTCAAAGTAAGGTGGGTTTGGAGGGAATCCTTTATCAGTAAGATTATATATATTGCCTGTATCGGAAAGACTATCGCCAAATACATAAAGCTGATCAAAACTCGCAGCCGAAGCTTTGGTCGGCAATATGAAAGAAAATAGAACAAATCCTGCTGCGACAGCTTGTTTTTTCATATTTGTTTTATCCATAGTATTTTTGAGTTTGTTTAAAAGTAATCAAAGGGCGATAGTCTAACAATTTGTCTTGTGAGTTACTTCAAAACTAAGTACGTCTATTCAGTTAATTTACGTTATTTTACTTAACTATGCCTTAAAAATTCATCAAACACAGGTAAAAACGCTGAAAATACTTAGATTTATATTTTCTTGATAAAAAATAGGTATATTACAAAGAAATAGCAAAATTTACATGCTAAAAGGTGAGAATTGCCCACTTTTATGCTGTCGATGGACTAACCACAACAGAATGGCGTAATCCTTCATAGACATCGGTTTAACTTCGCTTTAATTTCAAAGCCTCAGCAGCCGATACACCCTCACCTTGAGTGCCGAAATACCACAAAACTGTAGCAGCTTCAGCACGAGTTACTGGTTTTTTGGGTTGAAACAGAGTCGTATAACCAAATACCCGCCGAATATTCGATTGTTCGCCATTCTGGTAATCAGCCAACACTGCTCTTAAAGCCTTAGGGTCAATTCGTGCTGCATCTTGGAAACCCCAGGTTTGTTTGACCGCATCTAAGTTAGCAGAGGGTAAAGCTTGGCGAGTATCTAGGGGTAATTTCCACAGCAGCAACGCCTCCCGCGTTAGGGGTGCATCAGGACGAAACAAAACTACTGTAGAATCTCCAGACAAAGGGCTGGGAATTAAGCCAGCTTCAGCTAATCCCTGAATTGTTGGAAAATCAGGATCTTTTGCTGACACATCACTAAAAACTGGTTGAGTACTTTCTGATGCCAAGCGAATTTGTTTAGCTGGATTCCTGGCATACATAGCATTGTTAGCAGCAATTAGCCAACGGGCGTATTCCCGATTTGTAACGATTTTACTAGGTTCAAACTGGTTAGTTGTGGTAGTAAAGTTGCTCTTAGTTGCCTTTGGTTCTAGAGACAAAACACCTAATGCAGCTAAGTCTTGGATATGTTGCCGCCATTCTGGCGGTACCTTATTTAGATCGTTGAATTCCTGAGATTCAGTTGTGGCTGTAAGAGTTGTTTGGTTATTAGCCGTGCTTGGTGGCTGTGCTGCCAAGTTTGCGGGTGGTACCGGGCCAATGAACTGTGGATTGCCTGGTTGAGGAACGGCGTTAGTAGTTTCGTTAGGACTTATAGTTGGGGTAGGTTGTGCCGTTGCAATACTATTCGGTACGTACTCAATCAGTAATTCAGTGGCTGTTTGGGGTTGATTGGGTGTGGCGTTAGTAACTGATTTAGGCTGAATGGAAACCTTCAACAGCAAATCGTTACGACGTGCCTCAAAAGCACCTCCCGCATCATCTGTTGGCTGTTGCAAAATCTGCCAGTTATTTGTTTGAAACTGGCTGTTATAAAAGCTAGCAATAAAGTTGCTAGGGTCAGAACTCAACCAACGAGTTGAGACTCTGTTTTCTGAGCCGCTAGCAGGTGTAACTTCCTGGAGTTTGGCATTGGAATATAGTGGGATATCTTTGGGAAAATCAGCTGGTAACTGAACTGTTGATTCGTTTTGCTGTGCTTGCGGTTGGTTACTTTGAGATTCTCCAAAGACAACTGGATTGCTTTGCAGCTTAGAATCTGCCGCCAAAGATTGCTCAAGGTTTTTGGCGACTGGACTATTAGCACAGGCTGTTAACGAAGTGAGTAGAACAGCCCAAATTAGAAATACAGCTGGACGTTTACAGGGAAGCACAGGAAATCACAAATTGAGTTTCAATTCTTACCCTAGCGCAGACTGTTGATTAAATGGGGTTGGGGATTGGGTATTAGGAAAGAAAAAGCAGGGAAGCAGGGGAGAATCGAATGTCACCTCTGCTCTTCTGTTCCTCTGCCTCTTCTATCACAAAAAGACACTACCGACTCACGGCGTCTTCTTCGCAAATGTCTCTGGTGGTGAAGATGATATCTCAAAAAATTAGTAAACGGTAGCAAAAGCTACCGTGTTTGTCTTTGTTTTACAGCCATTAGGTTTTATTCCCATGCTTATTTATAGAGTTCCCTAAAATTTTGGCAAACTAACATTTTCAGAAAAAAAACACAAATAAATTTGGAATACCTGCTAGATAAAAGTTTTCTGATTTGGGTTGCTCTAAGCTAGTACTCCACCACAAGGATTATGACTAGTTAAGGGAGTTCGTAGTAAGCACTTTAGTGCTTAGATTAGGGCTAGAGCCACCCATTACTAAATGATCAAAATTAATGTGACAGACTCTAAATTGTGAATCAATTTTTCAGATAGTTCTGGAAATATTCAATTGGTGGAGCGGATAAGTAATTGAGAACTCGTCAAAAAACAGCATAGCTAGCAAAAGCTTTAATCTCCTTCCAGATGCACTAGTTGTAATGCGATGCCTACGGCGGGCAAAGCCTACGCCAAGCAACTCAAATGATAGACTAAGACTAAAGCCCCCCTTAGCCTCACCCAAGGAGGGGAATGGATAAAGTTCGCTAACGCTGGCTTCTAATCGATTCTGGAAATTATTCATCTGAGGATGGTAAGCTGAGTAAGGCAATAACTGGAAAATGCCAGTGTTAAGCAATTCCAGGAACTTAGCGTAAGTTCGTTATTATTGGCGACTGGGGTCATAGGCAAAGCAATCAAGTGTCGCAGCAGTTTCTCTAGTATCTCTAAAGTGATTTTCTGGGAAAAGTGCTACTTGTGCTGTAAGTCAAGAGTTTCTTGGCAGCCTCGAAAACAGTAAGTGCTGACTCTAAAAGTGCGTAGTTTACCGCCGTAGACATCGCCTCTATGTTATCCAAAGCTTTCCCTCAGACAACCCATCCCCTGTTCTTCTGGGATAGGGCAGCGGTTCTTAAAGGACAAAGCTGGGCACAGGGTGCGCTTGGCAAGTATAGAGACAGTACATAGTTAGCTATGACTGTTTTCCCAATCCTACTAATGATTGGGTAGAGGCAAAAAAGACACTTTCTCGGATGCACTGGCGGTTGAGAAAACCCTCTACAAACTTAGTCTGAACAGTTAACAGCTTCCTGATAGATTAGATACAATTAGCATCTGCGTTTGCTTGGGTGATCACTTGTTCAAAGCGAGTACTCGAATTGACATGGTGCTGCATTAGCCGATTTGACATAGTATTAAACCTTTCACCTGCTGGCTCTGGCGGAAATTTTGATTAAGGGCTAATTAAGACTTATATTCAAGGGGCTTGGGTGTTTCTTGAGATGAAGTTAGCCAAAAAGGGGCAAAAGGCTGAAAAAGATATGTCTGATGTCAAAAATGCAGATCTGATAAAGTATGAAAATCTAAAATAGATATTAAATTCAAGAAAAAACAACGGCCATCGACAACCGTCAGTCCATTTTACTTTCTGTAAAGCGTCACCGGGTTGTTACCAGTGCTGAAACACGATTACATGCAAGTTTCCCAGGATCAGCCTATTTATTCTGAGGCTCCACTCCAGCTGTTACTGTTTGTCGATGGACGCCCAAAGTCCCGACAACAGGTACAGCGAATACGTGCTTACTTAAAAGAATTGCAGGCTGAGTATAGTTTTGAACTTCAAACTATCGATGTTGGACAACAACCTTACTTAGCAGAACACTTTAAATTGGTAGCAACGCCAGCTTTAATCAAAATCCATCCGGAACCACGACAGGTTCTGGCTGGGAGTAATATAATAGCGCAATTGAAAAACTGGTGGCCTCGCTGGCAAGCCGCTGTAGACGTCTACTTAAAATTACAGGAAGACTTACAAGAAAGTATAGACGAGAATCCTAAAGTAACATTACCCAAATCCACTATCCGTTCAGTTGCTGTTTCTGCCGAACTAATCCGACTCTCAGACGAAATTTTTCGCTTGAAACAGGAAAAAGATCACCTCCAAGAGCAGCTACAGTTTAAAGACCGAGTGATTGCTATGCTGGCGCATGATCTCCGTAATCCCTTAACTGCTGCCGCGATCGCGATCGAAACTCTCCAATCTAACTACAATTTAGATACAGGTCAATTCCAGCGCCTCAAACCATCCATGACGGCGCATCTATTAAAACAAGCACGCAATCAAACTAAGATCATTGATCGGATGATTGCCGACCTTTTGCAGGTAGGTCGTGGTAAAGATACAGAGTTTCCAATTATACCACAAAAAGTACAGCTAGGGAAACTGTGCTTAGATGTACTGGAAGAATTGGGTGATCGCTACACCGCCAAATCCCAAGAGGTAGAAACGGATATTCCCAATGACTTACCATACGTATATGCTGACCCAGAACGCATCCGCCAAGTGCTGGTAAATTTGTTGGATAATGCGATCAAATACACCCCAGAAGGTGGCAAGATTAGCGTTGCCGGATTGCACCGCACTACTCAAAAAGTTCAGTTTAGTATTGGCGATACTGGGCCGGGTATTCCTGTAGAGAATCGCGATCGCATCTTTGAAAACCACTTCCGCCTGCAACGGGATGAAGGTACAGAAGGTTATGGCATTGGTCTTTGTTTATGCCAACGCATCATCCTGGCACATTATGGTCAAATTTGGGTGGACTCTGCCCCCAATAACGGAGCATCGTTCCACTTCACACTGCCAGTTTATCCTTCTTAGGTATTGGCCAAACAAGGCATTAGATAGGGTGGGACTAATGACAATTAAGAACTTGAGATCAAGCGATCGCGCCCCCCGGCCTTTGCTTGGTAGAGTGCTTTATCTGCCAGCACAATCAAATCTGAAGGTGAGGATTCCCAAGTGGGGACAACAGTCGCCACGCCCATACTGAGGGTGACATGCTGACTCACCACAGATCCGTCATGAACAATTTGCAAATCTTTGATTCCCGCTTGTATCACTTCGGCAACGTGAACTGCACCAGATGCAGGGGTGTATGGCATAATCACAGCAAATTCTTCGCCACCATAACGCGCTACTAAATCCTGATGTTTTTGTGCCTTAAGGCTTAAGACAGCACCCACCTTTTGTAAACAGACATCCCCCGCGGGGTGGCCATATTTATCGTTATAAAATTTAAAAAAGTCGATATCACACAAAATCATTGACAAGGGAGATTCCTTTTGTACGAGATTAATCCACTGAGTATTGAGATAATCGTCAAAGCGGCGACGATTAGCCAACTCAGTTAAGCCATCTACATTGGCTAGGCGCTCTAAAGCTTGGTTTGCTGCCTCTAATTGTTTGTATACTTGCGCTTGCTGTAGCAGTCCGCGCAACCGCTGGCGCAATACTGGCCAGTGAATTGGCTTAGTGACATAATCAGTCGCCCCTGCCTCAAAAGCACGGTTTACGGATTCCTCATCGTCCAAGCATGTGATCATCAATATGGGAGTGCGCTTCCATATGTTGGATATCACAGTATTGTTAAGGGAGGAATTAGTATCAAAGGTTGCAACGGCTGATCTTAAATTATTCTTGGCAATTTGGCGCAAGCGCTCACAGCAGGTAAAGCCATCCATCATAGGCATTACAGCATCTAGCAAAACTATATCCGGTTTGATAGTCTGGTATGCATCTAAACATTGCTTACCATCATTGACCTCTATGACTCGATAACGTTCTTTTTCCATAACTTTACGCAAGAATACTCGGATGTTCTTGTCATCATCAGCCACTAGAATCAGTGGCCGTTGCTCAGAACCAGAAGATGGGCTTATGCCTGACATGAGTTGCCTTCCACTTGCGGGACTATCCTGAAAAAGGCCGTGCAACTTAATCGCATGGGGGCGATCGCTCTTTTCATCAATGCCAGGATTTGCGGCAAAGGTGTGTCTGGCTTCACAATCAACTGTTTTTTGACAATAGACTGCTCAATGTTAGTGAGCCAAGCAAGCGGTAGATAACTAAGTTGCATAGACAATCTATAATTGGAACACGAAGGCAATTGTTACCTTTTTGTTCGGCTATGGTTATGAGAGGAGATGTTACTTTTATATTTCCCCATTGTTAAAGTCAAATTGCAATTTTTTTGAAAATTGCAAATGCACACCTTAATTATTTAGTTCTGTAGTTAGTTTAGAAACCTAGTGAAACAAGGCAAAATAATTGCCAAAATGCACTCAGAAGATAACTAATACTGAATACTTATATCATTTGGCTTAAATTTATTTAGTTTATTCGGCAAGGGTTGCTGAGGTTTAGTATAATTACATAAAATTTAGATTAAACTTCATGCAAAGCTTTATTTTCAAGTGAATCTGGGTTAATAAATTAAGTAAAAATTCTTATTCAATTCTATTCAGAATATTCAGTGTAATTAAAAAATAGGTTATTTTTTCGGAAAGACAGCAATTTAGTAGCTAAGGTTAGATAAATATAGATATATTAAATTAAGATTAATATTTTGAACAACTAAATCTATAATTACTTCACAGACAGAACATAAAACCGCTAGATTTTTGACTACATAAACAACTAAAAGTTATTACAAAAAAAATAAACCCTATTTACATTTACTAAATATTTAAAATGCCAGACCCCTTAATGTATCAGCAAGATCACTTTGTAGTTCTAGAAACAAATCAACTAGAACAATTTCTGACCCCATCAGAGTTATTAGAAAAGCTCAAAACAACTCTCCAACAACTCATAATTCAAGATTTGCCGCCTGACTTACAAAAGTTTGATACAGTGGAAGCTCAAGCACAATACTTACTTGACACCAGTTGCAAATTAGATATTGCTCCTGGGGAATATTTGCAGTGGTATGCAGTTCGTTTAGAAAAGTAACTTTTTGGTCAGTAGTCAAGAGGAAAATGAGTTAACGAAGAAGCAAGGAGAAGTATGAGCAAAGCGCAAAGTCAGATCTGAGGCAATACGGTTCGGGTAAGACTCGATCCCCCCAACCTCCCGATAAATTGGCTTACTCAAAATGGCTATATTTCCCCCTTTTTAAGGCAATACAGTTCAGTTAAGGCTAAAACTCTTTGCCAAAGTCAATTTTTTTAACGAACCGCCTTCTCTACGAGAGGCTTCCGCCAACGCGCAGCGTCTCGTAGAGAAGGACGCAAAAAGAAGAAAGAAATGCTTAACTGAATCGTATTGCTTTTTAAGGGGAGCCAGTCGGCATCACCAGTGAAAGTGAAATATTGCACTCCACGCTTAATGGATACAGAGCTTCATTCCCCCAGAACTTAAGTTCTGGGGGAATGTCGATTAGCGCTGCACTTTGAGTGTTACAAAAATGTGGGTAACGACAAGCCATAAAGGCATGGAGTTTAGGTAACGATAATTTTTGTTCTTGACTATTGACTAATGACTAGTGACTCTTTTTGAGTATTGATCAGCGCTAGCTCAATTGTATTTTCAGATGGCTGCGTTATTTGAATCTCCAATCCAGGACCAAAATAGTTGGTCATTTTTTCCTGCTTTTTTTGCCACACATCAATTGGTATTAGCGGTGAATCAAATTCTAAAATTAGGGTATAGTTCCCATTAACTTCTGTTTCTCGCAACCCTGTGACTATTGGGCGTTCCTGGTCTGTGGGACTCAAACCCAGAAAAGAAAGTGTTGTATCTAGATGAGCATCTTGACCGTAGCAATATCGGGTGATGTCTTTGCGAATTTTATTTTGAGTAACAGTTGCTTGCTGCTGGCGCAGTATTAATGCTGAGGGTGCCGTAGTTTGGCTAAATGGTACTGGCTTAAGTTCATTAGCTTTCAGCGCCAGCCCTCCCAACAATAGAGGAATCCCGTAAAAAAATCCGACAAGATTGAGTGTGGCATTATTAGCAGCATAGGCGACGAAGCCAATGATGGTTAATATGCTGCCGAGAGTTAAACCGAGTGTTCCCAAAGAGATTTGGCGTAACATGAGCTTAAATTAGTATAAAGTCTGAATACCTCAGTTTTATTATCATCGGGTATGAGTAACAAATTAGGGAAGAACATCGTCACCAGGCGGTAGTATTCAACCAACTCAAAATTGCCAGGTTAATACTGACACAAAGAGAAGTCAGGAGCTTCTGGCTTCCTTAGTTCAGAACTTCTCCGATCGCAGACGCTGCACCTAAACTTGCTTTAAGAGTAAGGGTATGGGAGACATGGAAAGTTTCTCAGGCAGAAAAGTTAGTGTAGTGGACTACTAAGAGCGTATAGTGCCCCAGAATGTTGGGTTTTGAGTTAACTTTAAATTTAAAGGTAGTTAAAGATTAGGAAAAAAATAATGGATATACAGACTATAAAAGAACGAATTGTTGCAGTTCAAAGTAAACGCGAGTACCTGTTAAGCCTACTTGAGCAACCAAACCTGGGAACTTTGAGAGTTGACGTAAATCAGGCTTTGGAAGAACTAGATGAGTTAATTGATGAATTTAGACGAACCATTCCGGTAGAGTAGAAATTATCAAAAACTGCGTCGGTCTAACCGTCAAGTTCAGGCTATACCGACGCTCCTCAGTACTATCATGTCCTCAAATCCCCAGAATTGAAATAAGCCTGAGTTGGCGAAGCAACATAGCTGTATCATTTATCCTGCAAGTGAACCATCTGCTGCACGCTCACCTAACTGCCTAACTAAGGCAATAAGTTCACTTGTCGGTACATCTTTTTTGCAAACGTCATCAAAGCTAGACATTGCCTTTGTCCCTGGAAAATTTACGTCTTCCACTGAGGAGTAAGCAAGGATCTGGGTGTTCGGAGATATAGCTTTAATGTGACTAGACGCACTCCAGCCATCCATGACTGGCATCTGTAAATCTAGAACAATCACGTCAGGATGGCAACGTTTAACCATTTCTATAGCTTCTTCACCATTACTGGCTAAACCTACTACTTGAATATTTTCCTGGCAAGAAAAAACTAATTGTAAGGTTAAACGAGTCAGTTCATGGTCATCAACTACTAGAACACGCAAGGTAGAAAGCTCACAGGATAACATTAACATTCAGGGGAATGATAAATTTATTCAGAATAACCTTTCCAGTTTATGGGAACAAGTGCCAGCACTTACTCTATCCTATGGTTGAATAACTTGTGTGAACCCATGACAAACAACTTAGATAACTTCTCAAAAAATTCAAGTTTTCTAAAAAAAACTAATTTGAGCTAGTAGTTATCAAGGTATAAGTAACTTATTTTTTAATCAATCCGGTTTGAGGCTACACCAGTTGAGCGTAATGCCATATTCATCAGAATTTTTTGTGAATTAGCCTCTGGAGAATCATCATAGGGACGTCGTTGAATGTAAGTGCCATCGGCTTGTAATTCCCAAGCTTGGCGATTATCTGCGAGCATAATTCCCATGATTTCTTGCAAATCTTTGGCAATATCAGGGTCTTTCACTGGGGTAATTACTTCCACTCGGCGATCTAGGTTGCGGCGCATCCAGTCAGCACTACCGATATAGATTTCCTCCTGTGTATTGTTATGAAAATAATAAATCCGAGAGTGTTCTAAAAAGCGACCGACAATGCTGATTATGCGAATGTTTTCACTAATGTCTTTGAGTCCTGGGCGCAAACAACAAACGCCCCTGATAATTAAGTCGATTTGCACTCCGGCGCGGGAAGCTTCATATAAAGTAGCGATAATTTCTGGATCGACTAGGGCATTCATTTTGGCAACAATGCGCCCAGAAAATCCATTTTGAACATTTTCGATTTCGCGGTGAATTAGTCCCAAAAAGCGATCGCGCATATTCACAGGCGCAACCAGCAACTCTCGATAAGACTTTTGTCGTGAGTATCCTGTCAAGAAATTAAATAAATCTGTGATGTCAGCAGCCAATTCTTCACGGCAACTAAACAATCCCAAATCTGTATACAGCCGTGCCGTTTTCTGGTTATAGTTACCTGTGCCAATATGCACGTAGCGACGTATCCGGTCTTTTTCCCGCCGTACCACCATGACGGTTTTACTGTGGGTTTTCAGTCCCACTAGACCATAAACAACATGAACTCCAACTCTTTCTAGTCGTTTTGCCCAGTAAATATTATTCTCCTCATCAAATCGCGCTTTTAATTCCACCAGTACAGATACCTGCTTACCATTTTCGGCAGCGGCAATTAAGGCGTTGACAATGGGCGAGTCCCCAGAAGTCCGGTAAAGGGTCATCTTGATGGCTAACACATTCGGATCGTAGGCAGCATGGGTAATAAAGCGCACCACTGTAGCCGAAAAGGATTGATAGGGATGGTGTACTAGCAAATCCTTTTCCCGAATCACAGCAAAAAAGTCTTTTCCTTCGTCCGTTTCCAGGACATCTCGATTTAAACTTGGTTCCCTGAGTCGTTGCAGGCGTAATGGTACAACAGATTGGCGTGGTGGATCTTTGAGTTCCGGCAATGGCAAGGCCATAAAAGACATCAAATCCCGCAGTCCCAAAAGACCGTCTACTTCATAAAAATCACTTTCTGTTAATTCCAAATCATGTAATAATCGCGATCGCACTATTTCAGGAGTTTGGGACTGAATTTCTAGCCGGACTGGACTCCCACCCAGCCGCTGTTTTCGCAATTCCTGTTCGATCGCTAACAATAAATCATCTGCCTCATCTTCTTCTAAAACCAAATCGGCGTCACGGGTAATGCGGAACGGATGATATTCTTGAATGTTCATTCCTGGAAATAGAGATTCCAAGTTATGAGCGATCGCTTGTTCTAAAGGTACTCCAATCCAGTGGGCAGGTTTTTCGTTGTTCTGATCTCCCAATTCCGGCGGTATCGGTAAAAATCGTGGCAGAACACTGGGGACTTTAACTCTGGCAAAGAATTCTTCTTCGGTGTCTGGGTTTTTGACCACAACAGCCAGATTCAGACTGAGATTAGAAATAAAAGGAAAGGGATGACTAGGATCAACAGCCAGGGGAGTCAAAACTGGAAAGACTTGTTCCTCAAAATAACTGTTGAGATGAGTCCGCTGTTTTTGATTCAAATCTATGTAATTCAGGATATGAATGCCATGATTTACTAGTAAGGGACGAAGTATTTGCTCAAAATGTTGATGCTGTTTCTTTACATGAGGAGTGAGGGTAGACCTAATATCATCTAGTTGTTGTTGTGGTGTTCGACCATCGGGAGTTAACAGGCTGACTTTCGCCTCTACTTGTTGCTTTAAACCAGCAACGCGCACCATGAAAAACTCATCCAAATTAGAGCTGAAGATTGCTAAAAACTTCAGGCGTTCCAGAAGAGGCGTGCGATCGTCGCAGGCTTCATGTAACACCCTGGCATTAAATTCTAGCCAGCTTAACTCTCGGTTAAGATAATGTTGTGGATCGTTAAGATTGATGGGGGTAGCGCTTTTCTTAGATTTTGCCATAATACCTAAGGGCAGGCAGATGTGGGCCATTTAACTGGGGGACAATAAACATAGTAAGTTAAATGGTGCTTGAGGCGAAGGAGCTTTTCGGCGAGTAGGAAAAGGGAACTTCATTTGTCCTTAGTTTCCTTGGTTGTTGTGGCAAACGGCAATTGCAGATTTTGGTCGTAGAAGAAATCTTTTTCAATAGACTTCTTGCAAAAGTTGGAAAAAGGTGAAAGGTACTTTGGCAAGAGGTCTAGGACTTACGCAAAACTATACGCGCTTTGGGGCAATTGATGAATTGCCCCTACCTGAAAATCAGAGTTTTAGCTATTGTTTGCCTAAGTCCTCAGGTCTAATGATGAATTTACAGTCATTGCGTTGGCGCAGCCTTCCGGTAGGGTGCGGAATATAATCAAGCGTACTCCTTCTCTACGAGACGCTCGGCAAACAAAGAAGCAAGCTACGCTGCGATATCCAAAGCGAAGCGAAAGCTTCATTTGGCAACTCTTGGAGACGCTACCGCGTAGCTTGCTTCTCCAAAGGAGTACGCTTCATACCCTACGGGAAGGCTGCGCCAACGCAATTACGTTGTGTAATTATATTCTGCCCGACTACTTATTTGTGATGCCATCTTGAGACGAAATTCGCAAAATCTACTTACCAACCAAAACTGGATTTAGACGATAAAGACCAAATTCGTCAATTGCAGATGCAGAAATTATTTAACCCTCAGCATTGATCAGTTCTACCTCTATTTCTGGTATTTGCTTACCTGCGGTATCCGTAATTAGCCTTGCTAAATTGTATTATAAACTTTAGAGTTTTTACTGGACTTTTAGACTACATATTGCTGTATGTTTAATACATAGACCCAGGGAAATGATAAGTACGATTCCTACTTAATGCCGTGTCAGATACCTTTAATTTTCTGCCAATCTACCCCGTAAAAGCCACTCTTTGTCTTAGTTAAAAGAAGTTCTAAAGAGTTAGGGTTGGGTGTTATCAATTTTACGGACACGGTATTAACAATAGATGTCAATTTTTCAGCAAGTACATCAACTATTTGGAGAATTAACTATATGATGTTACGTCGTTTTGCTTTAGCTTCTGTTTTACTAATTGCTAGTTCAGTTACTCCGGCAATGGCAGCACCTCTAAATACTTCTAACCTTTATGTCTCAGCTAATGTTGTTGCTAATTGCATTATCAATACCAATGCCGTCGTTTTTGGCGACTATGATCCAATAGTAGGTAATAGTTCTGCTTTTGGTGCTGATTTAGATCAAACTGGAACTGTGACAACACTTTGTACATCTGGTTCTGAAGCGAGCATTAGCTTAGATCAGGGTTTAAATGATGCTACTGGTACTCTTACTGCCCCTGAACGTCGCCTGAGTTCAGGAAGCAGCAACTACTTATCGTACAATCTGTACTCAGATTCAGCTCGTGGTACTGTTTGGGGAAGCACAGGTGTGGCACCTGCTGGTGACGACGGTACACTGCAAACCACTACTGTTTTTGGTCGAATTCCGAAAGGCCAAAATGCAGTTAAGGGTAATTACTCTGATACCGTGGTAGCTACTGTCAACTTCTAACACCAAATACTTTCAGTGTTATTCCTGAGGTGCAGTACCACCCCACAAGATTGGATAATTTATTTCTTGGAGTTGCCTAAGTCCTGATAAGATTGCAATCCTAAATTATTCGTGAACAATCAAATCCCCGACTTCTTAAAGAAGTCGGGGATTTCAACGTTGCGATTTTCACAAATCAAATAGGATTGCTATAGCTTTACCTGAGTGGAAGCATCTCACCTGACTTTTCACGGTATCTGGAAAACCTCTCTCTAAATTCCTCTCCTTATAGGAGAGAGACTTTAAATTTTACCCCTTGTCGGCACGGGAAGGGGGTTAGGTTTTTCGTGGGCTTTTCCATAGAATCTGAATTGTCAAAGATGTTCGCCGCCTGAGTTTCGCTAAGGCGGAATATTTCAACGATTCATTGATTCTTTATAAAAGCTCGAATTTATAGAGTGTTTTTATTGATTTTTCAGTATTACTACTAATGTCAATTTAGTATCTCCTTCATTAAATTACAGACTTGGATGAGGTAAAAATTCAGCGTTTTATTCCTTGTGAGGAGGCAAATGGGAGTATCCAAAATTGCTACAGCTTTGCAGTGTTAAATAAAATTGTTAATCAATTGTTATGTTTTTCTTTAACAAAAAAAATTCAATATTTTTGAGTTTCATGCTGAGTTTGGGGCTAATTGTAATAGAAAAAGCTGGCGCGAGTACCTTCGGAGTCTTTCCGATTCAAGTCTCATTTTCTTCCAAGGTATCGAGTCAAGTTCTCACTGTACGCAATAACAGTAATGAGACTTTACGCTTTCAACTTCACACCTATATTTGGAAGCAAAATGCTAAAGGTGAGATGCAGCTTGATACTACTGAAGACATAGTAGCTTTTCCCGGCTTATTTTCCTTAAAACCTGGACAACAGCGCCTCGTGCGAGTTGGGACATTAACCCCTGTCAGTTCCATCGAAAAAACTTACCGTATTTTTATTGAAGAACTTCCTCCCGAAGCAAAACCTAATCAACAGATGAATGGAATCCGCATTTTAACAAAAATAGGAATTCCTATATTTATTCAACCTAGCAACCAAGTTTTAGAAGGAGGTGTGGAAAATATTGTTATTAGCAAAAATCAGATAAATTTTCAGATCAAAAATAGAGGAAACGTTCACTTAATTGCTCAGAAAATACGGGTCAAAGGTCTTGGTGAAGCAGATAAAAGTATTTTTGACCGCCAACGAAATGGTTGGTATGTTCTTGCTGGTTCATCTCAGCCCTATGACATGAAAATCTCTCAACAGGAGTGTAGCAAGACTCGAACTTTAGTAATTGAGGTCAAAACAGATAATAAAGTTTTTACAGAAAAGCGTGAAATGCCCAAGGATGCTTGTAGTGCCTGAAATTAAATGTGAAGTTAAACACTTTTAAAATCCAGAGGCTAACACAGTAGACATAAGAGTGATCACGTAGGCACAATTCATGAATTGTGCCTACTAAAGATTTCGGGCAACGCATAATTAATTTCTGGAAATGTCTAGTTAAATCCTCAAAAGATGGCTCTAATTTTTATGCTTTCCACGTAGGTCAACTTTGTTTGTGTATTAGCGAATTATATTTGCTAAAGACTTTTAAAACATCTTCTTAAGGAAAGTTATTTAGTTAATGAAAAATTGGCATTCCCTACAATTCCTTGGGAGCCTCACTTTTTGTTTAGGTTATAGCCTTGTAATATGCCATAAAGTTGTAGCACAAGACCAAAAAGCTATCTTAGAACTGACTGTTAACCAGGTTTCCCAAGGAGAAGTTTTTGTTATATTACGGCAGAACGATATTCTCGTTCGTCCCTCAGACTTACAAAAAGCCCGATTGCAAGGTTTCTCCGGTATTCAGGAAACCATAAATAATGAAATTTATGTCTCTCTGGCTTCACTAGCTCCCAATGTTAGCTATAAATATGATGAGAATAGCCTAACTTTGAGCATAACAGCCCAACCTCAATTACTAGGTTCTACCTCAGTAAACTTAGGAAATGAGCCACCAAAAAATATTGTCTATAGCAAAGACACGAGTGCTTTTTTAAACTATGCCTTTAATGTGCCGCTCAACGGGCAAGCATTTGATAACTATACCTTCTCTGGGGAGTTTGGGCTAAGTTTGAAGGGCAACCTACTCTTTAGCAGCTTTTCGCGCCAAGGAGACGGCTCCTTTCTGCGAGGATTAACAAATTTTACTATAGATGATCCCAAAAAATTGAATCGATGGGTAGTTGGGGATAGCTTTGCTAATACTGGGAATTTAGGCGGCGGAGTGTTTTTCGGAGGTATTAGCTTATCACGAGAATTTGGACTTAATCCTTATTTTATTCGCCAACCAACCTTTGCACTATCTGGTGCTGTTCTCAACCCTTCTACAGTAGAGGTTTTTGTCAATGGTCAACGAGTTAGTCAGCAACAATTGCCCCCCGGTCAGTTTCAACTAAATAATCTAGTATTACCTGTGGGTAATGGTTCTACAAGTCTTGTTATCCGCGATTCTTTTGGTCGAGAACAGGTAATTAACTCACCATTCTATTTTTCTACAGGGCTTCTCAAGCCAGGGCTATCTAGCTACAGTTTTAACCTGGGTTTTCGTCGGCAGAATTTGAACTCTGATAGTTTGAATTATGGATCTCCTGTCTTCCTGGGTCAGTATACCCAAGGTATAAGTAAATCCCTAACCTTAGGAGGGCGTTTAGAAGCCTCGAGTAATTTAATCAGTGGCGGTTCTACTATCACAACTGCACTGCCTTTTGGTGCGCTAGAACTATCTTTAGCCGCCAGTAGTGAATCAGGAGTTCCGGGTGCAGCTGGATCAATAGCTTATAATTACTCTGGTCGAACTTTAGGTTTCGGTAGTTCCCTGCGCCTATTCAGTGACAAATATGCCAACTTAAGCTTAAGTGCGTTAAACGATAGACCAAGGTTAGAAACTAATGCCTTTATATCTGCAACGCTAAGTCGTAACTATAGCTTAGGTTTACAGTATGCCTTATCTGAATTTTCGCGATCGCGGACAAAGGAATCGAATTTTTCTATTTAATACTATTCGACTGAGCGATCGCTCAAACTTATCTATAAATCTTAGCCATTCTTCTCAAGCTACAGAGTCTTCAATAAATGAGATATTTATTGGGTTTAATTATTCTCTGGGTAACGCCACTAGTGCCAACCTAACTGAGGGCATTAGTAATAAAAAAGCTGTAACTACGTTATCTTTGCAACAATCTCCTCCTCTTGGGGAAGGCTTTGGCTACCGCTTGCAGTTAAGTCCCAGCGAAGAACAACTGCCAGGTAACGGTACTTTAAGATATCAAGCTCCCTTTGGTATTTATGAGTTAAATTATGATCACAACCGCAACGGCGAAAATGCAACTACTCTCGCCTCCGGTAGCATTGTAGCAATAGGAAACAATATCTTCTTTACCCGTCCTGTCACAGGAAGCTATGCACTCATTCAAGTGCCAACAGTTGGTGGAGTGCGGGGTTATATGAGTAATCAGGAAATTGGGCGAACTAATTCCAGGGGCAACCTTTTAATACCAAACTTGCTACCATACTATGGCAATAATATCAGAATTCAAGATGAAGATATTCCACTAAATTACAGAGTTGATGCTAACGAAAAAGTAATTGCGCCTAGTTTCCGAGGTGGAGCAATTGTTCGCTTTCCTATACAACGTATTCAGAGTATCATCGGCAATATTTTTATAGAAGTATCAGGAAAAATTATAATTCCTGTTTATGGTCAGTTAACTGTAAATGTAAATGGCAATCAAATAAATTCACCTATTGGTAATCAGGGAGAATTCTATTTAGAAAATATTACTCCTGGCCGCTATATAGCTAATGTAGAATATGCACAAGGTATGTGTACTTTTGATTTAAATATTCCACAGTCTGAACAAAAAATAGTTAAGTTAGGAAGCTTAAAGTGCATACATAATTAGGGAAATTAAATATAAACTATGATAAGTAATAAATTTATATTAATGTTAGGAATTATTTTTAACTGCACTACTGTCTTACCTGCTTTATCCGAATGCAATGTAACCATTAGTAGTGTGAATTTTGGTTCTTACGATGTTTTTGATGGTAGTAACGAAACATCTACTGGCAGTATATTTTATAATTGTTCTTCGGCAACTCCAGTTCCTACCTCAATTACTATTGACCTCAGCCAAGGTAATGGTCTTTCTTATACTCCCCGGAAATTGACATTTGGAAGTAATTATCTTAATTATAATCTTTATTTAGACGCAGCAGGATCACAGATTTGGGGCGATGGAACAAACAGCGATCACTATATCAGTTCTACTTTAACGGATACTGTAACTATTTATGGCATAATTCCAGCTCGGCAAAATGCCAAGGTTGGAAATTATACAGATTCCATTACAGCTACAGTTAATTTTTAACATCAGCACTGAAGTAGTAATTGGTAAAACTTGCGCCGTCACTCTCCCACTCGAAGGTAAGTCTTCAAAGTATTTAGGAACCAAGTAATATTTCTGTTTTACGTAGTGTTGAAGCCAACGTGGAGAGATTCCAGTGACGCGGGCGATCGTCGCCAATGAAACTCGTTAAAGTAAGAGTTTATCAATACTACTGATAAAATATTATACCTACGCAATAATTTTTCCGGTTATATCTAAATCCGCTTGGGTTAAGGATTTTTGATATTGATTTTAGGTATGTAAAGACGTTGCAATGCAACGTCTTTACCAAGGATTTTGGGTTTAACTTAACGGTATTGGGTTATATCTTAATTAAGAGTATTTTCTTTGAAAATAATTGATAATATCATATCTCTTTTCTTCTCTGCTAACTCGCTTACCCAAAGCATTTTTCGCGGCATTGCAATATGTTTCAAGCTACTCGTCGCCGTCTTGCCGTCTGGTATACTACCATCACTGCTGTATTACTACTATTATTCGCCAGTGGAGTATATTTATATGTCCGCAGTACATTGATCGAGCGGATTGACGATACCCTCAATCATGTGGTGGAAATTGTAGAGCGATCGCTTGTAGTTGAGCCGATCAATGGTGATGTAGACAAGTTTCGCATTAATGTAGAAGCCAGTTTTCGTGACAATACCGACACCGTAGAAGATGACCACATCGACCTAGAATGGTTTAGTCCGACTGGTGAATTACTTTGGTCAACGCTATCCGAACCACTAAATATTCCCATTCATGCCAACCGCACTGGTGAAACTGTGCGCGTAGTCAAGGAAGAGAGGAAAAATTCAAAATTCAAAATTCAAAATGACGCTCTCTACGAGACGCTGCGCGAACGCAGACTCGCTAACGCTGCGCTAACAAAATTTAAAATTCCTGATTCAGCACTCCTTACTCCTCACTCAGTACTGTTGTTGCGACAAGTCACACAACGGGTGCAAATGGGACGGCAAGTATTAGGATATTTGCGTGTAAGCCATCCCTGGTTTGAAGTCACTAAACCCAGTCGCCAGTTAATTTTTGATTTGGCGCTAGGTATTGGGTTAATGGTGCTTTCTGTAGGCGCAAGTGGCTGGTTTCTTTCGGGTAAAGCGATGGAACCTGTAGGAGAGTCTTACCAACGCCTCAAACAATTTACTGCTGATGCTTCCCATGAACTTAGAAGTCCGATTACTTTGATTCAAACCAATGTGCAAGTCGCCCTTGCTGACTTGGATTTAGCAGACGTAGAAGCGACTACTTCTTTGCAGTATCGGCAACAGTTAAAAGTGGTGGAACGGTTAACGCAGCGTTTGGGTAAATTAGTCAATGACTTACTGTTCCTCGCACGGCAGGATAGTGGTATTAGCAAAGATATCTTTTCACCTTGTCCACTGGACGCTTTGCTGATGGAGGTGGTTGAAGAACAACAATTGTTAGTCCCTGAAAAAGAAATTACCCTTTCTCTAGATTTAGTTGATCCTCCCGCCTGGGAAACTAGCCCCGAATTACTGGAAAATTGGTTTACGCTTATGGGCAATTGGGATCAACTGGTGCGGCTGTTCACAAATCTAATTGCTAATGCCTTACATTACAGTTTTGCCGGTGGACGGGTGAAAGTGGAATTGGCGCGGATAGAGGGAATAAACCGCGTTTCTGGACTACGTTACACGAGTGCCCAGTTGCAAGTTAAAGTGAGTGATACCGGAGTTGGAATTCCAGCAGAAGCATTACCACGCTTGTTTGACCGGTTTTATCGGGTAGATCCGGCACGGACTCACAGGATTGGGAATACAGCTACAGCCAGCGCTACGGGTTCAGGATTGGGATTAGCGATCGCTGCTGCTATTGTCGAATATCATCAGGGTCATATTCAAGTTGAAAGTATCCAAGGCATTGGCACCACGTTTACTGTCACTTTACCAATAACTCTTGAGTCTTAATTCGGCAAGAAATATTTATCTCCTGTGATAGATGTAAAATTTCAGTCCACTCAAGTTAAGTTTAACTATTACCCAGGAAATTTATTTTCTAGCGGGATGTTAAACAAGACAATTTGACTGTTAAAAAATGTGGCTAATCACAATGATTAAAGCTGTGGTCTTATTTAATGATGAGGTTTTCAGTCTTGAGAATGAAATATATTTATTTTTTTAGATGATTTTAGCCTCCTTGGCTAGATACGAAAAATGGAGTGGTTTGTTAAATAGTAGAAATAAATGTACTCAACGACTGATAAGCCCTAATTTAATTTACTGCTTGAGAAATCATTTAAGAAAGAAAAGTTTGAGTTTTCTAGGAGTCAAGAATGAATATAAAGTCTCAAAAGTTCCGCAAATCTGCTGAGTTATTTGGCGCTATTTTGGGGGGATTAGTGATTAGTCTGCCAGCCATTTCTCAAGCAGTAGCACAGGAGTCTACTTCCAAGATTAACCCTTGTCCTAAGATTTTCTACGAAGAACCACATAACAGTCGGGTTATAGTGCCGCAGGGATGTCCTCCCAACGCGCTAACAAAAAGACTAGCTGATCAAGGGCTTCTTCCTGCCCCTGCGACCCCATCACAAGAGCAAACAAGATTGGGTGTCGGTGGTGAAGCTGCACAACCAAGTGTTATACCAGCACGCCCAGTTTCTGGTGATCAAGCCCAACAGCCCTCACCAGGGGCGGCTTCCACTGACCAACCACCACTACTACAACCACCCCAAACCCCCAGTGCTACGATCACACTGGCAAATGGTAAGCTTAATATCAAGTTGATAAATGAGACTGCCGCTAATGTAACTTTCCAAGTGATTGGCGATACGGCACCGCGATCGCTAGCAGGTAAGTCAGATGTAACACTGCAAGCTCTAAGCGCACCAATAACGGTGACATTTGAACGAGAAGATCACGGGCAATTGATAGTGACTCCACAAGCTTCTTCAGAGCCAGGAAGCTTGGAAGTTACATTTAAGGAAGCCACTGAAGCAGCACAGGGTAGAAGTACTATGAGAATTGAACGAAACGGTTCAGTGTTCTTGAATTAGTAGGGGCAAGGCGTGGGTTAAATTTTAGCTGTTTTCAATTCAGTAGGGTAGTACAGCTAGCTGTGCTACCCTACTTTCAACGATACAAAAGATTTCCGATGCCGTACTCCTACTTTCGCTGAAGCATTTTAGTCAGCTTATTCAGCAATTGCACTTTTTGTTTGCTGTCTTCCAATGTCCGTGCCAGTATAATCGCCCTTTCGTAAAAATTGCGGGCAGTTGGGTAATTACCTTGTTGCTCGTATAATTTAGCATAGGACTCAAAAGATTTTAATTGTTCTGGCAAATTTTGCAATTCTTTAGAGAGTGTTAAACTTTGTTTTAGTAAATCAAAGACCCGTTCGTAGCGTCCTACAGGACTGTGAATTGTTAGGCCTCTGCTGCATGTCCTTCACCACACCTTTTATGCCAGATAAACCTGCACCAGAAATTGAACTGATACGCGCGGCGTACGCTGCCTTCAACGCGCGAGATATTGACGCCGCCCTCGCCACAATGACTCCTGACGTGGCTTGGCCAAAAGCGTTTAAAGGCGGTTATGTGCATGGACATCAAGCAATCCGCGCTTATTGGACGGAGCAATGGTCCGAGATCAATCCGCACGTGGAGCCGGTTGCCTTTTCCTCGGAGGATGCCGGGCGTATTTTAGTCGATGTGCATCAGGTCGTGCGCGACCTGGCTGGAGCCGTTCTTGCCGATGAGCACGTTGGTCATCGTTTCACCATTAAGCATGGCTTGATTCAAACCATGGAAATCTGTCCACCTCCATTGTCCGGCCACTGAGCCTAACAAGGCGCTGCAACGAACGGCGGGGTGGTGTCTGTCGCAAAGAGGTTGCTTTTCCTCCCACTACGTCTCGCCACAGTAGAGTTAACACCACTGCTACCATCAACGGTAAATTGAGAATTCTGTCTCTTAAAATTACCCGTAAAGTTGCGGGTTTAAGTAGAAGGTTTAAAAAGAAGTTTTAATTTTTTAGATTTAAGACAAGCACTATACAAGTTTATACTTAAGTTACGATTTAGCAAAATCTTCCCCAAAGTATATGGCACGGATATCTGTGGGTAATTTGTCCTCTAGCAGACGATAGCCTTCGTGGAGTAAATTGGCTACTTCACTTGGAGCGATCGCTTCTCCTTCGGCTTGCAGATAAGCAGCAATTCTAGTTTCGCTCCAGTGGAAAGTTTGAACCATTAACACGATCAATCGCAAAACTGCTGGTAGTTGGTCTAACGCCTGTTCTACATAGCACCATAGCGGTGGCGAAGTCGCTTGGAGAGAATAATGAATTGCTTCTGTAGGTGGTAACTTAATCTCATTAATACAGAAAGCCGTCATATTAATTAACCAATTTTGCATGGTTAAGGCTGACTCGTCTGATTCCGAGTCAGTTAAATTTAGTCCACCGAGTTCGTAGTAGATATGCCGCCAGGTGAGGGCAAACAGATAATCTGCCTGCACAGGTGATCGCGCCGAATGCCGAATTAAGGTATACACTATGGGACTATAGCGGCAAAAAATCACCGTAAAGTACTTTCCAGCATCTGGATAGCGCTGAAACAGAGTCAGTAGTTCATGGTCACTGTGATGAAACAGCGACTTCACCAGGGGGTGATTAGCTTCGGGAAAATGAGGAATTTGCACAAGCCTTTGAGTTGATAGTTGTTAAAATAGTTTTGGGAATTGCACTCCCGTAGTTAATCGCATAATATCTTGGTGTTGCTCAGTTTGTAGATGAGACTCAGACTACTTGAGTATTGATAAACTAGAAACAAAGACTTAATTTTAGTCTGAATTGACAATCATAAAATTGACTCCCTTATAGAATCCTTATTTGTTCATGGTTATAGCAGTTAGTGTGATATCGTTCCTGCTCAGTCCCCTTACTTTAGGCTCCTTTCTGCCTTCTCTGCCCTTAGATAGCCTGTTCTCCACTCAAGGCATTATGGTGATGCTGCTAGCAGCTTATGCTGGTGCCATGTGGATGTTTCTCACCAGTGCCCCAAAAGTACACACTGTAATGGTGTCAGATTTGGAGATTGCCCGACAGTTGTATGAAGGGCTGCTAGATTTGCCAGCAGCTGAGGTGCCCTTGCACTACTACTACAACTACGAACAAACTATAGGCGCAACTGGCATTGATCCACTATATATGTCTACTGGGCCGAGCTTGTCTAGTAAAATGATGAATAATGCCAACGATGGGCTGTGGTATCAATTGAAGAAAAACACTCAGCTACACGTCATTACAGGCGCGAGTTTAGGTAACAAAAATCAGCAACGCCACGTTTGCTTTGACAAGGACTGCCTGGAAATGATTTTAATGCGAGTCGAAATGCGCGGTTTGAAATTCAAGATTCGTAACCAAAAGCCGCTGAATTTTTTAGTCAAGGACTATGAAGGGCGGGTTATTGAGGTGGCTGAAGTAGCGAATTAGTGATTAGATTTTAGATTATTTTAGGTTGGGTGGTGCGTAGCTTGCCGTCGTAGGCATCGCACCACCCAATATTTTTTTATATAGCTAGGCGTAAATAAATTCTAGTTTGTAGTAAGGACTTTAGTGCTGATAAACTTTGTTATGAGCGATGAATCGCTCACTACGAACCTTTAATTATTTACGCCGACTTACTTAATTACCCCAATACTGTTTTATCAGCGTAAACCTTGGCAAATAAAAGCAGCCCAGTAAACTGGATGCGAAAAGGGAAATTCATTTTCTTTTACTGTCGTTTGACCATATATTTCAAGGTCATCTTTTCTGAGTTCGCGTAGCTTAATTTGAGCTTGTTGTAAAGCTTTGGGACGGCTTTTACCTTCTTGTCGCTGCTGATAGTAGAAAATGGAAAACAGTGCTGTTGCTAATTCCTTGACTGACCACAGTGAACTGACAACGCTTCTAGCAGCTGCACATAAAAAGCCTGTGGAAAGAGTGAAAATATTATCAGTTAAGTCTGGTGTGCACAAATTAGTTTCACAGCAAGAGAGAAACACTTCTACAAGCTGAGGCAAACGCCAACCGGGTGTCATCAATTCCCCCAAAGTAATATCACCATCTGCTAATTTTAAATAAGATTCTAAAGGATTATCGAGGCGAGATACAGCATGGTGGCAAGAATGGAGTACATTAACTTGTTTTGCTAATTGCCGATAGTTATTACAAGTGCCTTGACTGGTACCGATTAATCTTTTTTCTTGGGGAATGTTGAATAGTTCGGCAATTTGTTCACCTTCAAACCTAGTTAGAGGTAAGTCATCCTTTGTATCTTCCACAGTGCCATATTCTAAAGAATTTGCATACAAAGTTTCTACACTTGGGCGTTGCTGACAAAATTCTAAAATTTGACAACTAGGAGTGTAACGGATTAGAAATTTATCTCCTAAATATTCCTGATATTCTCCTGTAGGTAAAGCAGCAAAGGGAATCTGATGCAGTAACAGGTGAGGTACTAAAATTAATTCTTCTATTCCTTCAAGATGTTGGGATATGAGTTTAGGTATTTGCAGGCGTTCAGCTAATTCGCGGAGAATACTGTCAATTTGAGTTTCCCATTTTTGGGAATCATTCATATAAGGCAATAACCAATTCTGGTTAATCCAGCCTTGCAACGTATTTAACCCTTGTCCTGTGCAGGTGTGGAAAGTAATTTTGTTTTGCTGGACGATAAAAATATGGGTGTCGCTGTTAGTAGTGTAGAAACTGAGGATAGCTGTATTGGGTTGGTCAATTAGCTTTTGAATTTCTGACAAGCTGAGGGGTTTAACTTGAATTTCTCCTGCTAATACGGGGTCTTCGCGTCTGAGATTTTCCCAAACTTGTTGTTTTTGGGTTTCTAAAAGTGCGATCGCTTCATTATAAGCTTGGAATGCAGCGCGTGTTTCACTGCGATTATTTTCAGATTTATGGCTTTGGCATTCTTGGTCAATTTGTCGTTGCAGTTCTTCACACTGCTGCAATAATTCTTGGACTTTTGGGGGAATTTCTTCGCCTTGAAAGAGGTTGTAGCTTGCCATTAAGTCTACCAGACGTTTGGAACGCGATCGCTCTGAATATTCAAAAGCTTTTTCTATTTTTCCAGCATTGATGCAAGCTTGCACCATGCTTTCGTAAATGCCGATAGATTCTTCTAAAATATTTTGACGACGTGATTCAGATTTTACCCAACTCCGGCTAGTCTCTACTGCTTTAATCGCAATACTATAGCCTTTAATAGCTTCGTCCCAGTATCCAGATTTAAAAGCTGTATTACCAAGATTGCGAGAAGCCCTAAGTGATTCATTAGGGTAAGCTGTGTGTGTATTAATTTCTAAGGCTAACCAATAATAATTTATTGCAGAAGTTGCTAATCCTTGATCACGATAAGCATTACCTAAGTTATTCTGAAGTATGGCATATGTAAATGGATAATTCTCACGAGTATAAAATTTTAAAGAATTCTGATAAGCTTGAACTGCTAAATTAAAATTTTCTTGCCGATCTCCCTGAAGCCTTTTATCATATGCAATACCCATATTAAGTTGAGTATTTGCCCATTCTTCAGGAAGTGATTCTTTTTTCAATACACCTAATAGTTCATTGTAAATATCTATAGCTAATTCCAAATTATTTGAGCGTTTATGATGTGGAGTATCACAGTAAAGAAATGCGAGATTACTTTTAATAATAACCCATTTTTCAGTAAAACTATCTCGTGTAAAAATTTCTAATACTGCATTACAGATTGATACTAATTTATCTAAATTTACATAATTATAATCTTTTTTTATATTTTTGATTTTTGCAGAGTAAAGAAGAATCAAATTAGTTTGTGTTTCTGCCCACTCTATAGGATATTCTTCACGAGAATAAATTTTTAAAGCATCCTGATAAGCTGTGATTGCCTTTTCTCGATTCTCTATAGGATCGCCATAAATGCGATTACCATAAGCATTTCCCAAATTAAGTTTAGATGTTGCCCACTCTATAGGATATTCTTCGCGAGTAAAAATGATTTCAATAACCTCAAAGCATACAATTGCAATATCTAAGTTGTTAGCTATGTTTCCCTGTGGAAACTGTCCAATTAATGTACCAAAATTACCAATAGCTGCTGCTACTGTTTGTGCCTTATATAGACTTTCTCCAGCAAAGTAATTTTTAGACCAATAGCGCAACGAGTCAGCAAAATTTAAATCTAGTTTGTCTAAATTATCTTGCAGTAAAGGATAAACTGTCTTCTTATCACCCGAACTTTGTGAGGTTTTCACCAATATTTCCAATAAAAAATCTATAACTTCCTCTCTCATAATTAATTTGCCAATAGTTAATTAATTGAAGGTATTTTGCTATTTACCAAAAAAATAACACTTATAAGAATCATTCCAAAACATGTATTAACTTCTCCAGCAATTCTTCAGCTAAATCCAACAATTCAATTTCATCAATTTCATTACTGGTTCCGCGATTACTTTCTCCACACGCCACATTAGCAGCTAAAACATTTTTGACAGCAAAAATCCTGTCTTCTTCCGAAAGACTCAAACATTTTTCTAACTCAGCCGCAATTTCTTGGATTGTCCTTGAACCCAAACGCGCTCTCACTTTCACCGCTACCGAATCGTCACTTTCCAGCAGTTTTACCAAAGCTATTCTCAGTCCATCATCCTCGCTGGAAAACTTTTCAATCGCTACACGCACATATTCCCGCACGCTCATGTTTGCCGCTAATGCCTTTTGTGCAACTACATCTGGTACATCTACCAGCAATACACCTTTGTTATCACTAGCTTGATATAATTCATCCCCTTGTTTGACGGCTATCAGCAAATCTGCACCCAATGCGTGTAAATAGTGCAACACTGATTCCAACTCATGTTCCTTTAAGGCTGACTCCAGTTTGGACACCGCCGCTTGCTTTACTCCTAGTTTTTCCGCTAGCTGCGCCTGAGTCAATCCTGCTTTATTACGTATTTCCCGCATAGCATCTGTGAGATAAAGACGCAAGTACTCTAACTTTCCCGACAGAATCACCTCTGGTTCGTCGCTGACTTTCTGCTGCAACCAAGCTTGAAAATTAGGCTTTTTCATGATTGTTCCCTCTGCTGCAATTCATGCAATCTCACTCTTGCAGGTTCTTTGTCTCTATATTTGATAGCGTTGTCGTATTTCTTCATAAAGGCGTGCAGCACCACAAACCTCTGAGGAGTAGCAGCCGTTAAGAGAAACCGTGGATTATGTTCGCTCTTAGTCATACGTAACTCATACAAATCATCTTCCAGTTTCTCAAAGATGCCACTGGTAAGTGATGCGAGTGCTTTGTTGCACAGGTAGCCAAGATTAACTTGCAGACGTTTGGTTTCGGAAGCACTCAGTAATGGTTTTGGTGGATTTTCTGGTTCTTCCTTTTCGGGAATCATCCTGATGAAAAAAGCCAGCAAATCTTTGGGGATTTCCCCATTGACATTTAGATAAAGTTCCCAAGTCCAGATCACTTCCTACCTCACAGTATAGTATTCCTTATAAAGAATGTCAATCCTGTTATTCCTTTAAAGGAATATCATATAGATTACGGGAGTGCAACTTAGGCAATAAAAATGGTGCGTTAGGCAAAGCCATAACGCACCCTAGTTGTTTATATGCTTAAGTAGGTCAACTCAATTGTTCAAATTTAAATTTCCCTTTAATAAATTTGTTAAAATATTGACCTTTAGACGGTGCATTGTCTAAGTCTTCCTTGACACTAGGAGGTACTTTGAAATATTCGTAAACACTTCCACTATCAAATTCAATAGTCAGTGTTTGAGTTTTTGGATCGTGGCTAAATTGCTTAATAACGCTGCCTTCGGGCTTGAGGAGAGGGAAGGCGATCGCATCCCGAATACTGGCACAATCAGTTAATAACATTACCAACCGATCAATCCCAATCCCTAAACCACCTGTAGGCGGCATACCGTATTCTAAAGCTGTCAAAAAGTCTTCATCTACACCTTGGGCTTCCAAATCGCCAGCAGCTTTTCTTTCAGCTTGGGCTTCTAAACGTTCTCTTTGCTCAATGGGATCGGTAAGTTCTGAGAAGCTATTGGCAGTTTCTCGCCCTACTATAAATAACTCAAATCTTTCCACCAAACCAGGTTGAGAACGGTGAGGTTTTGCTAGGGGCGAAATTTCTACAGGGTAATCAATTACAAAGGTAGGTTGAATTAAATTAGCTTCTACCTTTTCTTCAAAGGCTAAATTTAGTAACTTACCAATTGATTGGGCTTCATCTATGCCAGGAATGCCAACATTTTTACTTGCTGTTTTTGCTTCTTCCAAAGTTTGGAAAGAATTAAAATCCAAACCCGTAAATTCTTTAACTAAATCGTGCATTGTCAACCGCCGCCAAGGTGGTCTTAAATCTATAGGTTCCCCTTGGTAGGTGATTTCCAGCGTGCCAAGTACCTCTTGGGCGACAGTAGTAATAATCCCTTCTGTCAGCGCCATCATATCGTTGTAATCGGCGTAGGCTTGGTAAACTTCAATCGTTGTAAATTCGGGATTGTGTCGAGTCGAAATTCCCTCATTGCGGAAAACCCGCCCCAATTCAAACACCTTTTCAAAACCACCCACAATCAACCGTTTGAGATGAAGTTCTGTGGCAATTCGCAGATACAACTCCATTTCTAAAGTGTTGTGGTAGGTGATAAATGGACGCGCATCTGCACCCCCAGTCTCACTTTGCAAAACCGGTGTTTCAATTTCCAGAAAATCCCGTTCTTCTAAATAGCGACGGATACCAGCAGTAATTTGGGCGCGACGGCGGAAAGTTTGCCGCACTTCCGGGTTTACAATCAAGTCAACGTAGCGCTGACGGTAGCGCTTGGCAACATCCGTTAATCCATGCCACTTGTCGGGTAGGGGCAACAGGGATTTAGTCAGGATAGTATATTGTTTAACGTAGACAGATAACTCGCCCTTTTCAGTCCGTTTAATAGTACCTTTGGCTCCCAGGATGTCGCCTGCATCTGTAAGTTGTTTCAAGTGATTGAAGGCATCAGCATCAATATCTGCCATACCTTCTTGGATGCGATTTTTATCCAGATAAAGCTGAATTGTGCCGGTTTCATCTTGCAAGGTGAAGAAAGCCAATTTACCGAAAACGCGACGCGCCATAATGCGTCCGGCTATAGCAACTTCTAAATCAACTTCTTCACCGCTGGCTAAATCAGCAAATTGTTCTTGCAATTGGGCTGCATGATGGGTGGATTCCCAACGATATGCATAGGGATTCGTGCCTAGCTGCTTGAGCTGGTCTACTTTTTCCAGCCTAGCGGCACGGATATCTTCTTCCGACATGGTAACGAACTCTCATAGGGCAAGATTAATTATAGATGCTGCAATCAAGTGGGGCGATTATCTGCAATCTTTACAAACTTCAGATTTGGTGTCGCCATCAAACACTACCAAAAATTTGCCATCGGGTATTAAGCGTTGAATAACCTGCAAATACCCATCAGCATCCGATTGTGTTCGGAAACGAGCCACAACAACTCGTTGCATGTTGGCAAGTAAACGCACAACTAACCACCTATTGAGATCGTCTCGATAGGGCATAATAGATTAAGTCTCCATTGAGTTTGGAGCAACAGCCAGTGCCGAACTTTCCACGGGACGCACTGGCTTTTTGCTTTAGTCAAATCTTATAAAATAAACCACAAAAGATACAAAAAAGTTTCATATATCTATTTTTAAAGCTATTTTTACTCAAAAAAGAAACAAAAATATGCCAAAACGGTTTCCAATCGCCCCCTTAAATGAACATGATGATGACTGGCTAACCGTTTGGGCATGGTTAAACGATTGCAGCAAGGCGGCTCAAGGTGCTTCAGTCATCAGCTTTGGAATTAGGGAAAGGAAATCTGAAATTGAAAGAATGCTGGAGTATATAGCGAAAAAGCGAGGGATGACTCCTGAGGAACTGTTCAAAAGCATTCTGGATGGAACTGCTGACAGCAGTGGTAATGAGCCAGGTAGTCAGGAATGAAGGTGTCGAAAGTAATATTGCTCAGTTAACGGGTAGCCGTCATGCTCAATAGGACAAGATTAATTTATAAATGCTGCAAAAGTTGGCAGTGAGAAATATTTGTCCTTGAGGGCGCGTGCGATCGCCACTCAAAAATAATTAGGCGATCGCTTCTCTTAAGGACAAATTGCAGAAAACATATCATTGATTATCTTTAACTATAATTAAAGATTTTACTCTGCAATTCCAAGCTTTATTTTTGCTTCAATTTTAGCGAATGCCTAGATGAAACAGCCTTCATTTTCAAGTTAGTAAATTGCACGATCGCCTTTACCAACTCTTGCTGTTCTGGTTTCAATTTCAATTTTTCTAGGGCTTGATTGATATTATTACCAGCCCGGAGATTGTGAGTAAGTTGGGCACGTTGCGATGTATTTAAAACTGCCTCAATTTCCCTGTTTCTTCTCTGACGCACAGCCTGGAGTTGTTGGCTTTGTAAGGGAGTCAGGTTAATCTCCGACGAGGTGGAGTAGGTTGCAGTTTTAGTAGTTTGGGTGAAAATAACACCAGAAGTAGTATGGAATTGAACGGGTGCAGCTAAGGCAATTCCCGGCATGAAAAGGACAAAAGCTAGAATAGCAGCGAACACAGAAAGCCGTTTTGTCAAGTGAATTGCCATATTCAGAAATGCATACATCTAATTTAATGCTGAGATATAGTTAAGCAATTTTCAAGTCTTAATTTTGAATCTTGGACTTGTCCCACGCCAAGAGGATGGTAGTCCAGCTAGAAAGTATTATCCGCTTTCAGGGAATCCAAAAAAAACTAGAGTGGCAAAGTTAACTGGATTAGCAGTACTTTCAGTTTATCCAAGTAAGCAAAAGGAGTTTTACTTTTGCCAAAATCTAGAATCAAATCCAAGTTTGTACAAAATTATCGTTTGACTATTCATTTCTGTTAATCTGTCAATGCATAAGTCCTGATAAAATTTGGTTGCTGGAATTCTTAACAACCAAAGAGATATCAGAAAATGAAAAAAATAACTAAAATCTTTGTAACTACCTTGGCATTTTATCTATGCTTTGGTGGAGCAGCACAGGCTCGTAGCATTACTAGCATAAGTCCGCCTACGGGGCAAGGTCAGGGCGATATATTCTGTACACAAGTTCAAACTCCCGTTAATACGCCATTTCCTAATAACGACAACAGCACAGCTGCAAGCCAGAATCAGATTCTCAACTTCCCTGGCTTATCTTGTACACCTAAAACCTTTCAAGCTATAGCCCCGATTGATACTCAATTGTTCGTTGAACCTTCAGGAGGGACAACAGAGTATTTTTTTACTGAAACAGCCGTAAATAATACTAACTCTACTTGGAACGGGTTTAGTTTTAAGATTGGCCTTGGAGTTAATGATAACTTTGGACCGCCTGAGTTAATTCTTGTCCCCTTTGGCACTGTAATTCCAGTTTTTGACTTCAACGGTTCAAGCTCTGACCCTCAGCCTACCTCGTCTAAATTCACGCAACTGCTCCAAGACGGCTCTTTCGATTTGGTGTGGTCTGGAGGATCTGTCGCTCCTGGTGAATCCGTAGATTTCACTTTTTCTGTTGATGTTGGCGATAATTTAAACGCAAACAATTCTTCTGGTTCCTTCACAATTCGTGAACTTCCTAGTGCTAAACCTGTTCCTGAACCCACTTCGATTCATGGCGTTCTAATTCTACTAGGTATACTCAGTTCAAGGTTAGCTCTTAAACATAAAAGAAAGTAGCAATCACCGAACAAAGATAGTGTTACGGAGCGTGTAACCTATTGAAGAAGCTGGATGTGGTGCGTTAACCTTGTCTAACGCACCCTAAAACAATTTACTCAGACCTTCTGATTCTGTCGATTTCTCGTTGTAATTCTTCAATTTGACGGCGCAAAGTTTCTGTTTCATTTGCGGAAGATTCCGATGCAACATTTACAGAGCCGGAAGCAGGCGATCGCTGATAATTTCCTCGGCGAATTTGCTGATATTCTTCGGATACTGCCCACGCCCGTAAGTAATGCAAGCGTTCAACTGGGAAAGGATGGCTCAACATCATACCTTGAGCGCCATTGTACATTAGGAATTTATACACTTGATTCAATCCATCTTCATCCAGTGCCTGATAATTTTCTGACTGCTTAATAAACTCTTGTAAACTACATTCATTGGCATATTTGCTACTACCGCCAGAGAGTTTCATCATCGTTGACATCACGGGATTTAAGTCATCCATCACCAGTAGTGCGGCACGATCTGACGATAACTCGGCTTTCCGCCGCCACTCAAAAAAGGCGTAAATCAAGCCTTGTGTTACAAGATTACCGATGCCGAAGGTCAACTCTCCCAAGGCAGAAGCAGCACTCATCGCCCACATGGCCATTTGAATTAAAATAGTATGACCACATTTAATATGCCCCAGCTCATGGGCTAGCACCACCCGAATCTCGGCTTCGTCTAGTAAGTCTAGTATCCCTGTATTTATGACTATGTAAGGATTCTCTTGCCCCAGTGCATAGCTATTTGCTTGGGGATTTTGCGAGACAAACAGTGTCGGTTCTGGGTAAATGTCCAAATCTCGGACGCATTCTCGAAACATCTGGTAAATAGTGGAATACTGACGCGGCCCGACTTGGATGGTGTTACCCATTAGATAGACTAATTGAGGGCGTTCGTAGATAAATTCCACAAATTTACGAGCGATTAAATCAAATCCCGGTAAATTTCGTAAAGCTTGCTCGGCTTGGCGATCTAGTGGATGCCTGAAGGCTTCGCTGGAAATTCCTGTGTAAGTTGGCATAATTCAGGGTATTGGGTGATTGGTCATTAGTCATTGGTCAAAAACAAATGACTAATGACAAAGGACAACATAATAGAAATGGGGCAATTGGAAGTAAAAGTCACTTTGTATGGAATTAAAAGCGTGTGATTGAGGCAGAAGTTCATTTGTCACTACATAACTTTTTGCGATCGCAGGCGGGGTTCCCTTCCTGGCCCCATCATTTGACGATGGCACGGTTGGTAGCACGCGCCTTGCGCCTGGGACGTAGCGCCCTAATTCAAGTAGGGGCAGTTTGTGGCTATCAAGGGCGGTATCGTACTAGTTTCGTAGCATCAGCCCTGATGTGGCATGGCCCTGTGATTATTGTTGCTCAAGAAGCGGTGCAGCAACTTCTGCTGCGGGTGGAAATTCCCCGCCTACAGCAATGGCTACCAGCCAACAAATCGATTAGGACAGGTGACGCTTGGCCTGGTGCCCAGTTCCAAGGGCTACTGTTGACCTCCCCAGAAGCTTGGTTAAGAGGACAATTTGCTGGTGGCGATCGCTTTCCCCCAGGCATCCCCACAATTATTGATGGGGTAGATGATCTAGAAGATTGGGTGCGTGATCAACTTACCCAAGATATTCAACCCGATGATTGGGATCAACTCATGCTAGCTTGCCCAAACCAAGCTGAGGCAATTCGCGAAGCACGGATACAACTAACACACGAACTTTTTCAGCATCCTGTCAATCCCTATGAGTGCTATCTAATTTCTCAACCAGAAATAGAAATTTTAAGCCGTCTCTATTCTGCTTTAGAGTCAGTACAAGCACTGCCAGAACCTTGGAAACAATTCTGGCAACAATTTCAAACCCTCGCCGAAAATCTCTCTTCCCCTGCTCCCCCTGCCTCCCCTGCTCTCTTCTGGGCGACTATTGCCCATCGACAAGGTTTATTTTCTTTGCACTACGCCCCAATGGAATTAGGGGAAATCCTCTCGCCCATTTGGCAGCGACAACCAGTAGTTTTAATTGGCAGCGCTATAGAACCGGAAACTGAGGCTCCTCTTTTCCGACAGCGCTTGGGTTTGGACGATTTAACTTGTCTGAATTTCTCTTCGGAAAGTCAAGCGGAAGCAATTCAATTGTATGTACCCTATAAGTTGCCCCTACCTAACACGCCAGAATTTCAAGCGGCATTTATTCACAAAGTCCGCACACTGGTTTGTCTAAGTGCTACAGCACCAGGATTAACGGTTGTCTTAGTGGGGGATGTACCACTCAAGTCTCAAGTTGCGACAATTCTAGCCTCAGAGTTTGGTTCGCGGGTGCAAGTAGAAAAAACTTGTTTGGATGAAAATGGGATTTTGATTAGCGGTTGGGAATTTTGGCGAGAACATCAACGAGTCTTGCCGGCACCTCATCTGTTAATTATTGCTACTTTGCCCCTACCATCTTTGGAAAATCCTCTGGTAGCTGGTAGGGTAGCTCGTTATAAGCGATCGCATCAAGATTGGTTTCGTTTATATTTGTTGCCAGCAGCTTTGAATGAATTACAACGGGCGATCGCTCCACTAAGAGAAGGTCAAGGTATTGTGGCTTTACTTGATAGTCGCGTAGTTAACCGCAGCTACGGCGCTCAAATTCTCACTGCTTTAAGTCCTCTGGCACGCATTAACTATCTCGATCCCAGTCTATTTTCTAACACTGGTGAAGAAAATTCAGCTTAAGGTCATTTGTCAATGCCCAATTTAAATTTTGTCAACCAAAGTGCGATCGTCTAAAAGCAAGCACTATTATCAGCTTATGAAGGTGATGCGATTCATCGCCTCTGGAGTAGCCATCATTCCTGGCAAGATAAATTTAAAACCTAAGTAAAATTTGAGTTGCTGATTATGGGTGAAGCAAAGCGTCGTAAAACCACACAAGGGGAAACATACGGTCAAGAGACTCGGATCTTGCCTTGGCTTCCCATCACAAAAATTCAAGCCGAACAATTTGTCAGTTGGACAACTCGTGGTGCCTGGATAGGCATTATCCTTATGGTTGTAGGATGGGCAACTATCCGTTTTATCGGCCCAGCCTTCGGTTGGTGGCAAGTAGTCTTCTAAATCCTGCTGTTAGTCTTCGACTCGGAAAGCCACTGCCCAAAGAGGGACTGGGGACTAGTATTTTGCCTCGTTCTCAGTCTCCGACTTCTTAATGCCTAATGGGAGGCTTTGCCTGTTGACTTGTAGCAGCAGCCCAATTAGGAGCATTAAGAGCCAGAGACTGGAGTTCCACGTCTTGGGTCTATCTTTGTAGTATGTAAAGAAACACTTTTGACCTGAGATTATGCCCTCCTTTGAAAAACCCCTCGCCTACCCATCCAGCCACAAGAGCAATCAAGTCGATAACTACCACGGTACTTTAGTCGCCGATCCTTACCGTTGGTTAGAAGATCCTGACTCTGAAGAAACAAGGACTTGGATTGAGGCACAAAATCAAGTTACTTTTGGCTACTTGAGTGAAATTCCTTGCAGGGAAAAAATTAAACAACGGCTCACCAAACTTTGGGATTATGAAAAATATGGTATCCCTTTTAAAGAAGGCGAATCTCTGCCAGACGGTTCCACCGAACGCTACTTTTATTTCAAAAATGACGGACTGCAAAACCAAAGTGTCCTCTACACCCTAAAAACCCTCGACGACCAACCCAAAGTTTTACTCGACCCTAATAAACTTTCAGAAGATGGCACTGTTGCTCTTTCAGGATTGTCTATTAGCGAAGATGGTAAACTTTTGGCATACGGTTTATCCGCCTCTGGTTCTGATTGGCAAGAGTGGAAAGTCCGTGATGTTGAAACTGGTGAAGACCTGCAAGACCACCTGAAGTGGATTAAATTTTCTGGTGCATCGTGGACACATGATAATCAAGGTTTCTTTTACAGTCGCTACGATCAGCCGAATGAAAAAACTCAATTAGAAGATGTCAACTATTATCAAAAGCTCTACTATCATCAACTAGGTAAACCCCAATCAGAAGATGTACTAATTTATCATCGTCCTGACCAAAAGGAATGGGGTTTTAGTGGCGGTGTTACTGAAGATGGAACCTATCTAATAATTTCAATTTGGCTGGGAACTGACCCCAAGAATTTATTTTTCTACAAAGATTTGACTAACCCTAATGCGGAAGTCGTAGAACTAATTAACCAGTTTGAGGCAGATTACAGCTTTATTGACAATGATGATAGCCTGTTTTATTTCCGCACGGATTTAAATGCACCACGGGGACGAGTTATTGCGATTGACACCAAAAACCCTACGCCAGAAAATTGGCAAGAAATCATCCCCCAATCAGCAGAAACGTTGGAAAGTGTAGGCATACTTAATAACCAATTTGTTGCAGATTACCTCAAAGATGCTCACAGCCAAATTAAAATTTTTGACCTTAAAGGTGTGTTTATTCGCGAGGTAAAACTACCTGGACTCGGTTCAGCCGGAGGCTTTGGAGGGAAGCGTTATGATACCGAAACTTTTTATATTTACACCAGTTTCACCACACCAGGAACTATCTATCGCTACGAGATGATAACTGGTAAAAGTACTATTTTTCGCCAGCCAGATGTAGATTTTAATCCTAATAATTATGAGACTAAACAAGTCTTTTATGATAGCAAAGATGGTACTAGAGTCCCCATGTTTATTACTCATAAAAAGAGCATTAAATTAGATGGAAATAATCCCACTTATCTCTATGCTTATGGTGGTTTTAATGCCTCAATGACACCTGGTTTTTCTGTAAGTCTTTTGGTATGGATGGAGATGGGTGGTGTCTATGCTATGCCCAATATCCGCGGCGGTGGAGAATACGGCGAAGAATGGCATCAAGCAGGAATGAAGGATAAAAAACAGAATGTCTTTGATGACTTTATTGGCGCAGCTGAGTGGTTAATTGCTAACAAATATACTAAGACTGATAAGCTGGCGATCGCAGGTGGTAGTAACGGCGGCTTATTAGTGGGTGCTTGCATAGCACAACGTCCCGATTTGTTTGGTGCAGCTTTACCAGCAGTCGGGGTGATGGATATGTTGCGCTTCCACAAATTTACCATCGGTTGGGCTTGGACTTCCGAATATGGTTCAGCAGATAATCTAGAAGAGTTTCCAGCGCTGTATGCTTATTCGCCACTACACAACATCAAACCAGATACAGCTTACCCAGCAACCTTAATTACCACAGCCGATCATGACGATCGCGTTGTCCCTGCTCATAGTTTCAAATTTGCCGCCGTTTTGCAAGAAGCTCACGTAGGTGATGCACCAACGCTAATTAGAATTGAGACTAAAGCAGGGCATGGTGCAGGTAAACCCACGGCTAAGATTATTGAGGAAGCCGCAGATAAATGGGCTTTTTTGGTGCGTACTTTGAATGTTGAAGTTTAGAATAATGTAACTGATTATCTCACGCAAATACGCCAAGCCGCTCAAATAAACTTTGCGTTTTTGCGTGAGTGTTTTTGCTATCAATCAACGGTAAATGTCAGCAATGAGAGGAGGAGACTCGATATTGATAGATGAGTTAAAATTAAATCAATCACTCTAGCCAAATATTAACTATGAGATGGGAAGAAGTTTGTGAACACAAACAATTACAAGATTTACCTTTCAAAATTGAATTAAATAAATGGGGTCAAATTGTAATGAGCCCAGTCAAAATTAAACATTCTTTTTATCAAGGAAGAATCCAACGTTTATTAGAATCTTGCTTGAATACAGGAGAAGTAATGCCAGAATGTGCTATCAACACATCAGACGGTGTGAAAGTTGCTGATGTTGTCTGGTGTTCAGAGGAACGATTTTCTCAAATTGAAGATGAAGTATCAGCATCTATTGCACCAGAAATTTGTGTAGAAGTTAAATCCAGTGGTAACACTTTGGAAGAAATGGAATTTAAAAGAAATTTATATTTAGAAGCTCAAGCTGTTGAAGTATGGTTATGTAATGAACAAGGTAAAATGAAATTCTATAATGAGCAAGGTGAATTAAAGCAATCTTTGTTAGTTCCTAATTTTCCTAAGTACATTAAACGGTAATTGTAGAGAAGATGAAAGAGAGCGTAGTTTACCGCCGTAGGCATCGCCTAGACTATCTATTTTTAAAATACATTTTCAAATTATTCATAAACTCTACTTCGATGCTGAATTAAAATAATAGTTACTTGATTTAAGTCATCATCTATTTGATAAATAACCCGATAGTCACCTACGCGATAACGATAATAACCTGATAACTCACCTTTCAAAGGTTTTATATTAGGATAATTACGAGTATACTGCTATATTTCCCCTATTTCTCGGAGATAAGCAAGTCTGGGTGTGAGTTGCCTAACCAGTGCAGCATCAGCCGTCCAAAACTCCGCAGACGCACTCTGGGTGCAAGCAAGAAATGCCGCATCATAAAGGGTAGATAATCCATATTGCTCTGCAATTTCCCAACTTCTTGCCCTAATAGCCTCTTCTTCAATGTAATCAATAGGCAGTTCGCAGAAGTCTTCAAAAAAACCTTGTGCTTCCTCTGTTGTAATTACTCCCATGCGGGTTTTCTTTCTGAGCACAGAGCCTACTTCTGCCCAAGCAAAAGCTGGAGCCACTAAGTGTATACTCAAACTTAAGGCTTCTGTTACTAGTTTTCTGAACTGAGATTGATAAACTTCTGGTACAAGATAGGGAATCCAAACGCTGGTATCTAAACACAAAACTCTAGATGTGTTAGAATTTCCGGCGGAAAATAAAAGGAGAATCTCATGGCCGTTTTCGCTGTCTTCACTTACTTGGTCAAGCCGGGCAGAATCAACGATTTCATGGCCAAACTGGCAGAAGCAGCCAGCCCCAAGTTCAACAGCGCAGTCATGCCCAAGTCGGTGCGTCTGTTTCGCAATGCTGTTCCAGGCCCAGATACGGATTCCCTCATCTTGGTCATTGAATATGAAGATATGGCTGCCTATGGCGCACGCACTACATTTGAGAATAGTAACTCGGAATGGAAGGAATTATTCAGCAGCCAGCCAGATTCACCTGAAGTTTTGCGTTCGGTTCAACTGCTTACGGAGTTTCAGCCGTGAGTACTCAAGATTGGCACAACAAGGCGCTGCATCCGACCGCCAAAGGGAGTGAGGAACGAGCTCTCTTTGGGCGGGTTAGCTTGGTCGTTAAGTCATCTAAAGCCTATTTAATCCCTATACCTTACAAAGAGAATCAGCTTAAGCGGTAAGCGTGAAGGTAAATAATTGTTTACCTTCACCCTTACCGCTTTGCTCCATCTGAGCAAGAAGTTTAATATCTTTATCCTTCTTGTGTGGTTAAAACAGAAGAGCTTGGGCTGTACCAGTCAAAGGGATTATTGTATAAGTTTGTGTTTGCCCCTGGTTTAATTTAGGGTTCACAGAAAAGCGGTTTATTGTTGTGATTCCTTCAGTTTGAATTTTAACTTGGTTGCCTAGTATCAGGTTTACAGCGGGTAAGAGGAAGGTAAATGAGGTGTTGCCAGTATCTACTGTCTTACGGATAGTCACAGTCACTAGTGTACCAATTTCTGTTTTTACACTACGTATCTGCTGATTACCTACAAAGTTTAATGTCTGTTGCTGGTCTTTATAGTTTAAACGGGGCTTGCCATCAAAGCTTGTCGTTGTGTAAGTAATGCTGACATTCTTCCCTTGAAGCAGGTAGGAATTCGGTACTACTTCCGAGGCATTAGATAATACAGGTATTGTTGTTAATGTTATACCTAGTGTGAATGATGCAATTAAGTTTCTTGTTTGCATGTCTCAAAAAGTTATTGCTAGTTTGACAGAGATACCTTGTATTGATGGGATAACAATAGGAATTGAACCAATTCTAGAGGTAGATATTCCGAAAAGCTAGTCAATTGGAAGACATTGCAACCATTGTTAATATACTTGCAATAATTTGTGATCGTGCGTAAAGTCACATCTGTATTGAAAAAATGCTAAGTAAAAAAATATTAGTCCCAAGTGCCTAGTCTTTAGTACTCAACAGCAGAAATAAAGCTACCATTGAAAATGGTGAAAAAGCTAAAAATGTAAGTCTTTTGACTTTTTCAAACCGGCACTAGAGTTTTGTTTTATAATTAGAGATTTTGAATTTTGCATTGCTTATGAAGTTACGCTTATATATGCTTATCGGGTTTTTATTTAGCCTTCTGCTAAGTATTGTGCCTTTTTCGGGCAATTTCACGAATGCTGCAACACCGACAGCAGTCACACCTGTATCTGCTCTCTCATTCACCCAAGGGGTACAAAAAAAGGTATTGGACAACGGCTTAACAGTGCTAACTAAGGAAGTCCATACCGCTCCAGTAGTGAGCGTACAAGTTTGGTATAAAGTTGGTTCACGTAACGAGGTTAAGGGAGAGAATGGCATTTCTCACCAGCTAGAACATTTGATGTTCAAGGGTACAACTGACCGTCCAGTGCAGTTTGGAAGGTTGTTTAGTGCCTTGGGTAGCCAGTTCAATGCCTTTACTAGTTATGACGAAACAGCTTACTTTGGCACAGTGCAACGAGACAAACTCGAAGCATTGTTGACACTAGAAGCCGATCGCATGGAAAACTCCTTAGTTGGGCCTGAGCAACTGACAAGTGAAAAGCGGGTGGTGATCTCCGAGTTACAGGGGTACGAAAATTCACCAGGCTATCGTCTGAATCGGGAAGTGATGCGAGATGCTTTCCCTACCAGAGCCTATGGCTTACCTGTGGGAGGCACAAAAGCAGATGTAGAAAAATTCACGGTAGAGCAGGTGCGGAATTATTACCAAACCTACTACAGCCCAGAAAATGCCACGTTGGTGATTACAGGGGATTTTGCCACAGAACCTGTACTCAAAGTAGTGAAAGAAACTTTTGGTAAGTTATCGCAACGAGTAAAAGAGGACAAGGTACTTGATGAGGCAAGGAAAGCACTTGATAATTTCTCTGCATCTTCTTCCCTCGCCGACGCTTCCCCAGCTACCCCTGTTGCGAAAAAAGCACCGATTGTTCTCAAGCAGCCTGGAAGTGCAGCATTGCTACAAGCTATCTATCCTTTACCAGACATTAAGCATCCCGATGTGCCAGCAATTGATGTGATGGATGCCATCCTCACAGGCGGACGCAGTTCCAGACTTTACCAGGCTTTGGTGGAATCTGGACTTGCCAGTTCAGTGAGTGGCGGTGCTGCCGAACTGATCGAACCAGGTTGGTATGAAATTAATGCTACGGCGGCTCCGGGTCAAGAGTTAGGGAAAATTGCCCAGGTGCTCCAGGAATCTTTAGCAAAATTGCAACAGCAGCCCATCACCACAGAAGAGTTGAACCGAGCGAAGACGCAACTGCAAGCCTCCTTAGTCTTGGGTAACCAAGACATCACTAGTCAAGCTAGCCAACTGGGATATAACCAAACTGTCGCGGGCGATTATCGTTTTATTGAAAAGTATCTGGCAGCGATCGCTAAAGTCACCCCAGCCCAGGTGCAGCAAGCAGCAAAAACTTACCTCAATCCGGCTAAACAAACCATCGGCTTCTTTGAGCCAACTCAACCAGATGGTAAACCAGGAACTTCCAGCGCTGGTTCTGGTCGCACGGTGGAAAATTTCAGCCCCGGTAAGCCTGTAGATCCAGCAGAACTGGCCAAATATCTCCCACCGGCCACATCAGCTACAGATTCGGGCAAACAATCATTACCAGAAGAGTTTACCTTAAATAATGGTTTGCGGGTTTTGCTGTTAAGCGATCGCAACCTCCCCACGATTAACCTGAGTGGACAAATTGACGCCGGTACTGAATTTGACGGCAATCAAAAAGCTGGATTAGCGAATCTGACTGCGAACAACTTAATGAACGGGACGCAGACTAAAAATGCTCTTACCCTAGCAAAAACCTTAGAAGACCGAGGAGCCGATTTGAACTTCGGTGCCAGCCGCGAGGGAGCTAGTATTAGTGGTCAGGGACTTTCAGCAAATCTGCCGATATTGATTCAAACTCTGGCAGATGTGTTAGAAAACGCCACTTTCCCAGCCGACCAGTTAGAACTGAGTCGCCAGCGGGCACTGACAAGTCTCAAAGTCCAGTTAGATGACCCCAGAGGACTGGGACGACAAGTATTTCAGCAAGCAATTTACCCAGAAAATCATCCATTCCACAGCTTTCCCACCTTCGAGAGCTTAAAGAGTATTACTCGTGATGATTTGCTTGGCTTTTACCAGACACACTACCGACCAGATAACACGACGATCGCCTTAGTTGGAGACTTTGATCCAGTTAAGGTCAAAGCTTTGCTCAATCAGGCGTTTGGCAAGTGGCAAGCCACAGGTAAGCCACCTGTGCTCAAAATATCAACCGTGCCATTCCCGCAAACTTTGACACGTTTAAATAAAGTAATTCCTGGTAAAGCAGAGGCTGTTACCTACATCGGCTACAACGGCATCTCTCGGAAAGACCCGCATTTTTATGCAGCCCTAGTGCTAAATCAAATTTTGGGTGGTGATACCTTATCGAGCCGTTTGGGTACGGAAGTGCGCGATCGCCAAGGTCTGACCTACGGTATCTATAGTGGTTTTGCCGCCGGAATCAATCCTGGCCCGTTCTTGATTCAGATGCAGACTGCTCCTGGAGATACCCAAAAAGCGATCGCCAGTACTGTGGCTTTACTCAAACAGTTGCGCGAACAAGGTGTAACTGAGGCTGAATTCAACGCGGCAAAACGCTCTATTACCAATAGCTACCCCGTGGATTTAGCTAATCCCAGTGATGTATCAAGCATCATTTTGGATAATGCTGTCTTGGGACTTTCACGATCAGAAATCCGAGACTTCCCGCAGCGGATTCAAGCAGTCACTATGGCTCAAGTACAAAAGACAATTGAGGATTTTATTAAGCCGGAAAATCTGGTAATTGTCACCACCGGACCTGGAGATACTGTACCCAAGGTTGGATCGTAATTTCATATAAAGGCGCAAAGATATGCTTTGCGCCTTTACATGTTGGCTGAGATTAGACCTTTTGCTTTTATTCGGATTTTTCTTAGCAGTCTATTGAGCAATACCGTTTAGGGTAAAGCTTGACCTAAGTGTATTGCCATATATTACTAATTGCGATCACCGAAAATTTATCAAAACTTTTTTTAGATTAGACTTTAGGGAAGAATGAAAAATATATTAAGTAAATTCATCTCTAAAATTAAGTAATTAAAGCGTAAACCAATAATTTATATTAAGTTATCAATTGATAACTTTTAAGTGAAAATATCAAAGACTGAGCTATAAAATTGTGTTACTTTTAGAATGTCCGCATCCAGTATACCACAATTATGAAAAGTCGAGAACATATTGATCCTATTTTTGAACAACTTTTTTCTCAGATTAGTCCGGAAGTAGCAGACTCTTTCACTGATGAGCAACTAAAAGCCATACAAAGAGGTTTCGGCTCTCAAGTTGGGGCTCGTCATTTTTTAGATATAAGATTTTCACTCCCTATTCCAAGGCTACGATTTTATCTAGTTTTATTAGCAGGTTCGGAACGTCGTTCGCAACAGCGCTTGCGAAATGAAAAAGCTAGATATCCTCTTTTCAATACAGGCAATATCATATTCTTAATAGGATTTTTAACTATTCTATTGAGTTGTAGCTTCACTATTTTCTCTTTTTTCTGGTCTTCACTTTCTTCCATCTCCACTTCGCCTTACCCTACATCTATTCCTTGGATTGTTGATAAATCTGAATGCGAACACACTAACAGAACTTGGCATGATGAAAAGTGTTGGGATGATGTACACAGTCCGATGTTTTAAAGCCTATTCACACCGATAATAAAAACAATATGCCTAGAAACCGTTTAACTAAACATTCGTCCAAAAATGACACTTTTCTACAACAGTTTTTCGTCTGCATTCCTCCTCAAGTAGCAGCTACCTTTACCGATGCCCAATTGACAGAATTACAAAAGGTATTTAGTGAGCGGGTTAACAAGCGTCATGCTGTGGATATCAGGCTTTCTATCCCATTCATTAAAAAGCGCTTTTATCTAGTTTTTTTATTTGGCAAGGAAAAGAAGTTAAGACAGAACTGAAAAGATCCAATTTTTACACCTGTAAATAGTATCTTACTAATCAGATATTGTCTGGTATTAATAACTTTTTTGCTTGGTGTGCTCTACATAATTGAAGTGATGTTGGGAATTAATACTTTTCCCAAGAAAGAAATCCAAGAGTTTGTCAAATATTTAATGGGCAGTTTTTCGATTTAGTATCGGTGCATCTACCTTATGATATAAATATTTTATATATTATCTATATAACACATAAAGAGGATAATAATAATTATTTTAATTATGTTTTTCATCTAAAATTCAAAATTCTGAATTTTAATTCCTTATTTATATTTAAAAGATATCCACCTTAAATTGCTGAGAGATATATAAATTAACATATTAATAATATATTTTTCTAACTAATGGAGGAATTGAGAAAGATAGGAACAAGAAAAAAGGAATAGATATTTCGATCACCTGACGAACTTTAACTCATATTTCCCCATTTATAGATAGCAATGGGGATTTATTTTAAGCTAAGAATATAGAATTTCAATGAGATATTTATCTGTCTTAAGCAGGAATAAGATAAAGTCTATAAATAATAAAGACTTAAGTAGCCCGATTACCATACCAGACTTTAGTTCTAGCTCTCCCCATATTTTATCTAACGGGGGAGAGTTTATTTAAAAAAGCGATAATATCTAGCTTCTAGTGATCGTAGATGAGCTTGATCCTCCCTAACGCAATACAGTTCAATTAAGGAAAATTATCTGTTGAGGCAAGCTGTTCTTGAGCAAGGGAAGTAGGGGGAGCATGGGGAGAGAAGAAAATGCCTAACCCAAGCGTATTCCTCCCTAACCGTCCTTAAAAAGGAGGGAAGTAGAGCAAATCTTACTCCAAATTCCTGCTGTATATTGTTTTCCTGATTTTATTTTTCCTCTTTCTTTTCTTCCAAATTGGTTATCTTTGTATTTGGTATCACCATATAGTTTTCCTGACTCTGTTGTTCTTCTTTCTTTTCTTGTACAACTTGAGTGGCATATATTTCCACATCTCGTTGAATAATATCTTCTACCTGACCTGCAAAAAGATTAAATGCCTGTTCGTGATTTGTATAATTACGATAATGCCCTGTCAACTGCGAAAATTGCCACCCTTGGGTTTTCAAAGATTCGACTGTACGGCGATAGTGTCGCCAACGTTCTCCATAGTGAAAAAACTCTTCAATGGCAGCACTAATAGCAACTACTTGGCTCAAACCAAAAGTTGACCAGATAATGACATCCCTGAGTCTAGTATTAGTTTCAATATTGTTAACTTTTAGAGTAGTGTTAATGTTTAGACTTACTAATGCTGGGAGAATTACACCACCAACAATAGTTGTTATTCGCAAAAAATAATGGCGATTGCGTGACAAATTCGCCTTAGCTTCCATCCAGAGTACTTGGTCTAACCAGCGCGATCGCAAAAAATGTCTTTGCACATCGCCTAACTTGATCCCTTCAAATAACTTGTTAAAATCGTGCTTTAAAAATTCATGATAACTATCTTTTTTGGCCATTATTAACTCCTAATTAGAAAGCAAATTCTTAATTATTTTGCCTAAGTTTTCAACTTCCTTCTCTATGTCGATTAAGTCGATGTATTGTAATGTACCAGATTTAGCTAACTTTTTAGCTCGCTCATTGGTAGTCTTTCCACGCAAGGCATCTGCAAGTATATCTGCGGTTCTACCACTACCAGCAATAACAACAACTAACCTTCCAGTATTAACGCTAGAAAATGCATCCTCAAAGGTAATCTCACCACCGTTCAAAAGTACAGTCAGGGAAGCTGCGTTATTGGCCAGCACAGTTGCAACGCGAGATATCCAAGCAGACTCGTCGCCCCAATTATTGCCAGGAACCAGTACAAAATGAGTATGGTTTTGCTCTAAAGGTGTCAAATCAGCAGTAGATTCTTGTTGATTAGGTAAAGCCACTTTGCTTTCGGGTGTTACACCAATCAAAGCAAACTTAGCACCTATCTGGGTACGAGCCTCACCCATCAATTGCATGACTCCCGCATCCGTACCCCCATCCACAACATAAGTCCCCAAACTTTCGGCGATGGGGGCTAAAACTTCCGTAAACAACCGTTGAATGCGGAGAAAGTCGGCTTCACTGATGTTACTTGCACCCCCCACCACTACTAAAACAGAACGCGAACTGCCAAGCCCTATAGCCTCAAGAGCATCTGGTAATTCGGCTTCTTGCTCAACTCGAATAGCTAATGCTGTTTGTCCACTGTCAAAGGTAAGTTCCAAACAATTTTTCATTTGTCAAAAATACTGACTGCTTAAGTTTTCCAGCGTAGAACTTCGCAGTCATATTCCGCAAGCGTTGTATTACGCACAGTCAATTGCCGAGGCGTTCAGCTTTTTCTCGCTTTTTGTCCTCACACAAACCGCAGAAAAGCGGGTTTTCAACACAGAACAAAAGCAATCGATAATGCATTTAGTCCCCGTGCGGGCATTGTCTATTAGCCGATTCCAGCAATTTCATTGTATGCCAGCTATAGTCGAGCATTTAACCCGGTAACTGGAACTGCCTTTGATGGCAGTGCATTTCAACCAGAACGCGGTACTCAGTATGAAGTCGGAGTCAAGGCAGATTTAAATGATCGACTGTCTGCGACACTTGCCTTTTATGACCTAACGCGCTCAAACGTCTTGACTAATGATCCTGTACTGAGTATGATAGCAGCCGATCGCATGACGTGAAGAGAGCGATCGCTATATTACTCACTAAGTATATTATCAGAGTCGATGCTAAGCGATGTCTAACGACAAGCCGCAACTCTTGCAGACACTCCGCGTAGCTTGCTTCAGCGCAAATACCACGCTAACTTTTCTGTGCGGATTCTTTCTTGTTCTGCCTTTTCTTCTGGTGTCAAATAGCGTAGGCATAGCCCACCGCAGCGAAAAGTCGGAGCGGCGGAAGCCGCCGCTCTGAACTTTTCAAGACAGGCATCGCCTCTCAAATTCTGGAAGTGAAGAACCAATACGGTGCGGATAACAACAGTGAAGGTGAAAGATTAGGGGTATGAGGAGAAAAATCTGAGCGCCGGCTGACGGCGTTGGTGCCGCAGCGAAAAGTCGAGCCAGTGCGTTTTTGTCGCCTTGCATCGGAATATTCTGGCGTGGAGCGGCGGGAACCGCCGCTCTGTTAGCGCAGCCTCTTCTCTACGAGAGGCTACGCCAACGACGCAGCGAAAAGTAAAAGTGTATCGCGTCGTTTCCCGCCGTTAGCGCAGCGGTAGCGAGTCCGCGAGCGTCTCTGAACTTTTCAAGACAGGCATCAGAAGCTGCTACACCGGCTTGAAATATATGGTTTTTAAGATTGCTCGACCATCTGTCGTTATTTCTGCATTCTTACAGGTCGCCAGAAGGGTTGACGAGCTTGATTCTGGATTGGCTTGGTTGCTTTCAATTTCACCGATGAAGTATCCAGACTCCTTAAGACGATTTAGTAACTCAAGCAATTCTTCTCGATTAACCTGTTTCCCCTGGAAGTCCTCAGCAAAAAAGCTAACATCTCGCTGCCCTTCTTCATCGTGTTTAATCTTATCGAGCAAGACGTAGACGATTTGATCCGGCAGGTTGTCTGTTGGTGTCAGATCAAGTGACATAGAATACTCCTAAAAATCCTAAACTAAATATTATTGTATAGTTGTTAATAATCTTTATCAACAAACGACTTATTATTAGCCAAGAATCTAAGCAGCATCTACCTCATAAACCAATTTATGATTGAAGAAAATTGTCAACAAACACTAAAACGTTGAGTTGAGCTTACTAACGAGAAGCAGCCACCACCAACTTCCTCCCTTTGCAAATAGGAATTGAGCGATCGCTCTGAACAGAGGAGCGATGGCCCAGATGATAAAAGCGATCGCTTAACAATGGCGCAAGAATTCTATGAATTGGCACTTTGGATTTAAACTTTACCCACAAGACTTAGCTGCTCTGCCTGTTATTGTTTTTTAGTTCGTCGAACTCACGTTAAACTGACAATCCCACCACCAGCCCACTTTTTTACACCGTCCCTTGTCTTTGTATATTCCCAACTTCTGACTCAGAATTTCCTTTGCTGTTATACTGAAACGCTCAACTTTGTTTGACAGAGGAGCGATCGCAGAAAACTTCAACTAACGCAGGTTCAAAAAGCAAGGTTATGATCATTAATGCATTAATCGAGCTTGAGTCTAATAATAAATAAGTTGGCACAAATAAACCTCCATACTGCAAAGACGATTAATTGCCGCTCTAAAGCAGTCAAAAACCATTGAACTATAGACTTTGGGCATGGACACTTGACTGTAACTTGGGTGCTACATCCAACCAAAATCAGCCGTTGTACAAACTTCTATAAGGATAATTGAAGTGACTAAGACTAATTCAGACTTTCTTTCCTCCAGTGATCCGGCGATCGCAGAGTTAATCAACGACGAACTACAGCGTCAGCGAGACCACTTGGAGTTGATTGCTAGTGAAAACTTTACCTCCGCCGCTGTACTGGCGGCTCAAGGTTCGGTACTGACAAATAAATATGCTGAAGGATTACCTGGTAAACGCTACTATGGCGGTTGTGAGTTTATCGACAAAATCGAGCAACTAGCGATCGACCGGGCTAAACAGATATTTGGTGCAGCTCATGCGAATGTGCAACCCCATTCTGGCGCACAAGCCAATTTTGCAGTCTTCCTATCGCTGCTAGAACCAGGGGACAAAATTATGGGGATGGATTTGTCTCATGGGGGACATCTCACCCACGGTTCACCTGTAAATGTTTCAGGTAAATGGTTCCAAGTTAGCCACTACGGTGTCAGCCAACAAACAGAACAACTTGACTACGACCAAATTCGGGAGCTGGCGCTGAGGGAGCGTCCTAAGCTGCTGATTTGTGGTTATTCGGCTTATCCCCGGATAATTGATTTTGAAAAGTTCCGTAGCATTGCTGATGAAATCGGCGCTTACTTTCTTGGCGATATTGCCCACATTGCTGGTTTAGTTGCTAGTGGTCTTCATCCCGATCCCATTCCTCATTGTCATGTAGTAACAACAACTACCCATAAAACTCTACGCGGCCCTAGAGGTGGCTTAATCTTGACCCGTGACGCAGAATTAGGTAAAAAGCTAGATAAATCTGTTTTTCCTGGCAGCCAAGGCGGGCCATTGGAACACGTAATTGCAGGTAAGGCAGTAGCTTTTGGAGAAGCCCTGAAGCCTGAGTTTAAAACCTATTCTGCCCAAGTGATTGAAAATGCTCGTGCTTTGGCAGAACAACTGCAAAACCGGGGTTTAAAACTAGTGTCAAATGGCACTGATAACCATTTAATATTGATAGATTTACGCTCTATCGATCTAACTGGTAAGCAGGCGGATCAGCTAGTCAGTACTGTGAATATTACTGCTAACAAAAATACTGTTCCCTTTGATCCACAATCGCCATTTGTTACCAGTGGACTGAGATTAGGTTCGCCGGCAATGACCACGCGGGGCTTGGGAGTAGCAGAATTTACCGAGATTGGTAATATTATTAGCGATCGCCTGCTTTCTCCAGCTTCCGACGTAGTAACCCAAGATTGCCGGCAACGGGTAGCAGCATTGTGCGATCGCTTCCCCTTATATCCTCACCTAGAAATTCCTGTACCAGCCCTAGCCTGAGATGAGAGTTAGGAGTTAGGAGTTAAGAGTTAGGAGTGATGAGTTTTAAGTTTTGAACTTCTAACTCTTAATACCAATTCTGTATGAAGATGTGCCTATGGGACTTACGCAAAACAACACCCTGTAGGGGCAATTCATGAATTGCCCATAATACCTTAAACAAAGCGCAACCTCAACATAGAATTGCTATAACTCCAAACTCCAAACTCCAAACTCCAAACTTCCAACTCCTAACTCCTAACTTCCAAGTCCTAACTATTCCTTCCAATGAGTGCAGAAATTATTTGTGTTGGTACTGAACTGCTGTTAGGAGATATCCTCAACGGCAATGCTCAATTTTTGGCGCAACAATTAGCGCAACTAGGTATCCCCCACTACTATCAAACAGTGGTTGGGGATAATCCAGAACGGTTGAAGCAAGTTATAGAAATTGCTATTTCCAGAGCGCAAATTCTCATTTTCACTGGTGGACTCGGCCCGACACCAGATGATCTCACCTGTGAAACAATCGCCGATTTTTTTAAAGTCCCGTTGGTAGAACGCTCTGACATCATCGAAGACATAATCCAGAAATTCGGCCAACGTGGTCGGGTTATGTCACCAAGTAACCGCAAGCAGGCTTTGATTCCCCAAGGTGCAGAAATTCTACCCAACCCCACTGGAACAGCACCCGGTATCATCTGGCAACCCCGTCCTGAAATCACGATTTTTACCTTTCCCGGTGTTCCCAGTGAAATGCATCCGATGTGGGAAGAAACAGCCGTCCCATTTCTCAAAAGTCAGGGTTGGGGTAAAGAAATTATTTATAGCCGGAGTTTAAAGTTTTGGGGTATTGGTGAATCTGCTTTGGCGGAAAAGGTTGCTTCCTATTTGAAGTTGCCAAATCCCACAGTAGCCCCTTATGCAGGTAAGGGGGAAGTAAGATTGCGAGTTTCTGCTAAAGCGAATTCAGAAGCAGCAGCAGAAGCCTTAATTGCGCCCATTGAGAAACAAATTAAAGAAATCGCCGGACTAGATTTTTACGGCATCAATGATAATACCCTTGCTTCCGTGGTCGGTCAGTTGTTGCTTGCATCAAAAGAAACGCTTTCAGTGGCAGAATCTTGCACTGGTGGCGGACTGGGGCAAATGTTAACTGAGATTTCTGGGAGTTCTGATTACTTTTGGGGTGGAGTAATTTCTTATGACAATTCGGTGAAGGTTGGGCTGCTGGGGGTTAACCAGGAAGATTTAGATAAATTTGGGGCGGTAAGTGCTACCGTTGCAGAGCAAATGGCAATTGGAGTTAAAACCCGCCTTGCTACAACTTGGGGATTGAGTATCACTGGTATTGCTGGCCCAACTGGAGGTACAGATACTAAGCCGGTGGGTTTAGTTTACGTTGGTTTGGCTGGGTCAAAGGATGAAGTAGCAAGTTTTGAGTATCAGTTTGGTACAGTGCGAGGACGCGCTCTAATTCGTCATGTGAGTGCAAATGCAGCGTTGGATAATCTGCGCCGGAAGTTGTTGACGAGGTAGCAGATATGTTAGTCTTGTCATACAAATGTATGACAAGAGAGCATAACGATGCGAATAAATGCCCGATTAGATGACGAGTCTGCTGACAAACTAGCCTATATTCAACAGCAGACTAATCAGGCAGTAACAGATGTGATTAAGTCTGCCCTTGAATTGTACTACCAACAACTTCAGCAGCAGCAAAAGAATCCTTTCTCAATGTTGACCCAAACAGGCTTTATTGGTTGCGGTGAGGCACATCCGGATCTGTCTGTAAATTACAAATCAATTTTGAGAGATGGCTTAAAAGCTAAGTATGGTTATCGTTGATACTGGCTTTTGGTTAGCATTGGCAAATCGCAATGACTCGTACCACACTCAAGTAATAATGGTACTTGCTAATCTCAATGAACCTCTGATGACGACTTGGCCTGTTGTTACAGAAACTTGTTATTTACTCTTAACAACAATGGGCGATCGCGCCCAAGTAAGTTTCATTAATAACTTATTTTTAGGGGTCTTTACGGTTTTTGATTTGCAACCCCATCATGGTAAACGTATTTGTGAACTGATAAAAAAATATGCGAACTTACCAATGGATCTTGCCGATGCTTCGTTAGTGGTTTTAGCAGAACATCTGGGGCATGGAAGAATTTTGTCTATAGATTTTAGAGATTTTAATGCTTACCGATGGAAAAACCACCATTCGTTTGAAAATCTGATTGAGTTGGAGGTTTAATCATGCAGCTATGAGCAAAACTCCCATCCTGCAACCAAATCACTCATATACTTTCAGAAGCTATTTTGAGATGGCATTCGAGCCAGAAGACATACTGGCTGAATTTGGCTATTCTTTAAAACGTTCCTCTCTCAATCAACAAAAGTCCAACATTGAATTAGACAGACTTGCAAATCTCAAATCTAGGATTGAGGAGAGTCTGCCATATATTAGTTTGACTAGTGAAGCAGCCCGCAGAGAGTTACTAATTGCCCCAATTTTATTGGATATTGTTCATTACACCCGCGCCCAACTTAGAATCGAATATCCTTTAATTGTTACAGAACAGTTAAAAGGTTCCCTTGACTATTATCTCCATGCAGACCATAACCTTTTAGTTGTGGAAGCTAAAAATGCTGATTTGGCAAAAGGTTTTACCCAGCTTGCTGTAGAACTGATTGCGATTGATGCGTGGACTGATTCTCAAGAGCCAAATTTACAGGGAGCTGTTTCTACAGGGGATATCTGGCAATTTGGTTTATTGAATCGAGAAAGTAAACAAATAACTCAAGACCTTAATTTATATCGTGTTCCTGCTGACATAGAAGATTTGGTTCGTATTTTGGTGGCGATACTGGGTTAAAGATGAAACACTATCACATTAATATTTTCTACAGTGAATCCCCATAAGACAATCATGCTTTTCAGCGATTTTGTGACTTAAAGGGAATTATGTCACACTTGGGTAAATTGATTTTTTACACAGTTCCCAAAATTAGGGACTTGCAAAAAATCAATTATTCCAAATTATTTGTGGATTTGTAAGGGCGCAAGGTCTTGCGCCCCTACTATGGGATATTTTTTTAACTGGAAGTCCCTTGCTATAGTTAAACTTTAGTCGTTATGTTTAATGCTTTGTTTAATAAGTAGTTAAGGTCTTTCCAATCACTACAAAACTCAGCAAACAAAGCTTCTATTGGCTTGCCTTCGCTCGAAGACTTTCCAATTAAATCAATTGCATGTTCTTTCATATCAATTTTTAGCTTGACACTAGAATGTCCCTCTACGCTAGTTACATCAACACTAAATAGAGTATTTTCTATGATTCCTGTACAACATTTACTGTCTTTGTCTCCTGTCCATCTTATATACGGAAAGTTTTCTTGACATTTTTCTAATAAGCTCAGTGTGCTTGTTTCCATTTTGTTTTCATAAAGCAGTGTTCTTTTTATACTGCCCAAACTAAAGCTAAAAGTTGCAACGCTGTTGTATAGGTTGTGGGCTACATGTGACAAAATGGAGATTATGCCCAGTACCCAAGTTCTAAAATGTTTAGCTGTATCATACTTAGTACTGGTGAGATTCTTTCTGATAACCTAGTTCAATTATTCCCACATCAACTTGTAAGTAACATCTGATACAGATAACTTGTAACCATCAGCTATCCCACTTCTACCCATCAGCACAATTAATCACGGGATCGCTTGCTGTATTCTTCACAGTTTGTTACAAAAGTACAAAGAACTTCTAGAGACTAAAAACCACATGTTCGGCGGACTTACTGGTTTACAAGATCCAAAAGGCACTGATTGGGGAGAGCGGATGCTCAACACAGTCGCCAGCCAAACGATTCGCCACCTGTTTAGCCAAAGCGAGTCAGTAGAAGTTTTTGTGCGCTGCTATCCCTCCAGCAAACTGTTGCAAGGCAGCATTGATAGCTTCAAAATGAGCGGTCGTGGCTTGGTAATTCGGAGAGATTTCGCAGTAGAGGAGATGTCTTTTGAAACCGATGCGGTTGCCATTGACTTCGGCTCGGTTTTAAAGGGCAAACTCAGTCTCAAGCAACCCACTCAAGCGATCGCTCAAGTAATTCTATCAGAAGCAGGCATCAACCAAGCCTTTAGTGCTGAACTGGTGAAAAAGCGCCTACTTAACCTCACCGTACCAGCCTTGACGGCATTATCTGGCGGTGAACCAGTCTCATTTACAGAAGTTCAGGTACAGCTATTACCTGAAAATCGCTTACAGCTTGTAGCAAAAGCAGATTTAAACAATGGCGAACTTGTACCCCTGAGCATGATTCTAACTATAGGCATTGAAAGGCGGCGGCGAGTTTCTTTCAAAGATCCGAAAATTGAACTTGACCAAGTGCCAGAAGCCCAACGGGAAATTTCGCAAACTTTGAGCGTGGCGCTGGTAGAAATTTTGGATAATATGGTTGATTTGGATCGTTTTGACCTTGATGGAGTGAAAATGCGGCTCAACCGATTAGAAACTGAAGGTCAAAAACTTATTTTCAGTGGATATGCTGAAATTGAACGTATTCCAAGTAGCACTTAATCTGAGAGTTTCACGTAAAAATACCAAATTTTTTTCAGATTTAGTCAGAAAAAATCTGCGAAATATGGCCTAAAAAGCGATGCCTAAGGCGGTCTACGCCTACGCACTATTTCATCCACAACCAATAAGCGATGCTAAACCCCTATATTCATTGACGATAGATGAGCGATCGCAGTCCATTATCTATAAAAACAGAAAGGCGTAGACGCGTAGCGGTGAGGGAGTCGCAGTCTTCTCTACGAGACGCTCCGCGTTGGCGAAGCCTCTCGCAGAGAAGGCGGTCCCCGTCGATTGCGTTAGCGCAAGCGGTTGCGACGTTCGCGTAGCGTCTCCCCTTGGGAGAAGGAGCCTCACCCCCGAACCCGAAGGGCTTGTCGTTAGACATCGCTAATCAGTGGATAATTAGGATATAGTTTATCCTTATATGAATGTTCCTTGGATAATAAACACAGATGTCTAAGATATTAGTAATCTCAGAACATATTGAAATTACTCCAGGTGTGTGTGGAGGTAAACCGCGCATTGCTGGACACCGAATTAGAGTAGAAGATATTGTTATTTGGCATGAAAGGATGGGGCTTTCCCCTGACGAAATCGTTTATCATTATCCCAGTATTACTTTAGCTGATGTTTATGCGGCTTTAGCTTATTACCACGATCATTTAGATGATATTAGACAACAAATTGCAGAAGGTGAAGCCTTTGTAAAAGAATTACAAGCTGAAACTCCTTCGATTCTGCAACAGAAACTAAAAAGTCGAGCGTGACACAGAAAATTCGATTCCATCTAGACGAGAATGTTAGTAATGCTATAGCAGAGGGTTTGCGTCGCCGTCGTATTGGTGTGACGACTACACCAGAAACAAGACTGATAGCTGCATCAGATGCAGAACAGGTTGCTTTTGCACTTTCTCAGAATCGGGTAATTGTTACTCATGATGATGACTTTCTGGTGCTTCATCAAAGTGGTGTTGTCCACTCAGGAATAACTTACTGCGCTCAGAACCGCCGCTCAATTGGTGAAATATTGACGAGTTTAATTTTAATCTGGGAAGTTCTTGAGCCTGAAGATATGAAGAATCAACTTGAATTTCTGTGAAAGATGTGATTGGTTTTATTCAAATGTAAAAAAGCGATACCTACGGGGGGCTACGCCTACGCTCCATCTCATCCACAACCAAAAACAAGCGATACCTACGGGGGCTACGCCTACGTACTTTGGATAGTCATAAGGGCGATCGCTCTATTTCATCCATAACCAAAAACAAGCGATCACGTCCTCATAACTATATCAATGCCATATCAAACAGCAATCGCCTTTCAATTCAAACTTCAAGAGTGATCACTTACTTACTTCATTGAAAATAGCTACAAATTTTAAATTCAGTCCCAAATTATCAAAACAGAATAAAAGCATCAGTCGTCAGAATTGAGCATTAATTCTGACGACTGGTAGATAAATAAACGGCGTTTTTGCACCCCCACTTCAAAGATTTAGTGGTCTTCAAGACCTTCGCGGACTTATAAAGGGGGGTTAGAGGATCTTTTTGCGTCAGTTCAAAACTATCTATCTTCCCACACCTACATATTGGAATCCAGCCCGGATGAGTGTTTCGGGGTCGAGGAAGTTGCGACCGTCGATGATAACGGGGTGGGCCATCAATTTTGCCATCTTCACATAGTCGAGAGTGCTGAACTGCTGCCATTCGGTAACGAGTACTAAAGCATCGCAGCCGTCAGCTAGTCTTTCGGCATCGGTTTCTACTAGCACACCGGAAAGCCCATGACGTAAACCTGTTTGGGAAACTATGGGGTCGTAGGCTTTGACTTTGGCTCCCAGTCGGTTTAGCTGCTCAATTAAGTTGAGTGCTGGGGCATCGCGCAAGTCGTCGGTATCTGGCTTGAAAGTCAGTCCGAGTAGTCCGACTGTTTTGCCTTTGAGAATTTTCAGAACTTGTTGGAGTTTCTCCAAAGCAATCAACCGCTGACGTTCGTTAACACTGACAGCGGATTTCAGTAGCTGGGCTTCATAACCATAGTCATCAGCAGTGTGAATCAGGGCGGAGACATCTTTGGGAAAGCAAGAACCGCCCCAACCAATACCAGCTTGTAAAAACTTGTTACCAATGCGGGAGTCTAGACCAATACCTTTGGCTACTTGGGTGACATCAGCACCGACGCGATCGCAAATATTAGCAACTTCGTTAATAAAACTAATCTTAGTGGCTAAAAAAGCATTAGCGGCGTATTTGATCATCTCCGCCGAACTCAGGTCTGTTGCCAGAATTGGCACAGGGGGTAAAGATTGATCCTCAGCGTACTTGCGTTCCACAATGGGGGCATACAGTTGTTGCATTAAGGCTACTGCCCTTTGACTATTGCCTCCTAGTACAATGCGATCGGGGTTGAAGGTGTCGTGAACTGCCGAACCTTCGCGCAGAAATTCTGGATTGCTCACTATATCAAACTCGGCTGCAAACTCAGGTAATTTCTGATCATTCGGCACTCCACCTGCGAGTATCAGTGTTTTTTGCCGCTCTGCAATCCCATCTAGAACAAGCATCCGCACCCAGTCACCTGAGCCAATGGGTACTGTAGATTTATTCACTATCACCTTATAACCACCGTTAAGATTTTCCCCAATCCCACGGGCTACAGCTTCGACATAACGAGTATCACTTTCACCAGTAGGTAAAGGTGGTGTTCCTACAGCAATAAACAGAATTTCTCCGTGAGAAACTCCAGCAGCGAGATCACTAGTAAAATGAATCTTCTCTGTTTGAATGGCAGACTGCATAATTTCTGAGAGTCCCGGCTCAAAAATTGGGGACTGCCCAGACTTCATTAACTTAACTTTTTCTTCGTTGTTGTCTACGCAAATTACATCATGTCCAATATGAGCTAAGCAAGCACCTGTAACTAAACCAACGTAACCAGTACCAATCACGCAAACACGCATTTTTTAACTCCTCGCTTTTTTAGGGTTAGTCTTCAAAAAGAAGTTCTCAATATAACACTTACACACTGGCAGTAAACTCAGCCACCAAGCATACTTGCTACCGATAGGGTGAGCCTGCATGAAAATTCAGAGCGACGCTAGGCGTCACTCAGGTGGTTGAATTATTGACATCACTTTGAATGCGATCGCGAAAATCTTCTATTGTCAGTTTTAACCCTTCTTGCAGAGGAATGGTAGGTTCCCAATTTAACCAAGTTTTTGCCTTTGTAATATCAGGCTGGCGACGCCGGGGATCGTCCGAAGGTAGTGCCTCGAACTTAATCTGCGCGTCCGGGTTGATCATATTTTGCACAGCTTGTGCCAATTGTAAAATCGTGTATTCACCAGGATTGCCCAAATTTACTGGGCCAATGTAGTCGCCATTCATTAGGCGGATGAATCCTTCTACCAAATCGGAAACGTAGCAGAAACTACGAGTTTGCGAACCATCTCCGTACACGGTTAAAGGATTACCCCGCAAGGCTTGAACTATAAAGTTGCTCACCACCCGACCATCGTTTTCTAACATTCTTGGCCCGTAGGTGTTAAATATCCGCACAACTCGAATATCAACTTTATTTTGTCTGTAGTAATCAAATGCTAAAGTCTCAGCAATTCTTTTACCTTCGTCGTAGCATGAACGTATCCCAATGGGATTGACGCTACCCCTATACTCTTCAGTTTGGGGATGAACTTCTGGATCTCCGTATACTTCACTAGTTGAAGCCAAGAAAAACCTAGCTTTTACACGTTTAGCCAGCCCCAACATATTTAGTGTTCCCATTACGTTAGTTTTAACGGTTTTAACTGGGTTGTACTGGTAATGTACTGGTGAAGCAGGACAAGCTAAATGATAAATTTGATCCACTTCTAACCGAATTGGTTCGGTAATATCGTGGCGGATCATTTCAAAGTACGGATGACCTAACCATTTAAGAATGTTGCGTTTATGACCAGTGTAAAAATTATCCAAGCATATTAATTCATGCCCAGCAGTCATTAGTCGGTCGATGAGATGGGAACCAATAAACCCAGCACCGCCCGTCACCAAAATTCTCATAGGTTTCCCAGTTACTTACAAATATTTTCGGTAGCTATTGCACTTACTTTTAGATTACCCAGCTTGGGGACAAAAATACAAAACGAAAAAAAGACCAAGGCTCAATCAATAAGTGTTATTGAACTAACTTATTTTTCTTTGGTTGTAGTTTTGTGGTATTTTTACCTACTTCTTTAAGAATTTAACTAGTAAAATAACAAACATTGTTTGAAAATTGTCAGTCTTTTAGCTAAAATTCATCAAATCTTCAATAATATAAAGTATTTTTACGATTATTACTTACTGTTCTAATTGTTGAATACAAAGATGCAGGGAGTAGGTTGAGACTCACGCAACTTTAAGAGCTTACCATTACCTAAATTTTTCTAAGAGTCAAGGTGTTGTGGCGTTTACCAACATCCATCCTGTACTTAAATGCAGAGGCTTATCTCATTTCACGAAATTCCTCCTACAAAACCTTGATAGGGGCGTAAAGTTGTGCATCCCTACAGCGATACGCTTGGGTTAAGAAAATTCCTCAGTATAGGCAGGCTCTTGAGGTAGGGGAAGAAAAATAGGCTTATCCCAAGCGTATTGATCCCTACAGCCGATTGATTTGTTGCAAAGATTTTTGTCAAGGCGATGCAGAACGCGAGTGCGTCTTGTTGAGTTGGCGGGCTACGCCAACGCAGCCCAAGTCCACGTGAGTGGACTGAACTCTGCCTTATATCATACAGCAGATGTAATGCTGGTAACCGTGTTAGACATAACTACATTTGTAGTTTGAGGACGTTGCGGTTCTCCAAGCATGACAATGGAGCAGGTGAGTTGTCTGGCTAACTGAGTTGTGACATCGCTAATGGCTAACCCTCCAGGACTGGTCCGATTACGTATGAAAGGTAAAACGACTAAATCATATAATCGTGCTGCCTGCAAAATTGCTTGGGCAACATTTTCATGAGCGATAATTTGAATTTCTGGGGCATTGGCCAAAGCTAATTTAGATACCAATAGGGAGAGATGCGATCGCCTCCAAGCAATTTTACTGGAACTAGTGCGGCGATCGCACACATTTAGCACAGTAATGTGACTCTGATTTGCCTCTGCCAGCATCTGGGCAAATTGTACAGGCTGTAATGTCGGTGCTGTTAAATTTTCTATTGGTACTAAAATGCGCTGAATTTTTTTCGGTGATTCTACTAGACGTGTCACCGCTACTGGACAATGGGATGCCCAAAGCACACCATCAATCACATTCCCAAATAAACGCGCTCGCAACCCAGTCCGTTTACCCCAACCCATAACAATTAAATTAGCCTTTTGTTCGCGAGCAGCTCTGCTAATTCCTTGAGCAAAGGCATCATCAATTCGCAGCACTGGTTCTGCGGCCACGCCCAATACTCGACTTTGTGCCGTGGCTTTGGTTAATAACCGTTCACTCCGTTGTAGAGACGCTTCTAACTGCGGTGCATCCATGTGAGCAGCAGCAGTAGCTATCGCTAACGGCATAATTTTGCCCTGAGATTGACGCGCTAATAACGCCGCCATTTCAATCAAATACTGCTCGGTCTGAGGATTATACACAGGTACGACTATAGTAAAAGCACTGTCTGTTTCTGGTGCTTTTTGGTCAGGTAGGGGTGGTGCTGAATCTTCGGCTGGTGAGGAATTCAAACCAACAGCTATTCGACTGGTCATTAACGGCCCCAAGGTTGATGTGACAAGCATTAAGACAATGACGCTGTGTAATACTTCTAGTGGTAGCAACCCAGCCCGATATCCCACCAAGGTTGCTGCTAACGTTGTACTAACCTGGGGAAGTGATAGCGACCACATGGTTAGCATTTCTTGCCAGTTATAACGGTAAACCAGTTTTGTCAACAAAGCTGCAATCAATTTACTGACAATCAAACCGACTATCATCAACAGCGTTAACTTGAGCGTGTCCAGGTTGTTCACAAAGGCGGGTAAATTGATCAGTAAGCCAACGTCAACAAAGAAAATGGGAATGAACAGCACACTGCCAATAAATACCACCTTTTCTTTGACTGGGCCTTCACCCACAGCTTCATTCACCGCCAAACCCGCTAAAAAAGCACCAACAATTTTTTCTACCCCCATCAATTGAGCACCCACAGCCGCCAGAAACACAGAAAGCAACACAAACAAAAACTTGTTTCCTTCGTCGTCTCCAGACCGCTTGAAAAATTCTTTGCCTGCCCAATCAAAGCCTGTGACAACGGCAACAGAGTAAATAATTAACCAACCTGACAAGGTGAGTAGTTTAGCAAAGCTGAATGTTCCAGCATGAGCGACGGCTACACAAACGGCTAAGATCAGCACTGCGCCAATATCTGTAAAAATCGTAGCTCCAATGGTGATAGTAACAGCTTCGTTATTTACCACTCCCAAACGACTGATTATGGGATATGCCAAAAGGGTATAGGAAGCAAATAAAGAGCCAATTAAGATTGAAGTATTCCAGCCATAGCCTAAAATCACCCCTACTAAGGTTCCCATCACCAGGGGTAGACTAAAAGTCAAGCTAGCAAATCCAAAGGCGCGACTTTTTTGTCGGCGAAACTGTTCTAGATCAACTTCTAACCCTGTGACAAACAGCAAGTAAATTAACCCAATGTCTGATAGCAGGTTAATCATCGGCGAGTCATACGGAAATAGATTCCAGCCTGAAGGCCCAAGTACTAGCCCTGAGAAAACCAAACCCACTAATCCTGGTAATCTTAGCCGCTCAAATATGATGGGTATAACTAAGATGACCACCAGCAAAATAGCAAAGGGAACAATTGGTTCTTTGCCAAGAACTTGGGAAGTTGGTTCCAGAACAAGAACTTGTGATATGAGTTCCATAGGTAGGAATTGAAGGGGCTATGGTAAAACTGCGATTACCTTGGGGGCGATCGCCTGATCGATATAAATAAATAGAGAAGCCACCTGACGAAAAATCAAAAATCTGAACTTACACTAACTAGCAGGTTGTCGGAGAACTAACTACCTACGGGTGGATTTGACTCAAAATAAACCGCAAGCGATCGTAGTCGTCTTTTAATAGCACGCTCAGGCTACGTCCAGCTTTAATTAGCCATTCTCGGTCAGCTTTGCGTAACTGGTATACATCTCGAATGGCAGCTGCGGTCAAAGACTCTATTGGCGCACCGTTAATACAAAGCAGGGTCCGCAAAAAATCTAGTTCTTCAGTAAATTTAATGATCGCTTCTGGTTCACATCGATAAACAGCTTGATGAATTTGCGGGGGACGGGGTGGTAGATACTGATATATTCTTTGGTTATAACCTCGATTCTGAGAAGACTGCTCAAATCCCACGATCGCAGCCCGGAATTCAGTTCTAAGCATGGCAAATATCTGGGGTTGTTCCTCACGTAAGTCTTGCAAAGACAACCCCAAAGCTCTAGCTCTGTGTACGGAATCTATGGGCATCGTTGTGGCATAATATACCACACCGTACACTTGATTGCCCGATTCTTCATCTACAGAACAGACCCAACTACCAAAAGGTGGCATAGAGGGAAAGCTCAAATCTTCTGGTTCCAAACACTGAGCCAAAAATTCGGTACTAGTAGTCTCAATCACCTCCGCAATGTGGTTGGGATGGCGATCGCCAGTAGCAAACTGTGGTAGGGGGAGGCGCATAGTAATTTAGTCATTAATCATTGGTCATTAGTCATTAGTCTTTGCCAAATGACAAAGGACAAAGGACTAATGACTAATCTTATTTGGCTTTTTTACGTCCGGCTGTGGTCTCTACGAGTTCCAATTCGCTCAGGCGGAAGGTAACTAATTTATCCCAGTTACCACCTTCAAATAATACGGCTACTTTGCCATCACTCACCCGTTGCACGAGTCCTTCGTAACGATAATAGGTATCTGCGGGATTCTTGACGCGAACAGTTGCTCCAGGCAGGATCATGTTTTTAGCCTCGCTTGTTTCCTTTTAATAGCTTAATACTTGTTAATAGTCATTGGTCATTTGCAAAGGACAAATGACGAATCAAACCGCAACGCGAGAGTCATTAGTCATTAGTTATTAGTAAGAAAGTCCTTGAAATACCACGCCCACTCTTTAACTGGTTTGAATTATTCTGATATAAGAAAGTTTTTTTCGCCCACCAGGGGTGAGGTATGTACCAAAAACTCTTGTATCTTTGACTAATGACTAATGACTACTTGATCAATAATACTTCTGTCTTTGGCGAAAATTTGCTACTGATTCTACTATTCCCAAGGAAATGAAGTTAGTCAGCATAGCAGAACGCCCATAACTCATCCAAGGTAGGGGAATTCCTGCTACAGGCGCTAAACCTACAGTCATGCCAACGTTTACAATCACCTGAAATATGATCATGGACAAAACGCCAATAGCCAACAAGGAACCAAAGTTATCTTTGGCGGTTTGGGCAACATGCAGTAGACGGAAGCAAATTAAGCAGAAGACAAACAGCACTACCAAACAACCAACAAAACCGAATTCTTCCCCCACTGCGGAAAAAATAAAATCTGTATGCTGTTCAGGTACGAAATTCAGTTGCGTCATTGGACCCTTGAACAGGCCCCATCCCCAAATTTTACCAGCACCAATGGCAATGCGAGATTGGATTAGGTGATATCCAGCACCGAGTGGATAGTGATCGGGGTCTATGAATACAGTTAGCCGATCTTTTTGATACGGTTTCAAAATATGGTTCCAGGCGAAGACTCCTAATTCGCCACCCACTATATTGAAACTCCACGCACTGATTGCACCGAAACCAAATCGACGCCACCGAAGAGTTTGCCAGCCCACAATAGCCATTGCAACTGACCAAATTAGCCCTAATGGCCCAAAAGATAGTTCTTTGAATAAAATTATCGGCTCTGATAAAGGCCAAGATATACTAAACAAAATGGCAGCAACCACAGGAGAAATCATCAGAATTAACCAGCCTGGGTTAGCATTTGCCCAGTAAAGCATTCCTAAGACGATCGCACCAAATACCATTGATGTTGCTAAATCTGGCTGTGAAAATACTAATCCCCAAGGTATAGCGGTGATTGCCAGAACGCGGAAAACACCTTCGAGGCTAGAAGCAGTGCGCCTGTGTAACAAAGCTGCTAAGGTGATGATCATGCCGACTTTGGCAAATTCTGAGGGTTGCACGTTAAAGCCGGCGATACTAATCCACCGCTCCGCCCCTTTGGCGCTGGTACCAGCAATCCTCACGGCGATTAAACTGAAGTTCGTTAGTGCGTATGTCACCCAGTGCCATTGCATCAAGATTTCGTAACGGGTGCGAGATAAAAACAGGGCTATAAGTACGCCGATAGCCGCTACCAACCAGTGCCACCACCAGTCAGTTACTGGCTGCTTTAGTTCCGTACTGAGGATCATGATGCCACCAAAGATGCTGACAGCAATCGGCAAACAAAAAAGTAGCCAATCTACATCCTGCCAGGGCTTAACCCAAGACTTCCAGCGAATTTTGGGGAGCGATCGTTTTAACAACATTGTGCCAGTTTAGACTTTAGCTTTTAGATTTAATTGTTGGGCATTGGGCATTGGAGAGCCACTGCGTTGCCGGGGTTCCCCCGGTTGAAGCAAGTGGCGTCTTGGGCATTGGGTATTGGGTATTGGGCACTTGTACTGAGCTTGTCCTGAGCGTAGCCGTTGGCGCAGCCTAAAAAGAGAAGTATTGGGCATTAGTTATTTCCCCCTACTTCCCCTGCTTCCCCTGCTCTCCCTGCTCCTCCATCTCCCTCATCTTCCTTGTGCTTAATACCCAGTCCCTAGTATTCCCAAGCTATAGCCCAGGAAGTAGATAGAAATTAAAATTTATTTATGTCAAGGCAGCAACTGATACTTTACCAGCAATGGTAAGAGCGATCGCTGTTAATGCTTTTGCCGAAGCTGAATCTGGATCGCCAACGACTATCGGCACACCACTGTCACCACCAACTCGCGTGGAAATCTCTAGTGGTACGCACCCCAACAGTGGCACTCCCAATTCGGCGGCTGTTTTGGAGCCACCACCGGAACCAAATATGTCATACTGCTTATCCGGTTGATCAGGAGGTATAAAATAGCTCATATTTTCCACGATTCCCAATACTGGCACATTCATCTGCTGGAACATCCGCAATCCCTTGCGAGAATCTAACAGGGCTACAGTTTGCGGTGTGGTGACAATTACTGCCCCTGCCATCGGCACTGCTTGGGTTAAAGTTAACTGAGCATCTCCGGTTCCCGGTGGCATATCTACAATCAAATAGTCCAGTTCTCCCCATTCAACTTGATAGAGAAACTGGCGAATTACACCATTGAGCATAGGCCCCCGCCAAATTACTGGTTGATCTCGGTCAATCAAAAAGCCCATTGAAACTAATTTGACGCCGTGATTAAAAGCAGGTTCTAGGATCTCACCTGTTTGGGTTGAGCGAACAGTAATTTGGGCATCAGCCAGACCCAGCATGGTAGGGTCATTGGGGCCGTAAATATCAGCATCTAGCAAGCCGACTTTCGCCCCAGTTTGAGCTAAAGCCACTGCTACATTCACCGCCACCGTACTTTTACCAACGCCACCTTTGCCGCTGGAAACAGCAATGATATTTTTCACCCCAGAAATGCCAGTGCGGTCGGGCAAACTTTTTTGTTGGGGTGTTTCTGCCGTAACTTCTATGCTTACATCTGTAACGCCTGGGAGTTTTTTGACAGCTTTCTGACAGTCTTCGACAATAAATTCACGTAAAGGACAGGCAGGAGTGGTCAACACCAAAGTGAAACTAACCTTGCCAGCGTCAATTTTCACGTTGCGAATCATATTCAATTCTACCAGACTTTTGCGGAGTTCTGGGTCTTCCACTGGTCGCAACACTTCTAAGACAGAGCGGGAGTCGAGGACATCGTACATAAAAAATTCAAAATTCAAAATTGAAAATGAAAAAATACACTCGTGGCGAACATCTTAGCTATTAACTGGCTGCTTTCTTGAGCAAGGTCAGCTTAGTGTTATCACTGTTACTGCCGTAATAAAACTTAGCAAATTGCATTATCACCTAATAGAATCTTAACTTTCTTTAGGGATTAGTTATTGGGCATTAGGGATTGGGCATTGGGCATGGTAAGAAAGCGGGGTGCAGAGGTGAGAATTTTCTCCCCTGTTGCCTTTTGCCTGCCCCTTTGCCTCTTCCCCAGTTGCCAGTCCCCCTTACCTAAAAATCAAAACAACTGTCATTAAGTGATTTTTTCTTACCAGATATCGTTGGCAATGCCGTCTTTTCTACTGCCTCTACTAAAGACCGTGCTACGCGGTCTGCATAAGGACGGGATAAAGACCAAATCAGGGGTGAGAACCAACCTCGTAGCGTTACAGAATAAGACAGACAAGTACCACAAACCGTTGACTCTACTTGGTAAGTCACCCGTTCCTCTATCCCAGGAATCGCCAGCACTCGGATACTCAACATTTCTCTATGATTGACGCGCTCCACAAAAATCCGGATGGGAATCGGCGAAAAGCGTGTTACAGCATGAAAAATCAATCCTGGTTTGGGTACTAATCCGTGGGGAACATTAGTACTCTTAAGTAGTGGATGCCAGGAAACATCTGTTAAGTCAGCGACTTTTTGCCACAGTTCATCTACAGAAGCAGAACTAATCTCTTGATATGTCCGCACCAGAGAAGCGCAAAACCGACGACGTTTGCGGTGGATGAATTTGGATAACCAACCTTGCATTTTCCTAATCCTCCTCCCTAGACACTTTCTGGTAACTCTGGTATGGTGAGCAACTACGCTCAGTTCCTAAATTAAAACTTTCTCAGAAATGCCCTAAACATAGCAAGCTTCGATTCGGCAAAGACGCCAACAGCCAACATAATAATATGGCAAAGAAGTTTTGAGCAGGCAAGTCTTACCCTTGATACTTCAAGGTTACGACTAAAGTCTAGTGTTTATACCAGAATATTCCAATTAAAAATTAAAAAAAAACTCAGTCAATATACAACAAGCCTATACGCATTTGAGGGAAAATAACTCTAGTGATGCCCATCAATCGTATAAATGCTTAACCAGTAAGAAAAAGCGGGTTGGGCAAATAGAGCTTGATTGTTGACGCATGTTTCCCCCAAATTTTAAGATGAGAAATTTGTGGCTTTCTGAAAATTGTAATTTAGGTTCGGGAATCTATGTTGACCAACTCGCAAATACCAACTGTAGCAGCAGAATCATCCAAGTCTTTGCCAGCAACTGACGCTCAGACTAGGGTCAGTCAGTTTATGAAACAACTGCAAGACGAAATTACGCAAGCGTTAACAAAACTAGATGGTGTGGGTAAGTTTCTCGAAGATAGTTGGGAACGCCCAGAAGGAGGTGGAGGGCGATCGCGCGTGCTGCGCGAAGGTGCAATATTTGAACAAGCAGGTGTAAATTTTTCTGAAGTTTCGGGTTCCCATTTGCCAGCCTCAATTTTAACCCAACGCCCTGAAGCAGCAGGGCATGGCTTTTATGCCACGGGCACTTCAATGGTATTACATCCTCACAATCCTTACGTGCCCACAGTTCATCTAAATTATCGCTACTTTGAAGCGGGGCCAGTGTGGTGGTTCGGCGGTGGTATTGACTTGACACCTTATTACCCCTTTGCTGAAGATGCGGCACATTTACACAAAACATTAAAACAGGCTTGTGACCAACACCACCCAGAATATTACTCGGTATTTAAGCAGTGGTGTGATGAATATTTCTACCTCAAGCATCGTGATGAGACACGGGGTGTAGGTGGTCTGTTTTTTGATTACCAAGATGGTCAGGGTGCTTTATATCGCGGGCCAAATCCCAATGGGAAAGCGGCTATTTATAGTAACCAGGTGGGAACACCAGCAACCCGCAGTTGGGAAGATTTGTTTGCCTTTGTGCAAGACTGTGGAAGAGCATTTTTACCAGCTTACGTACCAATTGTAGAACGGCGACATGGGATAGAATATGGCGATCGCCAACGGAATTTTCAACTTTACCGCCGGGGACGGTATGTAGAATTTAACTTGGTTTATGACCGAGGTACCATTTTTGGTCTGCAAACCAACGGACGCACCGAATCAATTCTTATGTCCCTACCACCCTTAGTGCGCTGGGAATACGGCTATCAACCGGAACCCAATTCCCCTGAAGCCGAGTTGTATGAAACCTTCCTTAAGCCTCAAGATTGGATCAACTGGATACCCAGTTAATAGTGCTGTAAGCGGATAGCTATGGTTTAGCCCGTGCTGAGTGCTGAGTACTGAGTTAGGAGTTAGGAGTTCGGATAACTATCCTGATCTCCCTCGTCTCCCCCATCTCCCCCATTTCAACTTGGTACTCAGCACTATTTTGGTGAGTTAAACTACCAAAGGTAAGCACTTAGCAGAAAAAGGTGACAATTTTAGCTATAGCTTGTTAATCTCAAGTGGCAGCATTAAAAAATTCTGTAACTAGTTAATCTTAAGAGGAATGCCACGGGGAGGGCTTTAATGATTCATATAGACCAAAAAACTTATACAACCCAAGACGGAAACACCGTTATTGTGCTGACACCAGCAGGTCGCCTAGACATTACCACTGCTTGGCAATTTCGCCTGAAGTTACAGGAGTGTATTTCCAAACTCAGCCGCCATGTAGTTGTTAATCTGGCTCAGGTAAATTTTATTGATAGTTCGGGTCTCACGTCTTTGGTAGCTGGGATGCGTGATGCTGATAAAATCAAGGGCAGTTTCCGCATCTGCAATGTACATCCAGAAGCCAAACTCGTGTTTGAAGTTACGATGATGGATACTGTCTTTGAAATCTTTGAAACAGAAGAGGAAGCTTTAGAAGGTGTACCTCGTAGCATCGCCAGTTAAAAAACGAGTTAGGAGTTAAGAGTGAGGAGTTAATTCAAAATTCATAACTCATAACTCATAATTCATAACTTTATCTTATTAAATACTGATTTCGCTTGGTATAACGATAAGGCCCCATAATCGCTCCCCAAGTTGCTTTTCCAGTTGCTGGATCAATTCCTTTGTCGTAGCTGTGAAATTCTGCCGCAGTTGCTTCAAATCCCAAGGAAACATAGACGCTATTGCCAAGATAAGTAAAGCTACAACGAGTCTCTGGTAGTGGGGTAGCGGTAAACTTATAGCGATCAGGGGCTAGTGTTTCCTGGGTAACTGTTAAAATACAACCTGGTAGTAAATCTAATTGTTCGGGTGTCAGTGTGTTCAGTAGAGCAGGGTTATGACCTGCGCCGATTAATGTACCTGGATCTTGAGGCATATAGTATTGCACTTCCAGAGATGTGTCAGAGTTGCTCCTCTGACGTAACCGGATAATTCGCTGGCGGTAAGGTTTATCTAGGTTAATAAGGTTAGCCTGTTCGGCAAACAGGGTGATACTATCTTCTGTGAACAAATTAACTGGTCTTTGCCACAGGCGCAGGTGGACATACCAAACTGGTTCTCCTATGGCTTGTTCTCGATTATCAAATTCACCAGCTAGGTACTCACCTAAAGCAATTAACTGTGGCGAAAAGTTCATAAATGCGATAAACGAATCATTAACGATGATAATTTTTGGCTAGTTTTTTAGGGCAAAGGGTCTTATCCCCTATGCCTACCAGCTGATAAAATACTTATGATTTGTCTATATTGTAAATGAAACCGTCACCAGCTAAAAGCTCAACTTGGCAAAGTAGCCTTTAAGCGAGAAAATAAAGATACGTCGCCCTTAATATTTTCTTTTTCTTTGTGAATAACGTCCGTACTGTCTCTGATACAAAGCGAACTTTCTACAATCTTCACACCCGTCCGATCAACACTATTTATCGTCGGGTAGTGGAAGAATTGATGGTGGAAATGCATCTGCTGTCAGTAAATATCGATTTTAGCTACAATCCAATTTATGCCTTGGGCGTCGTCACTACTTTTGACCGCTTCATGCAAGGCTATCTACCAGAACATGATCAAGAATCAATTTTTAACGCCCTATGTCGGGCTATAGAACAAGATCCGCAACGCTATCGACAGGATGCCCAAAGATTGCAAACTGTAGCTAAAGGTTTGCAAGTTAAAGATTTAATTGCGTGGCTGGGTCAAACTAGTTACTTAGATCGAGATGCTGACTTGCAAGCACACCTGCAAGCGATCGCCAACAATCCTAACTTTAAATACAACCGTTTGTTTGCAATTGGTGTATTTTCGTTATTAGAACAGTCAGATCCGGAATTGGTCAAAGATGAAAAGCAACTAACTGAGGCGCTGAAAGCGATCGCTGCTGGCTTGCACGTGTCCAATGACAAACTCAACAAGGATTTGGAGCTATACCGTTCTAACCTAGACAAGATGGCGCAAGCACTGGTGGTGATGGCAGATATGCTCTCAGCCGATCGCAAAAAACGCGAGCAACGTAAACAACAATCAACTGCCCCTGTTGCTCCCCCAAGTTCTAACGAATAGTTAGAAGTTAGGAGTCAGGAGTTAGAAGTTAGGAGTGAGGAGTGAGGAGTTGTTAATAACTCTTAACTATTAACTCCTAACTGTTGCCTTTAGACGCCCAATAATTTGTAGATTAAGCTGTTAATAAAAGTCAGCGCAAACGCCCCAATCACAGCACTCCAAATTCCGTAACGCAAGCGAAAGCCCTCTACTAGCCAAGCAGCCATACTAAAACAAACCACGGCAATCATAAATGTGAAAATGCTGGATAATAAGTCCAACGTGAGTAAGTTTGGTACTGCAAAAACGAGGCTTAAAATCGGTCTAACTATTGCCGTGACGATACCAAGCACTGCGGCAGAAAGGAAGGCTTTACCAGGAGTGTCAATTTCAACTCCCAAAGGTAATTTACTAATTATCAACAGGCTGATAGCTGTTACTATCCAGACAATTAAAAGCGTTACGAGATTCATGCCACAACCCCTGAAACGTGAATGGCAATTGGTGATAAATTACTTTAGTTTATCGGTGGAAAAATCTTTAAAGCTCAACCAATTATCTATAAATTAGCAGGAAATTTTTCTCTAACCAAATTTTATTTTAGATATCTTTAGGTTTGGGAAAGAGCTTGAAGGGGAGTGGGGAGATGAAAAAGATGAGGGAGATGAGGGAGATTTTAACTCTCCCTTGCTCTCCCTTGACCTATCTCATCTTTTAAGAGGAGGTTGGGTTTGTTTGGGTGCTACAGGCGCTTGGGATGCTGGTGGGTTGGAAATACCAGGATTGATAGGACTGATGCCTTGCCCAGTTGGAGGTTGACCAGTTACTGTAGGCAAGGGTACGGAATTAGGTGCTAAGGGAAATTTCGGGCTAAGATTGCCTTCGGGATTGATACCTGGAAATGGTACGGTGGTGGGTACTGGTGCTGCACCAGGATTGATTGGGAAAGAGGGAACAGCAGGCTGGTAAAGTGAGTTTGTGGATGGTTGAGATGGGCCAGGAATAATTCCCAGAGAGACGCGATCGCCCCCTACTTGCCGTAGCAAATCCAATGTCTCAATCACATCATTGTAAGTTGCTGTCCGCGAAGCATTCAGCACGATTACAGCACTGGGGTTTGCTTGGAGATACTGTTTTAACCTCGCTCCCAAATCCTCCCGTTTTACAGGCTGTTTTTCTATGTAAGTAATGCCAACGGCATCGATAGTTACAATCAGACTTCCACTCTGTGATGTTATTCCAGATACTGAACTGGGGCTGGCTTTGGGCAAATCAACATTTATTGCCTGTTGCCGTGTAAATTGTAAAGCCGCTAATAAAAAAAAGGTCAGAATACAAAAAACAACATCTATTAAAGGGATGATTTGAATTTGGACTTCTTCAATTGGGGTATGTAGATTAACTTTCATTTTCTCAATTTAAACGCCTAGTGGGTTGAATTCTTGACTAATTAGGTGAATTCGGGGGTTCAGGAGGTTCAGGTAATCTAGTCTTTCCTGGTTTGCGGGGTGGAGTGAAATTTTCCCGCACAATTGCTGATGTACTATTACTAAAATCAGGGGGGGACTGGCGGTAGAGCAATTCCATCTCATTCCCTGCTTTCCGAAAAACTTTGACTTGGTTGACTACAAAACTTTGAAATAGGCGGTAAAATACCAAACTAATGATGGCAACTATTAGCCCCGTTGCCGTAGCAATCAGGGATTCACCAATACCAGTAGTCACCCCAGCAGTAGATTCAGTTCCCAAATCGCCAATCCGAATTGATCGCAAAGCTTTGATCAAACCCAAAACCGTGCCCAACAATCCCAGCAGTGGCGCTAGGGCAATTACGGCTTCTAAAAGCTTTTCACCCCGCCGCATTCCAGCCAATTCATCTTCTGCTGTAGCCTCCAGTGCTAGTCGAAAGGTTTCTGCATCAGTTTTGGGAAAACGTAAGGGGGCGTAGAGAAAACGCCCGACAGGCTGATGGCTTGCTTGTTTTGCGATGTCAGCAGCTTCTTGCCAATTATCCTGGGCAGCATCGAGGATGCGATCGACTATTTGCTTTTCCTGAGTCAAAATTCGCAACCAGAACCACAAACGCTCAAAAATCACACTCAAAGACAGAATTGAGAGAACAAGCAAAGGCCACATCGCTGGCCCGCCCTTATAAAACAAATCTAAAATATCCACTGTTTAAGTTTCCTCCCTCCATGACTAAAGCAAATGTGCTAAGGCATTTTAATTCTAGAGATTAATGCAAAATGAGGGACTTCCAAAATATAAATTTACCGAAAACCTAAAAAGACAGTGCAAGCATGGGGTATTTGACTTAGACTGCTGTAGAAACTTGCTGCTGGGTAGGCAATTGAATGATCAACTCACTTCCTTCACCAGGAGTAGAAAAACATTCCAATTTGCCACAATGTTTTTCGGTGATAATTTCAGGACTTACGCAAAAATTGCTAAAAAGCTTAATTTATCGAACCGCCAAGACACCAAGAGCGCCGAGAATTCGTCGAGTGTGCGTGAGTCCTAAATTTGATAGCTAATTGCCATGCCCATTCCTGTTCCTTTGCCTACAGGTTTGATGGTAAAGAAAGGATTGAAGATACGGTTTTTTACTTGTTCTGGCATTCCCCTGGCATTATCAGCGATGCCTTCTCTACGAGACGCTGTGCGAACAGCGGGCTTCGCCAACGCAATATGGTTACAGATTACGAGTAGCGTCTTCCAGACTAAATTAGGGCGGTTATTCCCACCAGGAATTTTTAAGATAATTTGCCAAAATTAAAGATAACTGGAGGTTCAAAATATGAAATTTTCAATCCAATCACTTTACACCTGGTATCGCGATGTGCTTCGTAACCCCAAGTACCGTTGGTGGGTAATTTTAGGAACGTTGGTCTATTTGGTCAGCCCAATTGATATTCTCCCAGATTTTATACCCGTTGTGGGACAGATTGATGATGTTTTTCTTTTGACCCTACTAGTTAGTGAGGTATCCGGACTAGTAATTGAAGGCTGGAAAGCTCGTAAGGGTGAGGTGGGCACTGAAGCATCTAATACTAGTGAGGGTTCTACCTCGAGTGCAAGCACCGTTGATGTTGATGCTGTTTCTGTTAAGTAGATTTAATAAAACCCCTGCTTTTAAAATCTGAGGTGGGGGATATTTTTTTTAAAATCTTTCACAAATTCCGTCAAGAACCTGAATGCCTTCAAAATATAACTGGCGCAATCTCTAGGCGAGGTATTGTAAAACGATCGCCACGCACTCGCCTTAGGGACTTCCAATTAAAAAAATAATCAATCGCTGTGTAGGCAGGGGAGCAGGGGGAAAAGAAAAATCTCATCTGAATAAATGGGGTAATTTATTCTCTGGAAGTCCCTTATCTTCATCATAGCGATCGCTTCTATTAGGATATTTACAATTCTCCAGCAAGGCGTAGAGCATTCTGGACTAAAGGCTCTGCGATGCGAAAATCTGCTGCTTCCAAAGCGGTTAATAAGGGTTTAATCTCAGCAATTACACTGTTTTGTTTGACACGTAGCAACATTCCCACTGTTCCAATAACTTTTAAGCCAAGTTGTTGAGCAATCCGCCGAGCATTTCTATCATCAAGAATTGATGAAAACATCTTCTAGTTCCATTGCAAGCGCTATTGCTTCTGCTTCCCCAGCATCAATTTGAGTTTTCAAAGTTGCAACCACTGCTAAATTTTTGATTGCTTGAACTGTTAACCACTCTGCTGATAGCCCAACTTCAGCCTCTACTGCAAAAGGTATAGTTACTTGGAAAAATACTTGAGGCAATATATCTAGTCTTCCAATACGTTCCAAACCAATTAAACAGATACTCTTAGTAACTGTTTGTACGCTCAAAGGTTAATCTCCTCTTCTAATTCATCGGCTGGATAATTAATTACTGGAATTTCCATTTTTCCTAGTAACTCTATAAATGTTGGTTTGGAATAACCTGCTAATTTTGCAGCTTTTCCTAGTGATAGCTTTCCCGTTTCAAATATTTTAACTGCCAGCAATAATCGTGCCTCGTCTGTAGAAATATATGGGGGTAGTTCTACTGTTAGTTGACTCATGTTATTGCCTCTGTAAAAGAATTGGTTATTAGGTTGTTCACGGGTAGGCGTAAACTGGGTTTGTGAACATAGTGTAACGCAAGCTAGGCGCTAATTAAGCTGCACTGACTTCGCCAAATTTTGTTAAGAACCTGAATGCCTTCAAAATATAACTAGCGCAATCTCTAGGTGAGGTGTTGTAAAATGATCGCCACGCACTAGCTTTATCCTCATCATAGCGATCGCTGCGATAACTATGGTAGTTTTCTAGCCATCTTAGTTACCTGCCCTCACTGTAGTGGAGAATTTTATGTGGAACCTCCGCCACCAGGGGAGTAGTTTGCTACCCCTCTGAGGGGTTGCTGAATAGCCTATATTGCCTCTGGAGAAGAATTGTAAAAAGACTGGCAAATTGTACCCAGGTTGCTGATGTATGGGGATAAACTAGGTTCGTAAGCATAGTGTAAGGCAACCTACACCTATGCTAATTAACCTGCACTGACTTCGCCAAATTTGGTTAAGAAACGGAAAGCTTTGAGTATATAACTAGCACAATCTCTAGGTGAGGTATTGTAAAACGATCGCCACGCACTCGCCTTATCCTCATCATAGCGATCGCTGCGATGAGTATGGTTTTCTAGCCACGCCAATCGCACTGCATGACCAATTAAGACATCCAACACGATATATTCTTCGATTTGCAGGTTGGGATTATTAGCTGCGATCGCAGCTAATTCTACTAATGCTTCAATATTAACTTGGCGATATTCTGGAGCTTCAATTTTATTCAGCAAATGCTCAACTAACAGAGCAAAATTTCTTTCCCCTGCTGTCATTTCCGATAGCATTATCTCACTATCTAAACGATTGCGGCGCTCTAATTTATCGCCAATCACTAAACCCTTGCAATGTTGCATTAATAGCCAAACTTGCTTAAAAAATTCTTTTGGTACGCGCCCCGTCGCACCCTCGGCTTGGCGAAACCGCCGCCAACCACCCGACGGAACTTCTATTCCTTCGGCGATTCCTGGTAAAACCACCCAAGCAATATCACTTTCTTTTTGTTTGACATGTAGTGATTCTTGCTGGCGTAACAGGTTACTCATACCACTATATCCAGTTAATACCTGACGCAAGCGCATTTTCACTTCAAAAGGTGAAAGTTGCATTAAGTAATCGTATGCTTCATCTTGAGTGACATGCAATTCCCGCGCTAGTTCGCTGGTTATCAACAGGATGAGATAGCCGACTCTCAGCGTCAGCAGTCCCTGAAATAGTTTGGATTCTGAGCGAATTAAGATGCCAAGATAGATTAGAATCTCTTGGGTAAGGACGCGATCGCGTATATCCTCACGACAAAAATGATTAATTTTATCGGCAATTTCATCGTGGGACATGGGTACGGTAATCAAGGACGCTTCACTGTAAGCTTTACCCACAGCAATTTGTTTACCCCGCACCAAAATACTCGTCACTGCATCTGATAGGCTAATATCAACCATTTGCCGTAACCCCGCAGCCCGGCGTACCACTGCCCAAATACTTAAATCTCCAGCTTTGGTGTAAACTTCATCTAGTAAATCGGCTACAGTGACAGGATATCCTGGGCCACCATACCCCGTATCAAATTTCATTCCCTGCAAACGAATTAAAGTTTGCAATAACTCAATTTGCTCGTAGATATTCTCTGATGAGCGCAAATAAGAAAGTAATAACCCCAAGTTGGTTTCACACTCCATTTGAAATTCTTGGGTATGTCCTAAGCGCCAGTTTTTCTCAGGATGATCAGCCAGATAATAGCAACGTAGTCCAGCATTTTTCACTGGCGATCGCGAGAATTCTGCATTTGGGAGAAAATCAATTCTTTGGATTCCAGCTGTCAACATTAACTGATTTAGCCGCCCTAATTTTACCCGCACACCGTTACAAACACCATCTTTCAGTTCTTGCATCAGTTCTAGTAATGCTTCCGAACCGCTTTCTAACATGGTGTGCGTCAACATTAAAGTCAGAGTTGGACGCCCTAAATCGCTCCAATATTTTTGAATGTAAGCCAGTTCGCTTCTAATTTGATCCAGTAGAAAATGGTAATCGAGGGTTAAGTAAAACTGTTGAGAGTCTGAAAATGAAGGTAAAAATACAATTGTTTCACCGCGAATGCGAAAGATTCTAGATGTTGTTAAACTCCGCAGCCGCCGCACTGGCCGCCCAGTTAAACCAAGTTTGCTGTTACGTCCAATTTTGGTATAAATAGCGGAAAATTCTTCAGCTTTTCTCACCTGAATCGGTTCTACTTGGGTGGGTGTTTGTGCTTCAATTCCGTGAACTTCTAGTTTTATCTGTAAATCCTCATCTTCTGCTAGCAAAGCAATTTGTACCAATGCTTCGCGCTGTTTTCCCACACACAAATGTCTTCCTAAAGGGTCGATATCACCAACCGCCACTAACCCTTCACTTAACATTTGACTGAGAAGATATAAACTCTGTGCCCACACCAAGGGAATATTTTCATTGGGCAAACGTGGTTGCGTTTGGGGTGTTAACTTTTCTGCTTCTATATTTTCGGCTGGGACATAATAAAGTTCTGGTAATAAACGCAAACCATCTTGTTCTATGAGTAATGATTCTAAAAGCTCTTGGTATTTTTTAACTTGTTCTGGCTCGCCGCGAAATAATCCATCTAAAACTAAATAAGTGAAAAATAACGGCCATTCGCATTCAATATGCTCAAATTGCTTGAGTTCCCACGGTTCGTAGTGCAAGCGATGATTATCTTCTAAAACGGTTTGGTGTCCATCACGCAAAAAGCGTTTGCAGCCGTATTTACCTGCGAGTTTATTGATAATATCGTTAAGTGTGCGATCGCGTAACTGCAAATCTTCCACTGCAAAGGCAGGATAACTAATAATACTTAACAGCGCCGCATCAATTTCTTTGGAACCAGATTCCCTTGGTAATAAGGATTCTAAAGTAATCCGGGCGCGGGCGATTTCATCTGGTAGCACATGAATCACCGATGCTTGACTACCACGCACCCCAAACAAATCCAATCCGTTAATGGCTTCTAAAGCAGCTTTTGCCATACCTACGGAACTGGCATTTAACTCAGCATTACCACGATTAATTTTATTACCACGTTCCCAAATGCCGTAATCTGGTGTGCGGTAAGCTCGTCCAATGTAGTAAACCAAATTTTGGACGAAATTCACTTCATCAATAGTATAAATTATTTGCAATCCCGCAGCGGTCATTTGTGCCAACATCAGTAAAAATATAGATGTGGCATCAAGTTGCAAATGTCCCCATTGGTCATCACCAACAACAATGTCGCCAGTCGCGGTATTATATTTGGCGTGCAGTCCATCCAGTAGCGACTGAGTATGTTTAAATGTCTCTACTTTATGAGCCTGTCGCATCATCGCAAAAAGCAACCCGCGCATCAGTTTTATTACACTGTGTTCTAGTTCATAAGTGCGTCCTTTGTCGTCGTCAATCTTGCGGTATGCAAGTCCTAAACCCCAAACTGCCAAAATGCTGTAAACGTTGTCTCGTACCCAGGCATCAGTATAATCGCCGTGGGCTGTAATCGCTGTACTCGCAGGTAACAAACCAGTAATCGGATTCTGCCGAGTCAGGATGATTGTTTTGATTTGCTGGTAGTAATACTCCAGACGAGCTAGCAATTTGGTAGATGTTTTCATGATTTGGTTCAGAACTACTTGCAAAATTCGACCCTATGACTGTGAAGTGAATTACCTAAACCAAGGCAAAACAAGTTCTGTAATGGTTGATGGGATAACAGCTGAGGGTGGTGTGAGTTTATTATTATCTCCTGTTAATAGGTTTCTGGGTACTGAATTTTAGCGATCGCAAACTAAAATACGATATTTATTCAAATCTTCATATTTACTTAGGCTATTTTATACTTTATTTAAGTTATTTTTGTTAATTCTAAAGAAGAATGATTTATTGGCGAAACGCCTTCCTATTTGCACTCACGAAAATACCTTATCTTTGCGTAAGTTCTGCTCTTATCTGAAAAACCCTCTCCAAACTACTAGGGAAGAGGTTTTGTATTCTCCTCTTTTCTTTGTAAAAAAAGAGGAGAATAGGTTTCGCATTGTTATTTCTATTTGATGCAAAAGTCAGGTTTTTGAAGACATCACAAATTCTTTTATTGACAAATAACGTTAGATAAATAAATACTAACTTCAGTTTAATTACGCATATATTGCTAACTAGTGGCGGATTACAATAAGTTATAAATTTGAAATAAAATATCTGAACAGTGGCACAAACAGCAAGCTTTGAACAGTGATTGCTTGTATCATCAGGAATAAACCTCAGATTTAGTTTTTAAGTAACTTACACAGATCATAAATATTATCAATATTCACTGCGATTTAATGAGGAATCGCACTAAACTAGAATGGCGAATTATACAGATTGGAATAAAGCTTTAATTTCTTATTTTATCAGTGGAACACCACGCGGTATAAAAATTTATTTGAGTGTTGATGAAGATGTCATAGAACATATTGGTTATAATTTTGAGCAATTACCTACAAATGTTACTTGGGTTGATGACTTCTGCACAGCAGTGAAAAGAAAAGTCATCTTTGAGGGACAGGTTAATTTGCAGCATTTAAAAGGGCGTGATTCCCAAGGATTACCCAAAGGAGTTGCTTTTTTATGTGCCACAATTTTAGCCGCTTCACAAATGGCTCAAGAAGAAAAAATATCAGAAACTAATTATTTTAAACGCTTACGAGAGATTTTAGCCTTGCCTGGTTTTAGTCGTCCGCCGGGGATGAAATTGGGTAATGAAGCCGAAGAACCCCTTTGGCGAGAGTGGAATCACTGGCTAATGGAACATAGATTTTTGCCTTCAGCACAACGAGGGCGTGGTGGTTCAACTACCTATATTAATTATCCCATTTCTCAATCTTTACTGCGTCGCACTGATAAAGACAAATTGCGACAACTATTTCAAGAGAAGCAATGGCAAGCACAATGGGATGCCCAAACTTTGTTTACTCATATCCGCCGAGAAGCAGGGGGATTTGGTATCCATTTAAAAGAATTGCTAACTGAAAATAAGCAACGCCACGAGGCGATTGTAGAAGCTTTACATCAAGTTTATGAACAGTGGAAAGCTCAGGGATGTCCTATAGCAGACAAGAATAATTATTGCACTTGGAGCCGTCATCTTTTCTGTGGTTTATATCGCACTGAAGATCCATTTTTAGGTCAGGTAGATTATTCTCTTTACCCCAAGCAGCAGCGAGGACGCAGGCTAGAATCAGTAGAAATTCAATTAGGAGATAATCCTCACCCATTAAGGGAAGAACGCCCTGGATGGTATTTTCCTTTAGAGTATTCAGGAAATGGGAAGGAGTTAGAAAATGGTGCTAAATACCAGATTACTTCCCCGAATGATCTAGATTACCTAATTTTGCCCGCTCGTGACTTTTGGATACTAATTCCTGATCCGGAAAACCCTGATTCTGGGGCTTATGCATCCTGGGAAGCGCCATCATTAGGTACTCAATTTATTCTCTTGTGTAAACAAGAATTACTCAGTGATCTGGAACGCTTGCGAGATGAGCATTTACTAAAGTGGAGTTCTACAACTGAAGCGATATTTAATAGTTCGGAATGGGTAGAACTTCAGCAGTGTATGGTTGTTTCTCAAGCTTGGGATGGAGTCTTTATCAAAAATCAAACTCTTAAGTATGCTTTACAACCAACTGTCAAATTATCAATTAGTTTGTCTGATGGCTTGCGTGTACCTACAATTGGTGCTTGGCTTGTAGAACATAGCCCTAAAATTACTATTTTTGGCTTTTACCCTACCGCACAATTACAAGTAACTCAGTTATCAGATAATCAGGTAATTATCGATAGTTCACAAAGTACAAATACTTCTATTGCGCTGAAAATTTCCCATCCTGGTGATTATCTCATAGAAGCTAGTTTTGCTAGTGAATCGAGTCAACGTTTAGTCAAAATTGTGGATTGGAATTCTCTTGCCATCGACAAAGATGTGCTTTGTGAAGTGATACAAATTAATTCTGAATATCATATTCTTGGCAGTATAATTGAGCGAAGTTTTTAAATTATTTATATTTATCAGGGTGTATGATGCCACAAGTTAAAAGATGGTATACAGGATTTTCTTATCGGGGAAATCCACAAGACCTCATCAACCAAATTTCTGAACAAGTACATCGTCAAAATCTTAGTAAGATCATACCATGATTACGAGTAGAAAAGGGGATAAAATCTCGAAAACCATTTTATTTCTTCCTTGCAATTGATAGTTGCGAAGTAGGTGAATTACCTCCAGAGTTGCAATTAAGTTTGCTGAAGTTATCGTTTTTCCAATGTCCAGTTAAAGGTAGTCGTGGATTTACTTATGAACAGATAAAACCTATGGTTGGTGTAGCTCATGATGTTTACGATTATACCAGCCCTATTCCTTACCAAGCTAGTTACAATATCACTGTTGATAACCCGTTTGAACTGGCACAATTACAATCTATTAATCATTCTGATGCTGATTGGGTGAAAGCTTCCCAAAATAGCGATCGCTTCCTATACTGGTTATCAACCCTCGGCAGCGGTAGCTGGGAATCTTTTAAAAAAAGCTGTAATGCACTCCAACTTGAAGAACCTAAACGCATCTTACGAAGGTTGCGCTTATTAGGACATCTTGAGTCTTCACTAGATGGTTCCAGATGGTCAGCGGCTCCTACTGCAATTGTCAAAATTAACTCGCCCTATTCCAAATTTATACTGTGTGGTCAACGCAGTATAAGCCTAATCAAGCAACTAGAAGAATATGGAATTGTAGCATCTATTACTCATCAGCCCAGAGGGGAAGCACCACCCTGCATTCAACTGGCGGTAAGTAATCCTGATGTGATCACAAATAATTTTCCCATCATCAACGCGGGTGAAGCATCCAAAAAACTTGCCCAAATTTTACCTGATATCGCCACTTGGCAGCAAAGTCTGAGGAATGTGCCAGGGATTGTGCCGAGTCGGTGGGAATGGAAGCACTTTGACGGTGATGGTTTTGAAATCTGCGGTATTCCTCACGAAACAGGGATGTATCAGATGTGTGATCAGAACCTAAACCTTCGCTACACCCTTTTCTACAACCAAAACACTAACACTTGGCATCAAGGTGATTGGTATGGTTTACGCTTTCTAGCTTTGTATCATCATGCCGCATCTTGCCAAGTTCATTACAATGTTGCTACAAAGTGTTTGGCAATACCAGTAAAGCAACGCTGGCCTGAACTATATGAACGTGCTTTGGTGCTGGCATCTGGACAACTACCAACATATCAGGGCAACTGGCTACTGTATCAAAATGTAGGTGGGGAAGTTGCACATCAGTTGAGTCAAAAATTGAATGTTAAATATGAAGAGGCATTAATCTGTGCATGACGTAGTTGGAGCGTATCAACGACTTAACCATATCTATCAGCTTTATATTAAAAGTGCCTTTCCATTACGTTATCGCTCTTTGGCCGCAGAACGCGATCGCCTTTTGCAACAACCAGGTATTTTAAGTCAGCCGCCTTTAATTGAACCAGTTCCCATTTATCCCTCATCGGGGAGAGACTTACAAACTGCTGTCAAACAACTGCCTGGGAAATACCATGACTTGGCACAACTAGGAAAAATGCTGTTTGAAAATGGCATCGAACTTTATCAACACCAGTGGGAAAGTTTAGAGTCAGTCTTAATCAACCAAAAAGATTTAGTTGTTACTACTGGTACGGGTTCTGGTAAAACTGAGTGCTTTTTATTGCCACTACTCGCCCATTTAGCATGGGAATCCAGCACTTGGGAGGCAAGTCCGTCTCCACCGATCAATCATTGCTGGTGGGATGTTCAAGGCGATCGCGTCTCTCAATGGGAACATGTGACTCGCCCTAAAGCCATGCGAGGTTTGATACTTTATCCCCTCAACGCTTTGGTAGAAGACCAATTGAGACGATTGAGAAAAGCCTTAGAAGCGCCAGAAATTCACGATTGGTTAGATAGAGAACGCGGCACAAACCGCATCACTTTTGGACGTTACACTGGACAAACCCCGATTCCGGGTGAACCAACACCTGATAAAATCAAACGACTGCGAAACGAATTAGATGAGTGTGCCAAGCAGCAACAAAATTTACTTCAGGCGAATTTATCTTTAAATCCCGATTTACCTTACTACTTTGGGCGACTTGATGGTGGGGAAATGTGGTCACGTTGGGATATGCAAGATACTCCACCAGATATTCTAATTACTAACTACTCGATGCTCAACATTATGATGATGCGGAGCATTGAAAACGATATTTTTAATATAACTCGTGACTGGTTGGCAGAACTAAATCATCCAGAACGGCAATTTTTCCTGATTATTGACGAACTACACGCCTATCGTGGCACTCCAGGAACGGAAGTTGCTTATATTTTACGCTTGCTTTTTTCTCGGCTGGGTTTAACACCAGATTCGCCAAAGCTGCGGATAATCACGACTACAGCAAGTTTGTCAGATAATGCTGAAGGGAGAAAATTCCTACGCGAGTTTTTTGGACGTGATGACAAACAGTTTGCTTTCATCACTGGACAACAACGACAGCCAAAAGTAAATGCTAAAAAATCTTTGGTGAATTACCAAGATGCTTTTGCTGATTTTGCTAAATCTGTACAATCAGATCCATTGCAATCAATGGCACAGCCTGATCTAAATAATCAGAATGTAGAGAACGCGAGATTAACTTTAGCTAACCAGTTGGGTTATTCAGCATCATCAGGAACAAGTTCAGAAAAACTTGGTGAGGCTTTAACGACTGTGGATGCTGGTGAAGCTTTGCGAGATGCTTGTCAAGCGGTTAATGGGAGTGTTCGCGCTACAAATGTCAAAGATTTAGAACAGCAGCTTTTCCCAAATTTACAGAGGGCGACAAATTTTGTTTCTGACTCCATGCGGGGACTCCTGTTAGCACTGGGGATGTCGAAATTGGCTAACGGGCGATCGCCCCAACCTGTGCGTGGACATTTATTTTTCCACAACTTGCAAAGCCTATGGGCTTGCTGTAACCCCAGTTGTACCCAAGTTGATCAAATTCAGCGACAAAGCGATCCACCAACCATTGGCGCTATCCATGCAAACCATCGCCTCACCTGCGGTTGTGGTTCCCGCGTTCTCGATTTAATTGTGTGTGAAGTCTGTGGCGATGTCTTTTTGGGAGGATACAAAAGTACTCGCAAGCTAGGTAACTTGACAGTAGATATCCTCACGCCAGATCAGCCGAACTTAGAAGGTATACCCGATTTGGTTGTGATGAATCAACGTTACGCCAACTATCGGGTATTTTGGCCATTACCGGGAGAAACACCAGCCTGGACTACACAACCTCAAGTTCTAAAATGGACTGTTGACAAGATAAAACGCCAGTGGGTGAAAGCAAAGTTAGGCAAACAAACAGGCGTACTTATCCAGGATTCCACACCACCGAATACTGATAAGAATGAAATTCCAGGGTGGCTGTATCAGGTAACGGGAGATGATTTAGATCAACCAGCACTACCAACAAAGTGTCCCCGATGTGATGCTGACTACGGTGAACGAAGGAAATTTCCGACACCTTTACGTATCCACCGCACAGGCTTTCAAAAGGCTTGTCAAGTGATTGCTAGTGGACTGTTACGAGAAATGCCAGCACCGTCTCAAAAGGGGTTAGGTAGTTCTCGCAAGTTAGTAATATTTTCCGATAGTCGCCAAGATGCAGCTAAACTGGCTGCGGGAATGGAACTTGACCATTACCGCGATATGGTGCGCCTACTACTGATCCAGTCCTTTTCTCAATATTGGGATGACCTGATCGCCTTTTTGCGGATTACTGGTGCTAATAACCCAGCCAGTCTTGCTAAATTGCAGACTTTAAACGCTAATCTTTATAGTGCTGTTACCCAAGCAGCAGATGATCAGACTCGACGCGATCGCTTTGCTAATGCTAATCCTACCTTAGTTACAGAGGCGCTTTTCTGGGTGATGGGTTTACCCGCCAGTAATCAACAGGCGAGTAGTGCATGGCTTGGTTTACTCAAACACTACCCCGAACGCATTCCTTTATTAGAATTACGGCAAAAAGTTAGAGATGCTTTATTAGAATGTGGTATTTGTCCCGGCGGATCAAGTTTTCGCGCCTTGAATTACTCAATTGGACAAAATCAGGGTCAGCAACGGTATTCTTGGTTTGAATGCTACAACTGGACTGGTAATTTGGTGAGGCGAATTTTTCCAGCGACACAAACCCAGACTGACCATGCTACCCGACTGGAAGATATGCTCACTGCTGAACTGATGAATCCATTGTTTGATCACATGGTACGCACAATGGAGGGTTTTGGGCAAGGATGGGTCAGCTATTAACCGCCAGAAAATACACCACTTAAAATAATTGAAGCAACTGATGCAGTCATCAGACAATTGGGCATCCGTCGCCGACATCAGTATTCTAAGTTTTTTTATCCTGGAACTGATCACAACTTACCCGGCTTTGCCCAAAAGTACATTCAGTCTACAGGTTTAAAACCTGAAGATATACAACAGCAATTACTCCAGTCACAAGCGGGAATTTCCGCGAGTGGAAGTTTGGCACTAGATCCAAATAAACTTTATTTAATGCTACCGTCGGCTAAAAATCAAGGATATCGGTGCGATCGCTGCAATGCTTTCTACCTGCATCCTGCTGCTGGCTTATGTCCTGAATGTAATAGCCGTACTAGCACTAACAAAAATCCTCAGCAAATCACCGCCGGAACACCCACGGGAGACTTCGACTATTATACTTATCTTTCTTCAGAAAAATCAGGTCAGCCTTTCCGCATGAACGCCGCCGAGTTAACCGGACAAACTGACCGAGATGAACGGACTAAGCGCCAACGCTGGTTTCAAGATATTTTTATCAATAATGAAATCTCCCGCGTCCAAGGCATCGACCTTTTAAGCGTTACAACCACAATGGAGGCGGGGGTTGATATCGGTGCGCTATTGGCAGTGATGATGGCAAATATGCCACCCCGTCGCTTCAACTATCAACAGCGAGTTGGTCGCGCGGGTAGACGTTCGGCTGGAGTTGCCTTAGCTGTAACCTTTTGTCGTGGTAGAAGCCACGATGATTTTTACTTTCAACGCCCGGAAAGTATTACAGGTGATCCGCCACCACCGCCCTATGTTGATATGACAAGCGTTCCCATTTTTTGGCGTGTTCTAATTAAGGAAATCTTGCGGCAAGCCTTTGCAGACACAAATTTTAGTGGAGTTAGCGATAACGTACACGGCGAGTTTGGGAATGTAGCTGACTGGAATATTTACCAAGCGGATATCCAAGAATGGCTGCGGGATCGCCAGAATGAGCCAGCTATAATCACTGTATTAGATAGTTTACGAGTGCAGACAGCCTTATTGAATGCCAGCAATGCCCAAATGTTGGGCTTTCTTCGCGATAATTTAATTCCAGAAATTCAAACAATTGTAGAAGACCAAACTTATACCCAGGATCAGTTAAGTGAACGTCTGGCAAATGCTGGGTTATTGCCAATGTTTGGCTTTCCGACGCGGGTGCGATCGCTTTATACCCGTTTTCCTGTACGCGCCAACCAATGGCCGCCAACAGAGGGAGTGGTTGATCGGAATCTAGATATTGCCCTCAGTCAATTTGCCCCTCGTTCCCAAACAGTCAAAGATAAAGCTGTACATACAGCCTGTGGTGTAGTCGAGTTATATCCCCAAGGTAAGAATATAGAATCTAAACCAGGACTTGTGCCAGCACTCACCCAAGAGAACAAATCTTTGGGACTTTGTGGAAACTGTCAAGCGGTGATTTACTCATACAAATTGTTAAAAAAACCACATCCAGGACATCAGGAACCGCCAAAAGATATCTGTCCAGTGTGCAGTGTGGATGCTTTGCGTTGTCTAGATGCTAGAGAACCCAAGGGATTTTTTACCAACTTGCAACCCGAAGACTTTGATGGACAATTTGAGTGGCAACCACAGGCAACCAGACCATCCTTAAGTGTAAATGCTCAGGTAGGCAATGTCCAGCGTACTCTTAACGCCTCCGTATCTGCATTTAATGACCAGATCATTTCTGTGAATGATAACGGCGGTAATGGCGGATTTGACTTTCAAAATGCCTTAATTTATGGTAAGCCCAAACCCGGAGCTTATGCAGTTTCTCCAGATAAGAATAGCCCAGTAACTACATCTGGTGCTGCCTATCGGGTGGCGTTGTTATCTCGGCGGAAAACAGATATTTTGTTAGTCAATATCGAACAGTGGCCTACTGGTGTTTTTGCAGACCCAACCACAGTTATAGGACGTGCGGCTTGGTATTCTTTTGCTTTTTGGTTGCGGGTAGCAGCTGCCACCCAATTAGATGTGGATGCAATGGAGTTGCAGGCGGGATTCCGATCGCTAGAGCAAAATGGATCAGTTATCGGGCAGGCTTTTTTATGCGATCATCTAGAAAATGGGGCAGGATATTGTCAGTTTCTGGAAAAGCCAAAAGAATTTAAAAAATTGATGGATTTGGCGAATCCGAATATTTCTAGTAGCATTGCCAGCAAGTGGATAAATCAGCCACATGGAAACGCCTGTGATACATCATGCAACTTATGTTTGCGAGATTATCAAAACCTTGCTTATCACGGGTTATTAGATTGGCGACTGGCTTTAGATATGGCGCAATTAGTGTTATCAACCTCCTCTACAATTGATCTCAACTCTCCTTGGGGCAGTATTCCAAATCCTTGGAGTGAACTAGATCAACGTATGAATGCACCAATTCCCGTTACCCTTCAACGCCTTGGTTACGGCTTACCCACTCAGTTTGGAACTTTCACTGGCTACGTACACCAAAATCAGAAGCGTCAGACAATCCTGATTTTACGTCATCCTCTGTGGCAAGATCACCATCCTGAGTGGATTGCATCGGAAGCGATCGCCAAAGCTCAAACAGATTACCACGACTATGAAGTCAAACCTGCCAACCCATTTCTGATTCTCCGTCGTCCAGGTGACTATGCATGAAGTTGCTTGACACCAAATACTACTTGTAATGTTGTAAATATTTTAACTCTATAAAATTTGCGATGAAATTCGTTCATTGGCAAGACACATAGCTTGTAGCAGGAGTAGAATCTACTTTAAGTTACACGGAAATTACTTGAAACTCAGGGCAATTAAGTTATATCATGTCCGCCTGAACACTTACGATAAAATTGACGCTGAGATGTTCAAATATAAGAACTATGGAGATTTTTTATCGTAACTAATTACCCGGACATGATATTAGTCACTAGTGAGCAAGATCACCAATACTGAATGCTAATATTCAGTATCTACCGGAGAGCGCTATTCCGGGTTAGGATGATGACTAGCGATGCCTTGAATTAGATATCGATATTGAATTGTTGAAATTTTATGGACCATAGTCCACAAGATGGCAGTATCAACCTCCTCTGAGCTGGCGAGGAAGTCTCCCAGCGCGGGGGAGACTTAGGAGATATATATCATGCTCACAGAAGATATTCGGGATTTACTGACTGATACTACCGATTTAAACCAGCTGAAATGGGATTTAAATCGCTTACAACCCGTGGATGTGGGAGAATACATTACACAATTACCTGAAAAACAACGGGCGATCGCCTTCCGTTTACTCAACAAAGCTCAGGCAATTGATGTATTTGAATATCTGCCCACAGAGGTGCAAGAAGAACTAATTAATTCTCTGCATGATGTGCAGGTAGTACAACTTGTAGAAGAAATGAGTCCTGATGAACGCGCAGAATTGTTTGATGAACTACCCGCTGGAGTAATCAAACGGCTATTGCAGGAACTGAGTCCAGAACAAAGGCAAGCAACAGCAACGATTCTCGGCTATCCAGAAGGCACTGCTGGGCGGGTGATGACAACCGAATATGTGCGGTTGCGGCAAGGATTGACTGTAGGCGAAGCCTTGAGCAAAATTCGCCGTCAGGATGAAGACAAGGAGTCGATTTACTACGCCTACGTCACAGATGACAACCGGACACTGGTGAGAGTAGTTTCACTGCGCCAGTTGCTGTTTACCTTTCCCGATGTTTTCATCAAGGATATTGCCAGCGATCACGTTGTCAGGGTGAGAACCGAAACCCCGCAAGAAGAAGTGGCGCGAATCATGCAGCGCTATGACTTAATCGCCATCCCCGTGGTTGACCGAGAAGACCGATTGGTCGGCATTGTCACCATTGACGATGTGATGGATATTTTGGAAGAGGAAGCCACAGAAGATATTCAAAAACTGGGGGGTGTGAGTGGTGATGAAGCTGCTTTGTCTTCTCCCCTACTAACCATCCGCAATCGCTTGCCTTGGCTGTTGGGCATCATGGCCCTGTATATTGGTGCAGCTAGTGCGATCGCGCCTTTCCAATCTGTAATTGCCGCAGTGCCAGTTCTAGCAGTAATCATGCCAATTTTTTCTAACACTGGTGGTACTGTTGGTATTCAATCATTAACAGTGACAATCCGCGGCTTGGGAGTAGGCGAGGTAACACCCAAAGATACTTTGAAAATTCTCCGCAAAGAACTTTTAGCTGGTTTAGCCACAGCTCTGGTTTTAGCCACGACGATGATCCTGCTTTCCTTAATTTGGGCGCGACCCCAAGAGCGATGGGTGGCTTTAATTGCCGGAATGGTAATGGCAACCAATACAATTGTGGCTGTTACACTCGGCACTTTACTGCCAATGGGTTTGAAACGACTGAAGCTTGACCCGGCACTAGTTAGTGGGCCGTTGGTGACTACAATGCTAGATACAATTGGGTTTTTAACGTTCCTTACCCTGATTTCGTTTGCTTTGCAGGTATTACATTTACCAAGTTAATGGACGTATGAAAGACCAAGAAAATCTGAAGTATCCTAACGTTTTAAAGCACATTCAGGCAGAGTCTGAAGCCCTAAATTTTCGTATGGCTTCAGACTCACTGACAGGTTCTTTTCTAAGAACACTTGCTGCAAGCAAACCTGCTAGTATGTTTCTTGAACTGGGCACAGGAACTGGGATATCTGCTGCTTGGCTTTTGAACGGTATGGATCAGAAATCTAAGCTGATCTCAGTTGACCAAGATGACAAAGTGATAGCTGTTGCCAGAAAGTATTTGGGTCAAGATCGGAGAGTCGTTTTCCATGCAGAGGACGCGACGATTTTTTAGGTAAAATAGCTACTCAAAGGTTTGATTTTATATTCGCTGATGCATGGGTAGGAAAATATAGCTACCTTGAGGATACGCTCAATTTGCTTAAGTTGGGTGGCTTGTACGTTATTGATGATATGTTGCCTCAAGCCATATGGTCTGAGGATCAGGCTTCAAAAGCTAGCCAGCTCATTTCAAGGTTAGAATGCAGGAGCGATTTGACGCTTTCAAAAATTAACTAGTCTACAGGGTTAGTAATTGCAGCGAAAGTTAGAGGGGAGACAGCGACAGGATTGCCAGGAAAGCGATTTTTTTTGGGGGAGATGGGTAACAATTAAGTGATTTATGTAATACCTTATCCAATTGACAAGCGCTATATAAATCCTTGATGCTAGAAAGAACAAGTAGGTAATTTGATATAAGACAGGTGATATCATTTCCTCTGCATATGTAAATTAAAAAGCTGTAGAGACGCGATCGCTCGGATCTCTATGCAGGAAACTGATTGCTATTTATGCCTACTACCACCTGGAATCGTCATCACATTCTTTCCCTAGCTGACTTCACTACCACTGAATATAATACTGTTTTGCAAACTGCGGCCTCTTTTCAAGAGGTGCTATCACGGCGGACAAAGAAAGTACCAACCTTGCAGGGACAGGTGGTGGCGAATTTATTTTTTGAACCGTCTACTCGGACTCGTAGCAGTTTTGAAATCGCTGCCAAACGCTTAAGTGCAGATACGCTGAACTTCGCCGCAGCCACTTCCTCTATGACTAAGGGAGAAACAATTCTCGACACGGCGAAGACCTATTTGGCCATGGGAACTGATATTATGGTAGTCCGCCATCGAGAGGCAGGAGTACCAAATGCGATCGCGGCTGAAATGGATCGTTTGGGTGTAAAAGTTAGCGTCCTGAATGCTGGTGATGGTCAACATGAGCATCCTTCTCAAGCACTGCTAGATTTATTTACCATAACTACTCTAATTGACCCAGATCACCCGCGACTGGAACTTTTAAAGGGTAAAAAGATTGCCATTGTTGGGGATATTCTCCATTCTCGCGTGGCGCGATCGAATATCTGGAGTTTAATTGCCAGTGGTGCCGAAGTGCATCTGGCAGCACCACCCACCCTTTTACCCAAGTTATTTGCCGAGTATATCTTGGAATCAGGAGTTAGAAGTCAGGATTTTCTTATCTCCTCATCTCCTTCATTCCCCCCTTACCACGCCCCAAATCAACAACTTTTTCTACATTGGCAACTAGAACCAGCTTTGCAGAATGCTGATTTTGTTATGACTTTGCGCCTGCAAAAGGAACGCATGACGGCTCATTTGCTGCCAAGTTTGCGAGAATATCATCAATTATTTGGCATTACACGCACAAAGCTGCAACTTTGTAAACCTAACGTCAAAGTTTTGCATCCAGGCCCAGTTAACCGTGGTGTTGAAATTAGTTCTGAATTGATGGATGACCCAGAATTTAGTCTTATTCAATCGCAAGTTACTAGCGGTGTCGCCGTTCGCATGGCGCTGCTGTATTTGTTAGGTAGCGGCAAGGCTTAATATAATCTCCGTTTGAATAGTTATTCTGAAACTCTTATTCTTTTGCGGTAGCCTGCGGAGTTATTGCTGACAATCTTTTAATATTAGTCCTATCGGACTACCTTACGGAAGAATACCTAATCTTATAGATATTATATATTCCTCCGATCGCATGAGGACAGAATCCTGTAATCTTGGCACACTGGTAGCGTAGAAGTTAAGAATTTAATGACTTCTAGAAGTGTCGGAGGTAAATATGAAACGAATTTTTTTGACGGCAGCAGCCATACTCAGCACGCTATCTTTAGCTGCTCCTATTCCCGTCAAAGCAGAAAACTCCGCCCCTGTCCGGCGTTTGCTGGAAACTAGAGCATGTTTGGGATGTAATTTAGCAGGTGCAAACCTCAAAGGCGCTCATCTGATAGGTGTTGACCTGAGAAATGCAAATTTAAAAGGAGCTAATCTCGAAGGCGCTAACTTAGAAGGTGCCGATTTAACTGGTGCCAATTTGAAGTCTGCTAATCTCACAAAAGCATTCGTCAGCGATACTATCTTAAATAATGCCAATCTCACCAACGTCAATTTGAGTAATTCCCGTTTATATAATAGTGACGTAAATGGCGCAGTTATGGCTAATATTGATTTAAGCGGTGCTCATGTATTTAATACTGCCATTAGCGTCGGTGGTGAATACTAATGGTGAGCGATGATTTCAAAGTGATGAGTTAAGAGTTATATTCAACTCCTAACTCTGCACTTGGTAAGGTTTATTCACCGGTAATCGACAATTCATTAACCCAGATTTTCGGGCAAACTCCCCCTGGCGTTAACTCAGCCTCTTTTTCTACATAAATAATTGACTTTAAGAGTTCTAAGAAATCTCCAGCAACAGTTGCTGACTCAATACTCGTCCTGACACCCTTATTAACTAGCCAACCATCAAACGGCAAAGAAAACGAACCTTGCAAAGCTTTGACTCCAGCATGGAGAGCTTGTAAATCATCGATAAAAATCACATTTTCAGCAGTTTCTAAGCTGAACTCTTCTTCAGGAGTTGCTGTCGAAAAAACGTGATAAAAATTGGGACTAACGCTGACTTTTGCACCAATACTGGCATTACCTGTTGGCTGGGCATTTAACCTTTTAGCAGTGCCTGCACTGTGAAGAAAGCTTGTTAAAACACCATTTTCGATCAGTGAAATCTGACGAGTAGGAGTTCCTTCACCATCAAAACTTTCTGCACCTACGTTCGCTGGGTGAAGTCCATCATCATACACTGAAAGTAGAGGAGAAGCAATCTGCTTACCTAAATCATCAGGAGTAGATAGGCTTTGATTGTCCAAAATACTTTGGGCGTTGAACAAGTTAGAAAAACCACCCAACAGACTTAAGAAAGCTTCCGCCGAAAAAACAACTCGATATTTACCAGTCTTGATTTTTTCATAGTTCAAGTGACTGATAGTTTTATCTGCGGTTTCTTTGATGCAACCATTGATGTCTAGATTATTTAAACTTTGGTTGATTCTAAAAGCACCTGCACTGCGCGGCTTTTTCCCTTCTTCCTCAGTTTTGCTGTAAAGATAAACTGATGCTAAGGAGTGAGATTCAGTTCTGACTGCACCGTCGCTATTTAGATAAAACCTGTCAATATCTCTTTGCGATAACCCATTATAAGGTACACCTTTAATTGCCGGATGAGCTGCCAATAATTCTTTTTCAGCTACCAACAATCTTTCTATGAGTTCAGCAACAGGTGCTTGAGGTGTCTTATCCTGAGGTTTATTTGGGATAGGAACAGTAGCTTCTGGACTAAAATCAGGAACATTTTCTTTAACACCAAAGAAACTGGCTTCGTAGGCAGTTTTCAAAGCTAATTCCAGTCCCTTGGGATCTACATCTGTGGTGCTGGTGACACCCATTGTCTTATTTTCATTCCAGACACGAACAGTAACACCAGAGCGATTTGAGGCTTTGACTTGTTTTGGCTCACCTTGGTCTACTTGCACGCTAGTATCATCTACTGTTGAGCCATAAATGTCAAATTTATTAATACCAAGCTTATCAGCATTATCCTTGGCAGAATTTGCAATCTCATTGATATTCGGCATAGTCAATTTTAGATTTTGGATTTTAGATTTTGCGGAAAGTCTGAGCGCCGGTTTCCGGCGATTAGAACTTTCCAAGACGGATTGGAAGCGATTCCATTTTAGATATTAAATTTTGGATTTTGGATGTTATGACTTACATTTTTCTCGTAGTGCTTTTATTGACGCAACAGTCATAGCTAGAATTTCGGTAGCTTCTTGCATTAGGCTTTTTAGTTTTTCTGCTGTCATTAATCTAGATTCAATAACAAGCTCCAACCAGTAAAGCGTTTCATCAGCTTCTTCTTCCACAATACCGAGTTTGGCAATTAAATCAGCTATTGATTTAGCTCGACAGGCTGCTCGATAATTAGCACCAACTGAAGTTGCTGAACGTAATAACTGTTTGCCAATGACATCAGCAACTCTAGTTTATGGTAGCTGCTCAACTAGACGAATAACTTGTAATGCCAGCTGCTTTGTTCTAGCCTTAAACTCCTGTTCATTCACAATCCCTTCGGGTTCAGCAGTCGCTCATGAGGGAAACCCCCATCGCCCTTGGCGTCTCCCCTTGGGAGAAGACCGCGCTGCTTCACCAAAATCCAAAATCTAAAATCTAAAATTCTTATCGTCCACCTACGGTAATAGAATCAACCTTGATGTGAGGTTGTCCAACTGTGGTGTAAATACTGCCACTGACAGAGCCACAAAAACCTGGTGCAATTTCCAAATCTTGGGAACACATGGAAATTTTATTCATAATTTCCTTGGCTTCACCGATGAGAATTGCTCCCTTTAACGGTTTGGTGATTTTGCCATTTTCAATCAAATAAGCTTCATCGACACTAAAGTTAAATTGACCTGTAGCACCAACGCTACCACCACCCATCTTTTTACAGTAAATACCTTTATCAACAGAGGCAAATAAATCATCACTGGTGTATTCGCCAGAATCAATATAAGTATTACGCATCCGGCTAGCAGCAGCAAAGGTATAATTTTGGCGGCGTCCACTTCCAGTTCTGGGGTGTCCGGTGCGTGCAGAACCTGTTCTATCTGCTAAGAAGTTTTTGAGAACGCCTTTTTCAATTAATAGAGTTCTTTGAGCCGGCATACCTTCATCATCCATGTCAATTGTCCCGAAGGCATTTTCAGAGCGCCCTTCATCCCACGCTGTCAAACTTTCGTGGGCAATTTTTTCACCTTTTTTGTCAGCAAAGGGAGTGGTATTGCGTTCAATTTGAGTGGTTTCTAGCAGGTGTCCGCAAGCTTCGTGGAAGATTACCCCACCAAAGTGATTGGCCATAATGATTGGGTAAGTGCCCGATTCCACGTAATCTGCGTAGAGCATTTTTCCAGCGGATTCTGCTATTTTCTCGGCGGCTTGTTGAGAATCCCAAGTTCTCAAGAAGTTGGCATCGCTAGTATTACCAGCGCGATCGCCAATCGAGGTACGATTAGCACCATCGGCACACAACAGGTTAAATCCTACAGACTGGGTGAGGCGGATGTCACGGGCAAAAGTACCATCACTGGCGGCGATTAAAACTTCTTGCCAATCCCGGAAATAGGTAGCACGACGCGATTGGACGTGGCTAGCTTTTTGCTTCAGGTGGGCAGTACCATCAAGCAGGACTTCTCCCATTTCTCGGATGGAGCTACACACTGGTAGCCAAGCATCTTTACCTCTTTTGGTGGCGTAATCTCTCAATAATTCCAGGTTGATTTCTGGGATGAAAGCTTTAGCAGTAGGTAGTTGCAATCCCAGGATAGAAAGACCTTTTTCTAATGCTGCTTTCAAACCGGAAAAAGAAAGGTCATTGGTACTTACATAACAGTCAGCTTTGCCGCGAAATACTCTAACTCCCGCGCCTGTAGACAGACTGGGTGAAATACTGGTGATGGAGTCGTCTTCTGCAAGACAACTAATATAATTGCGACGCTCTAAAAATAATTCGATAAAGTCAGCGCCAGCGGCGCGTCCTAGTCCCAGAAGGGTAGCCAGGGGGGCTTCCCAGGTTTCATCGAAACGCTCTGGTGTGGAGGAATATTGTAAGGTGGGAAGTTGATTCGAGAGAAGTAGCGTACTTGTAAGCATGGGTAGCCTCGTCTGCTGGCGTAATTCAGAGATTTGACTGAAAAATCCTGGTGTGTTCAGTCTAACAAATGAGTGAAAGCCACAGTCGGCAGAAAGGCAGTAGAGGTTTCCTCACCTTGGAAACTCACTTCTCCCTCTTAAGCGTCAGTGAAATATTGTAAGTAACGCCCTTTCAAGAGCGATCGCTATCATGTAGAGTCGAGATAGAATACAGTTTCATTTTGCGAGAATAGGGTAAAAGTTCCACAGCATTGCTAATATCCGCAGGAACTGTTTTACCTAGAAAAGGAATATAAAAAATGAGTTCGTATGCTTTTTGGAACAACAAAGGTGGCGTGGGAAAGAGCTTTCTTTGCTTTGTGGCTGCTGCTGAATATGCTCACCGTCATCCCGATACAGATGTTTATGTAATTGACCTGTGTCCCCAAGCCAATGTCTCAGAAACCATACTAGGGGGATATCTCAATAGTCCTAATGCACTACATTCTTTGAGCAGTAAAACACCGCGTGCTACAGTAGCCGGCTATTTAGAAGCACGTCTTAACTCCCCCTTCCGAATGATTACGGATGTATCTCCTTATGTGTGTGAGCCAAGAGAATTTAACCCACAAATACCAGAAAATCTGAGGCTCGTGTGTGGGGATAATCTTCTCGAAATAATTTCTGAAGCAATTAGGCAAACTTCTCAACTGTCCATACCAATTGATGCTTGGAAACAGGTGCTTAGTTGGGTGCGAGATTTAACATTTGCTTTACGTACATATAGTGGTGAGCGAGATACTTTATTTTTAATTGATTGTAACCCTAGTTTTGCTGTATACACACAGCTTGGTCTAGTTGCAGCAGAGGGCGTAGTTGTGCCATTTACTGCGGACGATAGTTCGCGTCGTGCAATTGAGAATGTGGTTGCACTTCTATATGGTATTAGCGATCCCAATACTGCATCATATGCACGAATTAGCTTTGCTAAACGTGCAAAAGAAGAAGGCGTATCCGTGCCAAAATTACATACGTTTGTGAGTAATCGAGTCACAATGTATGAAGGTAAAGCCGCTTCTGCATTTATAGCTGTCAACAAAATCATTAAGAAAACTATGGATGATATACATCAGAAGAATCGTCATATTTTTGCTAGTCCTAAAGACTTACCAAGTAACAGTTTCATTGAAATTCCCGATTATCACAGTGCTTGTGTAGTTGCGGCAACAACTGGCACCCCTTTACATAAGCTCAAACCAGGCCCCAAAAAAATTGGCGAGGAGCGAGTGCAATTAAATCCAGAGCCATTAAAGAGGTATCGAGATGCACTTGAAGAGTTTGTGAATTGCCTTTGAGAGCATTACCGTGCCATCACCAGCAGCATTAAAGTACGATAAAGCGGCTCACAAGGCTCGTGTCCTACGTGATACTGCGACAGATCCCCGCTTGCGCCCAATATTAAACAGTCAAACTCAAGTCTATTATCACTCTGCTTTAGCAACGTTTGTTGCTGGATGGGAGGCTTATATTGAGGAACTAGTTCGTAACTTTTTTGATGTAACCGCAAATCCCTTAGATCCTCAGTTTCATGCTATCCATTCTATTGCTAAAAATGCAGCAGAGCGATCGCTTAAACAATTTAACACGCCCAATTCAGATAATTCGCGTAATCTTCTGGTTCAATATACTGGCTATGACCCTATCAATGATTGGGTTTGGTCAAGAAGAAGTATGAATGCACTCGCTACTCGACAGATGCTAAACGATGTTCTGCAAGTCAGGCACAGCTTTGCTCATGGCTTTTCCATTCCTGCATGTTCTTGGACACAAACACCAACTGGAAAAGTTCGGCTTACTGCGAAAGCTATTAAGGATGTTGATGCGTTGTTACAATATCTTGTCGCTGTTACTGACCTTGGTATGAAGCAAAATATTCAAATTATCTATGGCATAGTTGCACCCTGGTAATAAATGAAGAGAATGTTTAGAGAATCAGTTGCAATACTGGGTGTAATGTTTTAGACGCCAATAATCAGCAAACCAGAAAGTTAAAACATTCATACATAATTGGAAGGCAGTCTTAGACTGTCTTCCAATTTATTAAAGTATAAAGAGCAAAATTCACATATATTGGCAAAAGCAGCAATTTAATCAAAGTTATTTTTGATTTCTGCCTTCCTCATCCCTAGAATGACACCGTTGAGAAGTTACCATTTTTCCATCAAGTTAATTCTTGGTGAGAGCCTATTCCTTCTCAGCTTTATTTATGATTTGCCATTTTAAGTGGAATTTGTGTTGTTTCTTGCTTTGTGAAAGTATCACCTAAATTGGAAGTTTGTCCTGTCGATGAAAGGTTCTTAAACAAGACATTTAGGGTTCGAGTAATAGTTTTAAGAATTTTCATCTTGCTGGCACTCGGTTTTTGATCGTATCTCAAAACCATTGGGATTTCTACGATTTTTGGTTTGAGTACTTTGGCTTTCAGCAGTAAATCTATCATGCAAGCAAATCCACTTTCAGTGAATAAACTCTCCCCATAATACAGATCCAGTTTACTAACTAAATTACGGTTATACAGCCTATAACCACAAGTATAGTCTCTTACACCTGGTACACTGGCTGCAATTCTAAAAAGCCAGCTGGCTCCGTAACTCATCAACTCTCTAAATTTTGATAAGCCTATGACTTTAGAGCCTTTTCGATATCTAGATGCGATCGCAATATCATAGCTACCAGCTATCATGGTGTCATACATCTTTATTAACAGTTCTGGTGGTTGAGTATTGTCGCAATCCATAGCAGCTAAAAAATCGCCTTCTTTAGAAATTTCTAAGAAAGTCATGAAACCTGTTTTGATTGCTTGACCTAAACCAGCATTTTTGGGATGTTGTACTAATTTCAGAAATATACCCAGTGATTGAGATTCATCTAAAGCAGTCTGAGCAGTTGTATCACTACTGCCATCATCAACAAGAATCAGTCGGATCTCCATATTAGAGATTTCCTGCAATATCTGAAACTTTTTGAACAAGGGGCGAATTGATTCTTGCTCGTTGTATGCGGGTAAAAGAACAAAAAGACTCATAATGACCTCGTATTATTTTTAAAATAAAATACCATTACTCAAATTTCAAGAATTCAGTAATGTTGATTTTTGGAGAAATTCATCGACGTGTCGGACAACTGCGTTGTTGTTGACGCTATCATTGACCAACTGTGAGGTATTAACGACGAAAAAATCATCGTTTTCAGTACTCACTTTTGGAACAATACTTGAATAATCTAAAACTTGTAGTGGCTGTACTTTAATAGCTCGATTAATATGTGCTGCCACAATATCATCTGCTTTGAGTTCTGGGAACATCAAACGTATACCCTGGAAAAATACTTGGCGCAATTCATCATCGGGCTGTTTTAACAGCGGGTCAGTGGAAAGTATATATTTTGGTAAGAATGTCATGTGATATCCTGCCGTTTCCTGTAAAGAAACTAAGTTACTCATACCGATGACGCCAGTAAAGGGAACATTTCTATCGGCAATATTTACTACGTAATAAGGAACTAGAGCCTTGCGAGTAATAAGTACCATGCAGATTACACCCAGATATTCTACTGTTTCACTAGTGTCTGAAACTTTCACCAGTTCATTGGCAGCGACCTGTTGCAGAATATTAACTGGACCAGTAAAAATGACTTTATCAAAATGTTCCTTTTTACCCTGATATTCTACCCACATTCCACCCCCTGGATGAGGTGCAATATATTCCACTGCAACACCTGTATGGACATGACCTCCAGCCGCGTAAATTAATTTTTCTATATGGTCAAAAACAGTTTTGTAACCACCTGAGACATAACCCAGTTGTTCTTTATTTAATGAAGAATCCCGCGCTGAAAATAGTCGTTTGATATAAGCCCAGATAAAAACTGCTGATATTCGCTTATAGTTCTCTCCTAATTTGGATAAAAGTAAGGGTTTCCAGAGCTTTTCGTATGTGTTTTTTCCACCGAGTTTTAATAGCCAATCTTCAACTAAAATTTTCTCTAAGCGCCGCCAGTTATTAAGGCGTGAACCATATATGAGAGTAAAAGCTAATCTGATTTTACCTAGAAGCCCAAACAAAGGAAAGCGCAGAAATTCTATCGTGTTACTAATAGAATAAAATTTTTGATTGTCGTAGAAACCTGTTAAACTTCGATGCCAACGCAGTTTTTCTCCAAGACCAATATCTCGGAGAAAATTTATTAGGTGAGTATCAGAAGGTAGGATAACGTGATAAAAGCGATCCCAAGTAAACAACCCGTAATCATGATAGGTGGTAAGTCCACCAAGCTGCTTATTACTATCGAAGACAGTGACTGTATGTCCTTGATGTGAAAGACGTTGAGCTAATACTAGCCCAGTTATACCCGCGCCAATGATACCTATATTCATAAATTTAGATTTTTGTACGGATGTCTTTGAGATGAAATTTATCTTCAGAGGCTTTTAATATTAATAACCTCAGTAATTGCCTTTTTAGCTATTAATGTACAACCATAACTACACCAGTTATGATAATGGAAATTCCTAACCACTGGCTAAATAGAACCTGCTCTTTTAGAAGATAGTGAGAAGCGATCGGTATAAGTGCATACATTAATCCTAGAATTGGAAATGCTTGACTTAGAGGAGTTGTCCGCAATACATAAAGCCACAATATAGTCATAAATGTATAGCAGATAAACCAAATCAAAAAATAACGAGAAAATAACAGATTTCGGATAGATGCACTTGCTCCCTTAGTAGGGCTAGTAATGTAAAGTCCATATTTTAGTGATAGGTTAGCTGTTGTTCCTAAGAAAACTACAAGCATTAAAAGTAGCCAAGTAATGATGTTCATTTGTCAATGCTTTTTGTGAAAGTTACTAGAGAATTATATAGACTTTTTAAGTGGAATAGCCACTAAAAGAACACCCAGAAAAATCGTGATTACTCCTGCTATTCGAGTTAGTGTAATCACCTCATTAAAAAAGTAGTATGAACCGACAAGTATACCGACATAATTCAAGCTAGTCAGTGGATAAGCAATACTCAATTTTACAGAGCGCAGAGCCAATATCCAATTTGCTATTCCCAAGCAATAAACACTAACAGCTAATGCTAATTGTTCAATAAATACCCAAGTAAATATTCCCTCATTTGTCTGACTCATGGTATGCTTCATCAGCAATTGTCCAGAGATACTAAATAAAATACTGATAAACAAGATGATATAAGGAGTTATTTGAAAGTCTGAAATTTGCGAGATAGATTTCATAGTACATTTGCCTCAATCGAGATAGGAAGTATGAACCAGACAGTAAACAGTCGGTTGTTTTGAACGTTTCGGATTTCGATGACACCTTCTGTGCAATTCAACCTTCACTTCAGTAAATAGACAACAAAATTAGCAAGTTTATGCTAAAGGGACTGACATCAAAATGACCATTGAAGCTTATGTCCTAGAGTTAGCAACTAAATAGTATGCAACTTGCAGGATGGTTACTTTATCATGGCAGCGTTCGATATGACCGAAGTAGAGTACGCTAAATTGGTTTACTGGGTTATACTCCCAGACAAACCAGTTTTCTTGCTTGGCGATTGGCACAATCCATTTAGGCTTTGCCCAACTGTGAATTACAGAAATCTTGGTCTCAGCTAGTTATGCTTCAAGACTACTTTTAGTGCGATCGCAATATTTAGGTCATAGTGGATGCAGAGATAGGAAAGGTTGAGGGCTTTGGCACAAATTTGCTCTGGACAAAGTTTACCATAAGCGTAGGTCTAGCCCGTCATAGACATCGCTCATGCTAAACTCGGATTCGACCCGCATGTTCAACAGATGGGGCTAAGAGAATAAAAATGGATTACTAGAATTTTTGATTAATCCATTGATTAACTTTCATCAGTTGTATCCTGCTGTAGAAATCTTCTTGAAGATACTACTGAACTTCTCAAACCATTAACTTAACTGGATTGATAAATGTTCTTAATTTTCTCCAGTAAAGTTGATTAATTTACTCATATACTATAGAACTTTTCCAAGCTCACAGACATATCTGTTACCTCGGCTGATAACTAAGCCGATTAATAAAAATTTGTACTCAATTTAAGTCTGTATAGGTGCTTTTTTTGGAAATAGAATAGAAACACAATGAGTAACAGAAGTCTGCTTGGCTACGGAAACTATAGATGAATCAGTCTACAGTAATGTATTTTACAGGTTTTTAGAGAATTTTAATCATTGTCTAAATGAAGTTTTTGACGATACTAACGACTAATCTAAACCAGCCAAGGCTGATTAACTCTGAGTTGATATTCATTGCATCGGATTTGAGATGTTTTTACATTATTTAGTATTAGGTTCTCAGTGTTATGTTTGCTTGATTGTTTTTCACTACATGTAATTCTAACTAGAGTTTTTTTTTCAATTTATTGTTACATGTAATCACTTACTAGAATACCACGAGAAAAGCGTGTTGCGAATTTATCGCCACACTTTATCAAAACTTCATTTCCTAAAAATATCCTTAAACATAAACTTCATAAAATCCAAACTTTCCCTTAGATGAATTTTTATTTTTAAAGATTTGTACATTTATAAAGCACTTTCTGGTTAATCTGACTTTTCAGTGTTAGACCTCAAACCGTGAGACAGCGTGGCTTTTTCCACAGCCTTATGTAAATAATTATGAATTAATGAAAATGAGCAACGGAAAAATCAGGGCTAGGGGAAATCCTTAAAATGACCTTTTCCACATACAATGAAAAGTCAGTCTGGCTAATAAACTTGCAGAAGTAGCGATTTAGTATCAGACTTTAGAAGTGCAAAGCTAAGAGTTTCAGAAAGCAGAATTGAAACTTGAACCAAAATGCAAACAATGTCCTCCTGTAGTAAAATAATACATTAATTACATAAAAAATTATAGATGGCGATCGAGAGTCTGAATCGTTTCTTATTTATCCACGAAAATATTCCAATTCAGATATCTCAGACAAAAAGTTAAGAGTTAATTCAGACACTAAGTAAGTCGGAAGACCCTATTTTTGAATTCTATTATCAAACTTTATTTGATACTACGATGGATTCTAAGTAGGACTTACGCATTAACAGGAAATACTAAATACGGATGATTTGAAAAACTACATCTGTCGTCGGGGCAATTCATGAATTGTCCCGACAGCAGGGCTCTAGTTACGCTCAAAAAATGATCAATAAAAGCCTGAAACACCTATGCATGGTAAATGTATACCATGATTAATTTGTACAGTGCGTAAGTCCTAGTAAGTATACTTTTAAAAGTTGGCGTCGCCTGACGGATGGAAAAGCTCAACAATACCTAACCTAACCATAGCGTTCATGGGCTGAAGGAGAAGATCAATCTTGCCATGATTAGGAAATATTCCATTTAAAAAGCGAGTATAAAGTGCTCAAGGGCATACCCATACTTAACAACTTAACTATAAAAAATTACCAAGTTCTGTTTTTAAAGACATTACTCGGTTAGCTGTCTGAGAATTTTCAGCAATTTAAAGTTGAAAAAAAATTAGTTCGTGGTAGTTGGTATTATTTAATTTCTCTAGGTTGTTTTCCTATAGCTTCAGTTTGTCTTGACTCATTTTCCTGCAAAAGTCTGTTGGTAATGATTAAGACAATGATTAACAATCCAAACTGAATCTGCCAGGGTGCTAATACTAGACTTAATATCAAGCTAATAGCTGCAAATACACCTGCTAGATATGCAATTTCATCAGTACTCTTTTTAAAGAAGTAGCCAGTAGCTAAAGCCGTACACAGTGGTATCAAGAAAAACAAAGGCATTTTATTAACCTCTGAACTAAAAGCTGTTGTGCTTATAAAACAAATTGAAATTCTTTTGGGAATTATTTGGTTAATTTTACACCCGATAAGGTTTTAGCCACAACAGTCGATCGAAATAAATATTATAGAAAGTCGAGATTATGCAACGTCGTATCTTACACCAATTGGAATAATGATTGCGACAGATGAGACGCTCAATAGCTTGGTGAATCACTCCTTCATCTGTGCTTGATGCTACGTGCCAGCTTGCTTTAAGGGTAGAGGTACGAGACGCTATGCCTAAGCTTGCTTTAAGTGTAGAAACACACAATCTCTTCCGGTAACGCTCCGCTCGTTATGCCGTCCCGACTTAGCATAGCTGCGCTATGCTATACAAACTCTCGTTTACCTACGTGGATTGAAAGAGTTTAAAACTTACGTAGGTGGGTTTTGTCTATTTCGCCAATTGCACTCTTGTGAGCAATCATCTGGTAAATTAGCTTAAAACTTTGGGCTTGCGCCAGGATAAGGATCTAGCATATTACCTTTAGAAGTAGCATTTTCATTTTTTCATTTTAGACACCCAATGCTGAACATTCCTCAATTACTGGCAACTGAAATAAACCTCAAACCCCATCAGGTGCAAAACGCACTGGAACTTTTGGCTGAGGGTGCAACAATTCCCTTTATTGCACGTTACCGCAAAGAGCGCACCGATGAGATGAATGAGGTGCAACTACGTGAACTGGCTGATCGATATACTTATTTAACAGAACTGGAAGAACGAAAATCAGTGATTTTAAATGCGATCGCTGACCAAGGTAAACTTACAGATGAACTTAAAGCCAAAATCTTATCCTGCTTACAAAAAACTGAACTTGAGGATTTATACTTACCCTATCGACCAAAGCGACGCACCCGCGCCACCATCGCCAGAGAAAAAGGACTCGAACCACTGGCGGAATTTATCAAGTCGCTAAATATAAAAAATGCTGCAACGGCTTCCCTGGAAGAAGAAGCGGCTAAGTATATTTCTGAAAGCAAGGGAGTAAAAACAGCAGAAGAGGCGCTCAAAGGTGCTGCTGATATTTTAGCGGAAGAAGTAGCCGAAAAAGCTGAGTTACGCGCATATATCCGTGACTATCTTTTAGATGAAGGGGTATTTGTCTCCCGCATCAAAGATGATTATCCTGAAGGTACAACCAAATTTGAGATGTACCGTAACTATCAAATTAAGGTAAAAAATATAGCACCCCACAATATGCTGGCGTTGTGTCGGGGTGAAACTGAGAAAGTATTAAGCTTTGAAATTGCTTTTGATGAGGATACGGTACTTTACTATCTTGAGTCGAAAGAAATTAAAACTAAAGTTCGGACAATTCGGGATTTTTATCAGTCAATGTTGAAAGATGCATTCAATCGTTTGATGAAAACCTCTCTAATGGGAGAGGTAATTTCTGAGAATAAAGTTTATGCAGACATAGAATCAATCAAGACATTTGAAACTAATCTGCGGGAGTTGCTGCTGTCTGCACCAGCAGGAATGAAACCAACACTGGCGATAGACCCTGGATTTAGAACTGGGTGTAAGGTTGCAGTCCTCGACCAAACTGGAAAATTTTTGGAATACCAAGCGGTATTTCCCCACCAAGCGGCTGAACAACGACTCAAAGCCGCACAAACTGTCAAAAATTTGATTGAAAAGTACAAAATTGAGTTAATCGCCATCGGTAACGGTACAGCGTCCCGCGAGACAGAGGAATTTGTCACGCAAGTATTGCAAACCATAGAACGCAAACCAGTTAAGGTAATGGTGAATGAGTCTGGCGCATCTATATATTCTGCAAGTACTGTAGCGCTGGAAGAGTTTCCTGATTTAGATATTACCGTGCGCGGTGCAATTAGCATCGGCCGCCGTTTGCAAGATCCCTTAGCGGAACTAGTGAAAATCGATCCTAAATCCATTGGTGTGGGACAATATCAGCACGATGTCGATCAGAAGTTGTTGAAAAAGAAATTGGATGACACTGTAGAAAGCTGCGTTAACTACGTCGGCGTAGACTTGAACACCGCCTCCAAAGAACTTCTAACTTCCGTCTCTGGGATTACGGCAACAGTTGCCAATAACATTGTCGCCTATCGCAACCAGTATGGAGCTTTTAAAAATCGCCGACAACTCTTGAAAGTTCCGAAGCTGGGGCCAAAGGCTTTTGAACAAGCAGCTGGTTTTCTGCGGATTCGCGGCGGTGACAACCCATTAGATAATACAGCAGTGCATCCAGAGAGTTATTCTGTAGTAGAAGCGATCGCATCTGATCTAAATGTGCCATTAAATCAGGTGACACAAATTGCCGAAAAACTTAAAAAGACCAACCTGAAGAAATATATTACCGATAGCGTTGGCGAACCTACACTGCGCGACATCCTCAGCGAACTAGAAAAACCAGGTAGAGATCCCCGTGCTGAGTTTAAGTATGCCACCTTCAAAGAAGGAATTAAGGAAATCAGGGACTTAAAGCAAGGAATGGAACTAGAAGGAATCATCACGAACGTCGCCAACTTCGGCGCATTTGTCGATATCGGCGTACATCAAGATGGCTTGGTGCATATATCCCAACTTGCTGATAGATTTGTAGACGATCCCAACAAAGTTGTCAAAGTTGGACAAGTAGTCAAAGTGCAGGTGTTAGAAATCAACGAGAAACTCAAGCGGATTAGTTTGTCGATGAAAATAGTTAAACAATAATTAGAAACAGCAGATGGTAGTTTATCAAGTTCGATTCATCAATTCTACACTTGGGTTAGATCGCACCATTGCAGTACCAGATGATCAATATGTTTTGGATATGGCAGAAGATGCTGGTATCCGTCTACCATCTGGGTGCAAACAAGGCGAATGTTCTGCTTGTGTAGCCAAACTCATTGGCGGTGAAGTTGATCAAAGTGAGCAAAAATTTCTGCGCCCAACCGAAATACAGGCTGGTTATGTTGTTACTTGTGTAACTTACCCCTTGTCTAATTGCACTTTAGAAACCCATCAAGAACAAGTCTTATATAAATCAGCCCTTTACTATAAGCCTGAGTCGGGAAAATCGGAGTGATTATTGCCCTGTTACATTAAATTAATCTTAAATTCGTAGGGTGCGTTAAACACATGACGCACCCTCAAAAACATAGCATCACGGCACTTGCAAGTTTTGCAATTGTTCAAACAGAGTAAGGGCGCATAACTATGCGCCTCTACAACGTATTGCATCCAGATGAGAACCGCTATAGTTTTCTAAATGATCGACCTAACGGTAGAAGCAAATTCTATCTTGCAAGAGAGGTTAAAACATAGCAGATAGTTAAAGATGAGATAAGAAGTTACAAACAAAAAATCTTTAGTGATTAGGTCAGAAAAATGTTAACACCATTATTAACCGCACTAGCTACAGCTTTGAGCCTGTTGATTGTCGATTTAGTTGTTCCAGGCGTTAATATTGCTAATTTCCCCGCAGCTTTGATTGCCGCTTTAATAATTGGTCTGATTAACGGTTCGGTTAAGCCAATTCTTTCTACTCTTTCCCTACCACTTAACTTTCTATCATTTGGAGCATTTTCGCTGATTGTCAACGGTTTGTGTTTCTGGTTAGCAGCAGTGCTAGTTCCTGGGTTCGGAGTTCGTGGAATTATTGGTTTCCTTCTTGGGCCAGTAATTCTAACTTTTGCTAACACCTTCATTAACAACTACTTTGTTGAAAAAAATCTTTTAGCCAGCAGTGGTGATGTAAAAGCCCAAGGTGAATTACCTTCTAGATAAATATTAGAGGGAGTAGAAATACCAATTAGATCACGTCTCTACGCCAAAGAAAATATCCGAAGGTGGATTTCCTAATTCGGCATTTTCAAAAGAATGTAACTAAACAAAATCACAAAGTTGTAACATCATGAAATTAGTTCGTTTTCTTCTAGGTTTGTTAGTGCCTCCTTTAGGCGTTTTCCTGACAGTTGGAGTTGGCCCAACCTTGATTATTAACATTGTGCTCACAGTTCTAGGTTGGCTGCCCGGTAGTATTCATGCAATTTGGGTGATTGCCAAGCATGAAGAACAACTTAATGGTGAGGGACGTAGTTACTAATACGCAAGATTCATTTTAATAAATCTTAAGTAGGGTGCGTTAGGCTTTATCCTAACGTACCATTGTACTACGAAAATTAGAATTTATAAGCTATTCCAATTTTAACTTGCATAATTAGGGTAGGTATCTTGCACACCTGATAAGAGTTTAATTTAATTCAAGCAATTTAGATGTTTTTCAACTTATCAAGCGGTGCGTTAGCCTTTGGCATAACACACCCTACGAAAACTGAGTCTTTGATAATTATACAAATACGTTGGTAGGGGCACGGCATTGCCGTGCCCCTACGAAAAATCTATATGTATCAGGGTTTTTGTGAAAAAGCAGTCTAGTCTATTTATGAATAGTATCCCGCTCTTTATCAGCAGGTTGCTTATCTTTGAATAAGTCAGCCGCCGTTAAGAGTAACTGCCTCAACGTTTGTTTGATTTGGCGCTCTTTTTTCGCTAGAGATGTACCAGCTTCACCTAGTTGATCTTCTAGTTGTGATCGCTTTTGTTCTACCTGTGCAGCCATAGATTCTGCTTGAGGACGAGCTTTATCATACCAGTGTTTAGCCTCGTCTAGATAATCTTGAACCTCCAGAGAACGTCCGCCATAGCGTGCAGCTAAATTAGCTCGGACAATCGCTAGCTGCGCTTGCAGTTGCGCGTAACGTTTCTTTAACAACCCTACTTCTTCACTATCTTTAATAGCATTGACAGCAGAATCAATTGCAGTTTTAGTACTAGCAGGTTCTTGCTTACTCGTCTCTTCAATCTCTGCCAAGATTACATCAACTTCTTGCTGAAGTTGTTCTTCTTCATTATCCAGCTCAGCCTGTAGCCGCTTGATATCTGTCTGAGTTTTAGCAATGTTTTCGTGTCTTTGACTATTAATTCCTTCCAGCGCTCCTTCAATCGAAGCCGTCACTTCATCTTTGAGTTCGCTACCTTTTTCTTGGAAATTTTCAATGACAGCAGAAACAGCATCTCTAACAAGGCCACGAAGCTCACTAGAACCTTGTTTAAACTCAGAACCTACTTGAGAAACTGCGGATTTGACAATTTCTCGAATCCGATCAGTTCTTAATTGTCCGGTTTCTTTAGCTTGTTGCAGGTCTGCTTGAATTTGTTGTTTGATATTGTTAGGCATTTTCAACTCTTGGGATTTAACTAATTTGGATAAAATTTTCTAAGCATGTTCCCACACCCACATTATGGCGTAGTCTAATAGGGCTAGGCACTTCCTTTAGATAGAAAATAACAGCCTGAAGGAGGTGATGTATAACATGTTGCCCATTTGTGAGATGATTGATATTTGTTGGTAGTAATTGAGAGTGAAATATGTGGCGAGTAAATATTACTTGTTCAGGCGATGCCTGGAAACGTTATGGTACTGAATTTAAAGCGATCGCAGAAAAATATCAAGGTGAATTGATTGGTTCCAAAAAAATGCCAGATGGTACGCGCATCATGTCCTATAAAATTGAGGATGTTAGTGATGCAGAAGCCTTTCAAGAAGATTGTGCAAATTTTGCTGGATTTACAACTGACTTTGAATCCCTGTAGTATTGGTTCTGACAGTTATGCTTGCAACCAATATGTAAAAATCAGGAGAAGTTAATTGAAAAAAATAATCACATTAGTATTAGTAACGTTTTTGTTATTAATCAGTACTTTTACTTTCCCTGCTAGTGCAGCAGACACAGTTAACGGTGAACAAATATTTAGTGTTCATTGTGCTGGTTGTCATATCAACGGCAGCAACATAATCAGGCGAGGTAAAAATCTCAAAAAGCAAGCGCTGAAAAAGTATGGTATGGATTCAATAGAGGCAGTTACATCTATAGTAACCAATGGTAAAAATAATATGTCAGCCTACAAAGAGCGGATCACTGAACAGCAAATTCAAGATGTTGCTACTTACGTTCTCGAACAAGCTGAAAAAGACTGGCGTTAAAAAGTTATGAGTTATGAGTTGGGAGTTAGGAGTTAAGACTTTAGCAGTTTTTTACTCTAGCAGTCCTAAATCATTCATAATAAAGTAGAAAAGTTAAAAAGGCTGTAAAAACCCGCTTGTCAACTCAGTAATTATTAACTCTTCTCACTCTTAACTCCTCACTCCTAACTCTTCTCATTCCTAACTTCTGACAACTTCTCACTCCTAACTTGAAAATGAACTTACCCGCAGCTAGCCGTCTCCAATTCACTCCTGATTTGAACATCTGCCGCATATTAAATGGGATGTGGCAAGTCTCCGGCGCACACGGACGGATTAATCCCCAAGCCGCCATTGAGACTATGTTCAAATATTTAGATGCAGGCTTTACCACTTGGGATTTAGCAGACCATTATGGCCCCGCTGAAGACTTTATTGGTGAGTTTCGCTGTGAACTAATTGATACTCGTGGGAAAGATGCTTTATCTCAGGTGCAAGCTTTTACAAAATGGGTGCCTCGTGCAGGCAAAATGACGAAAAAACTGGTTGAGGAAAATATTGATATTTCCCTGCGAAGGATGAATGTAGAATCGTTAGATTTGATGCAATTCCATTGGTGGGAATATCAGGATAAAAATTACCTGGATGCCCTCAAATATATGGCAGAACTTCAGACTGAGGGTAAAATTAAGCATCTAGGTTTAACTAATTTTGACACGGAAAACTTAAAGATTATTACCGAAGCAGGTATCAAAATCGTTTCTAACCAAGTGCAATTTTCCCTTGTTGACCGTCGCCCCGAAGTTAATATGGTGCAGTTTTGTCAACAGCATGACATAAAGCTTTTTACTTACGGTACACTGTGCGGCGGGTTGTTATCAGAAAACTATTTGGGTAAACCGGAACCGCGAGGATCTGATCTATCTACTGCTAGTTTGAAAAAATATAAAAACATGATCGATGCTTGGGGTGGTTGGCAATTATTTCAAGAGTTGCTGGCTATCCTGAAGGAAATTGCTAATAAGCATGGGGTCAGTATTTCCAACGTGGCAGTGCGTTACATTTTAGATCAGCCAACAGTGGGCGGTGTGATAGTTGGTGCCAGACTTAGTGTATCTGAACATATAGAAGATAACGCCAAAGTATTTAGTTTTAGTTTAGATGCTGACGATAGCGATCGCATCAATGCAGTATCTCGCCAATCACGTGATTTATATCAGCTTATCGGCGATTGCGGCGACGAATATCGCCGATAATTTCGGGAAAAAGGTGATAATACGGTGAAGGTTACTGTGGAAACTACTGCTGTCAGCCATGCCCCTAAACTTCACCTTCGCCCTCAGTCAACAGCAGACTTTTGAACTGCGCTGTGATTATGGCTCACGTCGCCTGGATAAAACGGAGTTGGCAGCACTCATTGAAGTGTGTGAGCAAAATTACTATGCTCAACAAAAAGATAGCTTACCCTATCTCACTCAGTTGGGACGGCAACTTTATCAATGGCTGGATGGTAAAGAAGGATGGCTCAGAAGGGCGCTGGATGAGGTAGATGAGCAAACGATTCATCTAGATTTGATTCAAACCAGCGAAACGCAGGGGTTGAACCCCCAAACAGAACGGGTAGCCTTGGGATTGGCACATTTGCCTTGGGAATTGCTGCATGATGGTGCAGGGTTTTTACTGCAACGTCAAAATATTTCTGTCTTACCAGTGCGTTCTGTGCAACAGCGTCAAACCCAAATTATTGACGTGCAAAATCGCCCCTTGCGCTTGCTGTTTATGGCGACTTCTCCTGAAGATCCGAGAGTTCCGCCATTAGGATTTGAGCGGGAAGAAGCGAATATTTTGCAAGCAACTAAGGATCAGCCTTTGGCGTTGATTGTTGAGGAAAGTGGCTCGGTTGCAGAGTTAGCTAATTTGGTGAAATCCTACCCCGAAGACTATTTTGATGTCTTTCACCTCACGGGACACGGGATAATTTATACCCAACAAAGCTACGGCTATTTGCTGCCAACAGGTGTAACGCTGGCAGACAATACCCCCTGCTTCATCACTGAAGAGGAGGTGGGGAATATGCAACTTACTACCGTTAACGACTTAGCTAGAGCCTTTCGCGGACGCTGGCCTCGTGTAACTTTTCTCTCTGGTTGTCATACGGGACAGGTTTCTAATAAGGGGACAGTACCCTCAATGGCTCAGGCATTGGTGAAAGCGGGGACAGGTATAGTTTTAGGCTGGGCGCGTCCGGTGTATGACCGCACGGGTATTGTAGCAGCACAGGCACTTTATCAAGCTTTGGCGACGGGGGCAACTGTTGAAGAAGCAGTCAAAGCAGCGCAGCAGGAGATGATTGACAAAGAATGCACCGACTGGCATCTGTTGCGGATGTATTGGGATACGCGCCCCATTGCAGAACTGGTGACACCTCTGAGAACAAGAAATCGTGAAAAGCTGAAGTTTACAGCGCCAGAGCAAGAATTTCTCGATGAGAATAATCTAGTTAAAGTTGCCAGTCGGTTTGAGTTTGTCGGACGCAGACGACCTTTGCAACGGTGTCTCAGGGCATTGCGGGAAACCAGCGACCAAATCGGGGTGTTTATTGCCGGGATGGGCGGACTGGGCAAAAGTACCCTGGAGGCGCGGTTATGTACGCGGGTGCAAACGCAGCGTGACAATTTTGCGCGAGTCGTGTTGATTGGCCCTTTGGATGAGTGGGGTTTGCTGAATAAGCTTTCTAATAAGTTTGAGCGGTTTCTAGATGTGCCTGCACTTTTGAATGAACCAAAGGTGTCTCTTAAAGGGCGGTTGCAAAACTTTTTTGAAGCAATTGAAAAGGAACACAACCAACCTTTGCTGCTGGTGCTGGATGACTTTGAGCAAAATATCCCCACAGCTAGTATTGAAGATGGTTCACTGCGGATGACGGCAGATGCTTATGAAATTTTAGGGGCAATTTGTGCAGCATTGGCAGAAACCGGGGCAGAAAGTCGGCTGATTGTCACCTGTCGCTATTTGAAAGAAGACACTTTGCCACCTCATCGCCTGCACCTGGAACGCCTGGAACAGATGAGCAGCAGTGATATTGATAAAATTTGTTTTCCTTTAGATAAAGAAGTTAGGCAGCAGTTAAGAACTCAGCGAATTATTCACATTGCTGATGGTAATCCCCGTTTGCTGAAGTGGCTATTAGAGGTGATTCAGCAGCCGGGATTAGCGGCGGATGAATTATTGAATCGTCTGGAGAAGACTGAGCAGAAATTCCGCGAAGATATTTTGGCACAAACTCTGCTGAATGCTTTGGAACTGGAAGAACAAAAGTTTCTTGCACGGTTGAGTGTGTTTCATTTGCCAGTGATGGAGGATATTGTCAGGGCAATTTCTACCGCAGGGGAATTGGCAGTTTTGGGCAAGCTAACCAGCCTCAGCTTAGTCGAGTCCGCCACCACTCACCCCAACCAGCCAGCTAATTATCGGGTGACGACAATTTTAGAATCGTTGTTAGAACCAGTGTTGAATAAGGAAGAATGGCAAGCAACGCGACAGCAAGGAGTCAGGAAAATCCATCAAGTTTGGTGGGAGGAGAATGAAAACCCCACAGAAGTAGAATTAATGGAAATTGTGCGGTTAGGACTGCTGGCAAAAGAGCAGGAAATTGCAGTCAGCGTTGGGGATAGGATTACAGACAATTGGGTAAACAATTCCCGCTTTGTAGAAGCTTTTGATTTATGTGAGCAAATATTGGCAGTTTTTCAAGACTACCGCATCTTGGGAACCATTGCCCATGCAGAAAAGGTTTTAGGTTTGGTGCAAGAAGCTGCTACCCATTATCAGCAAGCTTTAGACCTTTGCCCTGAAGAGGAATTAACAAGAAAAGCCGCAACTCTCAGCAACATGGCAAAGGTATTCGCCGACCAAGGGGACATCGCAAGAGCGATCACACTTTGGGAGCAAGACTTGGAAATATCTGAGCAGATTGGCGATGTCAAAGGTAAAGCCACTACCCTCAACAACATGGCACTGGTAATCGCCCAACAAGGGGACATACCTAGAGCGATCGCACTCTACGAGCAATCCTTGGAAATATCTGAGCAGATTGGCGATGTCCAAGGTAAAGCCGCTACCCTCAACAACATGGCACTGGTAATCGCCCAACAAGGGGACATCCCTAGAGCGATCGCACTTTGGGAGCAATCCTTGGAAATAAAGGAGCAGATTGGCGATGTCAAAGGTAAAGCCACTACCCTCAACAACATGGCACTGGTATTCGCCCAACAAGGGGACATCCCTAGAGCGATCGCACTTTGGGAGCAATCCTTGGAAATAAAGGAGCAGATTGGCGATGTCAAAGGTAAAGCCACT
>NZ_JBALCZ010000059.1:0-101274 GCF_036917615.1 Nostoc sp.
CGTATCTCTACTGTTCCCAAGGCAGATACAGCGAAGCCGAACCCCTTTACATCCAAGCTTTGGCACTCAGGCGTCAACTGCTCGGAGATGAACATCCAGATGTCGCCACTAGCCTCAACAACCTAGCGTTACTCTATTACTCCCAAGGCAGATACAGCGAAGCTGAACCCCTTTACATCCAAGCTTTGGCACTCAGGTGTCAAGTGCTTGGAGATGAACATCCATCTGTCGCCTCTAGCCTCAACAACCTAGCGTCACTCTACAAATCCCAAGGACGGTACTTGGAAGCAGAACCACTGTATCAAAAGGCTTTAGAAATTGCTGAACTTATTTTAGGGGTAAATCATCCCAACACAATTACTATCCATAAAAATCTGAAATTATTGCGCGATAATGCTTAAAGGCTATTTATAATTTTGAGTAGGTTTAGATTTTGCAGCGCGTTGTTACTCCTGAGCAAAAAGTGCATCTAAATTGCGATAATCGCTATCTACCCGTAAAATTTCAATCCCGCCTGCGATCGCACTATAGAAAATCAGATAATCATCTACAGCAAAGCTACGTAATAAAAATAGAAGTTCATCACGCTTGCGTCCCATATTGGGAAAATTTGCCAAATTACTGCACTTTTCGTTAATTTTCTTGAGCAAACGCTCCGCAGCATCAAAACTACTAATGATGGGCTTGCATTCGGTGAAAATGCGATCGCATCCGACCTACAACCATTAAATCAGTAGAGGTAACCCAAGCGTAATTGGATTGCCAGCAGAAAAAAATCGCCCCCTGAATTCAGAAGGCGGATCACCAAGGTGGTGTAGAGATGCGAAATCCCGCGTCTCTCGTTTTAGCTAGCAACGTATTCTTGGACATTGGCACGACGGCGACGCAGATGAGCCAAAGCTTGATGCTCTAACTGGCGGACGCGTTCACGGCTGAGATTCAATCTCTCACCCACTTTCGCCAATGACATTTCGTTACCATCCTCTAAACCAAAACGTAGAGCTAAAACTTCTCGCTGTTGCGGGGTTAGTTCTGCTAGCAGGTTGTTCAAGTCTTGGCGTAAGAATTCCTGGTTGGTGTAATACTCTGGTGATGGGCCATCATCTTCGAGCATTTCTTGCAACTCAGTATCCTGGTTCTCACCAACTCGCACATCCAAAGACACTGGTTGACGAGCCATATTCAGGTACTCGCGGATCTGAGCAGGTTCTATTTCCAGTTCTTTGGCAATTTCGGCTGGAGTCGGCGATCGCCCCAAGGTTTGAGCCAACTCGCGCTGCACTTTTTTGATTTTATTCAGTTTCTCGGTAATGTGGATCGGTAACCGGATGGTGCGCCCTTGCTGGGCGATCGCGCGGGTAATCGCTTGGCGAATCCACCAGTAAGCATAGGTTGAGAACTTATAACCCCTGGTTGGGTCAAATTTCTCCACACCCCGTTCTAATCCTAGTGTTCCTTCCTGGATTAAATCCAGAAACTCCATATTCCGCTTTTGGTACTTCTTGGCAATAGCAACGACCAAGCGCAAATTCGCTTCGATCATTTTTTGCTTTGCCCGCTTACCTTGCGCCACCGTTTGTTGTACCTCGGTTTCCGATTGTTGAACCTGGTCAGCCCACTCTGACATATTCGGTTCGCGGTGCAGCTTCTTGGCCAAATCTTCTTTGGCGTCAATCAGCGTCATCATTTGTTGCACCTGCTTCCCATAGACAATTTCTTGTTCACGGGTTAGCAGTGGTACACGACCAATTTCCCGCAGATAGGTTCGCACCATATCAGCCGTGAATTTGGTATTGAGGTTTTCCGTTTGGGTGTTGACAGTAGGCATTGGTGCGTTTTCCTCTACTCCGTAAACACAATATATGTTTTCTTACTAAAATGACTTGGGAAAGGTAGTACATCTATCACGAAATATTGGGAGCTACCAAAAGCAATTAATCAATTGATACAGCCGTTGTTAAGACGGTAAGCCCTCAATGATAGGTTCCCCTACCTTCCCTAAATTTTCAATCTCTTATAAGCACGTTGGTTGTTTTTGAGAATTCTTCTTTTGGACAGTTACTGACAGTAACTGAAAAATCCGAAGTCGGTATGAGTTCTACATAGCTTTATAATACGATAAATCAGGCAAATAGTAAAGTATCTTAATATAAAGCGTATAATTATAATTCAAAAGCAGTCTTTTGCGAAAATAAATTTAAAGTTCCTTGAAATTACTTACTATATCTATAGTGACGCCAAAAACTCCTCTTCTGTTGCCAAAACCTAGCCGGATAACCGAACTTAATTTGCTGTGAGGATGGAGGGATGTCACGAATTAGTCATTAGTTATTAGTAATTGGTCATTTGCAAAGGACAAAACGCAAAGTCGAGCCAGTCCGTTGGTGGGGTTCCCCCACTTAAAGGAACTGGCGTTGAGCGGAGGTTTCCGACGCTCGCGGACTCGTTGGCATAGCCTCTCGTAGAGAAGAGGCTACGCTATCAGTTGGCGCAGCCCGCCGTACTCCTAGGTCGAAGTAAGCTATGCGTAGCGTCTCGTAGAGAAGGCATCAGAACCTTGTAAGAGAGGACAACTGACAAATAACTATCTAGAATCCCAGGTCAGCTTTGGCTAGTTCAGCAGCGGCGAATACTTCTGCGTCAGGTTTTTCTTCCCAGGCTGGCTCACCAATTTCTTCGTAAAAAGTTGCGTCGTAAGGACGGGTACGCACTACTACTGGCATAGGAACGGCGTGACCCAAAATTAAGGCTTGTTGTTTAGAGTCTAACTTTGCTAACACCGATCGCAATCCGCCACCACCAGATACACCTGTAAAAATCGCGTCAATATCTTTATCATCATTCAGCAAAGCGGTAATCCGAGTCCCAATCTGGGACATAACTTCATTATCTATGCCTGATGGACGTTGATCAACTACCAAAAGTGTGACAAAATATTTCCGCAGTTCACGGGCAATAGTCCCAAAGATAGTACTTTGTACCACTCCTGGGTCAAGGAAACGGTGCGCCTCTTCAATGGTAATCATCAATGGTGTTGGGCGATCGCTGGGATTTTTGCTTTGCAGGAATTTATCTGCTTTTTTGACGTAATGCTCGTGAATCCGTCGGGTGATCATATTCGTCACCAACATATAAGAGAGCATATTAGACTGGGAACCAAATTCTATCACAACATTCTTCCCAGATTCCAGGCACTGGACAATTTTACTAATGTAATTCTGGGGGCAAACCGCTCGCATATACTTCAAACTATCCATCCGCAAGAGTTTACGCTGCAATGCCATAATCGAGCCTTTGTGTCCGCGCTTCTCGTCGCAGAACATCTCGATTTCTTCATTGGTCATATTCAGCAACTGGACAATCCAAGACTTGCCAAACTCACTATATAGAATATTGGCGTTATCCAAGGCTGCATCAGAGAGTCCTAAATCTCGGCTACATAACTTAATATCTTCAACTTCTATTTGCTCGTAGCTCAAATAAAGTTCTTGAGCATCACGCACACCCCGACGCTTTGTCGATTCTGGGTCGAGGGTGTAGACCTCAACTTTACTGGGAAAAAGTTGCTTTAGACCCTTAACAGTACTTACATTTTTACCTTCTGCGACTGCTTCCCAGCCATACTCAGAGTGCATATCAAAAATCAAGTTTACTGCCGCATTTTTACGGATAACGCCAGCTAAAAGTAGCCGTGTTAGAAAAGATTTACCAGTACCAGATTTCCCAAAAACCCCATTACTCCGTTCAACGAAGCGGTTCAAATCGATACAAACGGGCACATCCATATCTAAAGGTTTCCCGATAGAAAAATTGCGCCTTTGAGGGTCATCTTCCCAACCAAATACCCGGCGAAAATCTTCGACACTTGCTTCGTAAACTTGACTAAAGTGACTAGGAATAGTTTTAACAGGCAACAATTCCATCGTCGTACTGGTTTGTGGCACAAATGAAGCTAAACCCGTTACCGATGGGATAAAGGGATTTGCCGATTTGCCATTTGTTGGGGAGAAAGATTCTTCAGATTCGGGAGTGAACATCAACATCGGCGCGAGGTTGACAGTACCGTATGTGCCACTTCCGGCTAAAACATCTCGTAAAAAAGTGTCTTCCCAACTGGGGGGATTAGCAATAATTCGCGCATTAGCAGCTCCTAATGCCACATCTGTCAGCATACAAAAAAAACGCGATCGCATCCCTTGCACAACAAGAAACTTACCCACCCGCATATCTTCCACAGAAATGTCAGGATGCAATCGTACTTCTAAACCTTCAGTCAGAGAACCTTGAATAACCGAACCTAATGGCTGTCCCGAATTCATCTAATTAATTACATGATTGTTGGTGCTATCTCTTATGTTGAATTTTAGTTGGGTAGGGCAAAAGTTGCGAATTTGTCAGGAGTTAGGAGTTGGGAGTTAGGAGTTAGGAGTTAGGAATGCTGAGTGCTGAGTGTGAGGAAATAATTAATGCCCAATGCCCCATACCCAATTATCTAGTCAATCTGAATGGGAGTTGGCGCACCCCCTGTTGGGAAAGTGGTACTGATAAATGGTTTACGGAATTGGGCATAAAGGCGATCGCGCCAGGCAAAGAATGGTGCATAATCTATATTCTCTGCAAAGATTGGCAATCCTTTACCTCTAATAGAAGCTGGTAAATCCAGATAAGGGCCAGAGGGGAACTTGAGCAATATCGATAAGCCAGCTACCGATAAGTCAGCTAAAGTCGGTTCATCTCCTGTTAAATAAGGACTATCTGCCAGTAATAATGTTAAGGCTTCCAAGTCTTGTTTTAAGGATGCGATCGCTGACTGGATCATATCTGGGCTATAACCTACCCCAAAACCCAATAGTGTCAGGAAGTCACTAGGTACTCCTCCAACCAGACTTTTAAATATATCTGGTGTTGAGGTGGGTAATAAAGACTTGCGGAAATTTTGATCTTGACTTATTCCAGCAAATAGTGCTTTCCGACCTTTTATGCCTATGGACTCATCCGCCCATTCTTCTATTAATAAAGTCAAACCCCGTTTTTTGGGATCTTGCGGTATTATTGGGCGATCGGGATACTCTAAGTCTAAATACTTAGCTATTTCCGTAGAATCCGCAATATATCTATTACGATCCTTTAATACTGGGACTTGTTTTTGACCAGTCAGCCGGAACAGTTCTACTTGTCCAATCCCAGGCGTAACCTCTATTTTGCGGTAATCTAGTCCTTTAAAATCTAGAATTAGGCGCACTTTCTCTGAGTATTGAGATAGCTCCCATTGGTATAATTCCAACATATTGTCTGCCTTTTAACTGGTCAACTTCTTAACTTTACAATTGTATCTTTAGTTAAAGTAATTTTTGTTGGTATTAGTTGCTTAGTTGTCTCTTGAATTGACATCAGGGTTGAACTCATGCCTGATTTTTGGCAAAATTCTCGATTTAAAAAATATTATTTCTGATTGATTAAAATATCAAATAACTAAATAATTTAATTCGGCATATATAAATAAACCTAACCGCTCAGTCGTGAATCTTCAGCAGTGATTTTAATTTCTGTCACCGTTAGCCTACCTTCAAATATCTAGCTACTTAATTTCTGTGCTTTTGCTGAGTAATCAATGGTTAATTCAGAGATATAGCCTTCTCCCGTATGGGATTCATGATTTTTAAATCAACTATTAATTTACGTACAAGATTGTATATCAATAATTAGTTTTTAAGTATCATCTTTCTCAGAGCTTATTGTAACTCATAACTTCTAGATGTGAGATTTCCCCACTTTTTTAGAGTTGACCTATACCAAGTGAGGCTTTTTAACTCCTTTTAGTGTGACGGAGAAAATCTACTCAATTTTCATTAAATATATGCTAAATATATTTCATACTTGCCAGCGTGAGTTGAGGTTGGATAATTTCCCTGACCAGCACAAACTCTTCTGGAGAAAAATTTTACTTCCCTCTTCGGTTAGATTTTGTGCATAGTAAAATGTTATAAATCTTTATGTAATGTATGGACAAAAAAGACAAAGAAAATTTATGAAGACAACTTACAGCAAATTGCTGACTACGTTGGCAGGCATAGCAGGATGTACTAGTTTCAGCCTTCTCATTACTTTACCATCTGATGCGAAATCGGCACTAACTCCTAACCCCAGTATTTTCAACGAAGCCCCATATAACCACGGACAACGCCTTCAAGTAAACGCTCAATACACACCTGCTGAGTCCGCTTACCAAATAGACAAGGGCAATACCAAAGGCCAACAAGTGGCGCAGAATACTGGTGGAGCGGTAAATCCCAGACCAAGTATTTTCAACGAGCCTCCCTATAACCGTGGTGGTAATGTTACACCTAGTGAACCTGCACCCCGCACCCCACGTACTATCCCGGAAGCTCAACCCAGCACACCACCAACAGAAGTACCATCTACGGAGACACCGACTACAACTCCACCAGGGCCATCTACGGAGACACCGACTACAACTCCACCAGGGCCATCTACGGAGACACCGACTACAACTCCACCAGGGCCAGGGGCAAGCGACAATCAAGGCAAAAACCTGTTAGCGTTGGCAGAGTCAAACGCTTCTTTTACCACCTTAACCAAGGCTTTGAAAGCAGCAGGATTGACCGGAACTTTGCAAGGCAAAGATAACTTAACTATTTTTGCCCCCACTGATGCAGCTTTTGCTAAATTGCCACCAGATGCTTTGCAAGAATTGTTTAAACCAGCCAACAAAGAAGTATTGATCAAAATCTTAACTTACCATGTAGTACCTGGTAAGGTATTGTCAACTGATTTGAAGTCTGGCGAAGTTAAAAGCCTTGAAGGCGGCACAATCAACGTTAAAGTTGATCCTGCTACCGGTGTGACTGTCAATGATGCTAAAGTGACACAGGCAGATATCACAGGCACTAACGGTGTAATCCACGCGATTGATCAGGTGATTTTGCCTCCTGACTTGTAATTTTTAGGTACAAGTACAACCGGAAACAGAACTAGGTTGGTATAAAGTATTAATACGCAAGAATTCCGTTCAGATGTTAATTTTGGACGGTTTTTTTGTAAGAACGGTGAGTTAAATTGGCAACCTCGCCTACCTGACTTTTCACGAGTTTAGCGAAAAAAACCGGCAAATCGCCAAAAAAATTCAACTTGTTTTTAGTTGCCGAGTGGCGAAGAATCCCATACCTAGAAGGAATGGGCTTTCTCGCCGTCTGACGGTAAGTCCTGTTACTTTTTGTTTGCAATCACCCTTTGATCTTTATCTTGCATTTCTAAAAGTTCAGGGATAGTAACAAAGCTATAGCCCTGTTTGCGAAAGTTGGCAATAATTTCTGGTAAAGCTTGCACAGTTTTAGAGCGATTACCACCACCATCATGCATCAGCACAATCCCACCTGGCTTGGCCTTCCTGAACACATTATTAATTAATTTTGGTACAGCAGGACGCGAGTAGTCCACAGAGTCAGATGACCAGAGAATGATCGCATACTTGCTATTTCTAGCGTAATCAGCTACCCCATTGTGCATGATTCCACCTGGTGGTCGAAACAAATTTGTTTTAATCCCTGTCACTTGATAAATCAGGTCTGCTGTGTGGACAATTTCATAGGCAGCTGCTTGTGGATTCAAGAATTGATACCAATGATGCCAAGTATGGTTGCCAATTACGTGACCTTCAGCAATCTCCCGCTTTACTAAGCCTGGATAATTCTTCACGTTCTGCCCAATCAGGAAAAATGTCCCTTTGATCTGATTTTGTTTAAGAATATCCAGTACTTGTGCGGTACTCTCAGGCCATGGGCCATCATCAAAGGTGAGAGCAATTACTTTCTGTTCGGGAGTAAGTTTTGCCGACCCAACTACTGCCCCTTGAAAGCGTAGAGGCACAGCATAGGAGAAACCCTTTGTTTGAGCTTGTTGCTGCCAACTTTTAAGCATCACCGCTTTTAGTTCTTCAATATGCTGCTCAATTCCAACCTTGGCTGGTAAATTGTTTACATTTATATTCTCTGTACTTTCAGCCTCAGAGGAGCTTGACTTAATAAGCATCATCGTGCTAACACTCAAACTTGCACTCAAGACAAGCAACGTAATTAATATTTTTTGCAGACCAAAAAATGACTTATTGTCCTCCACTTTATAGCTCCTTCAAGGGTCGAACCATCTTTTTTTTCAGAATACTTCTGGAGTTTTTTCTACTCTGGTAAGCCTTGCCATGCAAGCTACAGGATGATTGATATATTTTTTAAAGTTAGATCCAACCCTAACTCTGAGAAAATGCCTTACCCTACGGATAATTTAATATCTATAAGCAAAACCCTCACGATGAAGGTGAGAGCCTTCTTGCGCGTTAATTTTTGTAGACTATGGGGTATGAGGGGAATTTCGAGAACTGTAAAAGGCAATTAATCCTGCCTTGTTAATATGAATATACTTATGTAGGTTTATGTAGGTTAAATATTGCATATTGTATTGACGAAGCCATTGCGAAATTATGACGAAGATGTGACCTTCCTTGAGTGATGACGGCATAGGGCAGACCCTTTAAAAAATTTCTTTTATCCCCGACCGCGCAAGATGAGTGAACACCATAGTCAGAGAATCTCGCACGCTTACTTTTGTCTTACTCGCTTAAAAAGGGACTTCCAATAAATCATCCATTTTGTGGGGTGGGCATCTTGCCTGCCCCACAAGAGGTCACTGGATGCTTTTTTATTTGGAAATCCCTTAACAGGTTAGAGGCTCGACATTACATCCCGTGCTACTGCTAAAGTCTGATCAATATCCTCTTCGGTGTGAGCAAAAGACGTAAACCCAGCTTCAAACTGAGAAGGTGCTAAGTAAACACCACGTTCTAACATCCCCCGATGGAAGCGTCCGAATTTAGCCGTATCAGACTTTTTCGCATCTTCGTAGTTATGAACTGGGCCAGACGTAAAGAATAAGCCAAACATCGCGCTGATTTGACCACCACAAGCCGCATGACCAGTTTCTTTGGCAATTTGCAGCAAACCATCTGCTAGCTTTTTAGTAATCCGGTCAAGATACTCGTAAGTACCTGGCTTTTGCAGCAATTCTAAAGTCTTAATGCCAGCAGTCATCGCCAAAGGATTACCAGAAAGAGTCCCAGCTTGATATACGGGGCCAGCGGGCGCAACCATTGACATAATATCTCGGCGACCACCATAGGCTCCTACTGGCAAACCACCACCAATCACCTTACCCAAGGTTGTTAAATCGGGAGTGACACCAAATTTTTCCTGAGCGCCACCGTAAGCAATCCGGAAGCCTGTCATCACTTCGTCAAATACCAATAACGCTCCATGCTCGTAAGTCAGTTCTCGTAATCCTTCTAAGAAGCCAGCATCAGGCGCAATAAATCCAGCATTGCCGACAACTGGCTCAAGAATAACGCCAGCAATCTCGTCGCGGTTTTCTTCAAACAAGGCTTTGACGGATTCTAGGTCATTGAAAGGTGCGGTTAGAGTGGTGCTAGTTGCTGCTTTAGGAACTCCTGGCGAGTCTGGCAAACCAAGTGTGGCAACACCAGAACCTGCCTTCACTAGAAACGTATCGGCGTGTCCGTGGTAGCAGCCTTCAAACTTGATGATTTTGTCCCGGTTGGTGAAAGCCCGCATCAGCCGTAAAACTCCCATACAGGCTTCAGTTCCAGAGTTGACAAATCTGACCATTTCGATGCTAGGAACGGCATCGATGACCATTTCTGCCAAAACATTTTCTAGTACTGAGGGAGCACCGAAACTGGTGCCTTTTTCTAAAGCTTCCTGCAACGCTGTAATTACTTCTGGATGAGCATGACCGCAAATAGCTGGGCCCCAAGTGCCTACATAGTCTATGTATTGGTTGCCATCTACATCCCAAATGTATGCGCCTTTAACACGATCAAAAACGATGGGTTGTCCGCCTACAGATTTAAAGGCACGAACTGGAGAACTAACTCCTCCTGGCATGAGGTTTTGAGCAGCGGCGAAGACTTCTTGTGATTTTGTTGTTTTAATTGTGGTATTTACCAAGGTTCTCTCCTAACAGTGGGCAATAAAAAGCTCTATCTTAGGATAGGGTCAAAAACTCCTTAGAATTTCTATCGTATAAAATTAGTTGAATAGAAAAATAATAATATGTTATACAAGTCGAATAAAGATTTGCCTTTAGATGTTCAAACTCGATTATCTGAAGCATACCAGGATCTTTACCGAGCAGCTTTTAACTCGGCGATCCATTGGTATGGTGAAGCCTCAAAAGCTCACAAAGTCGCGTTGAGTGCTGTAAAGATGCAGTCTGCTATGGAACGGAATGCTCTTGTTGAGAGTTAGATAAGATAGTGCAATTAAAAAAACATGCCAGCTGGTCTATTCAGAATGGTATCGTGAATCCATGAATTATTCTCATTAGAGCAAACTAGCTGGTATGTCTTTTAAGGATTCGCATTCACTACATTACGCCATCCCTGTTGAGGAAATTCGCTACGATGAACGGGGTCTAGTACCTGCCATTGTCCAAGATTATTTGGATGGTACTGTCCTGATGATGGCGTGGATGAATCAAGAGTCGTTACAAAAGACTTTGGAAACTGAAGAAACTTGGTTTTGGAGCCGTTCTCGGCAAGAATTGTGGCACAAGGGGGCGACTTCTGGGCATATTCAGAAAGTGCAAAGTATCCGTTATGACTGTGATAGTGATGCGCTGCTCATAGGTGTAGAGCAATTAGGAGATGTTGCCTGCCACACTGGAGAACGCAGTTGCTTTCACCAAATAGAAGGGAAAATTGCCCCACCACCAGGGGATACATTGTCGCAATTGTTTCAAGTAATATGCGATCGCCGCGACAATCCTATTGAAAGTTCTTATACCTGTAAGTTATTAGCAGGTGGTGATAACAAAATTTTGAAAAAGATCGGTGAGGAAACTGCTGAGGTGGTAATGGCCTTTAAGGATGATCAAGCAGATGCGATCGCAGGTGAAGTGGCGGATTTGCTTTATCATACTTTGGTTGCCTTAGCTCACCATCAAGTTGATTTAAAATCAGTGTATCGTAAGCTGCAAGAACGTCGTCAATAAAGAATGTAGGCAAATCGCAGTAAAATAAGCGCGCACGGGAAGTTGATAAAAAACTTGATTCCCTAGCTTTGTCAGTTGCCAGACTTAAACAAGCGTGCCCTTTGTTAGTGGCTATAGCGAGTTAACTTAGCCGTGTACCTACAGGTTGAACCTCTCTGGCCAAACCAATATGTGCCAACGACAAATGATGTCTGGTTAAACTTTATTCCAGCCAAAGCCCACTGAAGTTCAAGTGTCCCCACCCAGAAATGTGCCCGGTCGATAACATCTGGTAACAAACTGAGATATTGGGATAGACAGCACGAATTCTTTCGAGATAGGAGAAAGAAATATTCACAGTAAATCCAGACACAATTACAACAAACAAAAAACCAAAGTTTATTGGACTTTTAACCCGAGCGCAGCGACTTATAATTATTTGCCTGTTTGTTATATCAACGTACCACTGTAATTTAACTCCTGAGAAAATTGCTAAATGCAAGCATAACACCATTTTGGTGATTAATCAGCCAAAATTCGATTCAGGTACTGTAAAATTACCACGACGATCGCCACACTCAAAGAAAAGCCTAGCCAGAAACTATCAGTAATAATTCGCGGTTGATCTAATGCCCATCCACCCAAGGGATGACCAATAAAAGAGCCAACAGACCAGCACAAAGCATTGATGGAGAAATAAAGTCCGCGTTTATTTTCAGGGGCTAACTCAGTGACTAAAGAAGCAGCAGATGGGGTATAAGAAACAATCGCAACAGCAAATACTCCCAATGCCAATGCTACCCAAACTAGATTATGAGATGGGGCAATACCGCTTACCCAAATGAGGCCAAAACCAATTGCCCACAAAATAGCAGACACAGTAAGTGCGAATGTATGAGAACAGCGTTTTAAAGCACTAGTAACAGGCAATTGACAAATGATGGCTAGCACCAGATGCCAAGCAAATAGAACGCTAATTGTAGTTTGAGCAAATCCTTCGGTAGTACTTTTGATAACAAAGTTTTTAAAGTAAAGCGGTAGGGTGCTGTGTATTTGAGAAATATAGATTGTGAAGAATATATTAACTGCTATGTAGACAAGGAAACGGCGATGTCTGACGACAAGCCGCTTGGCGTCTACGCTTAATACTGTCATCCAAGAAGCAAAATGTTGTGTCTTTTCAGATTCCTCCATCTGCTGTTGTTCAGTTTCATTAATTCCCACATAGACAACCCCAAAAAATACCAGAAAAGAGATGGCATCAATGACAAATAGCCACCGATAACTTCCAATTATCGCGATTAAAAACCCAGCAAGCACAATTCCGATCGCTAACCCAAGGTTATCTGCTAGTCGGGCGATCGCAAAAGTTTCCCGGCGATTGTCAATCTGGCTGGCGTCAGCAACAACAGCTTCAGCAGCCGGCCAATAGAAACCTATCCCTAAACCGCTAATCAAGCTACCAATTACCAAAATAGTAAAATTATTAGTTGCAGCTAAAACTAGAGAACCAATGGCTGAAATCGCCGTCGCGAGCAACAAAGTGCGGCGGCGTCCCCATTCCCCAGAATCAGCCAAAGAACCACCTACAATCCGCCCTACAATGCCGGAAATCGAGGCGCTACCCAAGGCTAGACCAACGGCAGTTGCAGATAAACCAACTTCATTGACAAAAAAGATGGGGGCGTAAAACAGGGTAAAGCCGGTGCCAACTTCCGAGAAGAATCTACCAATTGCGAAAATCCAGACCTGGGGATGTATTGAGGGCAGCCACGATGATAACTGAGATTGAGAAGCTAATTTCATGAGCTTAAATGTCATAGTTTCGTGACATTTTGGTAATTCTTATCATTCCCTGCTATTTTCCTGACTCATTCCACAGGGTTTCCACAGAGATTTTAGCAGTTTTCCACAGGTGCTCAACGAGCTAATGGGCTTCTTGCCGTCTGACTGGGGATTGTGAATTAACAGTGACAAGGAACTTCAAGGACTGAGTTTTTGTAAAGTAAAGTAACGAAAAGTCGGCTTTAAACCTTATTATTCCGTTCGTATTTATTTTTTATACAATCGTTTTTAACATTTCGCAGCATTGACAAACCCACCCCCTCTTGGCGCACAATGATGCGGCTTGCTTTTGTAGTCCGTTCAACCGTGGGCATCAAATGTGTAAAATATATTACCACCAGATGTGGACGCCGATTGTCGGGCTGGCGAAAGAGCGTGTGAGGTAGCCCTAAGCCGCTTCACCGCAAGCAACTTGTCCCTCTTGATTGACCTCATAGGAGGAAAATCTCATGAAAGCAACGGTTAGCATCTTTACAGAAATTCCCGAAACACTCCACGAATCCTTAAAAAACTACTTAGAAACCCATCCCGATTGGGATGAAAACAGAGTATTCACGGCAGCGTTATCATTGTTTTTACTCCAAAATGGAGATAGCGATCGCCGTGCTGCCCGAGTCTATCTGGAAACTTTGTTCCATCACTCCTCAGTAGAAATCCCCAGCATCGATTCACCCGCAACAGCTAATCTACTAGATACCCCATAGGTACTGGTATAAAGGGCGTTATTCCCCTATTTATTAATGGGGCACGGCATACCGTGCCCCATTAACGGGATTTTAAGCTAATAGCGATCAGGCATATCGCAATACGGTTCGGTTAAGCCCAAAAAATAAAAATGTGTAGGTTGGGTTGAGGAACGAAACCCAACATTTTGCGGGGTTTGTTGGGTAACACTAAAGTTCAACCCAACCTACAAATATTCTTAAACGAACCGTACTGGGGCATATCGGGGTAATATTACAACAAAAAAGATCAGTAGATTCTGATCCTTAAAAAGGTTCCAATAGTTTCTCGTGTTGCTAAAACTAGTTGGCAATAGCGCAATATTTACAATTGAGGCAAGACTTAAATATATTAGCTGACTCTTAGTACTTGTTATAAGAATGCAGGGTGAAAACTCCGAAGTTCAATCTTCAAAACCCAAAAATTTTTGGGTTTTGAACGTCTTTTAAGTCGGGGATGAAAGCTGCTAGTTGACTCTACCTCTCAGTGACAATGAATGACGATTAGCTTATCTTGCGGATGGTACGACATTTTGAGTTGAATCAGTAGGAGATGCTCCCATTGGCTAGTGATTAGTCGTTATACTCTCAATAGCTATTTGGTTTAGTCATCACTATTAACATCTGATGATTGCTCACTACTATTAACAATTATGGGTTCCGCATCGTCTATTCCCATTACTTTTACTGGTAGGCTAGAAACGTACTTAAAAAAAACTGTTAGCCAATCTGCTATTGTGTTATCCGGCTCGATAGGAAAGTCAGGATATAACCAAAATCCTGGTAAATGGCCTTTAGGAGAATCTATGTCAAAAGTTAATTGCTCGTAGGATTTTAATTCAGAATTAATTTTCCACCCCACACCCTGATAAAAACATTCTAGGCTTTGGGTTTGCATATATGTTTGACTCTGAATAGCAAATCCAAAGTGAGCATCACTATTTTTTATCCAAATATTATTAAGAATCTCTAGATCCTCATAATCCAGTTTTGATATCCAGACTGTAGGGGAAAATTTTGCATTTGCAAGAAGCACCGCTTCACACAATTTAAGCTTTTTCCTACTCATTAGTTTCAAGAAAATGTCAAAAGTCTCTCTGTCGGCTTCTTTCCACGATTTTGCTTCTAGTAAGTCACATAGCTTATGATACTCAATAGGAAATGCTTTTTCGATTTCCTTTGATACCATTTTCTTAATTTTTGCTTCTGAATTAAATAGTTTTAGGTAGTTTTGGGCTTGTCTGCTTATTTTACTGAAGGCATTAGCTTTTTTAAAGGGATTGAAGTCATGAGAATGTATTTTTTCATAAAATAGGCAAGCTGTCTCTCCTATAGCGTAGATCATTAAAGCTTTTATTTCAGATGAAATGCTTTTCTCTGGGCTAGTACCAAACTTAAGCCAATCTATTCCATATTGAGTCGCAACATCAGCTAAAAGCGCTGCATAAAAAACCGAAATAAGTTCTACTTCCCAATTTAGATAGCGGAAAAGAAGACCCTATATCAGAGCAATTTGATAAATCATTTCCGCTGAAAATCTGACGATTCGAGGTATCTGAACGGTTTCCATTCCCTCAAGAATTTCTTTTGCACTTTTATCAGCAAAAGCTCCGGGATCTCTACTATCCAAAGCTACATTAGCTAAAGCAAACGATTTTTTAACAATTAGGATACGAGCAAGTTCACGATTAGTTTTGTAGGAATACTGCTTCTGTAATTTTTATACCGATGATTCTGCACGGTCTAACTTAACTTGCTTTAAGCAGTTAACTATTAGTTGGCAAGCGTTCTTATCATAATTTTCTGGTTTTTGCCAAAGTGGTTGAAGAGATTGCTCTTTTTTAACAGGAGGGGTATATTGTTTTTTGCTGCTGATAGCAGATGAATTTTTCTTAAGCTTAGGCTTCTCTTGTCTTGATGTGGCAGTAGTTGAAGCTTGATAAGAAGATAAATAGCGATCTCCTCTATCATCGCTGCGTCTAAAGATACCGATAAAATCAGAAATCCCTGAAAAAATATTTCCGATTCCCATAAAAAATGCTCCGGGTTTGTATTTAGTTATTAATATTACAAACAACCAACTATTATAAGCGGTATTTTTAGCGTTGCTCCCTTTTCACCTTAAGTTAAAACCAATGCACAGCTATAGCTAGACACCCCTACGAACTCCAAGTTAAGCACCGTTATATCTACTAAAACGGTCAGATGTGAAGAAAGATTTTCCAGTGGACTCTTTGCCTGTCCACTGTCTTAAACGGATAAATCAATATCTCAAATAACTGCCTGGTCTGTATTTGAGCGATATCTACCTATTTTGATTGTCTAAATTTGTCTTTTACTAAAGCCAAATAAATTCACTAATTGCTCCCCCAAGAGTCAACAGTCAAGAGTTAAAAAACTCTAGACTATAAACTCAGGACTTGGCTTCTAATTGCTGAGGGTGAGCAGCAGATTCAAACTTATACCCTACGCCACGTACAGTTTGAATTAATGCTGGCTGACTAGCATCAATTTCAATCTTCTTGCGAATTTGACCAATATGTACATCTACAACCCGCTGGTCGCCGACATATTCATAGTCCCACACCTCTTGAATTAGTTCTGCACGCCGCCAAACTCGACCTGGATGACTGGCTAAAAAATGCAACAAGTCAAATTCTAGAGCAGTTAAAAGTACTGGTTGGTTATTGAGTGCCACCTCCCGTCGCACTGGATCAATCATAAGTTTTTCAAATACCAAGCGTTTCTGCTCGGCGGTAGTTATCACTCGCTGACGCCTCAAAATAGCTCCAACTCTGACTTCTAGCTCTCCCAGCCCAAAAGGCTTGGTGAGATAGTCATCAGCACCTTTAGCAAAGCCGCGAATTTTGTCAGCTTCATCAGCACGGCTAGTCAACATCAAAACAAAAACACCATTACGACTTTGCATCTCTTGGCAGAGGTTAAACCCGGTTACATCTGGTAAGTTCACATCTAGAATCACCAAATCAGGGTTAAATTGCTCAAATAGAGTTAAGGCTGTCTTTCCATCTTCGGCAGCCTCTACCTGATAGTTCTGCTTAATCAAAAAGCGTTGGATTAAATTCCGAACCGCAGGGTCGTCGTCAACTACAAGAATCTTGGCAGGAGCCATGACCATTACTTTGCACAAAAATTCGTAAGATTAACAAAAGGGTTGCGTAAAAACGCAGTTGCCACTTTGGAACTAACTAAGAATCTACATGGCTAAGGTATAAGAATCCTGATTATTCAAAAATAAATACTCTAATCAGGATTGTGGGCGATGAGAACGCGTAACTTATGTTAGCCACAGTATATAGGCGCTCTGACTTTAGCCGCAACAGTTCTTGACACCAAGACACCTTCTTGATCCCAGTTAGGTGGTAACTTAAAACTTTTCAATTTTAAATCGATATGCGGATATATACCACAAGCGATTATTCAGTATAATTAAAAAAACTCTGTTAAGGCACGGTAAATTGCCAAATCTGAAACAGTAAAGTTGATTTTTTCATAAAAACTATGTGTTTTAGGTACTCTCCGTCCAAATTCTAGATTAGAGCCTGAACTGGGCAACGACATGAGGGTATACACGGAGTTATAGCGATATGTTAAAGTGACTATAGTTGAAATTACAAAGTCGATTAAACTAACCCGTGCTACTATCCTGGTAGGGCATAAAAATAGGTCGAGACTTTAGTTTCGATCAAAGAAAAACCTAAAGCTGTTTTATATTCGACAAAAGACTGCCGCTGACTGAGGCTGAAGTAACAAACTCCCATGAGCGATCAAAATCCCTACGAAAAACTTGGGGTATCAGAAGAGGCTAGCTTCGATGAAATTCAGGATGCTCGTAATCGCCTATTCGAGCAATATAGTGGCGATGCCAAGCATTTAGAAGTAATTGAAGCAGCTTACGATGCGATTTTAATGGATCGCTTACGGATGCGCCAGGAAGGTAAAATTAAAGTCCCTGAGCGTATCCGGTTTCCAGAGTTGCGAGTGCAATCGCCTCCTAAAGAAACTCAAACCCCTCAGAAGCAGTCACCTGCATGGCTGCAACGGATGCTGGATCAGCCAACACCTGCGGATATACTCTTACCAGGAGCTTGGTTTCTTGGTTTGAGTTCTATTAGTGTGTTTTACCCAGAGGGAGGCGATCAGGTTTTGCAGTTAGCATTAGTGGTTGGGGTAAGTGCCAGTATTTATTTTCTGAATCGCAAAGAAGGCAAATTTGGCCGAGCAGTTTTGTTCACGCTCGTCAGTTTAATAATTGGCTTAATCGCTGGGGGACTAGTTGCTAGCTGGCTCTTACCACAAATATCACTTACCACTCTGGGAACAAATCAGTTCTCTACGGTAGTAACGTTTATATTGTTGTGGTTGGTTAGTAGCTTTCTACGCTAAATCACTACCCGTAAGCAAGTTTCTATAAAGAAGAAATGGTTGATGTGTGTTCTTCTCAAATAAGAGAGTCAGGAGTCAGAATAGGTATGCTGACTCATGCTTTAATTTGCTTTCCTGTTTGCTAATTAGGTTATTACCTGGTATCTTCCAGCATTGCCAACAACCGCCTCAGAATTAATCTGAGGCTAATAGCTAAAGTTTTCTAATGAAGACTGAATAAGGGCTTGAGTCCATTATTTGACTATAAGAGAGGAAATTAATTTCCTGGGGGATGATTGGCATAATTGAGATTGATGCAAAAGGTAAGTTACCCAATATTAAAAGACAATAAACAAATGCCGATTAATTCAATCTGTTGCAGCCACAGGCCCTTTCTAGACATGGAGTTTAGGTTTTAGGACTAAATCTACAGCAGCGCTGAAATCCTTAACGATTAAGTCGGGGTGGTAAAGTTCCAATTGGGTGCGATCGCGGATGCCAGATTCCACAGCCATGATCTTAATACCATAATTTTTAGCAGCGGTGATGTCGGCTTCCGTATCTCCCACCATCCAGGTATCGGCAGCTGGGGGCAGTTCTTCTAAAGCCCTAGCCATTAACAAGGGCTTATCTTCAATATCGCGAGTTTTAATGTAGTCGTTAGTCAGGCAATAACAACGATTTTCCGGGAAAAATCTCCCTAAATCGTGTTTTTTGAAGGCATAATCTAGTTCCCGAAATCGGCGCATGGTCATAACAGCCAAATCAATTCCAGCTTGTTGAATTTTTAACAAAGCATCCACAGCACCGGGTGCGAGAGTGTCATAGTGAAAGTAAGGTTCTGTATGCACTGTTTGCCGCCGCAACTGGCCGAATTCCTGTGCTTGGGCTTCGTCTAAGCCAGAATTTAAAGCGATTTGTTTTTCGGGAACACGCGATCGCTTTAACTGCCAAAATTCCGCTTTCGGAAGTTGTTGCACCACTTGGTCTGGGCGACGGGTTTTGTCCAAACAAAATTGATAAACACGGTAGTACCGTTCGGAAACATCAATAATTGGCCCGTCGAAGTCAGTAATAAGTCTTAGCATCGGCGCAAAATGTTAATTTTTATTAAAATTATCTCAGATATATGGCTATTTTTCGAGAGGAGCAAGTCTTGCTAAGATTTTTTTGTAAACTCTTTTTAAGAAAGTATCGATGATGACCTGGAGGAAAATCTTCTAACTCTCCAAAAACTTCATAGTTTCACCATCGGCTGTAAACTTCTCAATCAACATGCTGCCAGGTTTTATCATCGCGGTTTAAAAAACTAACACTTTAGATTTATTAGAGGTATTTTTAACCTCTTAAATTAAAGTCTCAGAATCTTCAGATATTGTTTCTATATTTAAATCTTCTTTGTTGAAATTGTCTATATCTAAAGAAGCTTTTAAAAGTTCGCTCCATGAATTTGGAGGGTTTTCCTGATCAAGCGTTTTTGTAAACTTTTGATAAGGATCTGTTTTGGATCCTTCTTTTCTCAGCGTTTTTTCGTCGTTTACCCAAGCGTAAATAATTATTTTATCAGTACTACTGTAACGAAAAAATAAACGGAACCGTTGAAAAAATTTTGCTCGAAACCAATGCTTTCTATCTGCCCCTAGCTTTTTCCCTTGTCTGAATAACGATTCATTTATAAGCTCTTTGCCGACTTTATACTTAGTTACATAGGTTTATTTTTAACGCCAACTTACTTAATCTCCAATTTTGCCTACATTAAATTCCTGAAGTTGCTTGTCTACAAAATCAACATGTTTGGAGTCTGGCTGAATTTCAATTGATATTTTGTACTCAGGCATCATTGCAGGGTACCGCGTTTGATTTGTTCGCTTTCAATAGCTTCAAATAAGGCGCGAAAGTTACCTTCGCCAAAACCTTTAGCTTGGAAACGGCGCTCAATAAACTCAAAGAAAAATGTCGGCTGTTCAAAAATGGGCTGGGTGAAAATTTGCAGTAGTAAGGGCGAGGTTTGTTCTGCCCCTACGGGAGTATATTCTTGCCAGTCTACCAGAATTTCCTGTTGAGCGATCGCTTCCAGTTCTAGGGGTGATAAAGGCAATCCTGGACGCTGTTTTAGCTGCGAGTAGTAGCTTTGGGGAACTGAGAGTAAGGATAAACCACTGGCACGAAATTTAGCGATCGCACTCACAAGATTAGTCGTCCGCAAGGCAATATGTTGAATTCCTGGCCCCCGGTTGACATCGAGAAACTCCTGAATTTGGGAATTGCTGGAAGCCGGTTCATTAATTGGCAATTGAACGTTGCTGTTACGCGAAACCATCACTTGGCTGTGTAAAGCAGAGCGATCAGTTTTAATTTTAAATGCCTGCTGGGGTTGAAAATCTAAGATGTTTTCGTACCAAGCGACAGCACGCTCTAATTCACCAACTGCCACATTCAGCACTATATGATCTATGGCAGTAAAAGTGTTGTCATTTGTCATTTGTCCTTTTTCAAAAACTAATGACGTAGGTGCTTCTCTACGAGACGCTACGCGAACGCCTTCCCGCAGGGTATAACTACTGACCAATGACCTTTCTATCAACGTATGAGTCAGTCCACCCCAGGCGGCAATTTTGCCACACTTGAGGAATGCCGTACCCACCTGGCGTTCCTGGATGGGTTGTAGGATTGTAGCACCGTGCATTTGAGCTAGTGCGATCGCGCCTTCTAGATCTTCGACAGCAAAAGCGACATCTGCCACACCAGGTGGATATTGACGCAAAAACTCAGCTACTGGACTTGTAGGCAACAGTGGTGAAGACAGCAAAAAGTTGACGGCACCACTATTCACCACTTCTGTACAAGTGTGAAACGAACTGATCCTCTTGGCTACTGCTTGAAAACCAAGATGGTGTACAAACCAATCCCGCCATACTTTGGCGTCTTCTACATAGAAATGAACGTGATCAATTTTCATAAATACTGAAAATCCAGCATAACAGCTTATATCTCTGTAAATTTTGCCTTTTTTGCTAAATTTTCAGGTCTTTCCCAGGCAAGAATTATGTAGGTGTACTGGCACTCTAAAAAAACAAATGACTATCAGGTTGAATGTTAATTTCCATTGGCACAGCTTGCGGTTCGGCAGAAAGGGCAAAGAAAATTGCATTGGCGGCAGTTTCAGGACTGAGCATTTTTTTCCGGTCTACTTTTAGGTTGACGTTATCCCAAAAAGGAGAATCTACCCCACCAAAGTAGAATAGCGTGAACTTGATACCAAAACGCTTGAGTTCCTCTGCCATGCACTTGCTGAAACCGACAACACCAAACTTAGAAGCAGAATAAGCCGCTGCCATCCCCATCGAATGCTTGCCCAGAATTCCAACCACGTTACAAATGTGACCAGACTTGCGCTTTTGCATCTCTTCAGCAGCTGCCTGAGTTGTATAAAAGCTGCCTTTTAAGTTGACATCTAGCATCTTGTCTAAATCAGCGGGTTCCAGGTTGTTGTAAGGCTTGAGTATACCAGCACCAGCTGCATTCACCAAAATATCGATTTGACCAAACTCAGCGACGGTCTTTTTGATCAAAGTATCTACTTGTTGAGGGTCAGTAATATCGGTGGGAACGGTCAAAACTTGCCCTGGTAAATCAGCTGCCAGTGTTGTTAAACGAACCGTATCTCTGGCAGCCAGTACCAACCGTGCGCTGGTGGGCGCAAGTTTGTGTGTTAAGGCTGAACCAATGCCACCATTAGCACCGACAACGACAATAACTTTATCCTGCATTCAATTATTTACATTTATTTATATCTTTTTATATAATACTGAATTATAGGTGAAGATTATACGTAGACATTGAGAAAGTATTTACTTGTAGAGTAGCGGCGTTATCTCATATTCCTTGCCACTCGCCTTTAATGTAAATGTAGGAGATGATTCTAGATATTTGGTAAAATTGGAACCTAACTTTAATTTTTTAATAATTGAATTAGGAGATTCTCCAGTTATTTTCTGTATCTCAGTACCTAGCTTGGACACAGATAATTTAGTTTTGGGAGAATTTGTTTGGATATTTTGAATTATTTCCAATAGGAATTTATCTAATGTTTCTCTATCAGAAATTTTAGCAAAATCTTCTAGTTTTTCCTCTTGAATAAATTGTCTAGATGACTCTTCTGGAAGAGAAATTATTTCCTCAATTTGTGGCTGCTTTTGATTATAGTTGATATTGATATTGCATGTTTCTTGAAATAAACTAGCAATAGCCGCTAAACTGTTTAATCGAGCATTGATTGAATCTTGTTCATTTTTAATTAAATCTTGAATTTGCTCAACCACTTTTTCAAAGGATGGAACTTCTGTTGCCATTGATAAGGAATAATGAGTTAATTTGCCAGTATTCCGGTTTTCTATATGCAAATTTTGTCCTTGTCTACGTACCCAATAGACAATTAATCCTTGATTTTGGAGTTCGTTACAGAGGTGGATCAAAATTCCATCGCCAGAACAGACTAAGATTTCTTTAACTGTGGGATAAGAGCGTAAAACACAAGCACCAAGTGCGATCATTTTTGCATCAGCGCTGTCCTTACCTCCAGGTACATGGACAAGTTGATAGCCACGGTTATATAGTTCAATATCTTGCTTCCCAATACTGGGATTTCTCCAGTTAGCAAATGCCATTTTAACTTGGAGAGGATACTTACAGATACTGGCTAAAAATAATTCTGAATTAATATCTAATTTTAAGTTTTCTGCATCCAAAAGTAGAAGAGAAATTCCTGTTTCTAAGTTGTGTTTAATTTCATTTTTTTGCTGAATTTTTAGGAGTAATTGACTGAACGTAGCAGATTCTAGCCAATCAGGCGATAATATCGTTTGCAGTAGTTCTTCGGCTAATGTCAAACTAAAAGAACTAAGACTTTTCTCTGTAACTTTTTCTTCTGATAGGTTTTTTACTAAAGAAAGTTCTCTAGCTTCAGGTATAAATACTTTAGTATGCCCGTTGCTGTTAGCAAGCAAGTCACTTTCCAGGGAACAAGGGAATCCAGGCTCAAGGAATTGTTTGCCACAATTTTTGCAAAGGTAATTCTGCTTGTCATTCCGACGACCATTTTTTCGATATAAAGTAGATTCGCACCGGGGACATTTCATCTTGGGATTCAGGTGGTCTAGAGCAGAGATTTTTATTTAAGTATACAGTATAAAAACTTACTGTCAACGTCAGTTCGGATTGCCCAATACAAGAAAAACTCAAAACAAGGGGAAATTAAATTTAACCTGATGGAAAGCCCCAATAACCTCCTTAAAACCCTTATTGTTTTGATCAACTTTCAATTGCTAGGCACGCTGCACCGCAGTCTTCTTCACTGTGTTCAAGGACTATTTAGTATTTCATTTTCAGGTGCGGGTATATCATGGCGCTCGTATTCTATTGTGTTGGAAAATATACCTAGAGTACATACCGCATCAGGGACATTTCATCTTGGGATTCAGGTAGTCTAGAACAGATACTTATTTAGAAGCATATAGTATAAAAAATACTGTGCAAGTAAGTTTTTATTATTCAACGAAAGAAAAACTGTATGCGAGTGGAATTAAATTCAACTCCTAATTTCCTCTTATACTATGTGGTAGCCCTCTAAATAGCTAGAATCAAACACTTCAATTGATGCGGGCGAAAACGTAGTCGCGGGTACGAGAATCCACAGGGTTAGTAAAGATTTTATTTGTAGTACCAAATTCAACCATTTGAGTAATGCGATTTTCATTACTATAAAAGAAAGCCGTAAAATCAGATAGGCGAGGAACTTGCTGCATATTGTGGGTAATGATCACAATTGTCAATTCAGAGCGCAAGTTATGGATCAGATGCTCAATTTTCATACTAGCGACAGGATCAAGACCTGAACAAGGTTCATCCATCAACAGAACGTTCGGTTTGACTGCTAAAGCACGGGCAATACATAATCTTTGTTGTTGACCCCCAGAAAGCTCCAAAGCAGATTTGTGCAGCTTATTTTTTACCTCATCCCAAAGTTCGGCAGCTTTGATGGCAGATTCAACAATCCCATCTAATTCTACTTTCGGATGCCATCCAACTAATTTCACCCCATAGGCAACATTATCGTAAACGCTCATGGGAAAAAGATTTGGCTTAGGAAAAATCATACTAACTTGGCGACGTAAGCGATTGATGTTAACACGACGCTCATAAATACTCTGTCCAAAAAATTCTACTTTTCCTTCAACCCTCACTTCTCCTTCTAATTCAGTCATGCGATTTAACGATTTAAGAAAAGTAGACTTGCCACAGCCACTAGAACCAATAATTGCCGTGACTTGGTTTTGGAAAATATCCATTGACACGCCTTCAACTATCTTTTGAGTGTCGTAATAGAAGCTGAAGTTTTTGACTCTGATGGCTGGAATTAGTTTACTCATTATTCCTAAAACGTGTGAAACAAAACTTGACTAAGTTGACTAAGTAAAACAGTACAAATCAGCGTTGCTGTTTCATTATGTTACTCCCAAAAGGATATATTCATGGAAATTACGTAGCTATACAGCAGATAACGTGTTAGTAGACTGTGTTCCAGAATTGATCTTTTACAGACTTTTTATACCTACCTTTCGCAACTTAACCTATATGCCATCCTTTCCTATTAAAAAAGATTTGGGTTGGTTCGACTTAGAAATAGCTATGTAGAAATAAAAATATTATATACCCCTCATAGGTAGTCAGGAGCTAGGACATACATCAGGGACTTCCAAATAAAAAAATAATCAATCGCTTTGGTGAGTAAGGGGAGCAGCAGGGCAAACGCATCTAAATTACCCTTAATCACAAACAAGATTAAGAACTAACGAAAAAATCAGGATTTATCGTTTTATTTACTTTCCAAGACTCAATGCGATGTCTACGACGGGCTACGCCTACGCTAAAAACTTTGTCAATAAGTAGGGATTAATGAGATTATTTTTGAAACTGTTGAGAATATATCAGTCTTATTGACATGATGCGATCGCCCTAGTGGGAATGCCACAGTATTTATTGCTAGATACAACTAACAACTCAGTACTAGCGAGGGTTTTTTCCTCAAAAATTGAAAATATTATCAGTAATCTCAATTGTATTGGTCGGATAAATAGTGATAATTAATCTTAATAAGTTTTGGTTTGATTAATCACTATCATCTGTCATGACCATTACTCTCACACAAAAGGAAAATAGTGAACTGTGGGCAGAAGCTATACAAAACAGCCTGCAAAACTCAGAGCCTGATGAATTTATTTATCAAGTACCTAGGCAACTTGGTAAGGGCTATGTGCGAAATATCGAGGTATATCCCGATCTGTGGCTTTCAATTTCCGACTATGAATATCACGATGATGTATTAATTAAAATTCCTGCTCAGGGACATCCTTTGCAATTTTGTGTATTCCTCTCAGGAATTGTTACAGACGACTACGGACTCACGCAGATTTCTCCATCTCCAACGGAATCAGGATCATCCACCATGAAATCTAAATCACTCCGAAACATTGCATTTACTCTACATCGCTACCTCGGATTAATCGTAGGACTGCTGCTGATTAGACTTATCCGCAAATGCGAAATGCTTACTATACAATGGTTTTCTCGACTATAGTTGGCAGGGCAAACGTATCTTATTTACTAATAAAAACTAAGGAAGATTTCAAAATGACATAGATAATTGTAAAAATTGATGGGATGATAAATAAAATAAATCAAATATTTTGCCAAAATTAGATGCGTTTGCCCTGGGGTGAGCAGGGGAAGCAGGGCGAGAAGAAACCTGATAGTCGTATGCGATGCAGGAATTGAGTAATTTAATTTTTGGATGTTCCTCAACCGAAACGCCCTGAAATGTAGTCGCGGGTGCGGGGGTCTAATGGGTTGTTAAAGATTTGCTCTGTAGAGCCAAATTCAACCATTTGACCAATCCGACTTTCATCGGTGCTAAAGAAAGCCGTAAAATCAGAAACGCGAGCGGCTTGCTGCATGTTGTGGGTAACGATCGCAATTGTCAACTCAGACTGCAAACTATGGAGCAGTTCCTCAACTTTCATGGTAGCGATAGGGTCAAGAGCAGAGCAAGGCTCATCCATCAGCAGAACTTTCGGCTTAACTGCTAAAGCACGGGCAATACATAATCTCTGTTGTTGACCACCAGAAAGCCCTAAAGCTGATTTATCTAGCTTATCTTTCACTTCATCCCAAAGAGCAGCACTGTGAAGTGCAGATTCGACAATCTCATCTAATTTTAATTTTGAATACCTACCTGCTATTCTCATACCGTAGGCAACATTTTCGTAAATACTTATAGGAAAAGGATTCGGTTTTTGGAACACCATACCAATTTGGCGGCGTAACCGATTGATGTTGACACGAGGAGCATAAATATTCTGGCCAAAAAATTCTACATCTCCTTCAACTTTCACAGGCCCTTCTAATTCGCTAATGCGATTAAGAATTTTGATGAAGGTAGATTTACCACAACCACTAGGCCCAATAATTGCAGTTACTTGATTTTGATAAATATCTATTGACACCTTTTCAATTGCTTTTGTTGTGCCATAGTAAAAGCTGATATTTTTAACTTTGATAGCTGGAATTAGGTTATTCATACTTACCCAAGCTGTAAAACAAAACAAAACAAAATTTATTTTTACTTTATTCTTCTTTGGCTAATAACTAAGCGAGAGACAATACTGACACATAAAATTAAGCCGAGTAGAACTATACAAGTAGTCCATACTAATTGGCTTTTTTGCGGGTCGGGGTCATTGTAGAGGTTAAAAATCAATACTGGTAAGGAAGCTGTTGGACTTAACAATCCTTCTGACCAATCTAGACTAAATAAGGCAGTAAAAATTAAGGGTGCTGTTTCACCAGCCGCACGAGCTGCAGCTAATAAAATGCCTGTAGTAATTCCGGGAATTGCAGCAGTGACAACGATGCGAAAAATAGTTTGAAAGCGAGTTCCGCCTAAAGCAGCAGAGGCGAGGCGTTGAGATGTGGGAATAAGTTTTAAGGATTCTTCTGTTGTCAGTATAATCACAGGTAGCATAATCACGGCTAAAGCAAAACCACCTGCGATCGCACTAAATCCTTTAGTTACCAAAACTATCATACCGTAAGCGAATACGCCTACAACAATTGAAGGCACGCCTGTCAGAATACTGCTAATAAAACGAACAAGTCCAGTGATTGGATTGGTTTGACCAAATTCTGCCAAGAAAATTCCTGTGATTATCCCTGTGGGAATGCTTAAAATAGCACCAATTACCACCATGATTATGGTTCCCAAGATGGCATTGCCAAAGCCATTGTCAATCACTGCTTTGACAAACATATCTGATTTCAGTCCAGATATTCCCCGGACGAGAATTTCCCACAAAATTGATAATAAAGGAATGAGTGCTAGACCTGTCAAACCAAAGGCGATCGCATTCATTATATAAGTAAATATTACTCGTTCTGTTGGCAGAGGACTGCATAATTCTGTCGCCAGAGATTCATCAGTTTCTGACTGGATGTAACCACTCATATTTTTACAAATTTTGATTGGTAAACGTCTTGCTACACTAAGATAAAAAACTTTTGAGTTATAAAGTTTTTTAACGAATAATAAAGGGTGCAAACAGAAAAAATAGAGAATTTAACACATATTTTAATATTGTTATATCTTATATCTAAACTGTTGCATGTTTGTGTCCATATTAAATTTAAATAGCATTATTTATTTTTCCTGCCAACCCACTTTATCAATAGTACAGCGCCAAGATTTACAACTAGAGTCAACCCAAACAAAATCAATGCCAAATAGCTTAAAGCACCTATATGCAATCCCGGTTCAGCTTCGGCAAATTCATTAGCTAATACAGAGGGGATTGTATAAGCTGGATCGAGAAAAGAAGCACTGATTTGAGCAGAGTTGCCAATCACCATAGTGACAGCCATTGTTTCACCCAAAGCACGTCCTAAGGCGAGCATTGCTGCACTCACGATTCCAGAAAATCCTGCTGGTAGCAAAAGCCGAAAAATTGTTTCCCAACGGGTGCCACCCAAAGCCATAGATGCACTACGTAATTCTTTAGGGATAGCCATTAAGACATCACGAGTAATTGCTGCCATTGTGGGCAAAATCATAATGGCGAGAATAATTCCAGCAGTCAACATATTTGTCCCAGAAGGATCTTCTGTATTAAACAGTGGTATCCATTTAAAAGTGCTGGCTAGCCACTTTTGAAGAGGTTCTAGAACTGGAATAAAGACAAAAATTGTCCACAAACCAATAATGACACTGGGAATTGCTGCAATTAATTCAACAACAAATGCTAAGGTGATTCCTAGCAATGAAGGGAAGAAATTTTCACTCGTAACTAAGGCTACTGCTATTCCCACTGGGACAGCGAATAAAATAGCGATCGCACTACTTACCAAAGTTCCATAAATATAGGGTAATGCACCAAAAACCTGATTACCTGTATCCCAATCTTGTCCCCACAAAAATCCCAGTCCAAACTGCTTAATGGCTGGTAGAGCTTCGTGTAAAATTACCCAACTCATCAAAAATAGCACTGCAACGGTAATCACGGCAAAAAAGTATACTAACCATGTAAAACTTTGGTCAAACCAGAAATTTGTGCCGCTGATAGCTGTTAAATTGAAATTTTCATCGCCTAGATTTGAATCATGTGATGAATTTCTGCCGCCTGGTTGCGATGAATTTGCCATTCCAAATCAATCAAATAGATTTTTTTATTATTAATAGATTGAGTTGTTAACTCACCCTATTAGGAGAGCAAAGTAGTAAGATGATCCCCCCTAACCTCCCTTAAAAAGGGGGATCTTAAAAGTCCCCTTTTTAAGGAAATTGGGGGATCTCTTCTGCATAAGTCCTAAAGATTGCAAATTAAGGTTTGACAGAGCTATTCACTGTCTGAAGCACCCGATTTGCCACATCAGATGGAATCTTGGTGTAGTTGAGGTCATCGTTATATTGTTGACCGTCTTTCAATACCCAATTAATCCATTTTTTGACAGCATCAGCTTTAGAAGCATTAGCATACTGTTTGTAAACCATAATCCAGGTAAGACCTACGATGGGATAACCTTGTCCTGGATCTCCTACAAAAACGCGGTAGTTGTTTGGGAAAGTGACAGTTGACAAAGCTGCATTTGCAGATTCTAAAGAAGGAGCCACAAATTCTCCTCTCTTATTTTGTACCAGCGCTGATTTCAGATTGTTTTTTACAGCGTAGGCATATTCAACATAACCAATAGAACCAGGAGTACGAGATACTAAGGCAGCTACGCCTGGGTTGCCTTTGCCTTTGAGGACGTTTGGCAGATTCCATTTAGGAGCAGTGTTAGTTCCAACTCTGCCTTTAAAATAACCACTGGTAGCACTCAAGTGGTTAGTGAAAATGAAAGTTGTACCGCTACCATCGGCGCGAACAACAAATTTAATTGATTGATTTGGTAGATTGACACCCGGATTATCAGCTTTAATTTTTGCGTCATTCCATTTGGTAATTTGACCTGAGAAAATTGCTGGTAGTGTACTGCGGGACAATTTAAGATTATTAACGCCTGGAAGATTGTAAACCACAGAAACGGCACCACCTGCTGTAGGTACTAAGATTACACCGTTCTTGACTTTAGCGATTTCATCATCTTTCATTGCAGCATCACTACCACCAAAGTCAACGGTTCCAGCAGTGACTTGACGAATACCACCGCCACTACCAATTGCTTGGTAGTTAATTTTCAAGTCTGGATATTTATTCTTAACTTCACGAGCATAGCGTTCGTAAAGCGGAGCCGGAAAAGTTGCTCCTGCACCATTAAGAGTTTCAGCTTGTGCGATCGCACCAAAAAATGGACTGAGTGCAACAGAAGTTGTCACCACTGAAGTAGCAACGACACGATTCAAGATGGTGGTCAAAAAAACCATATTACCTCTGATTCAAGGAATACTTTTCTGCTGTAATTCCAGCCTTAAAATAACTTACATTTTTTTTGGTTAACGATGAATAAACAAAGGATTAAGGTGCGTTTAAATCTTACTTTAAATATTTTTTTATTTATTGATATTTGATTGAGTAGATTAGTTTGGTAAAAATATGCTGATGACAAACTTCAGTTTAATTTAAATAAATAAAAAATCTGTGGTTATCAGTGAGTCTGTGGAAAAATATTTTTTAAATTCAACAATCCGCTGCCACCTAAGTTATTTCATGTTTGCTTGCGGCTACAATACATTACCAAAAGTACAAATAATCCTATTCCTGCCAAATATTTAATCGGCTCAGGTACGCTGGGATTAGGTGAAAAAAAGCCTTCGATCGCACCAGCAATAATCAACATTGGTACAATCCCAAATACTAGCTGCACCGCTTGCGAACCGTAGAATTTAAGTGCATCCCCACGGCGATATTTACCAGGAAATAAAATTGCTCTTGCTAATAAAAATCCCGCACCCCCAGCAAAAAAGATGGCGGGTAATTCCAAGGAACCATGCGGCAACACAAACGCCCAAAAAGGATAAGCCAGATTATTTTGAGCAACCAAAGTACCAACAGCACCAATCAATAAGCCATTAAATACCATCAAATAAGCTGTGTATGCTCCAGCCGTGAAGCCACCAGCAACAGCCCCAAAAGACACCGACAGGTTATTGATCATGATACTGCTAGATGCCAGAGGTTCAACGCCGACAATTGACCCCATCCACAATTTATGCTCATCTCGCACCTTGGTAATCAAGCTTTCAGGTACTATCAACGACATAAAGCTAGGGTTTTGCCAGGAATACCACCAAGCTACTAGTGCCCCCACCAGAAACAGCCCTGTCGCCGCAGCAATATATGCAAATGTTTTCTGGACTATAGATGGTAATCCCCAACTGTAAAATTTTCGGATTGCCTGCCATTCCTGGCGCCGCGAACCTTGGTAAATCTGCGTATATGCACGAGTTGTTAAAGATTGTAAACTTTGCATCAAAGTATTGCCGATTTGCTGCGTGCGGGCACGAGCTAAATCTGCCGCTACTGAACGATACAAACTCGCTAACTCTCTAATTTCTGCTGCCCGTAAGGACTTTAACCCTTTTTTTTCTATCTGCCTTAATAGGGCATCCAAACGCTGCCAATTCGGTTCTCGTCGCGCAATCCAACGTTGAATATTCATGAATTTTAGCAACACTGAGTTTAACTTAGCTTAAGATAGCCTCAAATTCATCTCCGTAGTTTAAAGGTAAATTTGCCATTATGTCTGAAAATTTTGGATCTTTCAGTCAGATACAACCACTGAGTATCGGTAACGTTGTCAGTGCTGCGGTACGGTTGTATCGTTCTCATCTAAAGATTTATCTGAAACTGGCTTTAATTGCTCACTTGTGGATTATAGTTCCTATCTACGGCTGGGCAAAATATGCAGCCATTTCTGGACTAATTTCACGCTTGGCTTTTGGAGAATTGATTTACCAACCTGAAGGTGTTCAAACTGCCAGCAGCTATATTAATCCACGTCTTTGGTCATTTTTAAGAGTTGCTTTCCAAGTAGGAATATTTTTGATTCTAATTTATTTGGGACTAGCGATCGCGGGCGGTGTGCTAGCTGGCTTGATTGGAGTAGTATTAAAAGGAATATTAGGTACTTCAAGTATTATAGTCACAACCACATTGGCAATAATTGTAACGGCATGTATTGTGCTGTTGGGACTAACATGGTTTTACTCCCGTTGGATAGTAGCTGAGGTGCCCTTAGCAGTTGAGGAAAATATCAATGGTGGCGAAAGTGTTGCCAGAAGTTGGGAGTTAACTAAAGCCTCGGTATTTCGCATTCAGGGCGTAGTTTTAGTTGGTTTTGTGGTGACACTACCCTTGCTGTTTGTATTAAACTATATACCTAGCCTATTTTTAATAAAGCTTGAGCAAGGTTCTGCTATCTACTCGCTTGTGTATTTGATTTCTTGGATTGGAAGCTTTATAGGTGGAATTTTAATCATGCCATTCTGGCAAGCACTAAAAGCTGTTTTATACTTGGACTTGCGTACTCGGCGTGAGGGTCTAGGTTTGCAGTTACGAGAACCACCCTCGCAAGATTTTCGTTAACTCAACACCTTGATTCAACTCTATTAATTTTGAATTAGTTAAAATATGCGCTTTTTTAATCGCATCACATTCCAGACTCCAGAAAGTGTAGAGTTGGAATTTACTTTAGCGGGAATCGGCAATCGAGCTTTGGCACTGCTAATTGACTATACAGTCTTGACTGTAACCTTGCTTGTGTTTTTTCTTACCTGGACTATCTTTTCAACGCAACTGTTCAATTTTTTTGAGGATTTTATTACGAATGCTCAGAGTTTAAGACTTTGGTTGTTAGCAATTTTCTTCATTATCGTTTTTGCAATTTATATCAGCTATTTTGTATTTTTTGAAACTTTCTGGTTTGGGCAAACTCCTGGTAAACGGTTTGCTAAAATTCGCGTGGTTCGAGATAATGGTAGACTGATCGGGCTACAACAAGCAACGCTACGAGCCTTACTGCGACCCTTTGATGAGACTTTGTTTATTGGCGCATTTTTAATTATGTTTGGCCGTCAAGAAAAGCGCTTAGGTGATTTGGCAGCTGGCACAATTGTGATTCAAGTCCAAACACCTACTGCATCAGCGACATTAACAATTTCAGAACAGGCTAAGGTACTCAATCAGCAGTTAGTAGAAATTGCCGATTTATCGCAATTGTTGCCCGATGATTTTGCTGTTATTCGTGAGTATTTACAGCGACGTGATGCAATGTCATTAAAGGCAAGAGCCTCACTATCTCTAAAGTTAGCCGAGCAAGTTAAAACTATTATTAATTTAGAAAAGCTACCAGAAGCTGTTACACCTGATGTATTTTTAGAAGCTGTTTACCTCGTTTATCAACAACCAGAATTTTAGAGGATGTTTGAAAAGTTCTCTTTTCGGTATCAAAAGTTTTAGATCCCTCCAAATCTACGCCACTTGACGCTAGTCCGCTCAAGTCGGGAAACCCGCCCATGCGGCTGGCTCCTCTACTTGGAGGTTTTCCCCTTTCCTCGACTGGCGTGGGTTAGGGGGAATCTAAAAGTGCCTATCACAGGAAAACACTTTTCAAACAACCTCTTAGGCTAGAGATTTTATTTAGAGAATTGACAAAAAGCTAGGTTTACCTAAAAGACAAAATCATCGGATTTATCTTTGAGCTTATTTTCTCTGCTATGTATGTCTACAACTAGCGCGTAATTACAGGTGCTGTATCGAGAAACATTTAGCTAATGCATTACTAATCTTCATTCCTCTCCTCGCAACAATCGTTAGTTGATGGGTAATTTAGCCAAAATGCATTTGCAATACCCCTATTAACTGACTTTAGACAATTGCTTCATTTTCAAGAAGACATAACTAATAATCAGTAGTCAGTGGTTAGTAAGTGGAAACCACTGACTACTAACTACTAACTACTAACTAATTACTTAAAAATCTAAAATCGGCCAGTCTGGTTGGCGATAATAGCGTGTCATGTTGTCAAACTTTCGCAATTCGACGCGATTGATCACAAATTCTGGCAAATTCAACAGCCATTGTTCATTCAATTGAGAAAGCATTGTGCTGAAACTTGTGCGGTCTAAGTCAGATGAAACCTCCCCAAAATAGGCTAATGTAACATGGGCTGTGAAGTGATAATGCTGCTCAATACCCAAAGCAATTAACTTGGGATTTTGATAAATTGTTCGGCGAAATTTAATAATTTCCTCGTAGCAGCGTTCATCCTGAGGTACTAAACAAACGGCTACAGCTCTTGGCATTAGTATCAGTCCCAGCATTTGCCATTGAATCGGATGACTCCTGTTTGTCATCAATTGTTGATATTGCTGAAACATTTCGGCTAAACAAGAGTGTAACTCCTGGTCAAATTTGGGATTTTTTTCGCAGGCATCAAGGTAAGCACTGTCCCAAATTAAATCCGCTAAAGTCAGATGGAAGCTAGCAGGAGGTACAGGTACAATCAAATTACGGTCTACAGGCAACTGTAAAAGTTCCTGTTGGTAAGTCTGTAATTTGGCATAGAAAGCAGAGTTTTGTGATTCTTCTGCGGGCGGGGTAATTAGCGAATAGCCAGGAAAGGACGCTGCTTGTCTCAACCCAGAATGTGGCTGGAATTTAGAGGATTCTTGAATATGCTGGACTTGGGATCTGTAAGTTTCTGGCAGCGTCAGTCGTGCTAACCGATTTAAGTAAGTTTGATAGTTGTCGTCCAATCTTCATAGCCTCACGCTCTCACTTGATAGATTTTAGGGAAAATTATCCCGATTAGCAGAGTCATTTAAAAAGTATTTAGTTTTTGGGTGTGATGATTGAGGGAGTTAGGAGCAAAACCGGAGACGGTTTGCCTCCGGTTAGGAGTGAGGAGTTAGGAGTCATAAGAATTCTTTCCCAATGCCCAATACTTCTCTACAAGAGGCTGCGCCAACGGCTTCTCGTAGAGACGCTCTTGCGTTCGCTCAGTACAAGTGCCCAATGCCCCATGCCCAATGAGGTTTATCTATGCCAATCTATGTTTACTGGGGTGAAGATGATTTTGCCATAGAAAAAGCGATCGCTCTTTTGCGCGATCGCGTCCTCGATCCCCAATGGATAAGTTTTAACTACACTTCATTCCCCCCAGATCAAGCTGATGCTGCGATCCAGGGGTTAAATCAGGTGATGACACCCACTTTTGGCGCTGGTGGGCGCTTGGTATGGCTGATAAATACTACTCTTTGCCAGCACTGTCCAGAGAATGTGTTAGCAGAATTGGTGCGATCGCTACCAGTCATTCCCGAAAACTCATTTTTATTGCTCACCAGCCGAAACAAACCAGATGAACGCCTCAAATCTACGAAATTGTTAAAACAATTTGCTACCGAATTCCGAGAATTTCCGCTGATTCCCCCTTGGAAAACAGAATTGCTGGTGCAATCTGTTAATCAAGCAGCCCAGGCTGTGGGCGTGAAACTGACTGCCAATAGTGCCCAGTTGTTGGCAGAATCAGTAGGAAATGATACACGGCTTCTTTTCAATGAGTTAGAGAAATTGCGGCTATATGCCCAAGGTAGCAATAAGCCTTTAGACACAGATACTGTTACGAAGTTAGTAATAAATACTACTCAAAATAGCTTACAATTAGCAGCAGCAATCAGAACAGGAGATACAGCTAAAGCTTTGACAACGTTGGCGGATCTGATCAATGCTTCCGAGCCGGGATTACGGATAGTTGCCACACTAATTGGACAATTTCGCACCTGGGTATGGGTCAAGATTATGATAGAAAGTGGTGAGCGCAATCAACAAGCGATCGCTCAAGCTGCTGATATCGGTAATCCTAAACGGATCTACTTCTTACAGCAAGAAATCAGGCTGCTTTCTATGCAACAGTTAATCTCTTGCTTACCCCTACTACTGGAGTTAGAAGTGAGCCTCAAGCAAGGAGGATCAGAAATGTCAACACTCCAGACTAAAGTCATCGAACTTTGTCAAGTATGCCGAGGAAGTTGACAATCAAATATAAAAGCTTGATGTATTCAGCGGTTGCTGGAACTTCCAACTCCGAAAATAATTCCAAGTTCTTATAATATCCCTGATGTAGTTTTGTATTACACAGTATATGAAGAAAACTTCCAACTTCTTTTTCCGACCTAGCCGAAAGCGAATCCTTTGCCGATCATTCTTTTTCGGCGCGATCGCCACTGCGGGTGTAATTTCCAACGCCTTTTCATTAAGTTCAAAAGCTGACGCTCAAACTCCACCACCAATAGTTAATAATACTGAAATCAACAGCTACGCTCAAGCTGTCCTAGCAATGGAGCCAGCACGTCAAAATGCCTTTGAAGAAATTAAAAAACTTATTGGCAATGGAGAAATTCCCAAGATTGTTTGTAACGATTCTAATAGCATAAATGGTCTTCCCAGGAAGGCTCAAGACATCGCAGTCAATTACTGTACCCACTCTCAAAAAATTGTTGAAGATAATGGTTTGAGCATTGATCAGTTCAACAAAATTACTCTAGAACTACAAAATAACAATATGTTAAAACGGCAGGTTTACAATACCCTATTACGCCTGCAAAAAACTCCTGAGTCTCCGTAGTTAAAACTTTCATAAAGATTTGATCAGCTATAGATTATTCTGACTTTTCACGATTTTGCTTGTTGCGACTTATGTGAATTATAAAAATTATTCAGTCGCCATGCAAAACTTTGTTCTTATACCAGGGTTGACATTACCTCTTCTGTTAATTGATTAGCTTTACTTATGATATGACCAAAGAATTACTAATTCGTAATTCGTAATGACGCTTTCTACGAGACGCGTAAGGGACGTGGACTCGTTGGCGGCAGCCTCTCCAAGAGTTGAGGCTGCGAAGACAGTATAGCAGTGGACAAAGCCGTTAGGACAAGTTGGCGGTAGATGCTTTCAACAAGCGTACATTGTGAATTTATTTTTGTCCTAAGCTTCCTGTCCGTTGCTATATCAAAAAATTGGAATGGCAAACATCCTGTTGTTAAACTAGTCACTAAAACTTATGAACTAGGAGCTAAGCTAACTATTGAAGTTATGTCAACAATTGAGAAACAAATCAAGCGTTTGACTTATTCAAGCCATGAAACTTTCCCGGATTTAGGGAAATAGTTTATTGATATTTGCTATGGAATAACATAGTTTTAAAAAATAGTTATTAACGTTTTTTGTCACATAATTAATAATACTACCAATAATAACACTTTTGACGCAAAGTCAGGAAAGTGCAGATTTTCATGCTTATTTGGGGAGGGCAAAGGTTGCTCTCCCCCCTCTCGAATGATTATCATTTTCAGCAACTGTATATTTTATTTCTTGGAAGTCCCTTAATACTATTCAACTACAAGACATGCTTGTCGCTTGGTGTAAATATTTTTCATGTGCTTTTTCACTGTGTTTATAGTGATGTAAAGCTTAGTGGCAATTTCTTTGTAGCTGTAGTTACTTCTATAGAGAAACCAAATTTCAGCTTCTCGTGGCGTCAGGTCAAATTTTTTAACTTCAGTGATTGCTAAATTTTTCAGAGACTCATATTGGTTTTCGATGGTCACTAATAAGCAAGGCAGTTCAAAACCATCTAAATCTAGCAGTCTCACCCTAACACGAAAAACATTTGACTTATCAAGCACAACCTCATCCGACAGAATGATCAGTTTATCAGAAAACAAATACCGATTGCTAAGTAACGATTCACAAAGATTCCAAATGGCTGGCGGGACAAAATTTTGGTTGAAATTACCTTGATTGAATTGACAACAAAAGCGATGAGCAGATGCATTAGCATGAACTACTTCACCAGTTTGGCTTAAAATTAATATACCGTCTTCTAAGCCTTCAATTACTTCTTGTAAAAAATCAGCTCGCTTCGAGTCATATGAGTCAATACTATCTAGCTGTTCTGGTTCAGCTACTGTTTTTACTAATGTCTTTGTTAGGGCAATCATATGAGGTATGGTAATGTATAAAATCATGCTTATTTATTAGAATCATGGGCATTTAAATATGCACCATTGATTTTTTGGATGATTATCTGAGCAAATTTGCTCAGCCACCGCAGTGGACGGGTTAAGAGGCATAAAGCAAGTAGCGTTAGCGTAGCAATAGCGATGTAGAAGCGTCACCCGAAGAGTGAATACTCCAGATGAATCACGCTAATCAAGATAAATGAAAGTTTTTTTTACATTAATTACCTAAAATACTCAAGTGACAGTTTATGTAGTCTACTTAAATTAAGTTAGGTTACATAATTTCAATACAACTCCTGAATTGCCTATTTCGGAAGCCGCTTTAATAGGCTTCGGATAATATTTCTGTCTTGAAGCAACTTATAGCGGTTCTCAATTGCATAGAATACAGACCTAACAAGAACAGCCCCAACCCTTGTAGCGTTGGGGAGTAAGATTCCATTCCTCTCTCCTTTTAGGAGAGAGGAATGGAAGTGAGGTCAGAGTGTATTGCATCCAAAGGAGAAGCGCTATATACTAAATAACGAACACCCCAAAAGACAATAATTATTCAGATCTAAATAAAAATATACACATAAATAATATTTTTATAATGCAGGTATTCACTAACTACGCTAAATTGCAAAGAAAAAAACTGTTTTTTGGTAATTGGAAAAAACTTGGAATTTTAGATAAATTTTGATATTAGGAAAAAGGGAATGGGACAGAATTTAATTCATATTCTCTATTTCCTATTTTCTCTAAGTCCGTCCAACAAGACTGGCGACTACTGTAGCTAACTCAGCTGGCTCAATAGGTTTAGGTAAATGCAGCTGATAACCTTCTTGTATAGCTCGCATCCGATCCTCTGCTCTAGCATCAGCTGTCAACGCTGCTGCGGGAATATTTCCTCCTAATTCTGGTGGTTGCGATCGCACTTTGCGGATCAAAGAATAACCATCCTCCTGGGGCATACCGATGTCGCTGACTAAAACATCTGGTTTCCACTGTGTAATTACTTGCAATGCTTCTTGAACTGATGCTACAGCCTGAACTTCGGCTTGGCACTGTTCGAGTACTGTGGTGATAAATTCACGGGTATCGGCTTGGTCATCTACAACCAGCACGCGCACGCCAAACAGAGAGAGGGAGGGAGGGGGAGAGGGAGAGAGGAGCAAAGAGGCGGAATGGGAAAGGGGCGGACTCTTCAGAAGTGGTAGTTTGACTGTAAACGTCGCTCCTTGCTGTTCACCTGGACTATTTGTGTGGATAGTACCGCCATGTAATTCTACTAAATGACTCACAATCGCTAATCCTAGTCCTAATCCACCATAGGATCTAGTGCTAGAACTATCAGCTTGACGAAAGCGATCGAAGACGTAAGGAAGAAAGTCAGGACTGATACCAATGCCTGTGTCAATCACCTGAATTTGGGCATATTTATCCGTTGTCTGTTGTTTTTCTGGGTCAGTGACTACTGACAATTGCACCTCTACCCGTCCTCCTACGGGTGTGAATTTGATGGCATTGGATAGCAGATTCCAGATGATTTGCTGCAAGCGCTCGAAATCCCCAGAAATTAAGAATTGAGAATTTTCGCCAAGCTTGCTGTCCTCTGAGTGTTGATTGGTTTGGGATTGTGCTTCTAGAGATTCTAGATTTTCGCGATTGATTCCTAATCCCCAATCTGACTTTGGCGCGAAAGTGACCACGGGGAGTATCCCTGGTGGCGCATTTCGCGTTTCTTTTGAGGGAATGAGGGAAAATCTCAAATCGATTTCCTTGGACTGGGCGGCTAAACTAACAGTCTCGATGGCTGACTCAATCATCCCAACCAAATCGCAAGTACCAACATTGAGGCGTAACTTGCCTCTAATCATTCGCGATATATCCAGCAGGTCTTCAATTAGCTGGGTTTGCGCTTTCGCATTCCGCTCAATTGTCTCCATAGCCCTAGCCATTTGGGTTTCACTGAGCTTGCTTCGTTGCAGTAATTGCGCCCAGGCAAGGATGGCATTGAGTGGCGATCGCAACTCGTGGGACAATATCCCTAAGAATTCATCCTTCATACGGTTGGCCTCTTGCAACTGCTCAGTTTGTTGTTGCAAAGAAGCAATTAAACTAGCCCGTTCCATTGCGATCGCTATTTGGTCGCATACTGCTTGCATCATTCCCTTTTGATTGTCGGTGAAGCTTAACCGAGTCCGGCTACCAAAAGAAAGAGTACCCAACAGCCGTCCTTGGGCGATCAACGGATAACTATAATAAGCAGTAATACCTAAAGAGCGAATCAATTCTGTTTTCGGGTCAGTTGATTGCTGCACATTTTCTACAGCTATGGGATGGCGTGAGAGCGCTACAGTACCGCAAACCGCTTCAGCAAATGCCAAAAATTCAATTTCCTTAGCCAGTTCCTGGGAAATGCCACTGTAAGACCCCAACCGCATTACCTGAGAGTTATCCTCAACCAAATAGTTAAAGTAAATATCTAAACCAATTTGGTCTCTTAGTTTTTGGTAGACGCTATCGATTAGTAGTACTGGTTCTTGGCTTGATAGTAAATCGTTGGCTGTGTCAAATAGTAGCTTTAGCCTTTTGTAACCTAACGAGAGGGCTTTTTCTGCCTGCTTGAGGTTGCTAATCTCTTGGAACACCAAAATACAGGTAGCCGGATGACCGTGCATTGCTGGCAAGGTATCGGCAAATATTAGTAGAGAGCGCACACCAGCAGGAGTGTGCCAGTCTACCTCCAATCCATTCAGGCGTTCGCCAAGGGCAACCCGCACTCCTGGCATTTGCTCATTGGGGATGCGATCGCCAGCCGCATTCGTGTAGTGGTAAACTGTGTGATACTCTGCGGCTGGTACACCTTTGGGAAATTCGCCCCCAGCTAATTCGTCAGCAGAGCGATTAGCAAAAGTTACCCGCGCCGTTCCTGGTTCAATAAACAGCAACGGTCTTGGCATCAGATTTAACACATCCTCCAGCCATTTTTGCTGATTTAGGAGTACTTCCTCTGCCTGTTTGCGCTCCGTAATATCTAAAAATGCACCAACGCTTCCTCTGGTTTTACCTTCTTCGTCAAACAGGGGTGCAATGGACTCCAACAGGTTGACAATTTTTCCATTTTCATGGACAACATCGAGTTCATAATCCAGAACTTCGACACCATGAGTGGCAGAGTATTGCATCGGGAGTTCCTCTGCTGAGAGTTCCCTTCCTTCTCGGTAGAATTTAAAGCTTGTCGGTTTTTCGTCACTGGGAGCATTGAGCGAGGCATTTGTATCTGAGGATATCCCCAACTGCTTGGCAAAAGCAGGGTTGACCTTGATATTTTGGCATTTTGGATCTTCGGCAATGCCAATTCCAATGGGAATCACCTCCAACAAAGTTTGTAACTCAGCAATGCGGCGCTGTAAATCCTTGTTTAGTTGTAAGATTTGTTCCTTAGCCTGTTTTTGTTCGCTGATGTTGCGAGTCACAGTTGCTAAGGCAATTGGCTGACCTGTCTTATTGTCTGTAAGAGTGAAGATGTTGTAATCAACTGGTATCGGTTGACCTGTTTGGAGGTGGCAAAAGCAGAATTCTCCCTGCCAGCGCCCTTGTAATAGTACAGTCGGCAGTATATGTTCTTGAAAATAGGCTTTGTCTTTGGGCATGAAGTAATCTAATACTGCCTTTTGCCTGACTTCATCAAGACTTGCAAGCCCTACCAGCTTTTGACCTGCATCATTTATGTAGAGTAATTGACCTTCAAGGGTGGCGATGCCGATAAAGTCAGAGCTATTTTCTACCAGCGATACTAATTTTTGTTGCTCTGCTTCTGCTTGCTTGCGTTCGCTCAAGTCGAGGATAAATGCTACTGACTCTTCCCGGTTTTCTCCTAGCAGCACGTAACCAACTAAAACCGGGATACGGCTACCATCTTTGCGAATATATTCTTTCTCGTAGGGCGTACAAGCAGCGTTGGCGCTTCCTTGTGCTTCGGCGACACTTCGCTCATCCAAATATAGATACTCTGGTGGTGTGATATTGCTCCAACTTAGCCTGCCTGCTAACAAATCCTCCCGCGTGTAACCAATCATCCTCAAGAATTCGTCGTTTGCTTGCTGGATACCGCCATACACGTCGCCAAACAGAATGCCGATGACGTTAGCATCTACAAAACTTCCCAGTTTAGCTTCGTAGGTTCTCAGTGCTTCTTGGGCAAGATCATGTTGATAGCTGAGACGTTCAATAATCGCCGCACTTTGCCAAATCAAAATAGTAAAAATCACAATCAGGACGATCGCAAACACCGATATTGCAAACGCCGGATCGTATTGTCCTGCCCGTTGACCTTCAACAATTACCCACCCCAATCCAAAAGGTACTGCGATCGCGGCAATTAATAAACGACGTGCAAGTAAGCCGCCGTCAGTATCACTTGTAACTACCCTCATTAACCCCTGTTTTGCCCGTGCCCACAGAATGCCTATACTTAGTAAGAGGAACAACACCGCTGTGTGTAAGGCCATTGATGTTGTATGAGGGGCAAGTCCGTAGAGAACTTTTACTTTGTAGGTATAGCCCATGAGCGCCTGAAAGGAAATTAAAGTAGCGATCAGAGCGATAATCTGGGCATACCAATAACTGCGGTGGGTTTTTGGATAAACCAGAAACTGTAGGGCGACGCTGACCAGCATAAAGTTCACTGCTGTGTTTACTCCCATTCGCCCTGAATGCGTCGCTATACTAGTTAGCGAATCACGAAACAGTAGCTCGTCAATGCCGAAATTCCAGCTAAACAGATATTCACAGAGTGTGAGCGCAGCAATTGTGGTGACAGCTATTGCACACACCTTAGAAATTAGAAGAATAGGGAAGTGGGGAAATAATTTTGAGTTGCACCTTTGGTGCGGTTCCAGCGCAACTTGAATTTTGAGAGAAGTCGGAGCGCTGGCTTCCAGCGATCTGAACTTCGGTGATTTTGAATTGTTTTCCCCTGCTTTTAAAAATAGCCATAGCGACACACCACACAGCACAAAACACAGCGCTGTGTTGACTTTCATTGTGGCAGGACTACCAAGGAAGCCGCGCTTCAGAACTTCAATGCCAAGCCACCAGCCAACTAGTACCAAGCTGCCAACCAAAACAGCGATCGCACTTGCGACTTTTGCCACAAGTGAATCTGTAGGGATTTTAGATATATCTTGCAGCCGCAAGCGGTTAATGTTTAACATTGAGTGTTCTCTAACCGCATCTATCTAGCGTAGTAAACTTACGTATTTCTTACGGTTTAATCATTTCTATCTTTTGTATTGTATGTTACGCCTTGACTTGCTTTTCATCTACCTCTATGCATATTTTTTGTTGCACAATTTAGAGTAAGAAATAATGGTGGTTCAAAAAACCACCTTTACGAGTATTTCAAAATTGCAGAGGATGACGCTTACCATCGTCTTGGAAACGTTGCTCTCCAACACCAACAAGTTCTACAATCACTTCACGCGCTGGAGGTGTCCATTCCCCAACTCTTGCTCCAATTTCGACTACTATTTGGTTTGCCTGAGTAAATACGCTTATATTTGTTAGCGAAAACTTTTTATCTTGATACTCGTTTGTCTGGCCATCATCTTCAAATAGCTGATATTCGTTATTACCAGGCCAAATCCGTAATCGGATCTCGTCGAGTGGGGCTTGATCAACGTATTGCCTGACAGGTTGCATGGGAACGATCGCACCGCCACGGACATACAGTGGCATTCTTTCTAGTGGTGCATGAGCAAGAATGTGAATCGGGCCTTCATAATGCTCACCACTCCACCAATCATACCAAGTGCCGGCGGGTAAATAGACAGCTCGATGCTCAATTCCAGGGCGGTAAATTGGTGCAGCCATCAGCGACGCACCTAGCAATACCTGATCGTAGAGGCTATAGGTTTTCGGATCGTTGGGGAAATGGTATAATAATGGTCTTAAAATCGGTGCGCCCGTTGTTACCGCTTCCCAGAAAAGAGTATAGATGTAGGGAAGTAACTGGTAGCGTAGATTAATGTATTCTCGACAGATATTTTCAACGCGATCGCCAAATACCCAAGGTTCATGACGAGCAGTAGACATTGCCGAATGACCGCGCATCATTGGGTACAGCATTCCTACCTGCATCCAGCGAGCAAATAATTCAGCTGTGGCGTTACCAGCAAACCCGCCAATATCGCAACCCACAAACCCCACACCAGAAAGTCCCATGTTGCAAAGCATCGGCAAAGACATTTCTAAATGCTCCCACAACGATTGGTTATCTCCCATCCATACAGAAGACCAGCGCTGCACACCAGCATAACCCGATCGCGTTAACACAAACGATCGCTCTGAGTTTCGATGCCGTTGTAAGCCTTCATAGCAAGCTTTAGCCATCATCAACCCATACAAGTTATGCACTTCTGTATGAGTCACATCAATTTTAGATTTTGGATTTTGGATTTTGGATTGTGAATTATCCCCATCTCCCCCCTGTGGTGCATCTAGCGGAAACCAAATTTTTTCACCTTCATCACCAAAGGGGCGATCGTTTATAGCAGGTTCATTCATATCATTCCAAATTCCTGCCACACCAACATCGGTTAAGCTTTTGTGTAAATCAGCCCACCAGTTAGACACATCAGGAAGTAAAAAGTCAGGAAAAACAGCTTTCTCAGGCCAAACGTAGCCGTGGAACAACGCACCATCGGCTTTACGCACAAAATAGTCGTTTTCTAATCCTTGGTCAAAAACGTGATAATTGCCTTCTGGTTCATACTTTACACCAGGATCAATGATTGTAACTGTTTTGAAGCCATCCTGTGCTAAATCACTAATGAGTTTTGCGGCGTTGGGGAAACGCTGAGGACTCCAGGTAAACACCCGATAGCCCCGCATATAGTCAATATCCAAGTGAATAACATCGCAGGGAATGCGGCGTTGACGAAATTCCTTTGCTAGTTCCCGCACAACGCTTTCTGATTCGTAACTCCAACGGCATTGATGATAACCTAGCGCCCATTTCGGCGGTAATGGCATTCTCCCAGTTAGCTGAGTATAAGTCTCTAGGATTTGGGCTGGTTCAGGGCCGTAGATAATGTAATAATCCAATTCACCGCCACGAGTCTCCATCTTCCAAATACCTGGTTGTTCAGCACCAATATCGAACTGACTCCAAAAAGTGGTATTGAAAAAGATGCCATAGCTTACCTGAGGGCGCAAAGCCATAAAAAATGGAATTGCCTGGTACATTTCATCAGTTAGTGCATCATAATCTAAGGAATCCGTTGTCCAGTTGGTTTTTACTTGGCTGAGTTTATCTAAAAAGCCTGTGCGTTCACCAAAGCCATAGAAATGTTCATCGGCTGCAATTTCCTTCCACCCTGCAACTGCGCCCATCCGCCAACCTGTACCCATCTCTGCATCTTGGGCAAAGGGGCGATTATCTTTATCGAAACAGGCGATGCGACACTTTTCTCGCTGGACGCACACACGAATCTGTGCTGTTTCAATTTCTACCGTTGTTTCAGTTTCCTGGACTGTAAAAGGTGTTGTCGCCCATTCTGTATCATCCAGCGTCACTGCCCAAGAGCGGCGAGGCATAAATTCTCCATTCAGTGCAAAACGCACGCGGATTAAATTGGGGGCAAGTACACTGATGGTCAGACGTGAGTCGCCACAGTCAAAATTAATAATATTATTGTCGCAGGTTACAGCTTTTACATTGCCAATGGTTGTCCAAGGTTGATTGGTAGTAGGTAGTTTTCCGAAATATTGCGGCATATCAGTTATTAAACAGATTAATACTTGTCCGCATTTCATGATTACAGAGATACTCAGCCTGAAACTCTTTCTTTCGCTAGAAGTTGGGTGAAAGATTAGGAGATATTTTTTACCAAGAATGGTTTTTGTAATGCACAAACTGCTGTTACCATACTCAATACCAATACGCTTGGCTTTGTGGAAATTTATCCGTTGAGGCAGCCAGAGCAGAGGATGCAGGCAAAGTAGGGCAGGGTAAACGCATCTAAATTACTTTTGCTTACAACCAAAGTTAACAACCAACAAGGATAGGCTACAAATCTATGATTAACTGTACTAAGTAATTATGGTTATAGGAGCTAACAAAATTATGAGATTTTTGAATTTTTGTCAGATCAGCCTCCCACTGATAAGCTTTGTCTTGCTAGGGTGGATAGCCCCAAGAGCTAACGCAGCACTTTTAGCGGGGAGTTATTATAATAACTCCGTTCTGCGCTATGACGAAAAAACGGGAGAATTCATTGATGACTTCGTTCCTTCCGATAGTGGCGGACTAAAGGGAGCAACTGGTTTAACTATTGGACCCGATAAAAATCTCTATGTTAGTAGTATTTTGAGCGGTAGCGTCCAACGTTACGACGGAAAAACAGGGAATTTCATTAGTACCTTTGTTCCTTCCGGTAGTGGTGGACTAGATTCACCTGAAGACTTGGTTTTTGGACCTGACAGCAACCTCTACGTTACCAGTATTAACAGCCGCACTAGTAATAGTGTTCTACGCTACAACGGGCAAACTGGAGCTTTTATCGACACTTTTGTGCCATCAGGTAGCGGCGGACTCAGTGCACCTTTTAGTTTGAGCTTTGGTTCAGACGGAAACCTCTACGTCAGTAGTACTCTTACTAATAGTATTTTAAGGTACAACGGGCAAACTGGAGCTTTTATCGACACTTTTGCAACAGAGCAAAAAGGGTCAGAACTTGGTGGCTTGACCTTTGGACCAGACGGCAATCTCTACGTCGCTAACTTTAAGACTAACAATATTTCGCGTTTTAATGGTAAGACAGGAGCCTTTATCAATACTTTTGTCCCGGCTGGCAGTGGCGGACTCAATGATCCTGTTAAGCCAATCTTCGGTCCCGACGGAAACCTTTATGTCAGTGATTTAAATAGTAACAATGTGTTGCGTTATGACGGCAAGACAGGAGCTTTTATTGACACCTTTATCCCAGCCGGTAGAGGCGGATTAAATGGGGCTGGCTTTTTGGCTTTCACTGAAGACACAACTGTTGTTCCTGAACCTAGAATCGGGCTAGCTGTATTGGCGGTTGGTGCTGTGCTAGGAGCAAGCAAGGTACTTAACCGTAAGTAGAAAGCCATATCATAAAAATCTAGCTTGCTTAAGAGCAGGTAATAATTACGAATTACGTAAGCGCCACGCAAAGCGAGTCCGCATACCTCTACTCTTAAGCAAGCTACGAACAGCGTCTCCCAGAAAGCGTCATTATCAATTACGAATTATTTTGACATCATACTTCTGTCTCCTTCAAGCCAAGTTACTCTATATCCTGCGGTTGCTCGTTTAATGACTTTAATGCATCTAAACTACAACGCAAACGCGGCTTGTCAGGGTCAGTCAAATCTAGCTTGTCCCAAGGTACTGTATAACCACCGTAAATTTTACGCGCCCCAAGTAGATGCAAAATTTTTAACCCAATTGTCCAAGCGGATAGCCGTTCTAACACCGCAGCATAACCGATAAGATATTCCTTAACAATCCATTCTTCGCCTTGTTGTTCGGCGCGTACTTCCTCAATGCGTCCGACGGCTTTACCAGTTGAGTCTAATAGTGGTTTACTCAGTAGTAATTCTAGATGAATTTCACGAGTTGTCATTATCCCCCTCCTGGAATTCGGGCGATGATGCAATCGCGCAACCATTTTTCATAATTTAAGACTGGTGTTGCTTCACCTTCAACATCGACTTCGACATCAATACCAATATCCCGCACTTTTGACCACGGAATCCGAAACGGTTCACTTTGTTTAGCACCCCATTTACTTACAATTGCTGCTACCAAACGTGCCAAGCGCGGATTTAGCCGTTTGGTAAGGGTTGTCACTCCTACTTCAATATAAGCAAGTCGTGGTGGTTCGCGTAGGCTTTGCCCGCCGAAGGCATCGCGCAACTCCATCACAATGCCATCGACTTTACCCATTTTGCGTTGATTGCGGTCAACCAATTGGTTATCAAGAACATCTCTAATAACATTCCATTTTCTTATCACTTCCCGTTAATTATTGATAGATTTACCAAGTCACAGAGTCGCAAAGATTGCAAAGGAATAAAATGTTATAAATCCTAATCCAAAATTTAAAATCTAAAATATAAAATCGATTTATCCTCCAATAATTTCCAGTGCAATAGCAACGATCGCTAGCACAAATGTCAGCGCAATTGTAAAAATAACAACGCTGTTACTAATCCACCCGTTGCGATACTTGCCAACATATAATTCATCGTTCATTAAAACAAAAAAAGGTATAATTACAGGCGGCAAAATCACCGCTGTAATTGCCATTGAAAACAAAGTCAATTGCAATGGATCGATACCAAATACCATCAGTAACGAGGCGAGAAAGACAAACACAGTATAGACCAAACTAAAGCGTGCGGCATCTTTTGGTTTAAGATTTTCGCCCCAATTCCAACCAAAAGCTTGGGCCACAATATACGCTGTATCGAGGCTTACCTTCAGTGCTGCACCAAAGCAAGCAATCCCTAAAGATGCCGCAAATAGCACAAAGCCCCAGTAACCAAGGGTTTCTGTCAACATCAGCGCCGCCTATTCATAGCTATCAACCTGGATACCTTTGGGATTGAGTACCAGTGCTGCCACAATCAAGACTGCCAGCGATACGATACTACCAAAGCCCATCCCCAAACCAGCAACAGCGCGATTCACACTGATATACCCTTCAATCCCATTTATCTTCTACTGCACCAGATGAGTAGAAATAAAACAAGTACGGGCTAATCACTGCCCCCAGGATGCCAACGGCAAGGTATAAGTAATGTGCGATGTCTTGTTGTGGCAGAGTTGGCAATAAACCAGAGCCAAGTTGTGTTAATGATGGATCCAGCTTCCGCAGCAGTAGCGATCGCACCTACATCCAAAAAGCTGCCGATACTGGTAACAATACCAAGAGCGATTTCAAAAATTTTATTCATTGGTTTGCCCTGCAACTTTTCTTAGCTTGTTTAACGCTTGCTTTTCTGCTGCTAATTCTCCAAGTTTTTGCTGTACCAATGAACGATTCTTTTGTGCCACAGCCTTGGACATTTCCTCTGTTTTATTTGCTAACTGTAAAATTTCAGCTAATAACACTGATTTATCATGTTCACTTACATCTTTAGATAATTTTATTTTGTCTATTTTCTCTTTTTGTTTTCGCAGTTCTTCCTGGGCTTTTTTCAATGTTTGTTCAGCATATTTATTTGGCACAACATCGCGTATCCAGGCATCACCAACCATATTTGCTGTTGCTACCCAAGAAGAGACACTTTGTGTTTCTTTGTCCATATCTTCTGCGGACGTTTTATCACTGCAAGAAACTAACAATGTCAATATTAATAAACAATTAATTACAGATGCCAACTTATCAAGCTCTGGCATTCCTAGACCCTCCATAGCCAACATAAGTATATTTCTTTTATTACTTTGACAATAGTCTACATCTCTCTAGCGAAAGATTTTGCAAATACTAGTTTAAATTTCAATACGCTTGGGTTAAGGCTTGATCCTCCCTAACCGTCCTTAAAAAGGAGGGAATTAGGACTTACGCATTGACAGGAAATCCCAAATGTGTTGTATGGATTTCAGGCATTAAGCCTTGATTTTTCGACCGTTTTTAGGCGATCGCTATTTATCAAAGCATAATTGGTCAAAGTCTGAAACGACGTATTTTCGTCAATGCACAAGATAATAAATTTGTACAGTGCGTAAGTCCTAGGAATTAGAGCTAGCCTGAAAAAAGGGGGTTGGGAGAATCTTCCGAGGCAAAATATCACTAACACCAAGCGTATTGGTTTAAATTTAATATTTATTTTTTAATTAAAAAGCATTTTATTAACGTAAATTAGCTTTGCCAATACTAATAATGGTTTTATTGATAATTTATGGTAAATTAAAAGTCAAAAAAATTATATAATAATCTAACTTGTTTTAATAGGATATTTTTTGGCAAATTTATCCCCAAGAAAGTATATTTTTACTGTCGATCATAGTGCAGATGTGTGCGTTGTCGGTGCTGGGATAGCGGCGATGTCAACTGCTTATATGTTCCGTGAAGGTGAGTCAGTAGTGGTGCTGGATGATCGCCCCATTGGTGGCGGTCAAACGGCAATAACAACGGCACACCTATCGAATGTGCTGACTTCCCGTTACCACGAACTGGAGCAAATGCACGGTAAAGAGGGCGCAAAATTGTTGCTCAAAGTCATACAACAGCAATTAATACTATAGAGGCGATCGCTACCCAAGAAAACATTAACTGCGACTTTGAGCGACTGACGGCTATCTCTTTCCCTCAGAGCGAAAATCAATAGATGAGATTCAGCACGAGTTAGAAGCAGTACACCGGGCTGGACTCACCTCAGTAGAAATGGTAAAGAAATCGCCCCTGACTGATTTTGATACAGGAGTGTATCTACGCTTTCCTCAACAAGGGCAATTTGACCCACTCAAGTATCTAGCTGGACTTACAGAAGTAATTGAACGCCGTGGCGGTAGAATTTATCCTGGGACGCACGTAGAAAAAATCAAAGGAGCTTTAGCCTGACTCGAAACAACTACTTGAATTTCCATATCTTGAGACGGATAAGAGGTCAAATATTCACAAATGTTTTGTTGAGTGGGCAAACAGCCCACTGTTTTATTGTCAATCTCGTAAATATAGGGGAACTTCTTCTTCTGGGTTATGGTCACTTTATGTCACCTTGAACAGCAAGCAGGCTCCCACTGTAACCGCTCAAGCGTAAGCGTAGCCCAACCAAGGCATCACAGCCCTTTATGTCCAATTTAACTTACCCTAACTCTTCGGCAAGCCGCCGTTCGCATCTAAAGGTGCGTACAGTTACTGTTATCCGTTGTCAGCTTTTGCTGAATTGTCTTTATATATACAACAATTACACTTTGTTAGTCAGATTAACGCAGACTTAAAACACTTTCAAATCCCAAAAATGGATGTTTGCTCAGAGAAAAATTTCGCGGTAATCAACCAAATATTACCATAATTCTTTATATCTAAACTAAAAGTTTATGAAAGCTAGATTAAACGACACCTGACGCATTTTTGCAACCAAAAACCTTTATACTAGATTAGACTTTGATAAATTTGAGAGTTTTGTTAATTGCAACACCAAAAACTATTAATTTTTAGATGAAATACTAGCGTATCTTATGGTCTATAGTTTTTAAAGTTTAGTCAAAACTATATCCAGTATCATCAAAAAACTGCAAACTTCATGTGGTGCAAAAATCAAGTGGGGAGTGAAAACATGAATTTACGTAGAGATGCATTGCAAATCCTCAAAGAAACTAGCCGAACTTTTTATATCCCAATTAGTCTTTTACCGCCAGGATTGCAAGAAGCAGTAGCATCAGCATATTTGTGTATGCGTGCCATTGATGAAATTGAAGATCATCCAGAACTAGATAACGCTACTAAAGCAAAGCTGTTAAGAACGATTAGTCTGACATTACAGGCAGGAGTTGATGGCTTCGCGGTAGATGCTTTCTTGGCAGGATTTAGTGGGTATGAGAATACCTTAGAAGAAGTCACTGTGAGGATTAGAGAATGGTCGCTGCTAGCACCAGAGACCATTGCACCTCGAATTTGGGATGCCACTGCTGCAATGGCAGACCGGATGGCTTACTGGGCAGAAAGAAACTGGAAAATTTACACAGAATCTGATTTGGATCGTTATACTTTTGGGGTTGCAGGTGCAGTGGGATTATTACTATCGGACTTATGGACTTGGTACGATGGAACGCAAACTAACCGTACCCAGGCGATTGGGTTTGGTCGGAGTTTACAAGCAGTTAATATCCTGCGTAACCATACTGAAGATTTAGGGCGGGGGGTAGACTTTTTTCCAGAGGGTTGGAGTGCAGCAAATATGCAAGAGTATGCTCGGCGCAATCTAGCCCTAGCAGAAGCTTACACCAAAGACCTTCCTACCGGTCCAGCCTTAGATTTTTGCCAAATTCCCTTAACCTTGGCTAATGGCACCCTTGATGCCCTTGCTAATGGTAAAGAGAAACTCAGCCGCAGTGATGTTTTTGCACTGATCGAACAGCTGATTAGTGTGGACATGAAAGCCAGCTAATAGTCACTTAAGGACTAATGGAGACGATTCTAAATTGCCTCCAAATTTGGGCATCCAAAATCCTACAGCGATTTTTTGTAGGATGGGCACTGCCCTCCAATACCTCTAATACCAAATTTTGGACTTTCGGTCGCACCTTTGGTGCGCTGGAAGCGCAACGCCGGATTTTGGATTCAAAGTCTCTGCCTTAAGACTGTTCCAGCAATGTCAAACAAAACTACCTATGTAGCTCAAACACTAATTGTTGCTGTAAGTATAATAAATCATCTTGCTTTGGCGAGCGCTTTACGTAATACTAGTTAAACTTTAGGAACTCTTCAAAGGATTTCCAGCAAAAATTACCTTGCAAGAGTTGATTAATATCTAAATAATTGAAAGGGAGTATAACACTCACCGTGATTATTCGTGCAGCGAGTTGACAGTGCATGAGCTACTGCTTAAATCCTACCTGTCCCAATCCAGAAAATTTGGTAAATAGCCAAAGGTGTCAGTCTTGTGGCTCGCAACTACTGTTGCGCTCGCGCTATCAGGTGATTAAACCATTAGGTCAGGGTGGCTTTGGAGCAACCTTCTTAGCCTATGATCAAGGCTTACCAGGAGAACCGAGTTGTGTAATCAAACAATTACGCCCATCAGGAACCGCCCCACACGTTTTACAGATGGCCAGAGAACTCTTTGAGCGAGAAGCTAAAACTCTAGGTAAGATTGGCAATCATCCCCAAGTACCAAGATTGTTAGACTATTTTGAAGATCATGAACAATTCTACTTAGTTCAAGAATACATCAGTGGTGATACCTTGCAGGAGGAGCTCAAACTTAACGGCATCTTGAGCGAAACTGGAGTCAAGCAATTTTTGAGCGAGATTTTGCCACTGCTGCAATACATCCATGAGCAAAAGGTGATTCACCGTGACATCAAGCCAGCCAACTTAATTCGCCGCACTCAAGATGCCAGAATGGTACTCATCGACTTTGGTGCCGTCAAAGACCAAGTTAGCCAAGTTGCGACAAATCAATCGGGACAGACAGCATTAACTGCATATGCCATTGGTACTCCTGGTTTTGCACCTCCAGAACAAATGGCTATGCGTCCAGTCTACGCCAGTGATATCTATGCACTGGGGGTGACATGCATTTATTTACTGACTAGCAAAACTCCTAAAGATTTAGATTACAATCCCAACACTGGCGAGATAATGTGGGAGCAGCTTGTACAAGTGAGTGACCACTTGAGCAATGTATTGCGGAAAATGTTAGACGTGTCTGTACGTAATCGCTATCAGTCAGCGGCAGAAGTTCTTAGAGCATTGGAAATAGAACCATACTTAGATAGTTTAGCAAAGGGTTTACTGATTAAATCTGAGAGTGGATCTAAAGAGCGAACACACAACCACCTGGAAAATTCTGCTGTTTTATGTAACAACCCTTCTGCTGCTGTTAGCAGTACAGGAGTAGCACAGGTAGCGGCAGCAATTCGTGCTAGACGAGCCAAGGCAGCGGAAGCGGCTGGATTACAGCAAGGTTCTGGGATGGCCAAATCAACGACTTTAGCTAACAGTAACAGCAATAGCTCGCAAGTTCAAAATTCTAAAGTTGGGCGTAAGTTAGATACCCAAGGTTTATTAACAGCCTATCTAAAGGGAAGACGGGATTTTGCCCTACACAATTTAAGTTTCCTGAATCTGCAAGGTGCTGACTTATCCCAAACAAATTTCCATTCCGCTCAATTGCAAAAAACCAATCTCCAGGGGGCTAATCTGCACAGTAGTGACTTTGGCAGAGCCAGTCTGACTCGAGCAAATCTCAAGGATGCTAATTTGAGCAAAGCATACTTTAATCATGCTGATTTAGAAGGGGCAGATCTGCGAGGCGCAGACCTCAGCAATGCTTGTCTCAGCAATGCTAACCTCCGAGGAGCTAATCTGTGTGGTGCTAATCTCACCAGTGCCAAAATTTCTGATGAGCAGCTAACACTAGCAAAAACAAATTGGATGACCGTCCGCCCCAATGGTAAACGAGGCTTGTTGTAAGTTGAAAGTTTAAATTTGGGAGCCACTTGCTTGTTCTGGTTGCCAGAGTTGAGCGAAGTGGCATGATTTTTAGATTGGGTGACTTAATTTGGATATTAGATTCTAGACTATCTTTACGGATGAATCCTTTTTCTTAAAACCGATTATTTAGATTAGGAAAATAGCCTTCCTGCTTTTTAAACTATCTATTATTTATATTTTTTTTAACAATTTTCAAAAATTTATTTTATAAGAAGCACACGGCTTATATTTTTTCGCTAGGAGAGCGTCTGAGTCCCCCACCAACTTTTTACGTATGGTGGGGGACTCAAACGCTCTACTTGGGGGGGCCCTGTTCTGACACTGCTTTACTGACGCCGCTCCGTGACTCAATACTTGGTACTCAATACTTGGAAAAGTTTTTTAAATTTGACAAGTGGGTAATCAGCAACCACCATAATTTTTCGATTTGGACTGCCTACGCCAATCCCCAATCCCTAATCCCCAGCAAGAGTCACTTTTACGAAAGATCCAGTTGTCTAGCAAAAATACGCAGATGCTTGGTAATTCTTAATCAAATCTTCATGGATTTTATCTGTTACAAATAACAAATAATTATTTACAATAAACAATAAAGGATCATAAGAATTTTTTAAAGAGATTTTCATGCTTTTTATGGCTAGAAACAACAGGGAATCTCGCACCTAAAAGTTGTAAAACATAACGCTTTTAAGCCACTCAAGTTTTTCGATGGCAGCGGAAAGCGAAAAATCAATTATTCCTGATTGTAGGCTGAAGCAGAAGATTCATAACCGAAATCAGGTAGTACAAGGTTTACGTATAATGGCTGACTTTGCACAAACGGAAATAGAACGGCGATTAATTTTATATCAAGTATTCCTCAAGTTGTATGAACACCACAGCAGCCTTTTAGATGAAATTCTTCACCTAGAAAACCGATCTCAACCGTCGTTGACGAGAGTCAAGGCATGTTATGTACATGGTGTAGTGGATACTACTGCTGTTTATTTGATGACTAACTTGTGCGACAATCAAACTCAAAGTTTACGACAGCCACAGCAGATCTGGACGATCGGCCGTCATCGCAGCAGTGGTATTTGCATTGCTGATAGTCATATGTCTCGTCGTCACGCTGCTATTCAACATATTGATGATCAAGGCTTCTACTTAATTGATTTCAACAGTACCAATGGCTCGTTTGTGAATGACGATCGCGCTGATCGGCCAATTAAACTCAAAGATGGCGATCGCATCCGTCTAGGTAGTATGACTTTTGATTTTTTCGTGAATTATTCGTGCCGCGTTTTGCCAACTGTAGCAATGGAGTTATTGATGCAACTTGTGCATCGAAAGAGCGATAATAAAGTAGAAATACTTACTTATTCTCGTGACAGACAAAAACCTCTACCTGAAAAAGCAGATGAGAATTTAGAGATTTTCAGAAATTCCGGACTAGTTGAGAAGTTTGAACATTGGTATGAGAACTTCAGTTCAGAACAGAAATCAGAAATTTTAGACCGCTTTTTGAGCAGACAAATACCATATAATCCCAGCTAAAAAATTGGAAATTATAGAAACTTTAAATTGCGTTAAGTATACATAATTGGTAGGGGCATAACAATGTTGTGCCCCACTTTTACCTGATTCCAACCAGAAACGCCATAAAAATGATTGCTACTAGATGAGGAGCAATCATTTCCTTAGGCTTGCTGTAACTCATCAATCCCTTGGAAAAGGTGGGTTAGCTATCTTTGTAACCCACTACACATTAAAAGTTACAGATTAATAAATCTACATTCTTTATTCTTCTGGCTCTAAATCGACTTCTTCCTCTTCCTCTCCTTCACTGGCTTTAGCTACAGAGTTAGCAGAAACAACAGCACCTTTATCTAGCTTTTCACGCACCAGTTGCTTAATTTGTTCAGCAAATTCAGGCTTTTCTTCTAGATACTTGATGGCGTTATCTCGTCCTTGGGAGATATTATCGCCGTTGTAACTATACCAAGCTCCCTTGCGGACAAGCACGCCAGTTTCTTCTGCCAAGTCTACAATACAACCCAAGGTAGAAATACCTTTGCCAAAAATAATATCGAATTCCGCTATTCTGAAGGGCGGCGCTACTTTATTTTTGGCGACTTTGACTTTAACGCGGTTACCAAATTCATCTGTACCTTTCTTCAAGGTTTGAATCCGGCGAATATCCAAGCGCACCGAAGCGTAAAATTTCAATGCGTTACCGCCAGTTGTGGTTTCTGGGCTACCGTAGGTAACACCGATTTTTTGCCGTAACTGGTTAATGAAAATTACTGTACAACCAGATTTACCAATATTGCCTGTAATCTTACGTAGGGCTTGGCTCATCAACCGCGCCTGCAAACCAACGTGAATATCACCCATATCCCCTTCAATTTCAGCACGGGGAACCAATGCTGCTACTGAGTCAATGACTACAATATCAACCGCAGCAGAGCGAACAAGCTGATCGACAATTTCCAAAGCTGATTCGCCAGTGTCAGGTTGGGAAATCAGCAAATTGTCAATATCTACACCCAATGCCGCAGCATAGGTAGGGTCAAGGGCGTGTTCAGCATCAACAAAGGCAGCAATCCCGCCATTTCTTTGCACTTCGGCGAGCGCATGTAGCGCTACTGTAGTCTTCCCGGAACTTTCCGGCCCATAAATTTCAATTACCCGCCCCTTGGGTAAACCACCACCCAATGCTAAATCTAGGGTGAGCGCCCCACTGGAAATCGTCTCCACCCGCATCCGGGTGGCATCGCCCAGGCGCATGATTGCTCCTTTACCAAAGCTGCGCTCAATTTGGTTGAGCACCATAGTCAGCGCTTTTTGCTTGCCAGAAGTATCGGTGTTGATAGCCATTCCTGCCTCTAATGCCTCTAAATATATGGTTTTAAGGAGTGTTGCTCTGGGAGTCTGAGTAGAACAGATATACTATTTTAACCAGAAAATACTGGAATAGGACTTCTCAAATCAAAAAAAGGGTGTGACAAGATCGTAACTTGATCGCTACCAGATTAGGGTAGTCTTGCACAATGATACCAACTTGCATTCAGAGATAGCTTTTTTTGGCTGGGTAAGCAAGGGATTTTCAATAAAAAATTATCTAAATATACAGTGTCAGTAGAACCGTACTCGTGAGCATTTGCGGAGGTTGGTAAATTAGGAGCGATCGCCCATCCCAATCAGCATATCATTTACAGCTACTTCATAGGGTCGGGGTAAGCTGTAGAAAGCTTCTATGGTTAATAATGAAGGAATTTTCAATGCTTTAGGTGACTGAAGGTAATACGGGGTGTAATTTGGGGGTGTGAGGGGAATGGAGTTCTATTTAAAGTTTTGTAATAGGGTTGAAATTATTGGTATTTATTCATTTTAATTTTATTAATGCAAGTATAACTCAATCAAAAAGGAAGTCTGAAATGGTTAATACTTTGACTGCTCGTCAAATTAGAAAGGCTACAAACCGTTTTGTTATTGCTACTGGTGCAATGACTGTTGCTTGCAGTAGCATTGCTTTAACTCCAGCTACTGCTGATGCCGTTATTAGTAACTATTCATGTAGTACAAGAGGTTTTACAGGCACAATTGTAATAGATCACACTCCCTCCGGAAGATATCTAGGCCCAGTAGTAAGAATCAACTATAAAATTAACAAGAGAAGCAATCGCGGCGGTAATAAAGCAAATGTTTATTATGTTGACAACGGATTCTTACCCGCAAAAAGATTCAATACCGGAGATGCAGGCATCCAAGATAATAATCAACATTACTTAGGTGGCCCCTATATAGCAGGTGGTCGAGGAATCAATGCTAGATTCGTTTTTGATAAAAGCTTCGCTCCTGATCCTAGTTGTTCAATCAGAATTCAGTAGATCACAAAGTTTTCCAGAAGTCTTACCAGTCATTTATTTGTGGTGATATTAAAGGCAATAGGTTGTTTGTGGTCAGTTATCACTGAAGACAGTTTAATTGTATTATCAGCTAATCGAGTTCAAATTGTTATTGGCTATGGGTTAAAGGTTCTACAGTCTGACAACGATTTGAAAACGATTTGACGATCAGGTGTTGGGAGCGGCGGCGGCGTTGTCGATGCTGTCACCAGTTGGGGGAGAATGTCGGGAAATAAATCTTTCCCGACATTGGGCTTAAACAGGCACACAGTAAGGATTAAAAGCGTATTACACTGGTTAGACGACATCCCCCAACAAACAGCTAACACAGAATAAAAAACTAAATCTATTTGGCTTGCTCATTGCTGAATTATTCTCTACATAAGTATTCTATTTACATAAACGAGCAACAAGTTCTGTGAAGCCAGAATTGAGATGAGAAGAGTTATCTGCTAAAATATAGTCAAAATGTCTAAAGTAGTCAAAGTTGCTATGCAGACCTACACTCTTACAGATGTTCGTAACAAACACGGTGAGGTTTTTGATAAGGCTGCTACTGAGCCAGTTTTACTAACTAAGCAATCACGGCCTAGTCATGTGATTATCTCAGCAGAGAGCTACCAAAAATTAATTAATCGGCTGGAAGAATTAGAGGATATGGTTTTCGGTCAAGCAGCTGAAGTTGCTCTGAGTCAGTCTCAAATGATTGGTGCAGAGGCTTTTACATCTGCATTGGAGCATTTAGATAATGGCGAAAATTGATGCCACTTCATCCATCACCATTGTTACTATAAACGCCAATTATCTAATCTTAGTGAGTAATCTAAATCCTGAATCCTTTGATAATGAGATAAATTACCTGTAACTAAAGTTAAATTATGATGGATAGCAATAGCAGCAATCATACAATCAGGATAACCAATTCTTTTCCCAGTTGTCTCTAAATCAGCGTAGATTTTTCCTGCTAATACTGCTTCTGTAAAATCAAAGGATAATATTTCCTGTGAAGTCAGGATAGTTAAAAATTGCTGAAGACGTTGTTCTTGCTTACGTTTGTGCCAACCTTCTACAATTTCCATTACTGTAATTACGGAAAGTGTGTATTTGTCAAATTGGTTTAAGTAACTATTGGCTTTGACAATAATACGAGGATTTGCTCGTTTAATAATTTCTGAAATAATATCTGTATCAAGTAGGGATTTTTCTACTTTATTCATCTGATCCAATATATCCTCTTTTTTCCATCGCCTCCGCAACAATTTCATCAACAATTTCTGGCACATCAGCATATAATCCCATTAATGGATCTTTTTCCTCCTGAATTTCTGCTAAACGTTCAATAACATGACTAATCAATTCTGATAAAGTTGATTGATTGACTATTGCCAGAGTTTTAGCTCGTTCAAAGGTGAGTCTATCTAGTTCAAGTTCTATCTTTTCCATGATTGTTTTAAACTCCCATATAAATCATTAGGGTTCGTTAACCTAGTGTAACGCAGCATTAATAGCGGTGCAGTCGGGCATATTTATTATAAATGCAGAGTTATTTGCTGACAATTGATATATTCGTAAATAACTTTCATATCCACATATAAAGGTTAAACAATTTCTTGGATTATTTACTGATTAATTTAAGTCTAATGTAATTTTTGGATGCTTTTAGTTTGAACAAATCAACATAATAGCTATCAATTAACGTTATTTGCTAAGATTTGATTAGGCTTTTGCTGTCACGTATCTTTGATGACTTTCGACCTTCCCGACTCTCTCATTCTCGATACAGCGCTTTCAGTATCTGGATTAACTGACTATATCCGCTTGCTATTAGAGCAAGATGAACAATTACGGCAAGTTTGGGTAACTGGCGAAGTTTCCAGCGCTAACCACCATCGCAGTGGTTTATTTTTTACGCTGCAAGATACCGATCGCACCGCCGGAATTAAGTGTGTAGTATGGAATAGCCAATTGGCAAAACTCGCCCAGATACCAGTTCCCGGTGAGCAAATAATTATTTTGGGTAGTATTCGCCTTTATCCGCAACGGGGAGAGTATCAGTTATCAGTTTGGCAGACTCTACCCGCTGGTGTGGGTTTACAAGCGCTGCGCTATCAACAACTAAAAAATCGCTTGCTGGCTGAGGGGTTGTTCGACGCGCAAAGAAAGCGATCGCTTCCAACCCACCCCCAAACGATCGCTGTCGTCACTTCACCCACTGCTGCTGCTTGGGGTGATATTCAAAAAACTCTCAAGCAAAGGTATCCAGGTTTACACGTTTTATTTTCTCCGGCTACAGTACAAGGAGAGCAAGCGCCGGAATCTATCGTCAAAGCAATTGCTCGGGTGGAAAGAGATGGTCGTGCCGAAGTGCTAATTTTATCGCGGGGTGGTGGCGCGGTTGAGGAGTTGGCTTGTTTTAATGATGAACGTGTGGTGCGATCGCTTGCTAGTTGTTCCATTCCTGTAATTACTGGCATCGGTCATCAACGCGATGAATCTTTGGCAGATTTAATCGCAGATGTCTGTGTGCATACACCAACTGCGGCGGCGGAAATGGTTGTGCCAGCACTTTCAGAGTTGTATACTGAGCATCGGCAGCGAGTTGTAACTTTGCATGAGGCGGTGGATGACTTTAGAGAAAATGCTCTTAATAAACTGCAAGTATTACGGAATCGTTTACGACGTTTGCGCTTAGATCGACAAGTGCAACAAGAAGTGGAAAAGCTAGCTTGGAAGCGTCAGCATTTGGTGCAAATTACGACGGTGCGATCGCAGCAAGCAACGCAGCATCTAGAGTTGTTGCGGCAAAAGTTGGTTAGTCTTGACCCGAAAGCGGTGTTGCAGCGTGGTTATGCGGTGGTGAGGCGGGAAGATGGGGCGATCGCGCGTTCTACAACTGAGTTGGCTGTGGGAGATGATTTGTTGATTCAGTTGGGGCAAGGTGGGGTTAAAGTGAAAGTTATGGAATTAACGAACCGCCAAGACGCCAAGGACGCCAAGAGTTGAATGGTTAAACGTAAGAGTGCTTCTAGTTCTGACTCTATGGAAGGTTGGAATTATGAGGCAAAGGTTATTGAAATAGAGGGAATCATCGCTCGGATTGAAGCGGGTGAGTTGGAATTGGAGGCGGTGTTTGAGCAATTTGCAAGTGCTGTGGAGTATTTGCGTCAGTGCGAAAGTTTTTTGCAGCAGCGACAGCAACAGGTAGATTTATTGATTGAAACTTTGAGCGATGAGTAGAAGTTAGAACCTGCTGATGTAAGTCTATAAAATGGAGCCGCACCTGCGCCCGTCGTAGACATCGCGTCTTTTACACCCTTAGCCCCTAGTTTGGTCAATCAACACTATACATCTGGTGAAAATTAATTATGCGTTCACTCAAACCCTTGTAGAGACGCGAAATTTCGCGTCTCTACATTCTTTTCTGGAGATGTCTACTTGTGTTTAGCATCATCCTTCAAAAGTACTTCTCGAATAATGGCAGAGTGCTGCTTGGCAGCGTGCGCCTCGTGTTTCAATCTTTGTGCTGCCAATGGTTGGTTGCGATCCTCCATCCTTAAAGCCATGCGATGTGATAAAGAAGCTTTCTCTTCCAATGCCCTAAAAGCGATCCATAATGCATCCTCCAGCTTATCGGACTGCGTTGCCAGCAAAGTTTCTGCTGAATAAGCATGACCCGTGCGGCACCGAAAGCGTAACAAATTTCCCTCTTGGAGTTCCCAGAGGATACCACCGCAGTCAGGACAGCCAAAGGTTGATGGTTTACCGGGTCGGTCGCCTTCGTTTTCTACTGCTTCCAAATTAAATTGCGCTATTTCAGTTTCAAACTCAATCTTGCTAGATACCGGTTTTTCTGGTTCTATTTCCATTGGCGTGTTAACTAAAGCTACTAAAATAGAAGGAATATCTGAAAGTGGCAGGATATGATCAATATCCTCTACGTTCTTGATCGCATTACGTGGCATATCAGGATACAAAGCATTGTCGGGATTTTGGACAATTGCCACACCGCCCCGTATTTTTACAGCCATTAGTCCCGCCGTGCCGTCGTCAAGCAGACCTGTTAGTAGCACAGCAATTACTCGCTGCCCATAAGTTCGCGCTGCACTGCGAAACAATGGATCGATAGCAGGACGACAACGGTTTTCTTTTGCTGCCCGCGTCAAATGCAAATATCCAGGTTGTACCAGTAAGTGGTAGTCAGGCAAAGCGACATAAATCCGACCATGAACAATAGCTTCCCCCTCCTGGGCGTGAGACACTGGCAAGTTGCCAGCGCAACTCAATATCTTTGGCAGAACACTCGTGCCGTGACTGGATACATGAATAACTATAATCACAGCAGCATTCAGATCAGGCGGCAAATGCTTGACTAGATAAGTCAGCGCCTCAACTCCACCTGCTGATGTTCCAACAACGATAATATTCTGTTCAAGCATTAATGTAATAATTTCACCAACATAGCAGTCTGGGTAACAAAAGCAGATTTATTCTAGTATTGAGACTAACGCAGCCTAAAAATTTGCTCACCTAGCTTTGAGAGGATTTATTCTTCCTTGAGGAATAGGACTTTAGACAAATAGCACTAAATACAGCATTTCCTAAATTCGTAGCGAATTAAAGAAAGGCAATACCTTACAATGCCAATGCGTTAGCCGCATTGTTAATGCATCCCAATACAATGCTAATGCGTTGGCTGCATTATTAATGCGTCAATATGCAATGCCAATGCATCCCAATACAATGTTAATGCGTCGGCCGCATTGTTAATGCGTTCCCTTACAATACTAATGCATCCCAATGCAATGTTAATGCGTTCCCCTGCATTAAAAACGCTACGCTTTTACGCAAAACTGTACTATATTTTTGTACCCTGCCTTAGAGTATGTTTGAAAAGTATTTTGCTGTGATTTTAAGCACTTATTGATCCCCCCTAACCCACGCCAGTCGCTCCACTTGGGGAGACCCCTGTTCCCGCGCTGGCTCCCCTTAAAAAGGGGGGAAGCGGAATCAAAGTCCCCCAATTTATCGGGGGATTTAGGAGGATCTAAAACGTTTTGCTACCGACAAAAAGACTTTTCAAACATCCTCTTAAGCAAGCTACAGCCTTGGTCTTCAAGAGAAGCGGCAAGAAGTGCAATTTCGCATCTCTACAAGGATTTTAAAATCACGCAAAATTATTTTCATCCCGCGATTATGCAACACCTATTTTCTTTAAATGAGATAAGTGCAAAAAGGACATAAACTTTTTGATGGTAAAGCTGACAAAAGAGGTGGTTATGGTTAAATTTCTTTTTGTAACAGACTTGGATGATACCCTTGTGTATCGCACTGTGGGCGATGACAGCGCCTTAGCAGAACTGAACCAACTGCTGAAGAAACATCGCCAAGAATACGGTACGAAAATCGTTTATGCTACTGGGCGATCGCCTGTACTTTACAAAGAACTCCAAGCTCAAAAAAATCTTTTGCAACCGGATGCCCTCGTCCTTTCTGTGGGTACAGAAATTTACCTTGATGGTACTGATACTCCAGACTCAGGTTGGTCAGAAACCCTTTCTCCGGGATGGGAACTGGAAACTGTATTATCTATTACTAAAAAATATCCTGAGTTAGTTCAGCAACCAGATTCAGAACAGCGTCCCTTCAAAGTGAGTTTTTTCTTACAACAAGAACCATCTGTCAGAGTCATACCACAACTTGAGGCGGAGTTGCAGAAAAATAAATTAAATGTAAAGTTAATCTACAGTAGCGGAATAGACCTTGACATTGTACCCCATAGCAGCGATAAAGGTCAGGCAATGCAGTTTTTACGCAAAAAGTGGAAATTTGCAGCAGAACAAACAGTTGTCTGTGGTGATTCAGGTAATGATATTGCTTTATTTGCTGTAGGCAACGAACGGGGAATCATTGTGGGGAATGCCCGAAAAGAGTTACTCCAATGGCACAATGAGTATCCCGCTGACTACCGCTACCTGGCAAAAGGTTTTTGTGCAGGTGGAATTATCGAAGGATTAAAATATTTTGGTTTTTTGTAATGATTAGTTATCTAAAAGGTATAGTCGCTGGTATCCAAACAATTGGCGCTAATCGTGTAATTCTGACTCTGGAAGTGAATGGCTTGGGGTATGATTTGCAAGTTCCTCAACGCCTAGCAAACCAGTTACCAGAGTCGGGAGGAGTGACGCAAATTTTTACCCATTTCCAAATTCGTGAAGAAGTGCCCTTTTTATATGGCTTTGCTTCGCCATCCGAACGCGATTTATTTCGCCACTTGCTGACTGTCACCGGTATTGGTGCAGCCTTAGCGATCGCACTCTTGGACACTCTAGAACTACCAGATTTAGTCCAAGCAATTATCGCTGGTAATACACAAATCTTAATTCAGGCCCCAGGTGTCGGTAAGAAAATCGCCGAACGTATCTGTTTGGAACTGAAAAGCAAATTAGTCGAATGGCGCAAATCAGCCGGATTCTTCGTCGCCACAGGTGGGCCAGCACCGGGAATTCTCGAAGAGGTGCAAATGACCCTCTTCGCCTTGGGATATACTGCCCATGAGGTCAGTCACGCTCTGCATGTAGTCAGTGAAGATATCGGACTACCCAAAGATGCCTATGTCGAAGATTGGATTAAACAAGCGATCGCTCATCTCAGCAGCGAACAAGTTTAATAGTCATTAGTCATTAGTCATTAGTCATTAGTCATTAGAAAAACAACTGACATACTCCACTCCTAACTCCTAACTCCTAACTCCTAACTCCTAACTCCCCACTCCCCACATGCCCACTGACCCTTATGCTTGGCTAGAACAGTCCTTAGCAACAATTCATCGGGCAGACTGGTATCGCTCAGTACAAACAATCCACGGTCGTCCGGGTGCAACGGTGATTTTAGCTGGGCAAGAGGTAATTAATTTTGCCAGTAATGACTATTTGGGGCTTGCGGAAGATCAGCGGTTGAAGGCAGCGGCAATTGCTGCGATCGCTGAATTGGGGACTGGTAGTACTGGTTCGAGATTACTCAGCGGGCATCGAGAATTACACAGGGATTTAGAGGAGGCGATCGCATTTACCAAACAAACAGAAGATGCCTTGGTATTTAGTTCCGGGTATCTAGCCAATTTGGGTGCAATTACTGCCCTCGTTGGCAAGCGTGATTTAATTTTTTCTGACCAATACAATCATTCCAGTCTGAAAAATGGGGCGATTCTCAGCGGTGCAACAGTTGTGGAATATCCGCACTGTGATGTTGCAGTACTAAAAACTCAGTTGAGTCAACAGCGACAAAACTACCGACGCTGTTTGATTCTTACTGATACTGTCTTCAGTATGGATGGTGATTTATGTCCGTTGCCCGCACTGTTGGATCTCGCTAATGAATTTAACTGTATGCTGCTAGTTGATGAAGCTCATGCCACTGGGGTACTAGGAAAAACTGGCGCTGGCTGTGTCGAACATTTTGGGTGTACAGGAAAGCAATTAATTCAAGTTGGTACTTTGAGTAAAGCTTTGGGTAGTTTAGGCGGGTATGTGGCAGGAAGTAGCGCCTTAATTGACTTTTTGCGGAACCGCGCACCCACTTGGATTTACACCACTGGGCTTTCACCTGCTGATACAGCCGCGGCCTTAGCAGCAATCAAGATAGTCCAACAAGAACCGCAACGCCGTGCCCAATTGTGGCAAAATGTACATTACTTGAAAAATTTACTGCAACAACAGTTACCTAATTTAAAATTACTGCCTTCGGAATCACCTATATTCTGTTTTCAATTGCCTAGTGCTACAGATGCCCTCAAAGCTGGAAAACAGCTAAGAGATGCTGGGATTTTTGCCCCAGCAATTCGTCCCCCCACAGTGCCCACAAGTCGGATCAGAATATCTTTAATGGCAACTCATCAAGCAGCACATATTGAAAAATTGGTAGCAGTGCTGAAGGATATCTGTTAACTCGTGAGGTTCTAAGGAAGTAGGCAAGAATAAATCAAACTATATTACCTGATGTAAAATTAATTAAATTGGCTCTTAGTAAAGGCTTCAGCCCTTACTATAAACCTTTAATTATTCATGCCCATTTACTTATAGCAATCCTAAACAACATCTCTAACTTATTTGATAAGTCCGGAATCTGTGGCTTTCAATTTTGACAAATCAAACAGGATTGCTACATATAAAATTAACGATAATTTTCTACTTATATACTATATTTTTGAGAAATTGGCTTCTAACAAAAGAGGTTTTTAAAACTATATAAAAATCTATCTGTGGATAAGTTACTAAAATTTGCGAACTAGCATAGGGTATGTACAGCCTTTGCAATAAGTATTGGTTGTTCCAAAACATTTTCATGCCCCATATTCATTCTTCCCAGTTACTGCGTTATGGCATCACTGTATTAATTGTTGCACTTACTTTAGTGCTGATGTTGATGCTAGACCCTTGGTTAAGCATGAGTGGAACTCCTTTCCTGCTGTTTTTTAGCGCTGTAATTTTGAGTGGTTGGTATGGTGGTTTGAAGTCAGGGCTGTTAGCAACTTTCTTGTCTGCGTTACTAAGTGATTACTTCTTTCTCCCCCCAGCTTATGATCTGAGTTTTGACTTATCCAATTTCGTGCCAATTGGGTTGTTTGGATTACAAGGATTGCTTTTTAGTATCTTATGTGAGGCATTAAAGACTGCTAAAAGACGGGCTGATGGAAATCTCCAAAAGCTAAGAGTTAGTGAGGAGCGATTTCAATTAGCGTTAAGTAGTTTAGATATCCTGGTCTTTCAGCAAGATCGCGATTTGCGATATCAGTGGATTCATAATCCTCAAGGTCTAGATACTGCTGAGGAAATGTTAGGTAAGTCGGATGATGAATTATTTCCAGCTTTAGTAGCAGAGCAATTGAGGGCAATTAAGCTGAAGGTATTAGAGACTGGTGTTTCAACCCGTCAAGAGGTTGATCTGAGAATTTGTGGAGAAGACAGCTACTACGATTTGCTGGTTAAACCGCTAAGGGATGTAGACAATAGCATTCAGGGTATTACCTGTGCAGCTGTGAATATTACAGAGCGTAAGCAGGCTGAGGAAAGACTTCGCTATATTGCCCAAATTAGTAGTGTACTCTCTACTTCTCTAGATTATGAAGAAACTTTAGAACAAATCGCCAAAATCTCAGTTCCCCAGCTAGCTGATTGGTGTAGCGTTGAGATTTTGAATGAAGATGGTTTGATTCGCCGCCTACCCATTGCTCATGCAGACCCATCGAAAGCGGAGTGGGCGCGTAAACTTCAGCAGTATATACCAGATCCCAAGGGTGCGAATGCCATCGCTAAAGTACTGCAAACTGGGCAACCAGAATTAATCCCGGAGGTATCTGACTCCTTTTTAGTGGCGACTACTGATAATGAAGAACACTTAAACATTGTTCGGCAATTAGGGATTAAGTCTGTGATCATTCTGCCGTTAGTAGCACGAGGGCGAGTCCTCGGCTGCATTAAGTTTGTCATTGCTCAATCAGACCATCGCTACGATCGCTCTGACCTAACTTTAGCAACAGATATTACCCATCGTGCAGCCTTAGCAGTGGAAAATGCCCGACTTTATCGAGACATCCACCAGGCTTTAGTTCATTATGCCGAATCTCTATCTCTTCTAGATGCGCTCTTAGGAGCTGCTCCCGTTGCAGTATGCTTTTTGGATCGGGAACTACGATATCTCCGAATTAATCAAGTTTTCGCTGAGATTAACGGTTTGACCATAGAAGAACATCTAGGACGCAAATTTGGGGAAGTGTTGCCAAACATGGCGGCTGAGTTGGAGCCACTGTTACAGCACGTGTTGGATAGTGGAGAACCTCTGCTGAATGTAGAAATTAGCGGTGAGACAAGGGGGCAACCTAGAAGGTACGGCTACTGGCTGGGCAATTATTACCCGGTAAACAACACAATCGGTGAAACGGTAGGAATTGGAATTATCCTGGCAGATGTAACAGCAGCAAAGCAAACAGAAGTTGCCTTGCGGGAAAGCGAAGAAAGGTTCCGGGCAATGTTCAACCAGGCAGCTGTGGGCATTAGTCTCATAGCATTGGATGGACGATTTCTGCAAATTAATCCTGCTGTGTGCGAAATTACTGGGTATAGCCATGAAGAGTTAATTCAAATGAACTTTCAGGAAATTACCCACCCTGACGACTTAGAAGTTGATTACGAGAATGCTCGGCGAGTTTTGGCAAAAGAAATTAGTGGTTATTCCTTAGAGAAGCGCTACATCCGCAAAGATGGTTCTATAGTTTGGATAAACCTAACTTCATCAGCAGTTTGGGATACTAACGGACAACCAAAGTATGCATTAGGCATTATTAAAGATATTAGTGAACGCAAACAAGTTGAAGCCACACAAAACTTTTTAGTCGAAGCCAGCATCTTACTGGCTGCCTCATTGGATTATGAAATCACCTTGAAAAGTGTGGCTAATCTAGCAGTACCGACGCTAGCTGACTGGTGTATTGTAGATGTTTTCCAGGAAGATTGGTCAAGTATACAAATTGCGATCGCAATTGCCGACGCCGCGAAACGAAATACTTTAGAAGAATTACAACGACATTATCCAGCGAAAAGCGGAGCAAAACGGCTTGTGTGGCAGCTACGGCTAGGAATATCTGTCTTTTATCCGGAATTTTCCGACTCTCATCTGATACAGATGGCTCAAGACGAGCAACATCTGCAATTGCTGCGAAACTTGGGTATTCGTTCTCTAATGGTGATTCCAGTTCGTTCCCGTGGGCAATTATTCGGAGCAATCTCTTTTTTTACAGCCGAGTCAGGTCGGCGCTACAAACAAACAGACTTAGCTTTAGCAGAAGATATTGCCCGTCGGGCAGCGACAGCCATCGACAACGCCAGACTCTACCAGGAAACTCAACAGGCAAAACAGGCAGCTGAACGGTCTGTCAATCGTACGGTACTTTTACAAAGAATAACTGCTGCCCTCTCGGAAGCGCTAACTCCCCAACAGGTGGCTGATGTAGTGGTAAACCAAGGGATTGCCGCTTTGGAAGCCACTGCTGGTTCTGTTGTCTTACTTACGCAGGGAGATACTACCCTGAAAGTTGTACAAGCAAATGGCTATCCGCAATCACTCATAGATGCCTGGACAAATTTTCCGATCGCTGCACCTAACCAAATAGCGGAAGCAGTCAGAACTAGGCAGCCGATTTTTTTAGAAAATTCAGCAGCCATGATTGCTAAATATCCGAATTTAGCAAATGCTGTGGCTCTTACAGGGAATAATGCCTGGGCTGCCATTCCCTTGATAGCAGAGGGCAAAGTAATTGGGGCACTGGGATTAAGCTTTGCGACTGTACAAATATTTAACGAAGAAGACCGGGGATTTTTATTGACAGTGGGACAGCAATGTGCTCAAGCGATCGCTCGCGCTCAACTTTACGAAGCCGAAAAGAATGCAAGGGCACAAGCCGAGACAGCCAACCGCATTAAGGATGAATTCCTCGCTGTCCTTTCCCATGAACTGAGAACTCCCCTGAATCCGATTTTAGGGTGGGCAAAGTTACTCAGAACCCGCAAGTTCGACGAAGCTGCTAGAATCCGTGCTCTGGAAATAATTGAACGCAATGCCCAGTTACAAACCCAACTTATTGGAGATTTACTTGATGTTTCGCGGATTTTACAAGGTAAAGTCAACCTAAATCTTTACACAGTGGATTTGAGAGTGCCGATCGCAGCTGCACTAGAAACGGTGCGTTTAGCAGCAGAAGCTAAGTCAATTCAAATCCAAACGGTGCTGAGTGATGATATCGGCAAGGTTCTAGGCGATGGCGATCGCTTGCAACAAGTGATGTGGAATCTCCTCTCCAATGCCGTTAAATTCACACCCACAGAAGGACGAGTAGAAGTGCGTTTAGAGAAAGTTGGGTTAGATGCCCAAATCCAGGTGATTGATACAGGTAAGGGAATCATCCTGGAATTTTTGCCTTACGTATTTGACTACTTCCGACAAGCAGATGCCAAGACAACCAGGATATTTGGGGGACTGGGATTGGGACTGGCAATTGTGCGTCATCTAGTAGAACTTCACGGTGGTACAATTCAGGCAGAGAGTTTGGGAGAAGGACAAGGGGCTACCTTTACAGTCAGGCTACCTTTGCTGAAAAATTCTGAGTTACGAGTTGAGAGTGCTGAAGCTTCTCAACCAGAACTCAGTACTGAGGACACATTACTTGCTGGAGTGCAAATCCTGCTTGTGGACGATCAAGCTGATGTGCGAGAGTTTTTTAGCTTTGCGCTAGAACAATATGGCGCAACTGTAACGGCAGTTGAATCAGCAGCTGAAGCATTGGAAACACTAGCCCAATCAAAACCAGATATCCTGTTAAGCGATATTGGAATGCCCTTGATGGATGGCTATATGTTGCTGCGCGAGGTGAGAAAATTACCGCCAGAGCAAGGCGGACAAATTCCAGCGATCGCTTTGACTGCTTATGCTGGAGAAATTAACTACAACCAAGCAATGGCCGCAGGATTTCAAAAACACCTACCTAAACCCGTCGATCCAGTGGATTTAGCTACAGCGATCATCAATCTCGTCGGGCACAATCAACCTTGAAGGAGACAAGGAGACACGGGGAAAGGTTTACTGTAATTTCTCCCCAAGTCCCCCCATCCTCTTCAACAGTCCCCTTGTTTCCAATTCTCACACTCACCTTGTCCTGTTGTGATCAACCAATTTTGGATAATGGAAAAGCCGATTTTAGATTGACCCCGACCATAAGGGTACGGGGCAAGATGATTTGAAATTTTGGATAATAGAATTGTTCCACCTACGCTTGGGCGGGGCATGAACCTAAATAATTTTTAATTCTTTAATCTAAAATCTAAAATCTAAAATCTAAAATTCGCACGGTCAACCAATGGGGCGATTACCAGGATTGACTGCATGAATATATTCACTACCCGATCGCGGTCTTCCGCGTTTATAATAAGCTTCTTCTGGTTTACCCCATCCTAACTGCAAAATCATTTCCAAAAAGCTAGAATTTTCCCACTTGCACAAACTTGCCCATTCTGTTCTTTGAACAATTCTCTCTACATCAGATGTGACAATTTGTTGGTATTGTTTACTATTATTGAAACTCAAGTATAAATCCATCCCCATAGAGACTTTATACCAAAATTCTACGATAGAATTTTTAGCGGCTTTTAATATCTCTAAGTCACTGTTGAGGGCTATTAACTCGGTGTCTACTTCAGGATAGTTCAAGTTTTTACCTTTGACTGTTACCTCCCGCCAGATAATACCTGAAACTTGATTTTCCCTTTGATAGTCGTGAATTGCAGTTTTGAAATCTTGATAGGCAGTGAACTGTTGCAGCCCATCATTTTTGAGAAACTGGTCAATTACAGGATTGCCAGAGACTGTTATTTCTAATTTTAGGCGTTTTCCCTTAAGGCAGGCTTGACGTTCATCTGCCAAAATTTGAATTAGCTCGTGGGTGGTGTAAACTTTTGACATCAGAATACACTTTAGTTAGTCATTGGTCACTGGTCATTAGTCATTAGTCATTAGTCATTTGTGACGGACTATAGACTATATAACTTTTTAATCTGTTAACACAGATATTTAAATATTATGCTTTGGCATCGGCAGTAAATGTAGTAACAAGCACTAAAAATTAGGGCAGACCAATTAGGTCTACCCCATAAGTTACTTAGCTAACTCACTACTGAACTCATTGAAGGCTCGCCGCTTTAGCTGTGCTGTTTCCGTGCGTGGTAATAAATCAAATATTTTGCGAAATTCATCGTCTATCTCTTCAAAAGGTACTTGACCCTTCTTATTCAAAACTACCTCACCTGATTTATTCAACACCACCACTTGAGGAACACCCCCAGAATAGTAATATCCTGGTTCTTTAGGGTCGTAGGTCTGTTTACGCGGGATATTATCTACATTAATAGGCATAATCTCTACTACCCGACCATAGAATTCCTGTACCCGTGAAATGGAAATGGCATATCTTTTGGAATCGCTGCTGTCATCTACATAAAATGCCAAAAATACGGGTTTATGTTCCGCTAAAGTCTGTGCCAGTGTCTGTCTGGGAGGAACCAATGAACCATTGCCAGCATAAACGACGAAGATGTTGCCATCATATAAATCATTATTCAGACCAGCATATGCAGGTTGCATACTTATAATGAAAAGACTTGCAAGCAACAACAGGCATTTGGACAACCACCTTCGCCAGCCAGTAATTTGTTTATGTAAAAAAAGAAATTTAATGCTATTCATCAAAAGGAACCTTGCAAGCTACTACTTGTCGTGATTTTGTACTGAATTCAGCAAACTGGGCTGGATATGTAATTACGCCCACGCACTATTTTTTAAGATAACGCTTACTGAGATTATCTCTCGTAAGTGGGGAATGGGGGATGAGGAAAAAGTTAGAACTTAAAGTGTCAGCCTCAAAGGCTCAAGTTTCGACCTCAAAGGCTCAAGTGTCAGCCTCAAAGCCTCAATCTCCCATTTTCCCGACTCCCCCCTCATCTGACTTTTCACGTCATGCGAAAAAGAAGAAGCGAAACCTAACCCCCCAGCCCCCTGATTCCCTGCATCTTAATTAGAACTTAGGGAATAACTCTCTGAAACTCTTATTCCTTGGTGTCCTTTGCGTCCTTCTCTACGAGACGCTGCGCGAACGCGGTTCGTTTTTTCATAATTTTGCGTAAGTCTTGTTAATTTTGAGGGTGGCTTTTTAAGCTAGGATTCGCTAAACTCACAAGATTAAATTTGCAATTAAATACTTTTAATTAGCAACTACCAGAAGACTAAGGTACGGATGTGGGAAACAAAATACAATTCATAGATAGGCTGCGACTGGGTTTCGCGGTGTCAGTGGCAAAAAGTGTGACGTTTATTGTGCGATCGCTCCGTCTGGGAGCTGCTAGTGTGTTACCAGGCTCGATTGCTCATCGCATTGAACCGAGACTTTTACAATTATTGAGTCAGCAAGTTAAAAACGGGGTAATTTTAATTGCTGGTACTAACGGCAAAACCACTACAGCACTGCTTTTATGCACGATACTAGAACGCAAGGGTTACCGCATTGCTCATAATTCTACAGGTGCAAATCTGGAAAATGGCTTGATGACGGCGCTATTGGAAACCACCAACTTACTAGGCATACTAGATGTTGATTACGCCATTTTGGAAGTTGATGAAAATATTGTACCAAGAGTATTAACGCCACTCCAGCCGCGAATTATTCTCTGTTTAAACTTGTTCCGCGACCAACTCGATAGATACGGGGAAGTAGACACAATTAGTAAACGTTGGACAAAAGTTATTTCTACCCTACCAGCAGAAACGCTGGTAATTCCCAATGCTGATGACCCAACTTTATCTAACCTCGGTCAACAGTTACCTCAAAGGGTGTTGTTCTTTGGTTTGAATGAACCAGAACATTATCTAGAAGCTATTCCTCACGCTGTTGATTCTATTTATTGTCCCAGATGTGGACATTCTTTAGATTATAAAGGTGTTTATTTGTCTCATTTGGGAGATTTTACTTGTCCCAAATGTGGTTTTAGTAAAAGTAAACCGACTCTCGAAAGTAGTGAATGGTCGCAAATTCTGGTTGGTTTGTACAACAAATATAATACTTTGGCTGCTGCTACTGCGGCTATTGAGTTGGGAGTTGATGAAGCAACAATTAGAGATACCATTAACAACTTCCAAGCTGCGTTTGGTCGGGCTGAAGATTTAGTAATTAACGGTAAACGAGTGCGGATATTGTTATCAAAAAATCCTGTAGGAACGAATGAAACCATTCGCGTAGTTACTCAAAGCACAGATAAAACCACACTGCTGGTATTGAACGATCGCACGCCAGATGGCACTGATGTATCCTGGATTTGGGACGTGGATACTGAGAAATTAGTCGAACGCGGAGGGACTTTAGTAGTGAGTGGCGATCGCGTCTATGATATGGCACTACGTTTACGTTACAGCCAAAAGTCCCCTGAAAGTAACTTAAATTTAATAGTCGAAGAAGATTTGCGACAGGCGATCGCTACCGCATTAGAGCATACACCAGACAATGAAACTTTGCACATTCTGCCCACCTACTCAGCCATGTTAGAAGTGCGAGAAGTTTTGACTGGTCGGAAAATTCTTTAAATTGGGAAGTGGGGAGTGGGGAGTTAGGAGTTAGGAGTTAGGAGTTAGGAGTTAGGAGTTATGAGTTTTCCAGAGTTGGAATTAACAATAGGTTGGCTTTATCCGACACTGATGAGTACCTATGGCGATCGCGGTAATGTAATTACTATAGAACGTCGCGCTCAGTGGCGGGGATACGATGTTAAAGTGTTACCCCTAGATCAAAATGCCACAGCCGCAGATATTAAAACTGTAGATGTAATCGTTGGTGGTGGCGCACAAGACCGTCAGCAAGAAATTGTCATGCGTGATTTGCAAGGTGCAAAAGCTGACGCTATGCGCAATAAAATCGAAAATGGAACACCGGGAGTATTTACTTGTGGTTCACCCCAGTTACTGGGACATTATTATGAACCAGGCTTGGGACAGCGGATTGAAGGTTTGGGAATACTCGATTTAGTTTCCGTGCATCCTGGTGAAAATACTAAACGCTGTATTGGCAACTTGGTAATTGAAGTGACAGCCTCACGTCTGGCGCGAGATTTAAAAGAGATGACGGGTAGCACACCATATTTAGTAGGTTTTGAAAATCACGGCGGACGTACCAAGTTGGGAAAAGTAGAAGCATTGGGGCGCGTGGTGTATGGTTTGGGAAATAATGGTGAAGATGGGACAGAAGGAGCATTTTATCAGAATGCGATCGCTACTTATTCCCACGGACCTTTGTTACCCAAAAACCCCTTTGTCGCCGATTGGTTAATTCAAACAGCGCTGCGACTAAAGTATCAGCAGGAAATTACCTTAGAACCTTTTGACGATAGTCTCGCTGTACAAGCACGAGAAGCGATGTTTAAGCGGTTGAAAGTGAGTTTACCAAATACTGCGGCTAGGGTTTAAATTTTCGTGTTTTTCTCGTTCCCTGACTTTCACCGAATTTTAGATTTTAAATTTTGGATAATGGAAAAGAAGATTCTTGCGTTCCATTATTTAAAAAGCGCAAAGTCAGAGCGGCGGCTCCGGCCGTTAGCGCAGCGGTAGCGGGTCTGTGAGCGTCTTTGAACTTTGTAAGGGAGGTTTGAGAGCAAGCGAATTTAGGCATGGGGTCAATCTAAAATCTAAAATCTAAAATCCAAAATTACTTGACAGGGAACGCAATTCAGGAGACTCTGCTTCTCATTTTAAATTAACAAAAGACAGAAGTCCTAAAGTACTGCATTTACCCGTAAAACTTGAGAACGATAGAAAAAACCTCTCCCGACACGGGGAGAGGTTTGGAGAGGGGTCAAATTTGATATAAAGCAAGGGGGCAAAATATGACTCAAGTCTTACGCAAACTAGTAACATTTGATGAATTTATCGCCTGGTATCCCGAATCTTCAGACAGGCATTATGAACTACATGATGGGGTAATTGTTGAAATGGCTCCTCCCACAGGTGATCATGAACAGATTATTGGATTTTTAGTTGGGGAAATAGTTACAGAATACAAACGTTTAAAACTATCTTATTTCATCCCCAAAACGGCATTCATTAAACCGACCCAGAGCGAAGCAGCTTACTCACCAGATGTACTGTTGTTGAATAACTCTAATTTAGTAAATGAACCTCTGTGGAAAAAAGAATCTACTGTAAGCCAAGCGGCATCAATCCCTTTAGTAATTGAAGTGGTAAGTTCCAACTGGCGCGACGACTATTTTACCAAAGCAGGTAAATATGTTCGCGCAGCGTCTCGAAGAGAAGAGATCGGAATACCTGAATACTGGATTGTAGACTACCTTGGCTTAGGTGGTAGACGATTTATTGGCAATCCTAAACAACCAACTATCTCGATTTACCAACTAATTGAAGGTGAGTATCAAGTTAGGCAATTTAGGGGAAATGACCGCATTTAGTCACTAGCGTTCCCAGAGTTGAATTTAACTGCTGAACAGATTTTTCGGGCTGGAGAATTTTCTTAACTTACCATACACCGCCAATCTTCTGCGTAGGCGTAGCCCGCCGCAGGCATCGCTACTTATTCCCACTAACTTTCTGGCATAGATTATACTGGCAAAAAATCACCAAAATATTTCAATCTAGTTACGATAAAAGTCTTTCATCTACTAGGAACAAATTTATGCGAAATTGGCCATCTTGGATTCCTACTCCCCGGTTTTGGGTAAATGCGATCGCCCTCATCTTGTTAATGATTGGTTTACAGTATGCGATCGCCTATTTTTGGAATATTATTTCCATCCTGATTAACTTCCTACCCCAGTCTATTTCTGTCAAGTTCTTGTACTTATTAACTTTACTAGCCCAACTTTTGCCCATCGTGGTAGTCGCATTGCTTCACCATTGGCTGCATCGATTTTTAGATAGCTTCTTTCCTGAGAGCCAACTACCACAAACAGAGCCAACAGTAGGAGTTTTTCCTAGTTTGATCAGTTGGTGGGAAGGATTGTATGGCTGGTTGGTGAATATTCTCTCGCTAATCATAGCATTTAGTATTATAATGCTTTTCTTGCCATCTCCTGATTTATTGAATTTGTTCAGTTTATTTAAGATTCAAGCGCAGCCTCTGCTGATAGTCCAAACTATAATTCGAGTCGTTATTGCTGCCTATCTTTATCAATTTGAGTATTTAGTGCATCAGCGTTTGATAGCAGCAGGTAGATAGTATAGCAATCTTATTTGATTTGTAAAAATCGTCAGCCTCAGATCCCCGAATTCTTAAAGAAGTCGGGGATCTTGTTGTTCGCGAATGATTTAGGATTGCTATAGACTTTTACGGAATGCTAAACGTAGTTCGCTTCAAAGTAGGGGTACACCTGCGTTTGTGTCCCAGTAAACTCCCCGAATTCTATTCGCTTCACTTATCCACTAGGAAAAAAGACTTCATTGACGAGTCTCAAAGACTCTTTAACAAAGTTCGTAGCCCCATCCACGAATATCAAAGATTGATTAACGGAGTTCGTAACTCCATTAATCAGTCTCAGATACTCACCGACGAGTATCAAACACTCGTCCACGAGTATCAAAGACTCGTGAACCAGCAAAATATCCTCGTGAACTGGCAAAATATCCTCGTTCACGAGGATCAAAGACTCATTAACGGAGTTCATAGCTCGATTAATGAGTATCAAAGACTCATCCACGAGTCAACCTAAACATTGGTAATGATAAATTCTGTTTAAAATCCCGTAAAAATTATTAGCGCTCGTGTAGTGTTACACAGCATAGTAGATTGCTTTGATATCTTGCAGCATTCTTAATTAGTAGCCGCGATCGCCTGAAACTCGAAGTTCTAGGAACCAATAGCAAAAGTCACTCAAGTAGACTAAAACCTAAGTCTAGAAAGAATTTAGTCATCTTAAAAGGACTTTTGCTATCAGCCATAAGTTAGAAACCTATGGCAGTTATTAGGATTAGTGCAAGATACTAGTGGTTGCAAGATCGCCCACCGAATCAGGGGCATTACATTTAATTTTCCTTGACAGGTGAACCTCCGTATGAGATACACGCCTCAACATTTTCTTGAAAAAATCCGCGAAGCGAAAAAGAAACGGCTTAAAGAATTAGATTTAAGCAATGGTTGGGGTTTAACAGAAATTCCTACTGAGGTGTTTGAACTGGAATGGTTGGAGATTTTGAATTTAAGCTACAACCAATTAACTACGCTGCCAGAAGCGATCGCCCGCTTGCAACAACTTACCTCCCTGAATTTAAGCCGCAACCAATTAACGAGGCTGCCAGAAGTATTTGCCCGACTGCAAAATCTCTGCACGGTGTATTTAAGCAATAACCAAATTACAACGCTGCCAGAAGTACTCACCCACCTACAAAACCTCACACAACTGTATTTAAGCAGCAACCAAATCACAACACTGCCAGAAACATTTATCCATCTACAAAACCTCACTGAGTTGTATTTACGCGATAACCAAATTACAACGCTGCCAGAAGCACTCGCCCACCTACAAAACCTCACTGTGCTGGGTTTAGGCGATAACCAAATCACGGCACTGCCAGAAGCACTCGCCCACCTACAGAACCTCAGTGTGCTAATTTTAAGCGGCAACCCCATTGAAAAGCCACCACCAGAAGTTATTAAACAAGGTATTGAGGCGATTAAGGATTATTTCCGGCAACTGGAAACAGAAGGCACAGATTATCTGTATGAAGCAAAGTTACTAATTGTCGGCGAAGGCGGAGTAGGGAAGACAACACTTGCAAAAAAGATTGAAGACCAAAATTATCAACTCCGAGAGGAAGATTCTACCAAGGGAATTGAGGTTATCCAGTGGCGTTTCTCAATGCAAAATGGGCGAAAATTTCGAGTCAACATCTGGGACTTTGGAGGGCAAGAGATTTACCATGCTACTCACCAGTTTTTCCTCACCAAGCGTTCCCTCTACGTTTTAGTGGCAGATACCCGCAAGCAAGACACAGATTTTTATTACTGGCTGAATGTAGTGGAACTGTTGAGCGATAACAGTCCGCTGCTAATCATCAAAAATGAGAAGCAAGACCGCCACCGGGAGATTAATGAACTCCAGTTACGGGGACAGTTTACTAATTTGAGGGAGACTTTACCAACAAACCTTTTTGATAATAGAGGTTTAGAACAAGTTTTAGAACAAATCAAGCATCACGTTAAAAATCTACCCCACATTGGCAATCTCCTCCCCAAAACCTGGGTTAGAGTTCGGGAAGCTTTGGAGAGGGATGCACGCAATTACATCAGCTTGGATGAATACCTGAATATCTGCCAACAAAATGGGTTTACTCAAAGAAATGACAAGTTGCAGCTGAGTAGCTATCTGCACGATTTGGGAGTATGCTTGCACTTCCAAGAAGACCCACTTTTGAATAAGACTGTCATCCTTAAACCCAAGTGGGGTACTGATGCAGTCTACAAAGTGCTGGATAATGAAAAGGTGATTCGCAACCTGGGTAGTTTCACACGGTCTGACTTGGCAAACATCTGGTGTGAAGACGAATACGCCACGATGCATGATGAACTATTGCGCCTGATGATCAACTTCAAGCTATGCTACGAAATTCCTAGAAGCCAAGGAAAGTATATTGCCCCACAACTGCTATCTGAAAATCAACCCTCCTATGATTGGAATCAAACCAACAACTTGATTCTGCGTTACACTTACGAGTTCATGCCTAAGGGGATCATCGCCCAATTCATCGTCGCCATCCATGAGTTGATAAATGAACAAAAATGTGTCTGGAAAAGTGGCGTTGTTCTCAGCGAAGACCAGACGAAGGCAGAGGTGATTGAATATTACGGCAAGCGGGAGATTAAGATTCGAGTCTCAGGTCATCACAAAAGAGATTTGATGACCATAGTTACACATGAACTCGATAAAATTCATGACTTATACAAGAAGCGCCTGAAGTACAACAAGTTAATTCCCTGTAATTGCGATACCTGCAAACATAGCCAAGAGCCACATTTTTATAAGCTTGAAAATCTAAGAAATCGCCTTGCTAAACAAAAATATGATATTGAATGTGATATTAGCTATGAAAAAGCGAATGTTTTGAGCTTAATTGATGATGTGATAGATAAGGGTAAAGAGAAGTTATTTTTAGAGCAGTTAGAGGTTGAAGCGAATCCACCTCAATCTCCACAAATACCATCTAATATATATTTCAACATAAATCAAGTTCAAGAACAACAAAATCAAATTCGTCAAAAGGAAAATAATTCGATGTCAACAGTAAATCAATACGGCTCTGGGGATAACGTTGCTGGCGATAAAGTCATGCGTGATAAAATCGGCACTCAAATTAACAACTCGCAAAACTTGGCACAAGCTGCAAAAGATATTAAAGAACTTTTAAATCAACTGTCACAGGAATATTCCAATACTGCGATTGTTGGCGTCAAAGCAGTAGAAGAAATAGAACAAAAGCCAAAACTTAAAGCTCGAATTATCAATGCCCTGAAAGAAGCAGGATCAGAAGCTCTGGAAAAAGCAGTTGATCATCCTGCTGTCAGCATTGTCATAGCAGCCACCAAGGGTTTCATCGATGGTTGAAGATATGGTGATTTAATCAGACTGGAAAATGAAATTCACCGCCCAAATACTAGCTTATTTTACTAGAAACTTGAATGGTAAATTTCTGTTTTCATTAAGAGTCACAAGCGATGTCTACGACGGGCTACGCCTACGCACCACTACAACATATTACTGTTCTTCACCTTTTTCCTGAAGGAGCGATCGCCAATCTTCAATCGCCTTCTCCGTCCACAACCAATTTTTAGCTAATTTATCTACCTGGAAATTTACTGGATCAGACTTAACTACCATTTGCCGCAACTTGATCGCTTCATTCAGATACTGTGCCTGCTTACCATTAGATTGACTAAGTGCAGATTTATACAGTCCAAGAGCTAAACCAGCATAGGAAGTTAAAGCATCCTGAGGCACTACCGTCTTTGTGGATGTTGAGCGTTTGTTCTGCTCTTTGAGAGCTAAATTCAAAGCTTTGAACCAAGAGTCATTCGCTCGATTTAGATTACCTTCTGTGTAGTAGGCAAATCCCAAAGCGTTATTATACAAAAGCGATTCTGGTTTAGCTTTTGTAGCAGTTTCCCAATAACGGCGGGCATCATCGACGCTATAGTTATTGTCTCCAGTTTGGATAGACTGCCACGCTAATCGTCCCTTGTAAAAGTTGACAGATGGATCATCAGCTTGTTTATTTGGAACTAATTTAAGGGCAGTATCAGCCGCAGCCAGTGCGCCACGATTGAGTAGTTCTTCTACAGCCAATAACCCACCTTGCAAGTCGCCCTGGCTCAATTTTTCCGTAGCGGTGGCGGTGACAATTCCAGTCGCTGCTGTTTCTAAGTCGATATTTTGCTGCTTTTGAATGGGTAGAGACTGGGTAGAAATTTCTGGTATTTTAGGCATTGCTTGGGGTCGATTTTGCCACCACCAATTTAAACCGATCGCAGCTGCTAACGCACTGATTCCCACAATACCCACAATCGGCCAAAGCCTGCGACGTCGCATCGGAGGTCTTGGTGGGGCTGGTTGCGAGCGCGAAAAATCAGAATTTTCCCAATTTCTTTGAAAGTTCCCAGCAGTTTGAGGTGGCGGTGCTGGGGCTTCTCCCCACAAATTTGCTTCCTTTTGCAAAGAAGTTATTTCCTCTGAAACCTGCCTTTGCTGAAGACTATTTTCCTGAATTTGTTGATCTATTTCAGTTGGAGCTTTTTGGTTATCTAGCTGACGAAATAAATCCGAAACTATCGCCGAATCTTCTGCATAGTTTGGGTCATCATACTCAATTTCATCAACGAGATCGCCCCAAGTATCTTCACCCAGCCAGTCCAACCCAGAATCACGCGCCAAATCAGAAGGGAGCATTTCCTCCATTCCTAAAGGCATCTCGGTATCATCTGCGATCACAGAATACATCGTAGAAGTTGCCCCTAAAGGCGAACTATACTGGTTGGGGGACTCCGCACTTTCGGATAACTCAGTTTCCTGCCTCAAGAAACCGTCAAATTCTGGCTGGAGATATAAAATCGGTAATGCCCAGTACATCTGGTGAGAACCATAGGCTGAAATTAATCCTTGGCGCACCCGACTTACGCACAAATCTACTGGATATCCCTGACTCAAGTTGCGGTAAAACAATTGTGTGAGCGTCAACGCCACTTCATCAGGAATCCGTTCTGACATAGCCAAAACGCTTCTAATTCCGCGCTTCACCAGACTTTCTGCCAGGTTTCGTTCGCCAGTATCTCCAGAAGGATTGGATGCAGCTGTGTACGCCCCCAAGCAGGAGTTAAACACTGCCATTTGGATGTTATTGTTGACGAGCAAACCTGCCAGATCGTCCCCAGTTAAGATTTCTGTTAAGCCAGTTTTGCGACTAGCAAGATAAATTTCTCCGCCATTAGAGCCTAAGTTACTATGACCAGAGTAGTGGAGAACGTGGTATCTGCCTTGTTCTAGGGCTTGCGTCAGTTCTTCCCGTCCTGGTTGATCTAGCACAGTCAGGTCAATTTCTGGCAAACGATTGCTACCTTCAGCAAGTCGTGATGTTTGACGGTGAAGTTCAGCTTGCAGTTTGACAGCTTCTTGTTTGAGTAAGTCAAGACTGACTTGATCTGAGGGGGAAGCAATTACCATCAATACTTTTACACCACCTTGTTCTAGTGGTGTGGGCATATTTCGCGTAGGCGTAGCCCCCCGCAGGGATCGCAAAGGGGAAGCCCCCAAAATTCCACTTTGGAACCGAGAAAAAGCGACATAAGGCCCAGTAGCCAGAGGGCGATCGCCTGCGTGCATCACTTCCCAAGGCAGACGAGCTAACCTGGTGTCTTTTAACCCCAAGCGTAAGCGTAGTACTTGTTGATGGTTCTGGGCAATACCTTGGGCAGTAATCCAACTATCTCTGAGAGTGCCTTGAAATAGGGCGTTATAAAATTGTTGACCCAACGCCACCAAGTTTACAGAGTTTCTGGCGATATCGCTTTCATGCCCGCCAGAAGCGAATGGATCTCCCTGCAACACCGACTTCAACGGGTCATTCATCAAATGTCCAGCAGCGCTCAACCAATCAGCTATAGGCCAAGTCACCAGTTCTTCTGCCAATGGCACCCCAGGCGCGACTTGTTCCGTCCGCACCAAGTAGTCATTTTGCCCTACAGGAGTTACCGAAATGTGGAATTCCTGGGTCACAGTTTCTCCTGTCCGCCTCCTAAATCTGGTTTGAAACGCGAGAGTTTCAAGTCGATTTTTCGCTCCCTCTGATAACTTAGATGCATCCCACCCCTGAATGTTTCTGATTCTAGTTGTTTTGCTTTTTCTGCCTTTACAACTTTATCCGGATCGGATTACTTGGGACTAGAACACTTAATTGGTAGATGCACCTTGATCTTCAACTCCCCTAGTTGGCTAACACCCACTGGGGGTTTTTTTATTTTGGCAAACAACAGCAACTTCTGACGCAGATATTCTCTACCAGAAAATAGTGCTTAACCCTAGAATACTTGATTAGTAGATGGATGTCCCTTGATCTTTAACTCCCCTAATTCAGTTAATATCCACTCTTGTTTTTTTTGACACACGATAACAATTAATTTTCTAATGAATTTATCCGGAGCATGGTGGTTAAACCTAGAACATTTAAGTGGTAGATGCACCCTGATAACTAGCTCCCCTGGTTGGCTAAAACCCACTGGGGGTTTTTTTATTACTCAGTAAGTACAAAATTTAAGCACTAAAAACCACCAAACCTATATCTTAATAAGCCTTAGCCAGTTGGTTCTTTGGTTCAAAGACGCTCTTGCTAGCAAGCTTTAAGAGTCTGGAAACCCTTTGAGTAGTTCCTACCCTGCGCGTTCCTACGTTGCGATCGCTACGCTAACAGCAAGGCACTGCCTCCCCTGGAAAAGGGGAACTCTAAGAGCCAACTTTTTCAGGGGTTTGGGGATCATCTTGTGCATAAGTTCTAAAACAGCAATAATCCCTGACACACCCATCTTTTAAGGCAGCGCATTGGTCATTTAATTGGCAGGTCTGTCCTGATAACTAACCCCTCTGAGCTTTTTCTCTGATAAATAAACAGTAACAACTTCAACCTCTGCTAATTTATCCGGTAGCTACCCATTTACTTGAGAAATGATTATTGGTAGATGCACCCTGATAACTCACTCCCCTGGTTGGCTAAGACCGACTGGGGATTTTTTCTAGTTGCTGCAGCTACGCCCGTCGTAGACATCGCTATCAACCCTAATTTTGACCATTTTCTCCGGAAGATACTGGCTGCCTCTAGAAAAGATTACTGGTAGATGCACCCTGATAACTCACTCCCCTAGTAGGTTAACACCAACTGGGGTTTTTTTATTTAAAAAAATAACTGACCTTTGTACAAATTTATCCGGAGTATGGTGTTCAACCTGAGAACATTTAATTGGTAGATGCACCCTGATAACTAACTCCCCTGGTTGGCTAACACCCGCTGGGGGTTTTTTTTGGCGCTCGTTCTAACATTTGCTGCCCATATTATAACTAGAGTGCACCACTACTTTTGTTGCTACTGCTGGTAGACCTTGAGTATCCTCCTGTTACCAGGATAGAGCATAACCTGATCACTCAATCTCTGAATCGCTTTCTTTTTATTATGAGCTAGAGATGCCACACCAAAATGATTGCTATGATATTTAATCATATTCTTAATTTTTTTTCTACATTTTGACCCTTAACTCTTTGTCTGCCAGCAATCATGGTGTCAAATTCAGATCACAGCTTCCTCGCCGACTAGATTATAATTTCTCGTTCCCAGGTTCAGCCTGGGAATGCAGTACTGAAGGCTCTGCCTCCCAAAAAATTGCCCTGCCTACTTCTAGTAGTTTGTCAAGTTGAAATTGATGAGTAAGCAAGTTCATAGTAAGCACTTTAGTGCTTACTACAAACCCTCTTGCACTAGCTTGACAAACTATTAGTAGGAAAGAAGGAAAAAATACTGGTTCAGGGTTTCAGCCTGAAGTTGACACTAATGACCAGCTATATGGTAATATTTCATGGCATTATGCTAAAAAACTTTGCCTAGAATCAAAGAGTCGCCAACCCATGAGTTTAGCTGTAATTAAGTTCTCTTCAGAAGAGTGCGGCATCTGCCACAAAATGTCTTTTTATGACAAAAAGGTGGCTGAAGAACTGGGTTTAGAATTTATCGATGTAAAAATGCAGGATACGGCTGCTTACCGCAAGTATCGCAAGATTCTATTAACTCAGTATCCTGATAAATCAGAAATGGGATGGCCTACTTACATCATCTGCAATTCTCCAGAAGGAGAATTTCAAATTGTGGGTGAGGTAAAAGGAGGTCATCCCAAAGGGGAGTTTAGAAGCCGTCTTCAAGAGGTTCTGAATTCCACAGCTAATCAGAACTAATTACCTCAAAAGATTTGACCTCTAGGACAGGGCCAATCATGGCAGTTGTCATGATATCTTCACGCACCTGTCCTTTAACTTTTGCTTTTTGTCCGGCTTTGAGTAAGTCTTTGTCAGCCCCTCTGAGGATTTCGTAAGTAACGCCCTCTTCTGTGACTAACGCCCATGCGCCTGTGCCAATATCACGGCGTTCGATTGTACCTTTAAGTGTAATGCTCATAAACAATGCTGAGTTGTGAGTGCTGAGTGCTGAGTGCTGAGTGCTGAGTGGGGGAGTAGGGAGTTAGGAGTTATTAAGAATTCTTCCTCCATGCCCCATGCCCAATGCGCAATTCCCAATTTATGCTGTTTTATCTTCGTTTTTCAATGCTAAACGAGCCAGTCCATAACAGATTAGGGCATTGGCGATCAGGAAGAGGCGTGCTAAGTGACCACTTCCCAATCCCCAAACTGCGGGATCGAAAAATGCACTTATCGTCAAGCACGCTGCTACACCTAAAGTTGAACCAATGGCAAACCATTTCCAACTAGGATGTCCCAGCAGCAATGCCATTAACAGAATGGGAATCAGTACGCTAGCAAACAGGGGATTAAAAGCATCAGTTCCCTGGAGGGTATTGCCTAGTTCGGGAATTGAACTGCCCAAAACCCGGAAAGGCCATTGGGGAAGATCAAAAATATAGATTCCCTTGAGGAAAAATAACCCCGAACTGCCGGCAATTAAGCCACTAGATAAAGACCAACTCCAAGTGAAGGGGAAGTAAACCCGTAAAAACCAAGCCAGCAGATAGGAACCAACTACCATTAAAATCTTGGGTAACAGTGCGATCGCACCACCATCAATCCAAAAGCCGGGGTTAAGATAACCGTTATCCCGTAACCACCGGAAGAAATCTGTAAAACTGATTTGTCCGGCAAAGGCTAGTTTTACTGCTGCTTCGGCATTGAGTTGTCCAGCGCCATAATAGTTCAAACCATCATCCTGGATAACTCGTGCCGACTGCTTAAGGACTTTTAACACTTCATCTGGTTCTTTGATGCCAGCAGCTTTGATTAATGCCGCAACACCAGCAACGTGCGGAGAAGCCATGCTTGTACCCTGGAAGCCCAGAAATACCCCTTCGCCCTTTTCGTCAATAGTTTCTTGGAGAATCTTACCAGCTTCACTACCACCAGGAGCAGAGATATCTACCCCAGCACCAAAGTTAGAATAGGGTGCTTTTTCGCCATCTGGGCCAATTGCCGAAACGCCGATTACGTAGGGATAGCGGGCTGGATAGCTTGCCCCATTGGCGTTTTCATTCCCGGCTGCGGCAATAATAACTACACCTTTTCTATGGGCATACTCAATCGCTTCTTTCATCAACTTGCTTTCACCGCCACCGCCCAAGCTCATATTAATCACATCTGCGCCTTTATCAGCAGCAAATTTAATCGCTTCGGCAATATCGGCAACAGTACCGCCACCATATGAACTGAGTACCTTCAGCGGCATCAGACTGGCTTCGTAGGCAATTCCAGCTACGCCATATTTGTTATTTGTGGCTTGGGCAATAGTTCCGGCAACATGGGTACCGTGACCATTATCGTCTTTGGCTTCTTCTCGGTCGTTAACAAAATCATAGCCTTTGACGAATTTTGTCTCATACAAGTCCCGCACCTTGGTAATTCCGGTGTCAATCACCGCAACTGTGATGCCACTGCCTTTGGTTTGACTCCATGCGCCTTCAATGCCGATTTTGTGCAAGTTCCACTGCTTGCTGTAATATTGGTCATTGGGGCCAGTTAATGAGGGACTTGCTTCATCATTTTCTTGGGGTCTCAAAAATTCTCCCAGCCAAGCTGCTTGACCGGGTTGTGGGATCTTCCTGTAGATGTAATTTGGTTCAATGAATTCTGTAGTTTGGGCAAACTGAGATTTTTTCAGTTCTTGGAGTCGCTGGCGATCGCCTTTGACAATATACACATTATCTTTTTCGGAAAACTTATTGTCTAATTGGGGTGTAACGTTGTATTGTTTGGCGATCGCTTGCAGATTCTGTTGCACCACAAGTGATGGAATATCTTCGCGAAAATCAAGCAAAATCGTCTCAAACTCTCCTTTAGCTGCCAATCCCTGGAAATTCAGGAAACCAAACATGGCAGATCCTAGCCCAATGACAAACAAGCACAATAATATAAGTTTTTTCATATTAACTCATCACCGCTTTTTGCCAGTTTGCTCACTACCATAACTTATCTGCATCCTTTATTGGTAGACTTTGCACTTTTAGTTACAAGTTTCACTCCCGATTCAGGACTTTTTTAAACGATGGAACGTGGTCTTTTGTGGTTGCCCCTATTAGTAATGTTTTTCTGGTTGGCTTGGCAAGGCTCGAAGGAGTATCAAAAAGTCGAAGCCTATCGCGCTTGGGCAGAGCAATTTGAACGGGCTAAGTACGATATTTATTCAGTGTTAGGTCAAAAAGGCAACAATCTAACTTGGGGAAAACCCACACCTGAAGGGCCAATTCAACTAGAAACGTTCTCTTTGCTTGATGTTTATCAAATAAATCTTTTGGTAGATGACAAAGAAGTAGATTTAGAAAATATACCAGAGAAAGGTAGTTCTATAGAGTTAGAATTTCTATTTTCCGAATCTACTAGTTCAGTGCGGGTTCCGTTTACAGAAATCCCTTTGGCAGCAGAATGGGGGAAGTTTTTGCTCTCTAGATTACAAGACTTGCGATCGCAACAAAATCAGTAGTTATTTGGGAACTCCAAAAAATAAATTATCTTTCTTTATCCACTCAACGTGACTTCATTCCCTTTGTCCCTTTGCAATGGGATGTTTTTTATTTGGAAGTCCCTTTAACCAGTTGTGTAGGGGCACTGCATAGAAAATCTTTACTTTTGGTTCATCAGTTAATTTGAGCCACACTCTGCCTCAAGCATGTATTGCCTTGATAAGTTATAAAGCGCTCTAAAAGTGACTTCAAGGGAAATGAGCGTTTCTAGTAGAGCGATCGTCGATGACGAACCTGTATTGTTTGGAATATCATGTGTGCGCTCATCGGTGGTGGCAGTTTGAGTGGCTGTCCCTGTGTCATATCTGCGATCTCTAGAAGCAAATCTGTCTCCCCAAGCTGGACAACAGCAGATCAGATCAAGTTTGCTACTATCAGTCCGGTAAAACAAGTTGCTTGCGTAAATTTTTTTGCTGGCATTAGTTTCTAACTCACATCCGATACCATCAGTCTTTTTTAGAAGTTTTCTGCTATTAGCCGGGGAAGAAATTCCCCGGTAATTGTTGGGATAAGACTGGTTGGCGAATTCTCAGAATTCCAAGTTTTTATTTGGAAGTTTCGAGTTTTAAGCTTGAAGTTTCGAGTTCTCTGATCGAATGAATAGAAGTTGCGGTCATCTTGACAGGGATTAAAGTGTAGAGAAACCCCATAAAATGAATTTAGTTGCTCAATACCAAATCTTTTCTCTCTAGTTATTCCCGTACACACATTTACCCACTCTGACGAGGCTTGGTCATCCCAAAACATAATCAAATAGTTATAAAAGTCGTAGAAGCTTGAGCCAAGAGCGTTGACGCACTAACCCCATCCAACTTCGCCAACACTTGATTATCAGAACTATCCAGAATCAAAGCTTGACTTCCTTGGTTCTGTATCGACAATTGACCAAACCGAAGACCACCTGATAACCCAAGCTTGTCCCTACCTACTTCAAAGTCAGTAATGGAGTCTGTACCCTCACCAGAAGCCAATACAAAGGTGTCAACACCATAGTTTCCGGTAAGCACATCGTTGCCTTTACCACCGTAAAGCCAGTCGTTACCTTCACCCCCAATGAGTTGGTCATTGCCAAGACCGCCGAACAGGGTATCGTTATCGTTATTACCATATAGCTGGTCATTGCCATTATTGCCGTAAAGCAGGTCATTGCCATTATCGCCGTAAATCCGGTCATCTGGGTCGCCTCCGGAAAGTCGGTCATTTCCTGAAGTACCGAGGATAGCAGCAGCGGGTCTAATTGTGCCCTTAATAGCAAAGTCAAAGGAGCTTTCGTTACTATCATTGTTGTCTAAAATGAGGCTACCACCATAGTCACCAGGTGTAATGGTATCGAGTGCCACCGATATGGTGGTGGAATCATTAGCAGCCACGCTCTTCGGAAGAGTACCGACCAAACTAAATCCGTCGGGAAGCTTGAGATTATTCAAGTTAAGTGCGGCTGTACCGGTGTTCTTAATAGTAAAGGCTTTAGTCAGGGTGTTACCAGCACTGGTGTTGCCAAAGCTAATGGCGGTGGTGCTGCCATCTGCAATGTTATATATGCCATTGAGAACTTGAATTTCTGGAGCAGGAGCGGGTTTAACTGTGCCACTAATCGCAAAGTTAAAGGGGCTTTCGTTACTATCGTTGTTGTTTAAACTAAAGCTACCATTATAAGTGCCGGCTGTAGTGGTATAGAGTGCCACTGATATGGTGGTGGAAGCATTAACAGCCACGCTCGTCGGAAGAGTTCCGACCAAACTAAATCCGTCGGGAAGTTTGAGATTATTCAGGTTGAGTGTGGCTAGACCGGTGTTCTTAATACTAAAAGTTTTGGTCAGGGTATTACCAACAGTGGTGTCGCCAAAGTTAATCGGGGTGGTGCTGTCATCTGTAATGTCAACTGTGCCATCGAGAACTTGAATTTCTGGAGTAGGGATGAAGCTGCGGGGCGCTTCGTATGCACCCATATCAATCACTGCGCTCCCATTACCATCGCCATCCTGGGGAATATTCTTAGTGATGCTATTGTAGGCATTTGAACCAGTATCGATCGCAGGACTTCCAAGTTTGAGCCTAAAGTCATTATTGGCAGCATTAACAAACAACGGATCTTTACCCAAAATAAAATTAGTTCCTGTTTTGCTGTACTGATCAGTGTTGTAAATCAAATTATGATCAGCTGTGATTTCTTTTGACGAATTAGTCACAACTAACGAATTACCATCTTTTTTGGCATAGATGATATTATTCAACACTTGTGTATTAATTGCTTTATTGATAAGAATCTCACCATAACCTGCTAAGTGAGGGTCTTGTGAATTTTGGTAAGCTGTGTTGTTGACTACATCTACATTAGCAGTGTTAAATACCTGGATACCCGCTCCACCATTATTATAAGAGGTGTTATTAGTAATTAATGTTTTCCCCTTATAAGCCTGTCCATCTAAACCTAGAACATTTCCATTATCAACCATAATGCCATTCCCTTCGGTGACTTCTCCAGCTGTCAACCAAGGAATGTAATTGTAATTATCGTGCGTAATGTTTCCTCGAATAATGTTTTTATAATCGCTTGTATTGTCATCTGAGTTATAGTTTCCAAGTAATGAAATTCCTTGGGTTCCATACAAGGAATACCACCCACATTCAGATACGATGTTGTTCTCAACGGTGATATAATCTGCTTCTTTTGTTGAGATTCCTCCGCCGGAAAACTTGGAGACATTATTATCTCGAAAAACAAGGTGATTGGAATGCACTCCCGTTGAGTCGGGTGATGCGTAAATGCCGTTTCCATTTGTCAGTGAATTGTTTGTGTTTTTCTCCTGGGATTGTGCATACTCTAGAGTAATCTGATCATTAGCTCCAACAAGTGTCAGACCTTGAATCACGATGTAGGAAGAGCCTGTGATCGCGATCGCATTGGAATTGGCCGATTTGAGCACAGGATTGTGACCAGGATAGGCAGCGAATGTGATTGGTGCAGCTTCTGTGCCGTGTTTTTGATTGATACCAAGGATTGGGTTGCCAGGGTATTTACTCTGCTCGTAAGTACCATTCATCACGTAGACGGTATCACCTGCCTTTACCAAGTCGGCAGCTTGTTGAAGGGTGCGAAATGCTTGATCCTCTTTCAAGCCATTATTTTTATCATTGCCTGTTCCAGAAACGTAGTATGTTTTGCCAGCCATAGGTTTACTCCGAATGTGTGTAAGGGGAATTGGTAGTACAATTTCAGCAACTTTTTTCAGTTGCTAAGTAGTTATTTAAATGCGTCATCTATCTGGACTTTTCAGGACAGTCACAGTTGTCCGATCGCGACTTGAAATCGCATCGGTTGTAAAAACGCTGTTGTAAAACTGAAAATTTTTTCTCCTGTCAACCGATGATGGTTAAACTAGGAATGTCAATACCATCAATCGTCAGTGTTTTGATTGAGGGTGATCGGACGATTAGCGCCTAGATAAGGCAGCGCAAAGTTGAAGACGTTTCCTCTCTTCTCTGGGCTTGTTGTTAGACCTTTAACTTGAGGAATTAATGTAACAACTTAGTCGAACCTGTTTTAAACGGTGTAACTGAGCCTTGGGAACTCATGTATTAAAACTAACCTTTAAAAAGGGAATTAAAACCAGTAAATACCCCTGTTATGGTAATTTTTTTTACAACAAAATACAAAATGTATGCAAGTATCGTGGTGGAGTCCTATTAATTTCCAGAATGATATGGGAATGGAGAGCCCTTTGTGCAAGGATTTGATGAAGTTTATCTAAAAATTTTTAAAAAAGCCATGCTTTCTGGTGCGTTTGCTACGCATAGCTTGCTTCCCGTTCGCAAAGCATCCGTAGGGAAAGGTACGGCGGGCTATTCGGTGTCGCCAAGTAACGACCATCTCGCCAGTAACAAGGTTGCCGTAAATCTTTGTTGTTGCGATCAGGCACGAAGGAAGAGGGTTTTAGCCTAGTTGATCAATCTTTGAGATAGTTTGGTTTGATGCCACCAACTTACTTAATCTTCATAATATGAAAACTGAAATAAACTCCAGAATACCCGTTGCTTTAACCATTGCTGGTTCAGATAGCGGTGGCGGTGCAGGAATTCAAGCTGATTTACGCACCTTTGCTTTTCACTGTGTCCACGGTACTAGCGCTATAACCTGCGTCACGGCACAAAACACTCTAGGAGTGAGGAGGGTTGATGCCATGCCCACAGAGGCTGTTGTGGCCCAAATTCAGGCAGTAGTTGAGGATATAGGCATACAAGCTGCCAAAACGGGAATGTTGCTCAATCAGGAAATTATCTTTGCTGTTGCCCAGCAGGTGGAAGCTTTACAAATCGATAATCTAGTAGTTGATCCAGTAATGGTGTCACGTACGGGGGCACAATTGATTGATGATGATGCGGTGAAGACTCTTTGCCATGCCCTGATTCCCAAGGCGGTTATCATCACGCCCAATCGCTATGAAGCCCAGATTTTGAGCGGTTTACAAATCAATTCCTTGGAGGATATGCAAGCCGCTGCTGAAATTATTCACAAGACTTTACGGACAAAGGCTGTTTTAGTCAAGGGCGGAGGTATGCAGGGAGATATGCGTGGCGTTGATATCTGGTTTGATGGGGAGAAGTTGGAAGTTTTGACTTGCCAGCAAGTAGAGACAAAAAATACCCACGGTACTGGTTGTACACTATCGGCTGCGATCGCTGCTAATCTGGCTAAGGGAAAAGACTTGTGGCAAGCAGTGCAACAGGCAAAGGAGTATGTGACTACTGCACTCATTTATGCCCTAGATATTGGCGAAGGGCAAGGGCCTGTAGGACATTTCTTCCCATTGTTACGAAATTAACCTTGTTGGCAGTTATCAAGCTGTTCACTGACCATATCCAAAATGTAAATAAGAAATCTTTGCCCTTTCGGCATTTTTCTATTATTCTTGGGCATAGTTTCAGGGCTGACTATCTTTGTTAGCATCTCTGTACGATCTAATTACCTTGATTTTTAATACCAAGCCCCCGATGCGAACAACCATAGGTTCTGTTCACAGGAATTTGCCAACACCGACTACTCAAGCCTACCCTCCCTCTGTACCACTATCTGTATACAGGGAATTGTCAACGGAGTTGCAAGCAGCACAGGCAAGGCTAAATGCACTCACCACCCAAAATCAGCAATTAGCACAAGAAAATCAACTACTACGCCAAGAAATTACCAAAGTCGTTGAGTCTTTTTCTCACTTGCAAAAGTTTGTGGATTCCCATGTTACACCTAGTTATCACCAAGCTACCCAAGCTTCTGGCGATGTTAAAAGTGCCGCCAAACAGCCAGTAACCCAAGCGCGTCCACCTCAGCAGGTTTCTCGTTCGCGTCCACCCGTTGTGCCCAAAGCGCCACCCGAAAAAAGCCGCCGCCAAGACTTTTCTACACCTGTAATGGAAATGAATTTCCCGATACCAGAACCAGTTTTTATAGAAGAGCAACAAGTAAGTTATTATTCCACTACTGAGCCAGATGCCAAGGAAGTCAGTGGTTGGTGGTTAATTATCACTATCTTGTTAATCATGCTTACTGCCTTTAGTGCTGGATATTTCGTTGTGCGTCCTTTGTTTGAACATCAGAAACGTTAGTTGACACTTCCACAGTCAGCAGCAGGCTTTCGGCCTACTGAGCAATTTGTCTGCAATCACTCTCTAAATATCTGAACATATCTGCTAGACAGCAGAATTTATCTATTTTTAAGTTATAAAAGCTACATAAAAGGCTAACTTGACCGCAACTTCTTTATGTTAGAACCTCAAAGATTATCCAATTAATAAATCCTTACCGCTTCTCATGTCCCAAAGCATCTAAACTTTAAAAAAGTGGTAATTATTACATATGTTTTAGGAAAAGCACTGCTAGTTACAGCTTCAGACAGCGGATCTGGTTAGATATATAAACGAAGCTAGTAGAAGTCAGGAGTCAAGAAGATGAAAAAAGTAGAAGCTATTATCCGCCCATTTAAGCTAGATGAGGTAAAAATTGCTTTAGTTAACGCTGGTATTGTTGGCATGACTGTTTCTGAAGTCCGGGGGTTCGGACGCCAGAAAGGTCAAACTGAACGGTATCGCGGTTCTGAGTATACCGTTGAGTTTCTGCAAAAACTGAAAGTGGAAATCGTAGTTGACGACAATCAGGTTGATATGGTAGTAGACAAAATTATTGCCGCTGCCCGCACTGGTGAAATCGGCGATGGTAAAATTTTCATCTCGCCTGTTGAGCAAGTGATTCGGATTCGTACCGGGGAAAAGAACACAGAAGCAGTTTGAGTACTAAATACTGAGTACTGAGTGGCAGTATAGTGGGCTTTGCTGAATAGTAGAATGAAATATATCAAAAATCTTAATTTTAAGATAGTTTTTCATTTCTTAAATCAGCAATGCCTTTTATTGAGTTTGAAATGGACATAAATAAAAGTAAGAAATAGCAACGAAAGTTTTTTACTTATCCCTCTTCTGTCACTTTCCTCACAGAAAAAGATGAAATCCTTGCTACACAAGAGTTTCATCATAAAGCAATGATGATGTTTATAATAGTAGAAAATAAAGCCACAAACCTAACCCTAGTCTAAGGTTTAAACATTGCTTTTGATTTTTGTTTTCGGAGAGTGACAAAACAGGGATAATCAAGCAAGATAAAACCATATTAACAGGAGGTTAAGCTTATGTCTTTGCTTTCCATTTCTCTAGTCCATCCAATTTTTTCAATTTCTACATAATTATTTTGAAGTCAATTTAAAACGAGTAAAGCCAAATAGTGACTTATCTTCTCCCTAACTCAGGACTCATGACTAAACAATGTGTCTAGTTGCGGAAGTAAAGCAGCAAAAGCTTTGCCTCGATGACTGATTGACCTCTTGATTTGTGGCGTCATCTCAGCAAAGGTCAATTGCAACTCTTGCACATAAAAAATTGGATCGTAGCCGAAACCAGTATTACCACGCGGTGCGTAGAGAATTTCGCCGCGACAAATACCTTCAGATTGTAATACGATCGCACCATCAGGACGAGCGATCGCTACTGCACAAACAAATTGAGCTTGCCGATTGACTTCGTTACCTAATTCCCTCAATACCCTAGCAATGCGTTCTGAGTCGGTTTTGGCGTAACGTGCAGAATATACCCCTGGTGCGCCATTTAGGGCATCTACTTGCAAGCCCGAATCATCAGCAATTGCCCAGTTTTCTGTGGCTTTAGCAATTTGTGAGGCTTTCAAACAAGCGTTGGCGGCAAAGGTTTCGCCCGTCTCTTCAATTTCCAATTCTTCAGGTTTGAGGGTTAATTCCCAACCAGAATTTGTCAGGTAAGCTTGCATTTCCCGCAATTTACCGGGATTTCCTGTGGCGACTACAAGTAATGTCATGAATTACGAATTATTAATTAGGAGTGATGAGTTATGAGTTAGGAATTAATAACTCCTAACTCTCAACTCCTCACTAATTTTACTCCGCCCACTGTTTCGCCCAAGCAAGAGTTTGATGCACTTGCTCAATTGTCGGGGCTTCGCAGTACAAGCGTAAAACTGGCTCAGTACCGCTAAACCTAATCATTAACCAGCTTTTATCAGCTAGGCGATATTTGTAGCCGTCAATTGTTTGGCAATCAATCACTGCTAACCCTGCAATTTCTATTAAGGGTTGAGTTTGTAGTTGTTGCAAAAGGCGCGATCGCACTTCCATACTTGCTAAGGGTAAATCAATGCGATCGTATGCTGAACTAAACCCTGTTTGTTTCTGCAAGTGGCGATAATATTCACCTAAATCCAAACCAGATTCTACGATCGCCTCTAGGACGTACAATGCCGACAACAGTGCATCGCGTTCGGGAATATGGCTGCCATAGCCGATTCCTCCCGACTCTTCGCCACCCAGCAACACTTTTGCTACTAACATTCTGTCAGCGATGTATTTATAACCAACTGCTGTCTCAAATACTGACAGGTTATGTTGTGCTGCTACAAGAGGCATCAAGTCGGAACCACTAACAGTTTTGACTATTTCACCAGTAAAGCCGCGCCGCAGGGTTAAGTGGTCGATTAATATCGGGATTAATACTTGAGAACTTAAGAAGTTGGCTTCTCCATCCACCGCTGCAATGCGATCGCAGTCCCCATCAAATACCAACCCCACCGTTAAACCTGATTTATCAGTTTCTCGGTGAGTTTTGATGACTTCAAATAGCTTTGAAAGGTATTTAGGTAAGGGTTCCGGCGCACCGCCACCAAAGAGGGGGTCGCGTTCACTGTTGATTTCTTTGACCCCATCGCCTAGTAGTCTCGCCAATCCACTAGCAGCAGCGCCATGCATCACATCGGCAAATAAGGTTAATTTACCAGAGGCGATCGCTTCTCGAAGTTTGGCGATATCAACTTTACCTTCTAACGCTTGTGTATAACTGGGCCAGGGATCGAATTTTTCTTGCTTGCCTGGGGTAGCTGCTAGTGGTACTCCAACCGCCAACTGCGCTTCTATTTCTTTTGTGACTTCTGGCGACACCGATCCACCAAAATAACCTTTGACTTTTAAACCTAAATATGCACCCGGATTATGGCTGGCTGTAATTACCAGTGCCCCTAAAGCATTAAGTTGTTTTGCTGCCCAACTATAAGCTGGGGTTGGAGCATAACTCTCGCTCAGTAGCACATCAAATCCGACAGCGGTGACAGTATCGGCGACAGCACGAGCAAAATCTTCAGCCATGAATCGGCGATCGTAACCAACAATTATTGTCCGGCTACCCACCTGAGAAAAATATGTATCATATAATACTTTTGCGGCAACTGGCGCGACCAGGGCTAGACGTTCAAAGGTGAACTCGTCACCAATAACGCCCCGCCAGCCGTCTGTACCAAACTTGATTGAGTTAGCTACAACTGGCATCTAGGTATCCTAACTGTCTACTTGAGGATTCTAGCATTTATACAGTGTGCAGAGTAAAAAAAGAATCTAGTAATAATATGTACTGATAATATTCGCCTGTTTTAACACAAAAATGAGCGAATTTGTGCATATAAAGATGTGTAGACGAGCTTGTTGTAGACATCGCTTTGATCCTTCTAAAAGAAATCAAACGATAAATCTGATCCTTTTGTCTATTCATTAAACAAGGTTTTTGTCAAGACTGTTTTATATCTATTTGCATCAATGAAGTCACTTCGATTTACTAAATGTAGTTGATTTGTCATATACACTGTATTAATATTTGAAGCAAATCAACTAAAATTTTAGGATTGCAGAAGTAGTGTTGTTACTAAAAATTATAACGATAAAGAATTTGTTTTTTACGACTTTAACAGGAGTAACTCTGCTATTAAATTCCGCTGTAGTAGCGCAGATATCTCAAGTTCAAAGTTCAGCATCTTCTAGAATTTTGCAAGAAGCTAATGTTAGTAAGAAAATGAATTGGGGAATCAGAACAGCTTCTCCTCCTTTTAGCTTTGAAGATACACATAAACACTTACAAGGTGTTTGCACAGATTTAGTAAGTTTACTGGATAAATATTTAAAGGAAAATAAATTCGTCACAAAACAAATGATGTTAATATAGTCAAATACCCACTTCCTATTGAAAAAAGGTTTGAATTTACTCGATATCCTTACGAGAATAATCTTCATCTGGCTGGCGAATGTGGTTCTGATTCCATTAGGAAAGACAAACCAAAGATTAAGTTTTCTGATAAATTTTTTACAAATAAAACTATATTTATTATACGTAAATCTCAAAAGGATAAATTTAATAATACGCCATATAATAATTTTCCTAATAATTTCAAACTGAGAATTGGAGTGATTGATGATACTACAACAGCTAGTAGACTTGAATCGTTCTTTAATGAACTGATTTCACATGAAGTAGATATCGTAAGGTTAAAGGGTGGTAGGGCAGGTGCTATTGATGATCTTTTAAATGATGAAAAAAAACTTGATGCATTAGCTACTGACGAAATTTTGACAAAAGACTTCTTAAAAGACTTAGAAGTAAAAAAACCAAATGAATTTTACATTGATTCAGAGTTAATGATTGGGTACGAAAGTTATAGATTAATACTGCCAAGTGATGATAATGAATGGGTAAACATTATCAACAATTTTTTGAGCAGGAAGAAAAATGATATACAGATACTAATTCACAAACATATTAGTGATTCAAATTTCCCAGCTTATAAACAAAATTCTCAACCAAATGAACCAATTGTTATTAATATATCTCGAACTAATTTGATAATTTTATTTATAGGATTATTAACACTATCTGGCTTAAATGGTTATATAGTTTATATGTATTGGGTTAAACGAAAAAATTCACTATCAACAAGTAATCTTGACCCAAAAACTTCTACATTTGCTCATGGCTATGCTTTACTTATTGGTGTTGGAGAATCTGCTTATCAGCCTTTATCCTTACCAGTGACTGTCAAAGATGTTCAAGCACTTCATCAAGTTTTAGTTGACCCCAATTTTTGTGCTTATCTTAATGACTCAGAGCATGTTCGGCTTTTATACGATCAAGACGCTACACGTACTAAAATTTTGGAAGAATTGAACTGGCTCAAAGAACAAGCGGAAGCTAACCCAAAAGCTACGGTAGTTGTTTACTATTCAGGTCATGGATGGTTTAGTAAAAGTCAAAATCGTTACTACTTGTTACCACATGATATTAACCCTTTCGACCTTGAAAACTCATCTTTAAGTGCAGAAGAATTTACTAATGCTTTGCGCCAGATTAAATCTGAACGACTCCTGGTTATCATTGATAGCTGTCATGCAGCAGGAATGGCGACAGCTAAAAAAATTCCTTCTGACTTTGAGGAAATTCCTATTCCAAAAAGCGTCGTTAATGACTTAAAACAAGGTAAGGGTCGGGTGGTTTTTACTTCATCTCAAGGAGAAGAAAGTTCTTGGATTAAACCTGATAAACAAATGAGTATTTACACTTACCATCTCATTGAAGCGATGAAGGGAGAAGCCAATCAGGCTCATGAAAATTTTCTCAAGATTTCTCATCTAATGAAACATCTCAGTGATAAAGTACCTAATAGCGCTCGTACTCTGTGTCAAAAAGAACAGACTTCTTTTTTCAGCATTGAATCTGAAAACTTTCCTGTTGCTTTACTAAAAGGTCGCCATCCTAGCAAAATGATAAGAGGTCTGAAGCAATCACCTAATTAAAAATTACATAAAATCTGTTTGCAAATTAAATTTTGCTATCGGATAACAGGAATATTCTCCTAATGATTTGCCATTGTCAGCGATCGCCCCATCTACACAAATCTCAATAATCACATATATAAATATTAATAATCCTTAATAGTATTAACTATTAAGGATTGTTAACATGAGCAAAAACTGCTCACAAACCTGATTTTTCCTTAAAAATCATCAAGAAACTGACTAAGGCGACTGATTACGGGGTCAACCTCTTGAGGAGGGGTAGCAACAGTATAAGAAGTATTATTTACTACTTCTAATTGACTTGGAGACGGAATGAACGAGCGATCATTGGCTATGAGCGCCAATTGTGCAACTTGTTGAGAAAGTTGCAGGAGATGATGTTCCATCGCCTCCAAACGATTAGATCCCTTGGCAAAAAAACGTTCCTCAAGTCCAGCCACTTGACGTTGCAGTTCACCGATTTGTTGTTCAATCGGTGTTGTTGCTGCTGTTTGTGGAGCAGGTTGTACAGCCGGTACACATAAAGATTGCCACAAGGCTTCTTTACAGAGGTCGCTGAAAGTCTTGTCTGGTTGTTTTTCCAAATAACTTTCTACTTGCGCTAACAAGCTTTCATCAGCAAGCTCTGGGTTGAACGTGACGGATTTAACTACCTTTTTTGACCATTGGAACATCAGCTTTATGCCCTAGCAGCGCGATTGGAGGATAATTGTGCCTCTCCATAAATATACTGCCCCAAAGCATTTGCCTGTCGGGAAGGTGCTGCTAAATGAGCATTAATCTTTGCTTCCTTGAGCAGACGTTGAACGTCGTCCCAGAAGAACTCACCACCTCCTCCAGTGAGAATCACATCGGTGACGCGTTCTGGCAACCAGGCTAGCACACGGCTACAGATTTCGCGCGAAAACATCTCTGTGAGGTTGGGAAGAAAATCGTCTAGATTGGTGGGCTTGCTAGCGCCTTTAGGACGGTAATAGCGTTCACCTCTGGGTTTATTCACAGTGGAAATCAGCGCTAGAGATTGACTATCTGCTCCCTCGATTTCGGCGGACACCAATTCATAAAACTTATTCATGCCGAAGTCTTCGCTCTTAGAAGCACCTCTGGCAAAACGGAAGTTATCTACCATCAAAAGATCGACGGTTTGATGTCCAATATCAACGATCGCCACCGATATTTTTGTAAAATCGGGACTGCCAGGACTTTTCTTCGGTTGAGCTTCAGACCACAGCAGGCTACCGTAACCCTCTGGCATTACCCATACCTTACTGACATTCAGCGACACAGATTCGCCTCGGAAGTTCAACACATGAGGACCACCTACTTGGCTAATCAACTGGGCTTTTTCCTTTTCAAATTGCTCTAAGGAAAGAAAAGGCAGACCTAGTACGACTGAGATATCCTCTTTGAGTTTGAAGTAGCCAGCACTTGCTAACACTTTTACCAGTGCAGCTTCTACCTTAGATTGTCCGACTCCTAAATTCGCCCCAAAATCTGCTGCCAATTGACCAACAGCATATCCATTTCCTTGATACTCCAGCCACAAATCCATTAAGGGGTCAGTAGCTCTGGCTTCAAAAACACCGCCGCGTACTTGTTCTATTGACATCTGCTTCACATTGGCAGGTACGAACACCACATTACCGGGTTCACGACTCACACAAGTTTTTGTGGAAGTTCTGCCTAAATCAACACTGAGAATGGTTTTCCCTGGAACACCGCCTGGCTTGGGAGGATTATTATTATTAACAGCATTGATGGGAACTGCCGCTCTATTCATGGGTATAGCAGCAGCATTGATGGGGTTAGCAGCGGAAGGTTGGTCTGTCATGAAAGCTCCTAGTTCAAACTTAACTGTAAAAAGTTGTCATGCTCATCTTACAAAAATGCGAGCAACCAGAAATTCTAGGTTGCGTCAAGTGTAGCTAGAAATACGCCAAAAATTAATTCCGGCGATACCTCCGATGGGCTTTGCCAACGCACATCTAGTATTATTTGGCATAGTGTAGGCGAATTTTGGCCAGATGTAACCCCTGCTTTTACTACTTTCAAACCAAAAGCGTCCGTGTTTCATCTTCTAGTACGTCTTAACTGGCGCTTGAATATCCAGAAAACAAATCCTAAAACCAGACCCCCAAGTACGATTTTGGATACAGGAGCAAGGTACTTGTCCACAAGTTCATACTGACTACCCAAGGCGTATCCTGAGTATGTTAGCAAACCCACCCAAGCAGCGCTACCTAAGGTTGTGTAAAACAGAAATGGTAGTAAGGGCATATTGCTGATCCCTGCGGGAACAGAAATCAAGGTGCGGATTCCCGGTACAAGGCGGCCAATTAATACTGCTTTTCTACCTTGTCCGTCAAACCACTCTTTGGCCTTGGTGATATCTTTACTGGATATAGCCAACCATTTACCATACTTATCAGCCCAAGCTTTCAAACGGGTTTCGCCCAAAAGCTTACCCGGATAATACCAAATAAGTGCGCCCAATACGTGCGATTCGTTGATTAGTAAATCACGGTAACCAGTCCGTAAATAGCTAATCCAGCCCGACAGCAGATTACTGTCACTAAAGGCTGAA